>NZ_VTOW01000003.1:0-600000 GCF_012184425.1 Candidatus Manganitrophus noduliformans
ACTCCCACCATCTCCTTCCTCCTGTATCTCGGTCCAACCGATCATACAGGATCATTGAATGGGGGTGGGTCCATTTTACATTATCGCGAACCTTCCAAGTGGGCCCACTTTACTTTATCATTCACAACAATAGGATAACTTTTGATGCATTAACTCTTGCCTCTAGTATACCAAGGCTTGTTTTTCGAGGGGCCCTTGGAATGGGGAAAACTACTCTTTCAAAGCGGCTTTGCCATGAGATGGCTCGTAAGATGAAAGATGATCCGTCACAAAAACTTCCTGTTCTCGCTTTCCTTAGTACAGCACGGGATGAAAGAAACCACAAGGTCACCAAAATTATTGCTGACGCTGCGAGAGAATCATTTCACAGCCTTGAAAACTTCCCAGTTGAAGAAGTTAATTGGGTACTTGATGGTTTCGATGAAATTGAGTCATCAAATCTTCGGGAGAGAATACTAGAATGGTGCACTGCTCCTGAAAATAGTGAAACCAACATTATTCTAAGTTCAAGACCATCTATTATTCCTCCATATGTTCCTGGATTAACGCCAGTCGCCTTATTGCCCTTTAGTTCTTCTCAGATAAAGGCATTTATTGAACGATTTCCGTGGCGCAAACCATCAGGGGCGGATCAATTATTAACCGTTTTGGAAAAGACGCCTGACTTGTTTAATCTTGCCCAATCTCCATTGCTGCTCACACTTATAACAATTCTGTCCCAATATATTGGACCAGAGAGACTTCCAAAAAGAAAAGAGGAGATTTATCGTGTTCTCGTAAAACTTCTCACGGGTGATTGGGATTTTGCGAAGGGAGTTGAAAGACCTCAGACGATTCAAGAAGTAGATCTAAGGCTGGCTATTCTAAGAAGAACAGCATACGCTCTCTACTCTATGAAGAAGAGATCTTTTACAAAGAATGAATTCGTAACTCTAGTGACCAATTCTATACCAGCAAGTTTTATTGACCATAGAACCTCTTTAGATTTCCTGGATGATTTGATTAGAGATTGCATTATTATTCCGTTATCACGGGAAGAATTTGGGTTTTTCCATTTTTCTATCCAGGAATATTTGGCTGCTGAAGAGCTTGCGCAGGATATCACTACTGAGCGCGTGGTTAATGCTATTCAAGAATATTTTCGATCTGATGGATGGTGGGAAGAAACACTTGTCTTTTATGCGGGGATCAAGCGAGATGTAAGTGTCTTGATAAATGAATTGCACAGAAACCTTACTACAAAAATAGCAGGCGGAGATACACCTCATCAGAGTTTGGTCCGTTTGCTCAGAAGGTGGTTTGATGTTGCAGACTTTACAAAGCTCGACTCATTAAATCCGCGTGGTTCAGTGGCCAAGGCATTAACGATTCTAAACGTTGGAGCCGGAATTGTGCCTTGGGAAAAATATGGCAGGATATAGTGTTGAACTGACTTGCATCATATTTTTAATGGGTTTTTCGTCAGCCCATTTCTCCGGAAAAATTACATCACTTCCCAAGCCGCATTGTAAGCCTCCGTCACATCTTCCTCGCCAAAATTCAGATCCCCATTCACCACCGCCGCCACCTGCACCCCGGTCCCATACTTGGCGATGACGCTGTGCAGCTCGGCCCCGCCGTTCTTGCTCCCCCGAAAGTAGCCCCCTTCATCATTCTTTTTCCCATTGATTCCCCAATAGCATACGGGTATCATCCTCGGTATATTTAGCGGCCGAGGCCGTTTACATCCAGGAACACAAATGAAAAAAGTTTGGATCGGCTGGAGCGCGGTTTTATTCAGCCTGTTTCTCATAACGGGGTGTGGAAGCCTTTCGCAAGGATCGGCGGAAAACACCGATCCCGCCGCGCCGATCGTGACCGGCGTAAGCCCATCCGAGGCAAAAGTCGGAGAACAAATCCGGGTGACGGGAGAGCGGTTCGGAACCGGCCAGGGAAACAGCAGCTTGATCGTCGGCGGCGCGGCGGCGACGCAGATCGTGAGTTGGAGCGACACGGAAATTCTCGCCGTCGTGCCCGCGGACGCGTCGAGCGGATCGGTGAAGGTGGTGATCGACGGAGCGGAAAGCAGCCCCGGGTTTCTGGCGGTCTTGTGGAGCCAAGAAAATCCGGAGAATGTGGCGATCTCGGCGGCGGCGAGCGACCAACAATCTCCCCAAGCGGTCTCCGACGGAATCGGCGGAATGATCATCGCCTGGATGGATATTCGCAGCGGGACGCATTTCGATCTCTACGCCCAGCGCGTGAACGGAAGCGGGGCGGTGCAATGGACGAGTGACGGTGTCCCCATCTCGACCGCGGCGGGGAGCCAACAGCACCCGCAGATCATCTCGGACGGCGCCGGCGGCGCCATCATCACCTGGCAAGATGGCCGCGATGGAAATTTAGACATCTATGCCCAGCGGATTAATAGAGACGGCGTCGTGCAATGGGCTGTCGATGGGATCGCCGTCGCGGCAGGGGGGCACTCCGAGTTGTCCCCCCAGATCGTCCCGGACGGCGCCGGCGGCGCCATCCTCGCCTGGCAGGATGATCGCAACGGAAAAATAGATGTCTATGCGCAGCGGGTCGATGCGAACGGAGCCGTCCAGTGGGCCGCCGGGGGTGTCGCCGTCTCCAACGCGGCGGCGAACAAGATCTTTTTCCGCTTGATCCCTGATGGCGCCGGAGGGGCCGTCCTCGTCTGGCAAGACGATCGGGGCGGAGATTGGGACCTCTACGCGCAGCGGATCAATCGAAACGGATCGGTCCGATGGTCCGCCGCCGGCGTCGCTGTTTCCATTGCGGCGAATACCCAGGGCGCGCCTCAGCTCGTTTCGGACGGCACAGGCGGGGCGATTGTCGTCTGGCAGGATGATCGCGATGGAGCGTGGGACGTCTACGCGCAGCGGGTGAATGGAAGCGGAATAGCCGCGTGGACCGCCGACGGGGTGATCATTTCCAATGCGGCCAATGACCAACTCGCTCCCCGGTTGGTGTCGGATGGCGCGGGCGGGGCGATCATCACCTGGCAGGATGGTTCCGGCCAAACCGTTTTTGATGTACGCGCCCAGCGGGTCGACGGGAGCGGGGCGGCACATTGGGCCGCCGGCGGTGTTGTCATCTCCTCCGCCCCCGACATTCAGGGGATGCCTCAGTTGGCGACCGACGGCGCCGGTGGGGCGATCATCGCGTGGCAGGACCTTCGCAGCGGGCGTTGGGATATTTATGCCCAGCGGGTGAATGGGAGCGGAGAGGCGCAATGGAGCATCGACGGCGTTGCGATCTCCACCGCGCCGGGCGACCAGAAAGTCCCCCTGCTGATCTCGGACGGCGCCGGCGGCGCGGCCGCCGTCTGGGAAGATGCTCGCAATGGAACCGACGCGGTCCCGAGTTGGGACATCTACGCCCAGGGAATCAGCGCCGCCGGAAAACAATAAAAGCAATGCCTGTACCTGTACAAGAAGTTTCATTCCCCGGGGGTTGAAGTTGTCGGATCATTCTGCTTAAACTAAAAAAAGTACGGCTGAAACTGCGGAGGGTTGAATCTCAATGGAGGGAAGATCCTGGATGAAATGGCCCGGGAGATTCAACATCCTCAGGGGGAGCCCGTCTCGTAAGATCGGTTATGCCCTTGCCGTTTTGGCGACCGGATCGGCGCTGTTTATCAAACTGGCGATCGGCACCTTAATCGAGTCGCCCCCTTTTCTTCTTTTCTTTGCAGCGGTCATGATCAGCTCCTGGTACGGCGGTCTCGGACCGGGTCTGCTGGCGACGTTCCTGGCGACAATGGCCGACGTGTACTTCTTTTTTCTTCCCTCTCAAGCATTTGAGGTAAAAAGTCTCGATATTCTGATGGTCGGCTTATTTGTGTTGGAGGCGGTGATCATCAGCGTGTTGAGCGAGGTGCGGCTTTCGGCCCTGCGGCAAGCCGGAGAGCTCAACCGTCTCAAATCCCAATTCCTCTCGATTGTTTCCCACGATCTTCGCACGCCGCTGAATGCCATCATCGGCTACAGCAGCCTCTTAAGAGATCCGCGCGTGAGTGAGAACGTCGCCAAACGGGAAGAGATGCTCGAAAGAATTCACCAGAATGCCCGGATACAGCTGAGTTTGATCACTGATGTGCTGGACCTCAGCCGAATTGAAACCGGAAAGATCGCGATTGAAACGGAGCAGGTCGATCTCTCCGAGCTGATTCGGGAGATCCTTAATATGTTGGAACCGCTGGGGACGGAAAAAGGGCTGGTCGTCGACTTTGTTGAAGATCCGACCGCGCCCGCGATCCGGACCGATCGCGGGAAGGTGAGACAGATCTTCACCAATTTGATCGGCAACGCCATCAAGTTTACAGAACAAGGATCGATCCGGATCCGGGTCATTCACCATCTTTCCCAAGAGGCGGTTTCCGTGGAGATCACAGACACCGGAATCGGAATCTCCGAAGAAGATCTTCCCCATATTTTTGAGCCGTTCTATCAGGCCCCTGCTTTTAAAGAGGCGTATGGTCCAGGCACGGGACTGGGGCTGTCGATTGTAAAGCGCTTTGCCGATCTTCTCGGAGGAAGCGTCGAAGTCGTCAGCAAACCGGGCGCCGGCTCCACCTTTACCGTCCGCTTCCCATACGATCTGCCGGCCTAATCTTTTAATTTTTGTTTTCATTCCTCATTGAACTTCATCTCCTGTTGCAGGGACCTGCGGACGGCTCCAATTGCTCGACGCTCATTTCTTGATCGCCGTCGGCAAAAGCTCCCTTCAGCAGGTTGATGTCGTCGAACTGATTCCCGAAGTCGGCATAGAAAGTATCGCCGACGCGGCGGTAGATCCCGTAGCCGCGCGTTACGATCGGATTGGCGTTTCCGGAGACATGAACGTCTTTTTGTCGGAAGATGGAGCCGGGGACGGTCAGGTTGAACGGGATGGCGCTGTGGACGAATTCGAAGGCGTTCTCCTCGTCGCTCACCCGGCCGATGTTGATCAGCGGGCAAAGATATGATTTAAAGCGCTCCATCCTCGGATCGTTTTCTCGATGTCCCAATGCGCCGCACCGCATGATCGGTGTTTCGAATTCTCCGACCAGCCCCATATGAGGGACAATATCGGTGGTCGTTTCATCCAGCGGGAGGATCGGATTGTTCAGCGCCACCATCCGGATCTGATCGTTGGCGTAGCTGTATGTTCCGGAGAAGGAAACATCCTGGCCGGTATCGAGGGTGATGTAGACGTTAAAGCTCCCGTCCGACCGGAAATCGAAGTAGTAGGTGAGCTGCGAATTGCTTCGGCCGCAGACGAAGATCACGTCGAACGGCTGATTGGGTGTAAAAGGGAAGAGGCGATCGATCTCGTTCTGCACCGCTTGTTGATTGCCCCCGCCCGCGCCTCCGCCGTTGCCGCCGGAGCCGCCGCTTCCGCATCCGGATAAAAAAAATCCGATGAGCAATATGATACTGATCCGCCGCTTCACCATTTTTCTCCTCCCCGCCGATCGGCGCGTCGTGAACTTTCCCCATGGCTTGTCTTAGCAAGGGGGATGCCGGAGATTTTTCCGGCCGGGGCAGTGTTTTTAAGAGTTCTTTTTGTATGAGAAGGGGGGGAATCCCGGCTTCCGGAAGGAACCGGTTCCGGTTTCCGGAACGGCGCTCAATCGATCGGGAAGCGTCCTGACTATTTTGGATTCAGCGACGGTGATGCGCGTTTTACCTGCTCGATCATCCCTCAAAACTGAGCAATATTGACCAGACCCCATTCTATCTTACAGGCATAATAGGCATCGGTAAGATCACAATGAAACAAGGAGACCCCATGAGCATAAAAAAGATTGGATTTCTTTCCGTGTTTCTGATTGCATTGTCCATGCTCGCCGGCTGTTATGGCAAGGCGGGGCCCGTCTCGGACATACCTCATTTTACTTCCCCCTCCGGCTGGCCCAGCGCGGCCGCCGCGGAAAAGAACAATGAAGGCGTCGGCCACCTTATTCAGTCCCATTGGGACGTCGCCGCTCCGATTTTTAAAGAGGCGATTGATCTCTCCGCCAATTTTCCTGAGCCCTATTTTAATCTGGGGGTCGCTTTAGACGGGATGGGGAAACACGATGAGGCGAAGGTCGCATTCCAAAGTGCGAAAAAGTTCGGGGCGGACGACCCGAGAATCGTAAAGAGTGAAATTTTAATGAAGCATCTTAAAATGTAATTTTCTTGTCAAAATGACGTTCGTGGCATAGGAGATTCGACTCGGTCTCTCCTATGCCACGAACGGGCCCTGTGGAGGGCGATGCTCTCCGCAATCCCTACTCGCCCTATCCCGTATTCCGCATCCCCGTCGCGATACAATTGATCGTCAGCAGGATGGCATGAATCAGCTCTTCGCGCTCTTTTTTTTCGAGTTTTTGCGTGCGGAGCTTCTCGATCAGGTTGACCTGAATGTAGTTGATCGGATCGAGGAAGGGGGTCCGGAGGCGGATCGAGCGTTGGAGGGAGGGATCGTTGTCGAGGATCTCGTTTTGCCCCGTGATCTGCCTGATCATTTCCACCGTCAGATCGTACTCTTTTCGGATCCGCCCGAAAATCGCCTTTCGCAGGCGCGGATCGGAGACGAGCTCGGCGTAGTGCTGGGCGATGTGCATGTCGGCTTTCGCCAGGGTCATCTGCATGTTGTCGATCAGGTTGTTGAAAAAAGGCCAGGTCCGGTACATTTCCGCCAGGAGCGGGCCGTTGGCCGCGGGGTCGCGATCGACGAACGCTTTGAATGCCGTTCCGAGCGGATACCAGGTGCCGATCATCTGCCGGCTCTGCGTCCAGGAGAAGATCCAGGGGATGGCGCGCAGATCCTTCAGCGATTTGGCCTGGGAGCGGTAGGCCGGCCGCGAGCCCATCTTCAAGAAGCCAATTTCGGAGATCGGGGTCGATTCCTGAAAATACCGGTAGAGATCGGGGTGGCCGACCAAATCGCGATAGCGCCGATAGGCGGCCTGAGAAAGTTCTTCCAACGCCCCCTGGAAGCGGGCCATCCGCTCTGCATCGATATGAGAGGGGGCCGGGCCGAAGGTCGCTTTGAGAACGCCGGTGATCAATAATTCAAGCTGGTGCGACGCGGTTCCCTGGTTGGCGTACTTCGACGAAATGACCTCTCCCTGCTCCGTGATCTTGATCCGGCCTTCGACGGTGTGCGGCGGCTGCGCCAGGATGGCCCGATGGGTGGGGCCGCCCCCGCGGCCGACCGTTCCGCCGCGGCCGTGAAAAAGGGTCAGCGCGATCCCCTCTTTCCGGGCGATCTCCCAAAGATGGATCTGGCTTTTGTAGAGGCCCCAACTGGCGGTGAGCATCCCCGAATCTTTGCTGCTGTCGGAGTAGCCGAGCATGATCTCCTGCCGTCGGCCGCGGGCGCGGAGCTGCAGCCGATAGACCGGATTTTTCAGCAGGCCGGTCAGGATCGCCGGCGCGGCCCGCAGGTCCTCGACAGTCTCGAAGAGGGGGGCGATGTCGATCTTGCTCCGGAAGCCGCCGTCGGGGGTGGGGCCGCAGAGACCGGTCTCTTTCGCCAGGAGGAGGACGGCGAGGATATCGCTCATGCCAGAGGCCATGCTGATGATGTAGCTGCCGACGGCGTCGGGACCGAGCGCTCCCATGATTTTCTTCATCGTCGCGAAGGTGTCGATCACCTCCTGGTTTTCGGGAGAGAGGGTCCAGTGCGGGGAGAGCAGAGGGCGCATCGTCATCAGCTCGCGGGTGAGGATCTCGACCTTTTTTTCCTCGTCTCCGGAGAGGAAGCCGGGATAGAGCTTGACCCGGTTGAAGATCTCGGCG
Organism: Candidatus Manganitrophus noduliformans; assembly: GCF_012184425.1. Lineage (NCBI taxonomy): Bacteria > Pseudomonadati > Nitrospirota > Nitrospiria > Candidatus Troglogloeales > Candidatus Manganitrophaceae > Candidatus Manganitrophus > Candidatus Manganitrophus noduliformans. The sequence goes on from NZ_VTOW01000003.1 coordinate 7,779, forward strand.
ATTGTCTCGCGGTGGCGGGAGGCATCCTGGCGGATGTCGAGACGGGCGAGGTGAAAGCCGAAGACGCGGATGCGGGAGAGCATCGTGTCGATCTCCATCTCCGCGGGCCGGGCCCCTCGGTGGCGGGTCAGGCTCTCGCGCATCACCTCCAGATCGGCCGCGAACGCGTCGGCGTCTCGATAACTGCGCGCCGGCGGCGCACCGTCGTGGATCTCCTCGCGGAGGCGCCGGTCGAGCTCGCGCTGCGTCTCTTCCAGCTTCAGCTTCATAAAGCCGATCTTCTGGCGGTAGGGCTCGTGCAGATTCCTTGAGCGGATCCGTTTTGCCGCCTCGGGAAAGAGGACCGCATCCGCTTCGACCGACTGAAGCAGCGTGTCGGAAACGCCGACCAGGTGGCGTGAAGGGCTGAGACTGACGACCAGTTGGTCGAGCGATTCGCGGTAGAGCCGGAAAATTAGGTCCTTGTGGGTAAGGACCGTCCACTCGGTGTCTTCCGCTTTGACGAAGGGATTTCCGTCCCGGTCGCCGCCGACCCAAGAGCCGAACCGCAGGAAGGGGGGGAGGTGGGAATCGACCGGGATCCCCTTTTTCCGGAAGTGGTCCCGCAGCTCCCCGTAGAGCCTTGGGATCACGTCATAAAAGGTCTCTTTGAAGTAGAAAAGGATGTTCTGGACTTCCTCCCGGACGGTCGGCCGCTCCAGATGGATGTCTCCCGTCTGCCAGAGAAGCGTGACCATATTGTAGATTTCCCGCTCGATCGCCCGCCGCTCCCGCGGAGTCCAGATCGGATTCTCCAGCCGGAAGATCAAAAGATAGATCGCCCGGTATTTCTCCAGGATCGTCTGCCGCTTCGCTTCCGTCGGGTGCGCGGTCATGACCGGCATGATTTCGATTTCACCCAGCCGGGCCAGCTGTTTGGCGAGCGTCGGGCGGGTCCGCTCGGAAAAGTAATGCGGGAGCGCCCCTTCGACAAAGCCCCCCCGCCGCTCCTCGTCGCGCCGCGCCTGCATGGCATCGTTCTCTTCGGCCACGTTGAGAAGGTTGAACGACAGATCGAAGGCGGAGACCACCTGCGTGCAGGTCGGAAGATCGAGCCGGTCGATCATCCGCAGGAGCTTTTTTTCGAGCTTCGGATCGTAGCGGTCGCGCAGCTTCCGGCAGATTCCCCGGAGTAGATCGACCCGGCCGACCAGCGACTCCCCCCCCTGCTCCAGCAGGACATCCCGGAAAATATCCTCCAGATAATCGACGCCCGCCTGAACGGGGCGGAGCGGGGCCTTCATCGCGGGGGTTGATTTGGGTCCTTTGTGTTGGGGCAATTTGGCCATGGGGGTAAATTTAACAGCCTTTTGTCCTGGAATCAAGAAGTTCCGGCAGCTGTAGCGGGAGCCGTTTCGGACGTAAAATCGCATTGACTTCTTCTCGACGGCTTCTTTAGGATATCGGGGCGGATCGGCCCGCCGTCTTAAATCGGATCGGCGCCGCCTAACATCATCAGGAAAATTTTTGCCGTGTTTCTCGAAGAGAATGAAATCATTCAGACGTTGAAGTCCTTTCCTCCGAACGAGGTCTATTTTGTCGCCCCGGAGCGTTTTGTCAGGTCGGGGTATCAATATCATCATCAAAGACGGCTGACGGGATACCTTTGGGACAAGGGGGCTTCCGTCCTGGCCGCTTTCGTCCAGGGGACGCGGCGCTACGCCGTCCTCTTCTCCATAGAGGAAGGGGCGTTGCGCTTTTCCTGCGACTGCCCCGCCTGGACGGCCGCGTCGAACTGCAAACATGTCATCTGCGCTTTGATGACGACCCTCCATCTTCTTTCGAACAATCTCTTTAAGCTTCCGGGGGCGCAAGAAGAATATCTCGCCCCGCTGAGGGAGGCGCTGCTGAACGTTCGGGAAGCGCCCTCCCCCTCGGGTTCGAAGAGAAGAGCCCCCGTCTACGAGATCGTGATCGGAAAAGAAAAAGGCGGCCCGACCCTTTCCATTCGGAAAAACGGAAGCCGTCTTCTCTCTCCATGGGGGGTACCAGCGGAGCTGGCGCGGTTCGTTTCGCATTACGACGGTTACGTTTCCCCTTTCTTGATGGAGCAGTTCGAGGGGTATTTGAAGAAAGAAGGAAACCGCCATCCGATCTTCTTCCGGACGGGAAAAGGGGAGGAGCGGGTTGAGTGGAGCCCTTCGACCGCCTATCGGGGGAAAACGGAGATGGACGCCACGGAGAAGGGGGTGACGATCCGGGCTGTCTGTTTCCGGGATGGAAAGGAGGTCGTCCCCTTCGCCCGGTTCGGGGGGGTGGTGGTCGATCTCAATGAGAAGCGGCTCGTGCATCTTCCTCACGCCGACGGCTGGGAGGTTTTTAAAACCTTGCGTAAGCGCTTCCATCGCGCCGGTCCGGTTTGGAGCGGCGATGAAGTGTTCGACGACGAGGAGACCGGCGTCTCTTTCGAGGTTTCCCATCCCCTCTTCGAGGCGGCCCAGATCAACATCGCCGATTCGGACCGTGAAAAGATCTTCGACCGTCTTCTCCTGAAGATCGACGGCGAGGCGGTTTCTCCTCTCCCCGCGAAACATGCCTACGCGATGACGATCGATCCGAAAGGAGGGGACGACGACCGTCTGATCCTCCGCGCGGAATGCCGTCCGGGGGAATCGAATGGCCTGGGTCATAAAGCGGCCGCCAGCGGCCTCAGAAATGGGGCGGCCCCCGGGGAGGCGACGACGATTCCCCTCTTCGAGTTTTTCACCGTCTTGGAGCAGGGGCGCGAAATTTCCCAAGCGCTCCGGGCGCAAAAGAGAAAGACGGTTCTCTACGATCTTTTTTTCAAGCTCCTCCCGATCCGGACGAAAGGAGAAGCGGAAAAGCTTCTCCGTGAATCGCTTGCGGGGAACGATTTTAAAAAGCATGCGATCAAATCGGAAGCGAAGCAAATCCTGCGGTACTTCTTATCCCTTTACTTGCGGCCCGAGGTTCGCCTGCGGTTTTATGATGGGAGGTGGCGCATCGTCTCGGTCGACAAATCGAAAGAGGCCCTTCTCTATCGGATTCCGTACGATCTGTTCGGTCCGGAGGTGTTCAGAGGGATGGCCGTCCCGAACGAGATGTCGCTTCCGCCCCTTGCGCTGCACACCGGTCTTTCCGAACTATACGCCCGGTTCAAGGAGGCGGGGATCGCCCTTTTCTACGACAAAAAAGGGGTCGAGGCGTCGCGGTGGGAGTTTTCGTTCGACGCCCGGCGCGCCTCCGGAATCGACTGGTTCGAGATCAAGCCGGAGATCCGATGCGACGGGTCCCTGATCGACGAGACGGTTTGGCGGAAGGCGCTCGACCGGCGCGGGGTGGTGGAGAAAGAGGGGGTCGTCCGGATCCTCGATTCGAATTCGCGGGAGATCTTGGAGCGCCTGGCCGCCATTTACCGGCCGGAGAAGCGGGGGAGAAAGGAGATCATCCGTGTCCCGAGACTTCAGATTCTCGACTGGATCGCGCTCCGAAGAGCGGGGGTGAAGGTCACCCTCTCCGAAGCGGACGAGGCGTTGATCGCGCGGCTGACCCGATTCGAGCGGATCGAGGAGACCCCGCTCCCGGAGCGGCTGGCGGCGACGCTGCGGCCCTATCAAAAGGCCGGGTATCACTGGCTCGCCTTTCTCTACCGGAACCGTTTCGGCGCCTGCCTCGCCGACGATATGGGATTGGGGAAGACCCTCCAGGCGATCAGCCTTCTGGCGGGGATTCGGGAGGGAAAGATCGATGCCCCGGAAAAGGGGCCGTCCCCCGGAGGCCCGCATCTGCCCGAAGGCCCGCATCTGGTGGTTGTCCCGCCGAGTCTCCTCTTCAACTGGGAGAACGAGGTCGCCCGGTTCTACCCCGACCTGAAGATCCATTCTTATACCGGCGCGGCGCGAAGCGCGGCGTTCGACGGCGCCGATATCGTTCTCACCACTTACGCCTTGGTCCGAAGGGAGATCGAGACGTTGGGGAAGATCCCTTTCCACGTCATCCTTTTCGACGAGGCCCAGGCGGTGAAGAACATTCATGCCGACACCACCGGCGCGGTCCGGCGATTGACGGGGGCGTTCAAGGTGGTGATGACCGGAACCCCGCTTGAGAATCATCTCGGAGAATATTATTCGATCCTCGATCTGGCCCTTCCCGGCCTCTTGGGGGAATACGACGATTTCAGGGCGGAGACCAATGGCCCAGGGAAAGGAGCGGCCACCCGGCGGGAGGGGTCGCCCTCCTTGGATCTGCTGCTGCGCCGGACCCGGCCGTTCGTCCTCCGGCGGACGAAGGAGGAGATCCTGAAAGAGCTTCCCCTCAAAACCGAGATCGACGTCTACTTGGAATTGACCGACCCTCAGAAGCGCCTCTACCAGGCGACCGTCGCGCAGATCCGATCGGCGATCGACGACGCCTACCGGAGCAAGACCGAGGCGCAGGCGAAGATTATCGCCCTCACCGCCTTGCTGAAGTTGCGCCAGATCTGCGTCTCTCCCCGGCTCCTGGCGCCGACGCTTGAAGGGCGCTTTCCGAAAATCGAGTTTTTGATCGGCCGCCTCAACGAGTTGCTCGAAGCGGGCCACAGCGCCCTCGTCTTCTCGCAGTTCACCTCTTTCCTCGATCTGGTGGAGGAGGCGCTCCACCGCGAGGCGATTCCCTACGCGCGGCTCGACGGGAGCACCGCCGTCGGCAAGCGGAAGGCGCTGGTGGAGGGGTTTCAGAAGGGGGAAGGGGCCTCCGTTTTTCTCCTCAGTCTCAAGGCGGGGGGGCAGGGGCTTAATTTGACGAAGGCCTCTTACGTCTTCCATCTCGATCCCTGGTGGAACCCGGCCGTCGAAGATCAGGCCTCCGATCGCGCCCACCGGATCGGACAGGAGAAGAAGGTCTCGATCACCCGCATCTTGATGCGGCATACGATCGAGGAGAAGATGATGGCGCTCAAAGAGAAGAAGCGCGCCCTCTACCGGGCGGTCATGGGAGAGACGGCCCGGGCCGGAAAGGGGTTCTCTATCTCGAAAGCCGATTTCGATTTTCTGCTGGGGCCGTAGAGGGGACCGCCGTCGGAAGGCGTTCGAACCGTCGCGCCTCCCGGGCCGCCCCGCCGGCGGTGATCGAGAAAAAAGGACGGACCGGAACGCCGGCGGATCGGAGGGCCTTCGCCGTCCAGACGTTGCTCGTTTTGAAGAGGTGATATTTTTCGTTCGAGAGATAGAAGCGGCTCTCGCCGTAGAGGCCCGGCCCGGCCACAATTGGGTGCTCCTTCTCGTCGTGCCGGTAGCTGTTGTGGACCGTTTTGCAGAGTTGTTCGAAACCGGGGAGGGAGAGATCGATCCGGATGATCTCGCTTTCCGGAAAGAAGGCCTCGATCGGATCGCTGAAGCCGACGATGTGGAGCACGCTCGCCGTCGGCCAGAAGAGCGCCTTGAAAGCATACCAGAGATTGAAGCCGGGGGCCATGTAGTAATCTTTGTCCCCCCAGCCGACTTCGAGATATCGCGCGTCGGGAAAGTCGCGGCTTTCCGGCCAGACCTCCACCGGGATATCTTGTTTTTCGACGACGAAGCTCGCATGCCAGCCGTTGTTCACGACGTAGACCGGTTTGGTGGGGTCGCCCGCTTCGGGCGGAAAGAGCCCTTTCGGCGGCGAGGCGCAGGCCGAGAGGGAAAAGAAAATGATGATGAGGATGAGAAGCGATCCATTCCTGTTCATTGCAATCATCGATGCATCATGTTAGCGTATCGATACTCTAACCGTTTTTCCGGATTTGAATCAACGCCGCATCGCTCTGTTGACATCGGATCGGGATTGTCGATACGATCGCTCCCATATTATAAGGAGAGTCATGGCTGAACCAACCGAGACCCCTTCAGACAAACGTCCCACCGGATGGGCCTTCGCCGCCCAGATCGGCATTTCCATCGCCGTCCTCTCCGCCCTCATGGCGATCGGGGCGGGGTTCGGGAGCCGCTTTGAGCTCTGGCACTTCCGCACCGGGTTCTCGTTTCTTCAATGGGGGGCGATGGGGGGCGCGGCGGCGGCGATCGTCTCGCTGATCGCCCTCATCGGGCTCTGGCGCAGCGCCGGCTCCCGGAGGCAGATCGTCCTCGCGCTGCTCGGTTTTACCATCGGGATCACGATCTTCGCCATCCCGGTGCAGTGGATGATGACGGCGCGGCGCGTTCCGCCGATTCACGACATTACCACCGACACCGAAAATCCCCCGGAATTTGTGGCGATCCTCAAAATCCGCGAAGGGGCCCCCAACCCGGCCGAATACGGCGGTCCCGAGATCGCCGCGCAACAAAAAGAGGGCTACCCGGAGCTCGGCCCGATCGTCCTCCCGGTCCCCCCGGACCAGGCCTTCGACCGGGCGGTGGCGGCGGCGCGGTCGATGGAGTGGCAGATCGTCGATGCGAACAGGGAAGAGGGGCGGATCGAGGGGACCGACACGACCTTCTGGTTCGGTTTCAAAGACGACGTCGTCATCCGGATCACGCCGGCCGATCAGGGGAGCCGGATCGATGTCCGGTCGGTCTCCCGCGTCGGGCGAAGCGACGTCGGGACCAACGCCCGGCGGATTGAAAATTATCTCAAAAAATTGGAAAAATCGTAGGACGAGAAGAGACCGGACATTGACAGGGAGGAGATCGTTCGGTATATCGTGTAACAGTCAAGCTTGACCTCTATTCAGAGAGCCCCCTTCGTGAAGCAAATCTTCCTTCGATTGACGCCCCTTCTTTTTTCTCTCCCCTGGAAGGGGCTTCTTCTGACCCTTCTCTTTCTTTTTCCGTCCTTGGCTCTCTTCGGAGAAGAGTTCTCTCGGAGAGAGGGGGCGCCACCGTCCGCTCTCCTCGATTCGGTCCCCCTCCCCGCTCCATCGGATGCTCCGGATCGGCCAGCCTCCGGGATCAAAAAGGTCAAAAAGCCGCCGGCGAAAGAAAAATCTCCTCAAGCGTTGGAGGAAGAGGCGGCGCTGAGAAAGCGCGCCCGGCGGGCGGCCGATCGATATGCCCTTTCCAGCAAGACCCTCTTCGACCACATCCTGGCGCGGCATGGATTTAAATCGACCGTTCCCGGAAAGAGCCGCTTCGTGAAAGGTTTCGATGTCCGCGCCGGGATCGACTTTGTTTTGAAGAGCCCCGACGCCCGCATCCGGGCCAACACGGAGGGGCGTCCCGGATTTATTTTCGAAGCGACCTACCACAAGAAAATCGGCGTCAGCCCGGAGAAAAAACCGTTGAAGACATTGCGCGTCGTGATTGATGAGGCCGGCCGGGTCATCACCGCCTTCCCGGTGAAGTAGGATGGCGATCACTTTTGCGGTTGGAGAATCTCCTGAGAACGTTCACGATGAGGAGGCGCTTGTTTTCGAGCCGGAGCTGCGCAATTATTTCCGGCGGCTGTCGATCCAAATCGGAATCGCGCCGCCCGATCTGACGAACCTCGATCCGTATGGAGATACCCGTTTTGAAGGGGCGGGTCTCTTTCGTCTGGAGCGGGAGGTGGACGACCTCCGCTCGATCCTGGAAGCGCTTTACCGGAAGGGGGGGCTGGCGCCGTCGCTGGAGCCGCCGGAGATGATCGGCCTGGAGACCGAGCCGGAAGGAAAACCGTGCGGACGCAACGGCGTCCTTCAATTTCTAAAAGCGCTGAAGACCCTCTCTCAAAAAGCGCGGAAAGAAGGACGGCCGCTGCTGGCGATCGGAGACTGAGAAAAACCAATGAGGAATGGTTCCATTAGGAATGAGGAATCAAAGTCAAAAAAACGGAGTTTCCAATTCCTCATTCCCAGATTCTTAATTCCGAATTGGATTGATGTTTCCGTGCATTCTCGAAAAGAGTTCCCAGTCGAACGGCTTGGGGGTGATGCTGTGGAGCGGGATCGCTTCGACCGCTCCTTCCACCCGGCAGGCGAGGAGGCATCCGACCGCGCTCTCCGGCCGCTCCACCAGACGATGGAGCGTTTCATAGGCGAAGTGCTGCGCCAAGGTCCGGTCGATCGGCGTCGGCGGGGCGCCCCGCAGGGTGTGGCCGAGGATGGTCGCCTTCGTCGCGACCGTTAAGCGATAGTCCCCCTGCGCCGATCGCGCGGAGGGCCACTTCGCGATCGTCTGGGCGATGTAATCGACGAGCCCGTGGACTCCGCCGAGCGGGTGATGCCGGTGCGGTGTTTTTTCCGCGACGATGAAGAGATGGCTCTTGTTCGGCACCCCCATCGACCGCTTCAGATTTCCCAAGATCACCTGATCGATGTAGGCGTCCGGGTCGGGATGTTCGTTGACCAAGATCCCCTCGGCGCGGGCCTGATAAGCGCAGGCGAGCGCGAGATGGCCCGCCCCGGCCCCCATCACCTCGACGAAAAAGACGCTTCCCATCGCGGCGCTCGTCGCCTTGAGCGATTCGAGCGAATGGTTCGCCAGCGCGACCGCCGAGTGAAAGCCGAGCGAGGTCGTGCCGGCGAGGTTGTCGTCGATCGTCCCCGGCAGGCCGACGACCTGTACGCCGAACTTCTCAAAAAGAACGCGGGCTCCCCGGAGACTCCCGTCTCCCCCCATGACGACGAGGGCGCCGTTTTCGAGGTAGGGGGCCAGGTTCCGCATGACGACCCGTTGCACCTCTTCATCCTTGAAATCTTCGAAGCGGCTGCTCCCGATCGGGCTGCTGGCGACGCCGGCCATGCCGCGCATCTCCCGCTCGGTGAACTGCTCGATCCAGTTGTTCGCCAACCCTAAGAATCCGTGTCGGACGAAGTGAACGGCGATCCCGAGACGGTCGCCGCAGGCGCGCAGCTCCTTGAGCGCCGCCCCGGCGCCGGCGAAATCCCCCCCGGAAACCAGGGCGACGACCTGCCGGAGTTGATTCGGCCGGAGGGTGACCCGGCCGGCCCGCTCCCGCTCGACGCTGATCCAGGCCTCGCGCGCCGTCCGCTCCCGTTCGGAGAGGCCGACCGCGGTGGAGTAGCCGGAGAGCTGGCCGTTTTCATACGCGAGAAGAACGACGTTGTCCTGCCCCTCCTTGTATTCGCCGAACTCGGAGAAGGCCTCGTGAAACGGCCTCGGATCGAGATAGGTGATCAGCGCCCGGAGCGTCGAGCTGTGGGTGTAGAGCGAGGCGACCCCTCCCTGGTGGGATCGGGCGATCCGATGGATGCCGTCGACGACATCGACATAAAGATCAAAAAACGAATTTCCGCCGGGGTAACAATAGAGGGGGTTTTTTATCAGCCGCTTGGCGCTTTTCGCATCGACCCCGAAGGCGCGCCCCGCCTCTTCCGCCTCGGCGGCCTTTTCCAGACCGGTGACCCAGCCGAAGTCTTGCGACGCCAGCGCCGGGTCGACCGTTGCGGGTTGGACCTCCTGATCGTTCGAGATCAACGCTCCGGCGACCCGCTCAAAGAGTTGGCGGGTATTCGGGCTGCTGCTGATTAAATGTTTGAAACTCTTCGGGTCGAGGTAATTTTCCAGGTGAAGGAAGTCGAGCTGTTGGCCGACCACCCCCACCATCCGGGCGAGGGCGGCGCCGACGGCGTCGGCTTTCGGGATTCCTTTTCCTGATTCCAGCGTATTGGCGAGCCGGCAGCCGACGCGATGGGTTTTGCTTTCAACCCGGGAAACCCCATGCCGCATCGTAAACAAAAGGCTTCGGCCGGCCAGGTTGCGCGGGAGAAGCCAGAAGCGGTCGTCGCCGAGATCGAGGACGATTCGCCCCTCCGCCAGCTGCGGCGTCAGCTGCGTCCGCGGGACGATCGCCACCGGCCGGCGGCCGAGCGGCTTCTGAACCGAACCGATCGGGCCCCGTAGCAGCGGCGCGAGCCCTCCTTCGGCCAGAACGGCATTCCAGGCTGCGAAGAAAACGATGAGATCGCCGCCGCATCCTTCATCGATCAGAGATTGCCGCGCCGTCCGGTACGCTTCGGCGTCGGGACATCCCTGCTGCGCCCGATCGACGAAGGCCCTCACTTTCGGGATCGCCTCCCGGGCCGTGCGGACGCGATCGGCCGCGGCGGCAAGAGGAGGAAAGGTCGCCCCCTCGGGCGGGGTCCGTCTTGCCATCGCCTCACCGTAAGCGACCAGACCTTCCACCATAACGAAACGGAGTTCTTCCCTTTGAAAATCCATCGACGACCTCACGACAGGTTAATAGGTGTTATTGGAGGGGAGCAATAGTTTACAGCAATTAAAATGTAAGGATCAATACCCTTCTCTGGGGAGCGTATTCCTCAAGAAACACCCCCTTGTTTCTTGCAAAAAGATTTGGATATAATCGAATCCATATTATTTTTTTAATGCCCTGATTTAAATTGATCGATTTATCTTTAGGAGAAGACATCTCTTTTATCTCAAATCATCGCATTTTTAATCTGGGCGATCTCTTATCTTAAACAAGGAGGGCTTGCTGTGGCGACCGCTTCATTGGGGAAAACGGCAAAAAACATGCCGGCATCGAAGCAGAAAGGAAAAACAGGCCGCAAGAGTTCTTCGAAGAGCGGCGGGAGTCATGGAGGCAACGGCGGATCGATGATGGCGACTCTCCTGGAAGCGCTCAGAGCGGTCAAAGCGGGAGATTTTTCGGTGAGGATGCCGGTGGTGAAGGGGGGCGTCATGGAGGAGATTGCAAGCGCCTTCAACGAGGTCGTTCAGCTGAACGAGGGGATGGCGAAAGAATTCGTCCGCGTCGGAACGATCGTCGGCCAGGAAGGGAAAATGACCGAACGGGCGTCGCTCGGCGCCGTCTCCGGCGCCTGGGCGACGAGTATCGATTCGATCAACGCGCTCATCGGCGATCTGGTCCGTCCAACCACGGAGGTCGGCCGGGTGATCACCGCCGTCGCCCACGGCGATCTTTCTCAAAAAATGGTCCTGGAGATCGACGGAAGACCGGTGAAGGGAGAGTTCCTCCGAATCGGCACGACGGTGAATATCATGGTCGACCAACTCAGCTCTTTCGCCGCGGAGGTGACCCGTGTGGCGAAGGAGGTCGGCACCGAAGGAAAACTCGGCGGCCAGGCCGATGTGAAGGGGGTTTCGGGGACCTGGAAAGATCTCACCGACAACGTGAACCAGCTTGCGGGAAATTTGACTTCTCAGGTGCGGAACATCGCGAAGGTGACCACGGCCGTCGCGAAGGGGGACCTCTCCCAGAAGATCACCGTCGATGCGAAGGGGGAAATCCTGGAGCTCAAAAATACGATCAACACCATGGTCGATCAGCTCAACTCCTTTGCCGCGGAGGTGACCCGTGTGGCGAAAGAGGTCGGCACCGAGGGAAAACTCGGCGGCCAGGCGGAGGTGAGGGGGGTCGGCGGGACCTGGAAGGATCTGACCGACAACGTGAACCAGCTTGCGGGAAATCTGACTTCTCAGGTGCGGAACATCGCGAAGGTGACCACGGCCGTCGCAAAGGGGGACCTCTCCCAGAAGATCACCGTCGATGCGAAAGGGGAGATCTTGGAGCTGAAGGATACCATTAACGTCATGGTCGATCAGCTTCGATCGTTCGCGGCGGAGGTGACCCGTGTGGCGAAGGAGGTCGGCACCGAGGGGAAACTCGGCGGCCAGGCCGATGTGAAGGGGGTTTCGGGAACCTGGAAGGATCTGACCGACAACGTGAACCAGCTTGCGGGAAATTTGACTTCTCAGGTGCGGAACATCGCGAAGGTGACCACGGCCGTCGCGAAGGGGGACCTCTCCCAGAAGATCGAAGTCGACGCCCGCGGCGAGATCTTGGAATTGAAGAACACGATCAATATCATGGTCGACCAGCTTCGATCGTTCGCGGCGGAGGTGACCCGCGTGGCGAAGGAGGTCGGCACCGAGGGGAAACTCGGCGGCCAGGCGGAGGTGAAGGGGGTCTCCGGGACCTGGAAGGATCTGACCGACAATGTGAACCAGCTTGCGGGCAATTTGACCTCCCAGGTGCGGAACATCGCGAAGGTGACGACCGCGGTGGCGAAGGGGGACCTCTCCCAGAAGATCGAAGTCGACGCCCGCGGCGAGATCTTGGAGCTGAAGAACACGATCAACGTCATGGTCGACCAGCTTCGGTCGTTCGCGGCGGAGGTGACCCGTGTGGCGAAAGAGGTCGGCACCGAGGGAAAACTCGGCGGCCAGGCGGAGGTGAAGGGGGTCTCCGGGACCTGGAAGGATCTGACCGACAACGTGAACCAGCTTGCGGGAAATTTGACTTCTCAGGTGCGGAACATCGCGAAGGTGACCACGGCCGTCGCGAAGGGGGACCTCTCCCAGAAGATCACCGTCGATGCGAAGGGGGAGATCCTCGAATTAAAAAATACGATCAACGTCATGGTCGACCAGCTTCGGTCGTTCGCGGCGGAGGTGACCCGTGTGGCGAAAGAGGTCGGCACCGAGGGGAAACTCGGCGGCCAGGCGGAGGTGAAAGATGTGGCGGGGACCTGGAAGGATCTGACCGACAACGTGAACCAGCTCGCGGGGAATTTGACTTCTCAGGTGCGGAACATCGCGAAGGTGACCACGGCCGTCGCGAAGGGGGACCTCTCCCAGAAGATCACCGTTGATGCGAAGGGGGAGATCCTCGAATTAAAAAATACGATCAACGTCATGGTCGATCAGCTCAGCTCCTTCGCGGCGGAGGTGACCCGTGTGGCGAAAGAGGTCGGCACCGAAGGGAAACTCGGCGGCCAGGCCGAAGTCCGCGGGGTTTCGGGGACCTGGAAGGATCTGACCGACAATGTGAACCAGCTTGCGGGGAATTTGACTTCTCAGGTGCGGAACATCGCGAAGGTGACCACGGCCGTCGCGAAGGGGGACCTCTCCCAGAAGATCACCGTCGATGCGAAAGGGGAGATCTTGGAGCTGAAGAACACGATCAACGTCATGGTCGATCAGCTCAACTCGTTCGCGGCGGAGGTGACCCGTGTGGCGAAGGAAGTGGGCACCGAAGGGAAACTCGGCGGCCAGGCCGATGTGAAGGGGGTCGCCGGAACCTGGAAGGATCTGACCGATAATGTGAACCAGCTCGCGGGAAACCTGACTTCCCAGGTGCGGAATATCGCGAAGGTGACCACGGCCGTCGCGAAAGGAGACCTCTCTCAGAAGATCACCGTCGATGCGAAGGGCGAAATTTTGGAGCTGAAGAACACGATCAACGTCATGGTGGACCAGCTCAACTCCTTCTCCGCGGAGGTGACCCGCGTGGCGAAAGAGGTCGGCACCGAAGGGAAACTCGGCGGCCAGGCGGAGGTGCAGGGGGTCTCCGGAACCTGGAAAGACCTGACCGACAATGTGAACTTCATGGCGAGCAACCTGACCACGCAGGTGCGCGGGATCGTCAAGGTCGTGACCGCGGTCGCAAATGGGGATCTCACCCGGAAATTGGTTGTGGAAGCGAAAGGGGAGATCGCCGCGTTGGCCGATACGATCAACAGCATGACCGATACCTTGAGAATCTTCGCCGATCAGGTGACCGACGTCGCCCGGGAGGTGGGAATCGAGGGGAAGCTCGGCGGCCAGGCGAAGGTGCCGGGGGCCGCGGGGACCTGGAAGGACTTGACCGACAATGTGAACCAGCTTGCCGGAAACCTCACCACGCAGGTGCGGGCGATCGCGGAGGTCGCCACCGCTGTGACGAAGGGGGATTTGACCCGGTCGATTACGGTCGAGGCGCAAGGGGAGGTCTCGGCCCTCAAAAACAACATCAACCAGATGATCGCGAACCTGAAGGATACGACGCAGAAAAACATGGAGCAGGACTGGCTGAAAACCAACCTCGCCAAGTTCTCCGGAATGATGCAGGGTCAAAAAGACCTGAAGGCGATCTCCCGGTTGATCATGTCGGAGTTGACCCCGCTGATCTCCGCGCACCACGGGGCTTTCTACATTTCGGAAAATCAGGACAACGAGCCGGTCTTTAAGCTGATCAGCAGCTACGCCTTCAAGGAGCGGAAAAATCTCACTCAGCGGTTCCACCTCGGAGAGAGTTTGATCGGGCAGTGCGCGCTGGAGAAAAAGGGCATCCTCTTGACGAAGGTCCCCCCCGACTACATCACGATCAACTCCGGTCTGGGGGAGGCCCCTCCGCTGAACATCATCGTCCTGCCGGTCCTCTTCGAGGGGGAGGTCAAAGCGGTCATCGAGCTGGCCTCCTTCCAGCCGTTCAGCCAGATCCACCAGATCTTCCTCGATCAATTGATGGCGAGCATCGGCGTGGTGCTGAACATGATCTCGGCGAGCATGCGGACGGAAGAGCTGCTCCAGGAGCTGCAGAAGTCGAACGCGGAGCTGGAGGCCCAGGCGAAAGAGCTGGAAGAAAAAGCGTCGCTGCTCGAAATCAAGAACAAAGAGGTCGAGCTGGCGAGCGTCTCTCTGGAGGAAAAAGCGGAACAGCTCTCCCTGATTTCGAAATACAAGTCGGAATTCCTCGCCAATATGTCTCATGAGCTCCGCACCCCGCTCAACAGCCTGCTGGTGCTGGCCAAGCTCCTTTCGGAGAACAAAGACACGACCCTCACCCCCAAGCAGGTGGAGTATGCGCAGACCATCTACACGTCGGGATGCGATCTCTTGACCCTGATCAATGAGATCTTGGATCTCTCCAAGGTCGAATCGGGGAAGATGGGGGTGACCCCGAGCGATATCCGCCTTCCGGAGGTCCAGGACTATGTCGAGCGGACCTTCCGGGAGATGGCCCAGCAGAAAGGGCTTGGTTTCAACATTATCCGGGATGAGGCGTTGCCGAGCGCGATCCGGACCGATGAGCAGCGCCTCCAGCAGATCTTGAAGAACCTCTTGTCGAACGCTTTCAAATTCACCGAAAAAGGAAATGTCCTGCTCCGGATCACTCCCGCCGATCCGGAGACGGCCTTTGAGAGCGAGCTTCTCAAGCGATCGAATTCCGTCATTGCATTCTCGGTGACCGACACCGGCGTCGGGATTCCCAAGAACAAACAGAAGCTGATCTTCGAAGCCTTCCAGCAGGCCGATGGGACCACCAGCCGGAAATACGGCGGCACCGGTCTGGGTCTGACGATCAGCCGGGAGATCGCGCGGCTGTTGGGAGGGGAAATTCACGTGGAGAGCACCCCCGGCCGGGGAAGCACCTTTACCCTCTACCTGCCGGAGTCGTATGCCGGTTCCGAGGTGGAACACGACTACGGCCAGGACGGGCAGAACGAAATCGCCAAATCGGACGAGATCCCCCCGGGAAGCCTGAACGGAAAGAGGATTCTCGTGATCGACGACGATGTCCGCAATATCTTCGCGGTGACCAGCCTTCTTGAAAGCCAGGGGGTGACGGTCCTCTTTGCGGAGAACGGCAAGGAAGGGATTGAACTGTTGAAAAACAACAAAGACGTCGATCTCGTTTTGATGGACATCATGATGCCGGAGATGGACGGGTACGAAACGACCCGCATGATCCGAAACATGGGGAAATACAAATCGCTTCCGATTATCGCCCTGACCGCCAAGGCAATGAAGGAGGATCGGGAGAAATGCATCGAAGCGGGTGTCTCCGACTATATCACCAAGCCGGTCGATAATAACCGTCTTCTCTCCCTGCTCCGTGTCTGGATGGATCGGAAAGAAGAGGGAAAGAAACAATCAAAATCGGCTTAGCCGGTGAGGAACACTGATGGAAAAGGTAAACATCTTATTGGTCGATGATCACCCGGAGAACCTCGTCGCGCTGGAAGCAATCCTCGATTCTCCTTTCTACCGTCTGATCAAAGCCGCCTCGGGGGTGGAGGCATTGAAACATCTCCTGCTGGACGAGTTCGCCCTGATCCTCCTCGACGTCGCCATGCCCGACCTGGACGGGTTCGAGACCGCCGTTTTAATTAAAAAACGTCCGAAGCTTCGCGACATTCCGATCATCTTTCTGACCGCCTTCAGCAAAGATGAGCCGTTCATCTTCAGAGGCTACTCCGTCGGGGCGGTCGATTACGTCTTCAAGCCGTTCGAGCCGATGGTGTTGCGGTCCAAAGTGGCGGTTTTCGCCGAGCTGTTCAGAAACCGCGAGCAGATCAAAAGACAGGGGGAGCTGCTTCGTCAAAGCGAGCGGCGGGAGCATGAACGGCGGTTTCTGGAACAGGAGTGGGCGAGCCAGAAGCGTTACCGTCACCTGGCCGATGCCGTCCCCCAAATCATCTGGACCGCCGGTCGCGACGGCGCCGTCGATTACTTCAATCAGCAGTGGCATCTTTATACCGGCTTGACTTTGGAGCAGTGCGAGGGGTGGAAGTGGAAGCGGGCGATCCATCCCGAAGACCTCCCGCGCCTGCTGCAGCAGTGGCGGGAGGCGCTCCAAGCGGGGCAGCGGCTGGAAGTTGAATGCCGGTTAAAGAAGGCCGATGGAACCTTCCGGTGGCATCTGTTCCGCGCGATTCCCGAGGCCGAAAACGGGGTGATCGTCGCCTGGCTCGGCACGGCGACCGATATCGATTATCAAAAACAAGCGGAAACGTTCTTGAAGCAAAAGACGCTGGAGGCGGAGGAGGGAAACCGGCTCAAGTCGGAATTCGTCTCCAATGTTTCCCATGAGCTGCGGACGCCGCTCCACGCGATCCTCGGCTACTCCGATCTTTTATCGGAAGAGAGCGGGATCAAGGAGGAGCAGAGCGGGTGGGTCAAAGGGATTCATCGAAACGCGTCGGACCTCCTCGATCTCGTCAACAACCTTCTCGATCTCTCCAAGATCGAATCGGGGAAGGGGCTCCTCAACCTCAAGCAGATCGACCTCAAGGAAGTGGTCCCGGGGTTCTTCGACAATATCGGCAGCTTGACGAACGGCAAGGAAATTCAGATCAACTTGATGATCGATGAGAAACTCCGGGTCATCCAGAGCGACCCGCTGAAAATTCGACAGATCTTTTTGAACCTCCTTTCCAACGCCATCAAATTTACGGAGCGGGGGGTCATCACCACCACCTTGTCGAACAGAGAGGGGGGGATTCTTCTCACGATTCAGGATACCGGCATCGGAATGCGGCCGGAAGACCTCCCTTATATTTTCGATCCCTTTCGGCAGATCGACGGCTCCATCACGCGAAAGGCCGGCGGGACCGGATTGGGTCTGGCCATCGTTAAAAATGCAGTCACGGCGCTCAACGGGACGATCGAGGTCCGGAGCGAGCCGGGGAAGGGGTCTACCTTCAAAATCTTTCTCCCCGAATTTCCATTCGACCGGTTCAAGCCGGTGAAGTCGCGGATTGAGTCGAATCCGGATCAAGGATGAGCGTTTGGCGCGGCCGGAAGGGCGCTTCGATTGATCTCCGGGCGGATGATCGCCCGATTCCAATCAGGAAAAGATGCCGAAGAAAAGGGGGGAAGCAAAAGTGAATATATTGCTGGTCGACGACCATCCGGAGAATCTGGTTGCGCTTGAAGCGGTGCTCGACTCTCCGGAATACACCCTCGTGAAAGCGGCGACCGGTATGGAGGCGCTTAAACTTCTTTTGAAGGACGACTTCGGCTTGATCCTCCTGGATGTCTTCATGCCGGGCCTCAACGGATTCGAGACCGCCGCGATGATCCGCGAGCGGCCGAAAACCCGCAACATCCCGATTATTTTCATTACCGCGGTCAACAAGGCCGAAACCGACGCCGCCCGGGGATACTCTCTCGGTGCGGTCGATTACATCATCAAGCCGTTCGATCCGGACACGTTAAAATCGAAGGTGTCGGCCCTGGTCGATCTCTATAAGAAGGGGAACAAGCTAAAGCAGCAGCTCGGCCAGTTGGAGAAACTCTCGCAGGAGCGCTACCGAAATCTCGCCAATGCGATCCCGCAGATCGTCTGGATCGCCCGTCCGAACGGGATGGTCGATTTTTTCAATCAGCAATGGTTCTCATATACCGGTCTGCCCTTCGAGCAGAGCGAGGGGTGGGGATGGAAAAAGGTGATCCACCCCGAGGACCTTCAATATTATCTCGATCGATGGGGGGAGACATTGAAGATCGGCATCCCTTTCGAGATCCATTGCCGCCTCAAGCGGGCCGACGGGGCGTATCGATGGCATTTGGTTCGCGCCTTGCCTGAAAGGGATCAGCACGACCAGACGATGGCCTGGCTGGGAACCAGCACCGACATCGACGATCAAAAAAGAGCGGAAGGGGTGTTGCGGCAGAAGACGGTGGAGGCGGAAGAGGCGAACCGGATCAAATCGGAGTTTGTCTCCAACGTCTCTCACGAGCTGCGGACCCCGCTGAATGCCATCATCGGGTATGCTTCTCTTTTGCTCCAGGGGACCTACGGGGAGGTGAATGACCCTCAACGTCCGCCGGTGGAGGGGATTCAGAGAAACGCATCGGAGCTTCTGAGTCTGATCAATAACCTGCTCGACCTTTCCAAAATGGAATCGGGCAAGGTTCCGCTTGTCATCGAGCCGGTCGACCTAAATCGCCTTCTGCCCGACGTTTTTGAAAATCTCAAAGGGCTGATGAACGGGAAACAAATCGAAGTCCGATGGGATATTCAGCAAGGGCTCATCCCGATTCGGACCGATCGGTTGAAAGTCCGGCAGGTCGTATTGAATCTTATTTCCAACGCGATCAAATTTACGGAAGCGGGATCGATCGCCATTTCGGCGTCCAATGTCAACCGGGGCGTGCAGTTTTCAATCGGAGATACCGGCGTGGGGATGAAACGAGAAGACCTTCCTTACATCTTCGATCCCTTCCGGCAGATCGACGGCTCGATGACCCGAAAGGTCGGAGGAAGCGGCTTGGGGTTGACGATCGTCAAAAACGCGCTGACCCTCCTCCATGGGAGGATCGATGTTCAAAGCGAATACGGAAGGGGATCGACCTTCACGGTTTTTTTGCCGGAGCGCTTTCCCGGCGCGGTTGAACCGGATGGGATGGAAAAGCAGCTACAGCGATGACCGTTAAGCGTCTGAGCGTTAGGAATCATTCCGCTCTCCTCGTATGAGGTATCGCCTCATCGCTCTTCATTTCTAATTTAAATGGTATTCGGATTGACATTGCCCCTTTTTGAGGATACCCTAATTTCGCTTATTGATGCGAGGAGGTGACGAATGTCGGATCCGACGATTGCGCAACGCATGCCTTATGTTCAGGAAGTGGAGCCGGGGACGTATTATTGGTGCCGCTGCGGGAGATCGAAAGCCCAGCCGTTCTGCGACGGCTCTCACAAAGGGACGGAGTTCAGCCCGCTTGAGGTGAAGATCGAGCAGAAGAAAAAGGTCGCCTGGTGCGGCTGCAAGCATTCCGCCAACAAGCCCTTCTGCGACGGCACGCACTCCGGACTGAAATAATCTTTTTTAATGAAAGGGGAGAAGGTTCTCGAAGAGCCTTCTCCTTTTTTATTGTTCAAGGAGGGGGGCCATGAAAAGAGTCGGTCTTTGGTGGGCCGCGGCGATGACGGCCGGGCTGATCGGCGGGATGTTGTCGGTTTGGATCTTCAACGTTGGGGAGGCGTTCGCTCGAAAGGCATCGAAAGAGAAAAAGGTCGTTACGGCGGAAGATTTCCACCTCGTCGATGAAACCGGAAAACTTCGGGGCGCCCTCTTTGTCTCGGCCAAGGGGGAGCCCGGTTTCGCCCTTTTTGATAAAGAGGGGAAGGACCGTATCTTATTGATGCTGAACGCCGACGGGAGCGCGCTGATCGAGCTTCACGATGAGGCCGGAGCCTCCCGGGCCAAGCTGGCGCTTGGAAATGACGGGAGTCCAACGTTGAGCCTGGTGGGTGATCCGGCGATGACACTTCTTGACCGGGAGAAGAAGGTTCTCTGGAAAGCGCCTTGATCTCGGTCTGTTGATTGTCAAGCCGTTCCCCTCTTGTTATAATCAGCCCATGGCGTTTGATCTAAAAAAACTTCAGCAGACATTGGGAACGGCGAAAATCCTCTCCGACCCTCCCGCCATCACCGCCTATTCGATCGACGCCAGCATCTACAAGGTCGTTCCCCAAGCGGTGGCCGTCATCGAATCGCGGGACGATCTTGAAAAAGTGCTCCACTATGCCAAGGAGCATCGCGTTCCGCTGACCGCCCGGAGCGGCGGGACCAATCTCACCGGCAATGCGGTGGGGGAGGGGATCATTCTCGAATTCTCCCATCTCAATCAGATTTTGGAAGTCAACGAGCAGGCCCGCTGGGCCCGGGTTCAGCCGGGGATCGTTTTCGCCGAGTTGAACAAGCGGCTGGCGAGGCGGGGATGGATGTTCGCCCCCGATCCGTCGAGCGGCGACATGTGCAAGCTCGGCGGAATGCTCGGGAACAACGCCGCCGGACCCCACACGCTGAAATACGGCGCCACCCGCGACAACGTCCTGGAGATGGAAGTTCTTCTGTCGAACGGCCATTGGATCACCGCCAAAGAGTACCGGCTCGATGATCCGCATTTCCAGAAGCTCCTGGTTGAGAATCCCTTCTTGAAAGATCTGATCGAGCTGATCCGGCGGAACAGCGACCTGATCCAATCGAAGCGGCCGAAGGTGTCGAAGAACTCCAGCGGGTACAACCTCTTCGATCTTGCCGACGGATTGGCGCGCGGCGTCTTCCCGCTCCACCAGCTCCTCATCGGAAGCGAGGGGACGCTGGGGCTGGCGGTCGAAGCGAAGATCAAGCTGGTTCCCAAACCGGCGGAAACCGCCACGGCCCTTATCTACTTCGACCGGCTCTCCGAGATCGGCGACGCGGTCAATGCCCTCCTCCCCCTGGCGCCGAGCGCTTTGGAGATGATGGACGCCAACTCGCTCGACCTCGTCGGCCGCGCCCGCTTCGGCATCCCGAAGCAGGCGGCGGCGATGTTGCTGGTGGAGTTCGACGCGTCGCCCCGGGCGAAGATGGAAGCGGTCCACCGGGCGATCGCGCAGTATCATCTGAGCGCCCCCATGACCGAAGCGTTCGACCCCGAAAATCAGGCCGAGCTCTGGCGGGTCCGGAAGGCGATGTATCCGACCCTATATAACTACGACGCCAAGAAGAAGCCGATCAACTTCGCCGACGATGTCGTTGTCGCCGCCGACCGGATTCCGGAGCTGATCGCCTATCTCGACCGGCTCTTTTCCGAGAAGGGGGTGGCGGTGGCGATCTACGGCCACATCGGCAACGGCAACGCCCACATCAATCCCTTGCTGAACGTGAACGATCCGGTCGACTTTGAAAAGATGGTCGCCCTCTCTCACGAGATCCATCAAACCGTCATCGACCGCTTCGGCGGCTCGCTCTGCGGGGAGCATGGCGACGGGCGGGTGCGGGCCGAGTTCGTCAAAGATCTCTACGGCCCGGAGCTTTATACCCTCTTCAAGCGGGTGAAGACCCTCTTCGATCCGAAATATCTCCTCAATCCCGGCGTGAAGATCAGCGAAACACCGTTCACCGAGAAGATCGATCTCGAACGGCTCGCCAAGCAGTGCGCCACCTGCGGGAAGTGTAACTCGGTCTGCCCGGTCTACGATGTCGCCGGGGAGGAGTCGAATGCCGCGCGGGGGTGGTTCCACATCGTGACCGCGCCCGATTACACCTACGAGAAGTCGTCCCGCATCGTGGAAGCGTGCGTCAACTGCAAATCGTGTCGGACCGTCTGCCCCGCCGGAATCGACGTCTCGGAGCTGATTTTAAAGAAACGGGAAGAACATCCCAACCCGGTGGCGGGAATGGCCTTCCGGCTCCAATCAAAGCGCTCATTATTCGAGGGCCTGCTGAAGCTGTCCGCCTGGACGCAGCCGATCTGGGACAATCGGATCGGCCGATTCTTTATCGAGCATTTGACCCGGCCGGTCCTGAGGGGGCTGGCGCCGACGGCGCGGATTCCGTCCGACATGACCTTGCCGAAGTTGGCGAAGCGGCATTTGCGCGAGCGTTATCCCGCGCTGACCGAGTCCGACAGTCCGATCGCCTACTTCCACGGCTGCGCCGCCGACTACTTCGACGACGGCGTCGGGGACGCGGTGATCGAGGTGCTCAAAAAAAACGGGGTGGAGGCGGCGCTCCCGCCGCAGCGCTGCTCCGGAACGCCGATTCAGACCTACGGCTGGATCGACCGGGTCCGGGAGAACGCCCGGTTCAACATCGCCTCCCTCGAACGGTTCGAGAAGGTTGTCACCGGCTGCGCCTCTTGCACCTTCATGTTGAAAGACTATGAAAGCATTCTCCCTCCCGACGAACAGGAGGAGGCGAAGCGCCTCGCGGCGAAGGTGGTCCATATCTCGGAATTCCTGGCCGGCACGGTTCCGGTCAAAGAGATGCCGTCTTCATCCGGAAAAAAGAAAAAAGTCACTTATCATTCTTCCTGTCATCTCCGGGCGGCGGGGGTGAGTAAGCCGCCGCGGGATCTTCTCCGTCGAAATCCGAATTTCGAGTTCGTCGAGATGGCCGACGCCGACCGCTGCGCCGGCGGCGCGGGAACGTTCTGCGTCAAAAATCCGAAACAGTCGGCGGCGATCTTCGAGCGGAAGCGGCGCGGGATCGAGGAGAGCGGGGCGGAGATCGTCGCCACCTCCTGCCCCGCTTGCATGATCCAGCTTCAGAACGGCCTGAAGGGAAAGGTGGAGGTGAAGCACATCGCCCAATTGATGAACGAAGAGGAAAAGCCGGATGGGTGAAACGACGTCTTCCCGCAATGTTCTCATCTACGATGCCGAGTGCCGGCTTTGCGTCTCTTCAAAAGAGTGGGTCGAGCGATGGGATCGGCGGCGCCGGATCACCTTCCTTCCGTTTCAAACGGCCGAAGCAAAGGAGCAGCTCCCCGATTTAGCGGGGATGGCCTGCATGGATGCGATGCGTTTTATCGATGCGCAAGGACAGGTCACCTCCGGGGTGGACGCTTTCCGGAGAATGCTTCCCCTCCTCCCCTTCGGACGGCTTCTTTCCCTCCTTTTTTATCTTCCGGGGGTCCCCCGGCTGGCGGCCGTGATTTACCATCATGTCGCCGAGAACCGCTATCGCTGGTTCGGCCGGGCCCATTGAGAAGATTTCCTGCCATAGAATTACCTGAATAAACATAGGCTTCGCTCCCTCTTCGCGGTGTGGCCCGTCGTTTGACGGTCCCTCTCTCTTACGGTATCGTTAAATAGATCGATCCGCTGAAAGGGTCGCCATGTTTGCGCAACTTTTTACCCCAACTCAGTATTTCTTCAACGTTTATGCGATTCCGGTGTTCGCGGCGGCCGCCGCGACGTTTTTATTCGGAGCGGCTGTCCTGATCCATGAGCGGGGGAGCAGAGTCGGCCGGCTTTTTTCCTACATGACCTTCACGGGGGGTGTTTGGCTTTTCTCCTTTTCCTGGATGTACTCTGCCGTCGCGGAGGATGTCGCCCTGGTTTGGGCGAAGGCCGGATATCTGGCTGTGACGTTCCTTCCTTCCTTCATTTATGATTTCTCCATCGTTTCCCTTCACCTGGAATGTCAGCGGCGGGTTTGGAGATGGATCATCTGGTCTTTCTCCGTGCTTTTTGCGTTGTCGGTTCTTTTGTCCGATTTCCTCGTCGAGGGGGTCTATGACTACTGGTGGGGTTATTATCCCAAGGTGGCTTGGCTGAGCATTCCCTTCCTGCTCTTTTTCTTCGGGATCATGTTTCTGAGCCTTTGGGAATACGACGGTCAATTTCGCAACGCGGTCCCGAGTGTTCATCGGGAGCGGACCAAATCTTTTCTGAAAGCGTTTGGGGTCGGCTATTTCGCTTCATTCGATTTCCTGGCGAATTATGGCGTTCCGCTTTATCCCTTCGGTTATATCCCGATCTTCATTTTTTTCCTGATCATGGCCAAAACAATCCGCCGGTACCGGCTGATCGACATGTCGCCCGGTCTTACCGCAGATCAGATCGTCTCGCCGACGGCCGATCTTCTCATTGTCTGCGATGCGGAAGGGACGATTCAACGTGTGAATCGGACGACCTGTGCGACGCTCGGTTATTCCGAAAGAGAGCTGATCGGAAAGCCGGTCGGCTCTCTCGCGTGGCGTTCTTCCGGACTGGAAGAACGGATTCAGGCGATGATCAGGGGGATCTCATTGGGAGACGAGAAAATACTCTTCTGCGGGAAAGAAGGGGGAATGGTTGAACTTCGCGTCTCCCTCTCCCCGTTAGGGGACAGGGAGTTTCTCCCGACGGGCGTGGTGATTATCGGGCGGGACCTGTCGGAGCATGACGCCCCAGAGATGCCGGCGCAGGGGTAAACCGGCGGCGGTCTACGGTCCCGGCGTTTTTGGCGCGGGGGGACCTGCAGGTCCCGGGTTGGGCGGGGCGGTGATTTTTTTATAGTCGGAAGGGACCTCGAAGAGAGCGGGGTCGAGCTTTTGAACCTTGATGTTCGCCAGCTGGACCAGAACGTGCTCGCCTTCTCTGAAGAACTCCTGTCGGATCGGGGCGTTGTTCAGGTCGATCGCCTCCCAGGCGAAACCGATCCGTTTGTTTCCCTCTTTGTCTCTCCAGGTCATCTTAAACTTATTGGCCGGGCGTCCGGCGACGTTTTCCTTCGCGATAAAGACCTTCTCGATCTTCACGCCCGACTTGGGAGAAAAGGGGTCGAGCGGGTTTTCTCCCCCGACCGTTTCCACGTACATCTTTTCATCCGGCATCAGCATCCAGAAAACCGGCGGCCGTTTATCTCCCCGCGAGATGTGGACGACGCTTCTTCCGGCGTTGTTGATCTCCACCCGAAGCTGTTTCTGTCTGGAGTAGACCTTGGCCGGAAAGATGCGGGCGTTCTCTCCGATCTCTCCCAGGCTGATGGTGATGTACTGATCGGCAATGAAATCGGCCCGGGCGGCCGTGCCGGCCAAAACGAGAACGACAGCCAGAAATAAGCCGATGATCTTCCGCGGATGGTTCATTTCTTCTTTCTCCTTAGGCGGGTAACCTACCATCTTTTTTTTCAAAACGCAACGGGCGGGAGAGGGCCGGTGTCGGTCAAGACTTCCCTAACCTTGGAAGAGTGATTAAGTAAATGTCTCCAAGAATTTTATTGACATTGCTGTTTCGTAAATTGTATATTGCGGACCACTTACCTGAAGAAGATGCAGCCGCTCTGTATGTCATCAGAACCGCCAATATAAAACGGAGACAGAGAATGGTTAATCTAAAAAAGATCAGCGTGGTATTTGGAATGTTCGCTTCATTGGCGGTTCTGATTCACGGTTGCGGATCGGGAGGCGGTGGAGGGGGCAATGCCCCGGCCGGGACCGCGGCGCAATCCGCCGGCGCCGCTTCGAAGGCGATCGTCAGCGCGCTGGGAGTGGCTACGGATCCCGGCGGCGATGGCGACATCGCTAAAGCCGCTTTAAACCGAAAAGCGGCATCAATTCTAAGCGATGAAGCTCAGGTCCGACAGGCGTTGCACGATTTTAAGGCGTCGGCGGCTCTCCGGCGGCAGAAGACGCTTCGGGACACCACCGACTCAGGCGATCTGCCGTGTCCTGGCGGCGGGAGGCAAAGAATCCGAACGGATGACAACAACACGCCGGACGATGAGTCCGATGATTCTTTTACCGCGAACTTTGTCAACTGCTCCGGAAGCGACGGGGATGCGACCCTCTTTTTTAACGGTTCAATGCGCCTCACGTTCACGAACGGCGATCAGGAATTTACATTGACTTTTAATCGGTTTACCAGCCGCGTCACGGAACCTTCGGGTACCTTTGAAACCTTCAACAATGGGACGATCTCTTTCTCCGGCAGAGAAGTCGAATGCGGAAATTCTTCCTTCCTGGAGATGACCTTTACGATGGATATGAACGGTACGGCCAAGGTCGATCTGGAAAACAACGGAACTTTCGAAGTCAATGAGTCATTCTCATTTAATGACTTCGTCATGGTCTTGACGGAGGCGCATGCGCCGGAACCCGACTGCACGCCGGGTGCGACGACCTTTACAATGAACGGCAAGTCTACCTTCACCAATCGCCTGAATCGAGCCGACAACATCAGCGCCACCTTCAACAATTTCGCAATGGTGGTCACACCGGCGACAAGACTGCTTGAGGGCATCGATCGAGAGGGAGAGACCCTCTCCTTCGACGGAACCATCGCAATCTCGTCCGATTGCGTCAAGGGGACATTCACCTTCACCACCCCGGTCGGAGAAGAGCCCTTTATTCCCCTTGACGCTTCCTGCCCGGTCGACGGAAAAATCCTGGTTCACCGAGGCGGCGTCACCACGGCGGTGATATACACCTCCACGGGGGTCCAGATTGATGAAGGGGGCGACGGCTCCGCCGAGCAGACCTTCGACGATTGCGAGGCGGCGGAGGCTTGCGTTTAGCCTGATCGGTTTTGTACTTTGGGCGCCCCGGTGAAAGCCGGGGCGCTTTTTTTGTCTCCTTCACTGATACTATTTTCCTCCATGCCGTACCGTTCCTTATAAGTCATTGATTCCTCATCGCGATTTTAGTATCATCAGAAAAACAGATCGGAGGGGAACAATGATTCCGGAACATCCGTTTTGGATCGGGGGGAAGTGGCGCAAATCGGCGGAGAAGGTCGAGGTTATCAATCCATACAATCATCAGCCGATCGGGGTGACGTATTCGGCCTCGGCGGAGGATGTGGAGATGGCCCTCGCTTCAGCGACGCATGCCTTTCAAGAAATGCGGCGGATGCCGGCCTTTCGCCGCGGGGAGATCCTCCATCAGATTTCGGAGGGGCTGAAGGCCCGTCGAGAAGAGGTCGCCCGGACGATGACGTTGGAGTCGGGGAAGCCGATCGCCGACGCCCGCAACGAGGTCAACCGCGCCGTCAGCACCTTTCAGATCGCCTCCGAGGAGGCGAAGCGAATCGAAGGGGAACTCCTTCCGCTCGATCTGATGCCGGGATCGGAAGGAAGGGTCGGCATCACACGGAGATTCCCAATCGGCCCGATCGTCGGTATCTCGCCCTTTAACTTTCCTCTCAATCTCGTCGCCCACAAAATCGCCCCGGCGCTCGCCGCGGGGAATACGATTCTGCTGAAGCCGGCCCCGAAGACGCCATTGACCGCGCTGCTCCTGGCGGAGATCATCGCGTCGGTGGGCGTTCCCGACGGGGCGGTCAGCATCTTTCTCTGCGGGAATGCGCTGGCCGAAAAGATGGTCCTCGATTCGCGGGTCAAGATGCTCAGCTTCACCGGGAGCGCCGCGGTCGGTTGGATGCTGAAAGAGAAGGCGAACAAGAAACGGGTGGTCCTGGAATTGGGGGGGAACGCCGGGGTCATTATCCACTCCGATGCCGATCTCGACTATGCCGCCAAACGCTGCGCGATCGGCGGATTCTCCTATGCCGGCCAGGTCTGCATTTCGGTCCAACGGATTTTTGTTCAGGAGCAGATCTACTCCCGCTTCTCGAGTCTTTTTGCAGAGCAGGTGAAGGGGTTGCAGGTCGGCGATCCGACCGACGAGAAGACGGCGATGGGGCCGATGATCGACCTCAAGGCGGCGGAGCGCGCCGAGCGCTGGATTCAGGAGGCGGTCTCGCAGGGGGCGAAGATCCTGACCGGCGGAAAACGATCGGGGACGTTGCTGGAGCCGACCGTGTTGACCGAAACGACGCCCCAGATGCAGGTGAACTGCCAGGAGGTCTTCGCGCCGATCGTGACGATGGCCCCCTACCGAAAGCTGGAAGAGGCGATTGCCCGGATCAATCAATCCCCCTATGGATTACAGGCCGGCCTCTTTGTGAGGGACATCAAAGAGACCTTCCATGCTTTCGAAGAGATCGAAGTGGGCGGCCTGATCGTCAACGACGTCCCCACCTACCGGGTCGATCACATGCCTTACGGCGGCCTCAAGGAGTCGGGGGTCGGCCGCGAAGGGGTTCGTTACGCCATCGAGGAGATGACCGACCTGAAGCTGATGGCCCTGAATCTTAAATGAAGGAGGAGGGGCGCGGGGAGAGAAGAAAGAGCGCGACAATCTCATTCGACGATTCCGCCCTGAATAATCTATCGTGACAACGCCAAGACGCGCCAAAATTGTTTGCACCCTCGGGCCCGCGACCCGTTCCGAAGAAATGATTTCCCGCCTGATCGGCGCCGGGGCCGATGTGATCCGGCTGAACTTTTCTCACGGTCTTCATGAAGAGCATGGAGCGGCGATCCGGCACATTCGACGGATTGCGGAGAAGAAGGGGAAGCCGGTCGCCATCCTTCAAGACCTTCAGGGGCCGAAGGTTCGCGTCGGCGCCTTAAAAGAGAAGTCGATTCAACTCAAACGGGGGAAACTTCTGACGATCTTGCCGAGGCCGATCCCGGGAACGGAAGAAGCGATTTCCACGACCCATCCCGAGTTACACAAAAAGGTCCGGCCGGGCGATGCCATTATGATGAACGACGGAGCGATCGACCTTCGCGTCCTCCGGATCGAAGATGAAAAGATCGTCTGCCGTGTTATCGGCGGGGGAACGCTTCAGGCTTACAAGGGAATCAATGTGCCGGGCCGGGATTTGGGCTTCCCCTCTCTCACCGCCAAGGACCGCGCCGATCTCAAATTCGGTCTTGCGCATGGGGTCGACTTTGTCGCCCTCTCCATGGTCCGGCGGGTCGAGGATCTCCTGACGATCAAGCGGTTGATCCTGCGGGAGAAGAAAGATGTTCCGGTGATCGCCAAGCTGGAGCAGGCGATGGCGATCGATCATCTGGATGAAATTATGAAGGTGGCCGACGGCGTGATGGTGGCGCGCGGGGACTTGGGGGTGGAGATTCCGCTGGAGCAGGTGCCGCTGCTTCAAAAGGAGATCATCAAGAAGGCGAACGATGCGCAGATTCCGGTGATCACGGCGACGCAGATGTTGGAGTCGATGGTCGAGCGGCCCCGCCCGACCCGCGCCGAGGCCTCCGACGTCGCCAATGCGATCATCGACGGGACCGATGCGGTGATGCTCTCGGCGGAGACCGCGGCGGGGAACTATCCGGTGGAGTCGGTCAAGACGATGGCCAGGATCATCGTCGCCGCCGAAAGACGGGCGCCGGTGATGGACCGCCGTCTTCAGCAAGGACTCTCCGTGGCGCGGGCGGTCAGCTCCGCGGCCTGCCAACTCGCCTGGCAGATGAGCGCGAAGGCGATCGTCACCTCGACCCTCACCGGAGGGGCGGCCCTTCGACTTTCCAAATACCGGCCGACGAATCCGATCCTTGCTTTTACCCCCCATCCCGAGATCGAGCGCCGGATGAGCCTCTACTGGGGGGTCACGCCGCGTCGAATGCCGTTGCTGAAAAATACCGATGACATCTTCAAGGAGTTCGTCCACGCCGTCACCCAGAGCAAAGAGGTGAAGCGGGGAGATCTGCTGGTGATGGTCGCGAAGTCACCGTGGGTCGGCTCGACCATTAACGATTTAATCAAGGTCCATCAAATCGAATAAGAGGACTCCCATCACTCCGTTTGAAGTTCAAAAGAAATTGAATGAGGTTTCCTGTCCCGCCTGCGGAGAAGCCAAGTTTCAGGTCGCGCACGTGGAAGGAAACCCGGAGGAAGCGCACTTCGAAGCGGTCTGCCGGCCGTGCGGCTTGAAGATGCGGGTCGTGGTGATTCCCCGGGGGGTGATCGAAGAGATTGAAGCGATGGCGCCGCCGGAAGAACGGCAGGTCCTCGAAGCCAAATGTCCTTACTGCAGCGGCATCGGGGCCCGATTCAATTTCCGCTGCCACCTGGAGCGCGGCGTCGATTACGACGTGGTCACCTGCCGTCACTGCCGCCGGGCGTACAAAGAGCCGGTTGCCCCCGCCGCGTAGAGGGCGATGAAGAATCAAACGGGATGGAATCAAACAAAAAGCCCCAAGGTTTTGCCTTGGGGCTTTTTGTTTGCAAATCGGAGTGATTAGGCTTTTGACACGTTCGCCGCCTGTGGTCCTTTCGCGCCAGTAGTGACCTCAAATGTCACTTCCTGTCCTTCTTCGAGAGACTTGAACCCCTCTCCCTGAATGGCAGTGAAGTGAACGAAGATGTCGTTCCCATCTTCCTGGGTGATGAAACCGTAACCTTTGCTGGCGTTGAACCACTTTACACGACCTTTTGGCATTTTACGAACTCCTCCTTGATTTGGTGATGACCGGGCTTACTACCCGTCGATAGCAAATATTTTGCTTGAGCGACAAGCCAACCGTCGGGTCGGATCATCACGGCCTTGCAAAAACATTTGCGTTGGCTGGATTCTATAATAAGCCCGGAAAACGTGTCAAGCATTTTTTTGTCGTGTTATTGGCATCCGGTCTATCCCCGCTCCAAAATGGGCGGAGGATGATTTCGATTTCCCTTTTTGACAATCTTTCTCGTCTACGGTATCTTTAAAACCGTTTCCGAACGCAAGAAAAGGAGGACGACGATGGTGCCGGTGAAGATGGTGATGTCAAAGAAGATTCTTAAGGTCCGACGGGGAACCAAGGTTAAAAAAGTGGCGGAGATGATGCGGGACAAGCGTGTCGGAAGCATTCTCGTCTCCGATGGGAACAACAGTTACGCCGGGATCGTCACCGATGCCGACGTGGTTCGACGCTTGGTGGCCGACGGTCTTGATCCGGAGACCACGCCGGTGGAGAAGGTGATGACCACCCCTCTTCTCGCGATCGAAGCCGACCGCTCGGTCGTCGACGCGAACGACATCATGGATCAAGAGCATATCCGCCATCTCGGCGTCATCGAGAACGGAAAAATCATCGGCGTCCTTTCGGTGAGAGATCTGCTGAGACACGTGTATGGCGGGTGGGGATTCGTTTAAGGGCAATTAGGAATCGTTCAATGAGGAATTAGGAATCAAAGTCAAAAGACCTGGTTTTCAATTCCTCATTCCAGATTCCTAATTCGTAATTGTCACTTATTGAACGGCTCGGCGTAGCCGGTCATCTCGATATAACCTTTCCCCTCGATCGACCTCCCCTCCTTTGTTCCCTGAAAGCGGCTGGCCCCTTCCCAGTAGGCGACGCGGGTGCTTTTTGACGTGATCAGCTCTTGGTCCTCCAGGAGCGGCTCCGATTCGAGGGTCAGCCTTTCGGAGGGGATCTCGATCCGCCAGGCGACCGGATACTCCCCGCCGCTCTTTTCGCTCTTCCAATTCCGCAGCGGCGTGAGGGTGAATGCATCGGCGGGGAGGTGCCGGGCCGTTCCGTCGGGCTCAATGATCGTCCCGCCGGAGAAGGGATCTTTTCCCCCCTCGACCGTCCGAATTTGGTAGAGCATCACCTCTCGCTCATCTTCAAGCTGGATCGAGAACCAGTCCCATCCGACCTGATTTTTATTCAGCATGCTGCTGCTGAATTCGTGATCCATCCAACTCAATCCCGACACCGACCGCATCTTCCCATCGATCGAGAGGGTTCCCGTCGTCTTCAACCGGGTGTAGGAGAGATAGTGCGACGCCTGTCCCGGCTCGCCCCCTTTCCGGCTGATCCCGTCGGTCCCATGGAGGACGAGCGGTTTGCCGGGGGCGAGGAGAAGATCGATCTTCCAGCGTACTCCCTCGGCCGCTTCTTCCGCATCCGCCTGAAGATGAATGGTCTCGTCCGATTTTTGGCTCGCCCGCCACCGATCAATCCAAACCTCCAATCGATCCTCCCGCGCGCCCGCTTTCCCGATTGCCTCCCGGCTGATCTTGTCGGTATGGTGGAACCGTTTCTCATCGCCGTCAGTCAGCGCGAAGTGGGCGAAGTAGAGATCCCGGATGGCCCACCGGGAGGGGTTCTTCTCCGTCTGAGGCGAATCGACCCCGCGCCGAAAGAAGGTCAGCTCATAGCCGTACCCCTTGCCGCCCGCCGTGAGATTGCCGGTGAAGTACCACCACTCCGTTTTGAAATTCGGATGCGCGCCGTGGTCCCTCGGAAAGGAGAAGCGATAGCCTGGCGCGGCCGCCTCGAATGGCCTAGAAGAAAGAGCGGCCACCTGCCGCTCCGCCGCATCGGAAGCGGCGAGGAAGAGAAGAAGGAGAATCCAGATTGTAGGGGCGTATTGCAATACGCCCCTACGCATCGTTTTATTCATACGAAATCGCCTCCGTGACCTCCAGCCGCGCCGCCTTGCGCGCCGGGAAATATCCGGCGAGCAGCGCCGTCACCGTCGCAAGCAAGAAGGAGTGGACGATGACGGAAGGAGGGTAATGATAAAGGAGGGTCCAGCCGAACGACTGTTTGTTGATGACGAAGATCAGGAGGAGCGAGAGGAAGAAGGCGCAGAAGAGGGAGAGAATGTTCCCGATCACCCCCATGTAGAAGGCCTCGATCAAGACCACCTGGACCACCTGGCGGCGCGAGGCGCCGACCGCCCGCAAGATGCCGATCTCCCGCTGCCGCTCCAGGATCGAGACGAAGAGGGTGTTGGTGATCCCGAGCAGCGCGACCGCCACCGCGATCCATTCCAGCGCATAGGTGACGAGAAAAGTTTGGTCGAAAATCCGCAAGATCTCATTTTTGAAATTGACCTGCGTGATGAAGGCCAGCCCCGATTCCGCCCCCGCGCGCTGGACCAATTCCTGACGGACCGCATCGGGGGAGAATCCCTTTTCTAGATAGACGGCGATGACATTGAGCCGGTCGTCTTTCCAGAATTTCTGAAGAAGCGAGCGGTCGATGACCATTTTGCCGCCGTCGGTGCTGTATTCGTAGAAGACGCCGGCGATCTCCAGCGGGACCGTCCCTTCGGGGGAAGGGACCTCGATCGTCTCTCCCTCGCGCAGGCCGAAGCGGTTGGCGAAGACTTCGGAGAGGAGGACCTTCCCCTCGCGAATCGCCCGTTGGATGACTTCATCCGAATCGCCCGACCGGAAGAGATATCGGCTGTGCGCCGCGTGGATCGCCAGATCGCGTCCGACCAGCAGCGCCGGCTCCTCCCGAAAGAGAAGTCGCAGAGAGCGGTAGCCGTCGACCGCTTCGACCCCGGCCGTTTGACGCACCGTCGAGATCAGATCATCGGGAAGGGTCTCTTCCGATTCATTGGAGAGGAGCGAGACGGGGGCGCCGATGATATCGGCTTTGATCGTCTGGTCGATCCAGAGGACGACGGTGTTGCGGAAGCTCTCGATCATGATGACGACGCTGATCATCATCGCCAGCGCTCCCATGAAGGCGGCGATCGTCGGCGCATTCCGCCGGATCGCCTGCTCCAAATGGCCGCGCGCCAGCCGCCAGGAGGGGGGGAGGTGCTCAAGCAGCGGCGCGATCAAATGGGAGAAGAAGAGGAGGCCGGGCGGGACGAGCATCGAGAAGGTGATCAGGAGAAAAGCGGCGGAGAGATAGCCGGCCGCGGGGAGATTCCAGTGAGGGGGGACCCGCGAGAGAAGGGCGGCGGTCACGCCGAGGAGAGAGGCGGCGATCAAGAACTTCGCCACCGAAGGGGGCTGTTGGGAGGCATAGATCCCCTCCATCGCCTCCCGTGGCCGGAGCCGGCCGGCTTGCAGCGCGGGGAGGAGGGATGAGAGGGCCGAGACGATGATCCCGATGCCGATCCCCTCCCAAAAGATCGACGGGGGGAGAGAAAAGGGAGAGGGGGGGATCGGGACATAGATCTCGCTGACCGTCCGGGCGACCAGCCGCAAAACCCCCTGGGCGAGAAAGGCGCCGATGAGCACCCCCCCGAGCCCCCCGAGGGTTCCCAGCAAAATCCCCTCCCATAAAAAGAGGAGGAAGATCCGAAGGCGGGTGACGCCGAGGGAGCGGAGGATGCCGATCTCTTTCCGCCGGTGAACGACCGAGACAAGGAGGGTGTTGTAGATCAGAAAGATCCCGACGAAGAGGGAGATGGCCGAGAGGGCGGTCAGGTTCAACTGAAAGGCGAAGAGCATCTTCTCCACCTGCTCGCTCCGTTGCTCGGGTCTGCGAAGCGAGAGACCGGGTCCAATCCGCTCGGACAAGGAGGGGATGATCTTACTCAGCGGGGTTTGCGCGTCGGTGATCAGATCGATCCGGTCGAGTGTTCCGAGCTTGCCGAGGCGCCACTGCGCGGAGGCGATGTCCATGACGGCGATATTTCCCCCCTCCGCTTCGGCCAGTCCCCGTCCTTTCAGGAGACCGACGACTCGGAGGGAGAGGAGGCGTTTCCCGTCGCGAACGGAGATCGCATCGCCGACCTGAATCCGATGGCGGGCGGCGAACGGCGCCGTCAGCAACACCGCATCGGGTTCCATCAATTCGGTAAAGAAGGTTTCCGGCTCCCTTTCGTTGAGGCCGCTGCTGATCTCATACTGGCGGAAGGGACCTTCCTGGAGGAGATCGACCCCCATCAAGAACAGGATCTCTCCCTGCGTCGAAGGGGGAGAGGTCATCGGGAGGGGAGCCTGGATGATCGGCGCGACCGATCGGACGTTCGGGGTTTCTCGAATCTCGGCGATGATGGTTTCATCGAAAGGGCCCGCGCGGCCGACGACTTCGAGCGTGGTGTTTCCGGCGACCGCATCGACCGAGTGGCGATAGGCGCTCAAGACGCTCTGGTTCGCGATCCGGATCGAGATGAAGACCGAGATGCCGAGAGCGACCCCAATCAGGGTCAGCCAGGCCCGCCGCTCGCGGAAGAGATGGCGGAAGGAGATCCACTCGAACAGAACGCGCATCAGTATTTCCTTTCGATCCGGTCTATTCGATCCACCCGGCCGTCTTTGAGATGGATGATCTGATCGGCGTAAGGAACGGCCTGGGGGCTGTGCGTGGCGAGGAGCAGGGTGACCCCGGCGCGGGCGCGGGAGGAGAGGAGCTTGAGGACCTCTTCCCCATTTTCCGAATCGAGGTTGCCGGTCGGCTCGTCGGCGAGGAGGATCTGCGGGGAGACGACGTCGGCGCGCGCGATCGCCACCCGCTGCATCTCCCCGCCGGAGAGGGCGCTCGGCCGGTGATCGAGCCGATTTCCCAATCCGACCGAAATGAGGGCCGCCGTGGCGCGCCGCTTTGCCTCTTCCGGACGATCGCCCCGGAGCAGCAGGGGAAGGGCGACATTTTCCAGGGCATTGAGCATCGGAAGGAGATTGAAGAACTGAAAAATCATCCCGATCTCCGTCCGGCGAAGCCGGGTCCAGTCGGCATCAGTGAAACCGCGCGTCGGCCGGCCGTCGAGGGTCAGATCGCCCGAGGTCGGCTGATCGAGCCCGCCGATGAGGTTGAGGAGGGTTGATTTCCCGCACCCGCTCGGTCCCATCAAAAGAGAGAAGGAGCCCTTTTCAATCTGAAGGGTGATCTCCTTGAGGGCGGCGACCGGATGAAGCGGATGGGGGTAGGTTTTGTTGACCGATTTTAGTTCAATCACACGCATCCCTTGAGGAAGTAATGAATGCCACGCATCAGGTTAACATAACAAATGAGGAGGGTAAAGATAGGAGTCCGGAGCGGCGCTTCGGCCAGTTACTCCACGAACGTAATCTGGCCGATATATTTCGGCAGCTCTTCCCGGAGGCGGGAGGCGTATGATTCGGGGAGGATGATCCGGCGGATGTCTTGAAGGGTAAAGTGGAGGTTGCCGAGGATCCGCCACTCCCGCTCCATGTAGAAGTGCTTGGGATCATCTTCCGGCTTCGACGCGTCAAAAAACTTCAAGAAGCTGAAGATATGATAATCGAGGAACTCTTTAATGGAGAGAAGCCGCTTCAGGTGATCGGGAAGGTCGGGCTTTTCAAGAGAGTTGCGCAGCTCTCCAAAAAGATCATGGTAATCCTGAATGGTTTGATCAAAGCGCTCGGCCAGCGTGACCCGGTCCGTTCTCCCTTTGTCGCGCGAGAGCGCATTTTTGGCGATGTAAAAAACCGGATTGGCCCCCTGCTCGACCAGGAACGATTTTAAAAAGGAGAGGCCGAATCGGCTGAATTTTTGAATGTGGATATCGAGCTCTCCGATCGGAATATCGGAGAAGCAGATGATCTGCGGATAATACATCTCGTTTTCGCTGATTCGCGCGTCGGTATTGACGGTGAGCCGACCGGAGATGGCCGGATTGTGCGGCGGGTGGGTCAGCCAGCCGGAGGTGATGATCTGGATCAGGAGCTTGTATTGATCGGCTTCGGGGAGATCCCTCCCGACAAAGTGGGTCATCTCTGTGGAGACATAACGTTGTCGCGTGGCCATTTCCGCTTGAATCCTTGGATCTGAGGCGGGACCGTCCGATCCCTCTCTTTATTAGAATATCCAAAGCGACCACGGTGAAGCAAGCGGCCCGTTTTCCCTATTGACAGGGGGAGGCCGCTCATTGTTCAATGCGTGGTTCAGTGATATGAATGAATGGGGGATTGAATGAAACAACAATTCGTTTTTGCTCTGTTGTTCTTTTTGTTTTTTCCGGTCCAGCCGGTCCTTGCGAAGACGCTGGCTTTGAGCGGGGTTCCGGAGATTCAGACAAAGAGCACGCTGGAAGAATCGATTCGGATCGAGATGGACAGCGTGAAAAAAAGGAATCATCGCGTGGTCGTTATCAAAGACGGGGATGCGTATTATTGGGAGACCCGCGAGCGGAGAAAGCTGATTCGATCGACCCAGGGTCCCCTGACCCTCTTCATCGATCCAACGGGGGGAGGGTATATCAAGGTGATTTCTTCAGAGGGGAAGGTCCTTTATATGGAGCACCATAGCCAGGGATTGAATACCTTTACCTATTGGGGGGTCGTCGAACATTTTGAGCCGTAAGCGAAAACCGACCGGAGGAGCCTTCCTTGCCGGAGGAGTCTTCCTTGAATGATGGCTTGAGCCGCGAATGGAGTCGGCCGGCTTATCCCGGTGCGACCGGTCCCACCTCCGGAGAGGGCTGCACCATGCTCAAGGCAAAAACCAGGATCACCATCTGCACAATCCAGCCGATGGCGACCACCGAAATGGCGCGGATCGTGCTCTGATAGTCGAGCGCCTGCCGGACCGCCAGCACCATCGCGACGAACATCCAGACCGCGGCGACGAGAAAAACGATCTCGGCCATCCCCGGGAAGATCCCCAGCACCCGAATCAGGCCGGGCGCGCTGGCAAAACCGATGGTCCGGAGCAGCTCTCCCAAATCGGACCGCGTTTGCGGCTCCGGGAGAAGCTTGACCCCGATCAGATAGATCAGGGCCGCCCAAATGAACCATCCGACCAAAGCGGCGGCGGCGCCGAATAAGACCTGCGCCGGTCCGCGTCCGGCGGCGCCGATCCCGGCCGCCAGTCCGGAGAAAAAGACGACCCCGAGCGCCTGAAAC
The DNA here is from genome assembly GCF_012184425.1 of Candidatus Manganitrophus noduliformans. NCBI lineage: Bacteria > Pseudomonadati > Nitrospirota > Nitrospiria > Candidatus Troglogloeales > Candidatus Manganitrophaceae > Candidatus Manganitrophus > Candidatus Manganitrophus noduliformans. The sequence continues at coordinate 44,814 of NZ_VTOW01000003.1, forward strand.
AACGTATCTTTATCGGCTTCGACCTCCTCATAGAGGTTCCGATCCAGTTTCGCGGCGCGAAAAATTCGATCCATTACTGTGGTCATGATCCCTCCTCCATGTAAAGGCATGAATATCGCTTCAGGGCGATGGGGTGCGGAGTTGCTTCTTCCATCATAAGGGATTCGCATTGAGCGAGGCAAGCCGCGCCCGACATCAGAGTGGACTTGAGCATGGAGTCTCCGTATAATATGGCCACAGATGAAAACGGATCGCGTCCAACCTATTGCTGAAGGAGCGTAAAAATGACCGGATATGCCTCGTTGGCCCAAACGTTGACCACGCTTCTTGGATTAGACCGGCCGCCGGTGGCGGCGGCGCCGGTGGAGGCCGTTCCGAAAGGGATTCCGATTTTTGAAGGGGTTTCTCCCTCCTCCTGCGCTTTTTGGCGCCAGGCGGAAAAAGAGCTTTTCGCCGCGAACGATGCCGATCATATGAATTGCCCGATCGGGGCGATGGTGATGGGGTTTGAGCTGACCGATGAGGCGAAAGAGGGGCTCCGGCGCGGGCTCTCGATGATGTGCGAGGTTGGGTATGTGAAGCCCGAAGAGGCGGGAGAGATTCCCGCTTTGGCGAAGAAGGGAAAGGCGATGCTGTACGGGCCGCTTTCGAACTTCCCGATTATGCCGGAGGTGGTGGTGATCTGGCTTCAGCCGGCCCAGGCGATGCTCCTGCGGGAGGCGACCGGGGATGCCGAGTGGAAGAGCGATGTCTCCTCCAAGATCTTCGGCCGACCCGCCTGCGCGGCGCTGGCGGTGGCCTCTCAGGGGGCGGCGGTTTCCCTCTCGTTCGGCTGCAGCGGCATGCGGACCTTCACCGGCGTGGAGCCGGCCTACATGCTCGCCGCCCTGTCGGGCCGCCTGCTCGAAAAACTCGAGCCGCAGCTCCAGCGGACGCACAAGGCGAATTGCGCGATGCAGGCCTTCTACGATCAGCAGAAAAGCTATTTTCCGTTTAAAAAGAAATGAGAACCCGGGAGAGATTTTCCGTTTGTACGGACCGGAGGGAGACGGCCCCTATTTTTTGGGGGGCCGGGAAGGTTTGATCGCTTTGGGCTTGCCGAGAAGATAGCCTTGGGCGAGGTAGATGCCGAGATCGCGGACGACCTCCAGCTCCTCCTCCGTCTCGATCCCCTCCGCAACCATCCCGACCGTCACATATTCCTGAAGGGCGGCGATCAAATTCTTTAAAAACTTTCTGAATTTCTTGGACGAGACCGCCTGGAGTGTCGTCATTCGATCGATTTTAATGTAATCGGGCATCAGCTGCGCGACAAAGGGCAAGGAGATAAAGCCGGCCCCAAAATCATCGATTGCGAACTTAAAGCCCTTCCCCCGCCATTTGTCGGCCATCTGAAGATGTTTTTCGACGCTATGGAGGGCCTCCGCTTCCGAGATCTCTAAAATGACGTCAATGCCGGGGGGCTTCGGCACCGAATCCATCCGGCTGAGAATATCCGAATCGATATTCACGAACAGCCTTTCGATTTTATGCTCTTCGGCGGCCTTGAGCTGGGTGGAAAAACAGATCCGTTTCAATTCGTTCAGCTGTCCGATCGTGTGATATCTTCTGAAGAGATCGAAGACATTCAGCTTCCCTTTCGGGTCCCGGGTGAGCGCTTCAGAACCGATCACCTGTTTCGTCCGCAGATCGATAATCGGTTGGAACACCACCTTGATCGCCGTTTCATTGAGAGGGTAACCCTCGTCGCCGATGTGAATCTTCTCCCCCCCCTTCTTGGCGATATAGAGGGCGCGATCGGCGAGGTGAATCAGCTTGTCGAGATTGTCTCCGTGATCGGGATAGAGAGAGACGCCGATGCTCAGATCGAGGGGGACGGCCGCTTTTTTCCCGATTTTCCGGATTCCTTTTCGAATCCGTTCCGCGGCGATGAGGACCCCTTCCCGCGTCGCCTTCGAGAGGACCACGACGACCTCATCGCCCCCCCAGCGGAAGATTAAATCGGATCCCCGGGTCGACTGTTTCATGTCGGTGGCGACCGCTTTTAATATTTCATCTCCGAGCTGCCGCCCCTTGGCTTCGTTGAGGCTTTTGAAGTCGTCCAGGTCGCAGAGCATAAAGGCCAGGGCATGTTTGCCACGGTCTGCGCGGATGATCTCTTCTTCCGCCCGGTGATCGAAATAGCGGCGGTTGTAAAGCCCGGTGAGGGTGTCGCGCATCGCCTCCGATTTGATCTGCTCCATGAGAGAGCGAATCTGGCGATTCTGGCGAATCATGTTTTGCACGAGCCGCCAGAGAAGCTTGGCCTCCGCCCCGCTGAACAGCTCCGCCGATTTCTTTTTGTGTCCCAGGATGAAGGCCGGCATATCGGGATCGCCGGTCACCTCCAAAATCAGATCGACGTCCGGCTGGGTGATGAGATCAAGGAGACGGGTGGTGGAGAGAATGCCGAGCCGTTTGGCCTCTTGCATCCCGGGAGCGTCTTGGTTCGTGTCGGCAATGCCGGAAATTTGGATGTCGGGGATCTCGGAGAAGCACTGCAGCAGCGCCAGGCCCCCTCTCCCCGCTCCGATAATCGCGATCCGGATGACTGTTTCTTCCGACATGTGATTTAATATACCACCCCGGTAAAATTTGACAAGGAAAGGGAGTGGGGATCGTCTTATAAAAGGCGGGGTTTCGAACAGGAGGCGCCGCCGAACCCCAGATCCGGGTAAAAGAACCCGATTGCCCGGAGAAGGGGAAGCCTCTATAATAAGCTTTCCAACGTCACGGGAGGTCGGAAGAGAGGGTCATGAAGAAGCGGGGGGAGATTTTACTCATTTCTTGTTATGAGCTGGGACACCAGCCGGTGGGGATCGCCATGCCGCTGGGATTTCTCGCGCGGGCCGGTTATCTTCCCGACGCGGTCGATCTCTCGGTCGATAAACTCGATCCCGAAAAGGTCGCGCGCGCCCGGTTTGTCGGCATTTCCGTCCCGATGCACACGGCGCTCCGGATCGGCGCGCGGGTGTTGGAGCGGGTTCGGGAGATGAATCCCTCCTGCCACGTTGCCTTTTTCGGCCTTTACGCTTCGTTGAATGAAGCGTACCTTCTGAAGAACGGGGCCGATTCGGTGATCGGCGGCGAATATGAGGGGCCGCTGCTGGCGCTGATCGACCGGCTCGCCGCGGGGCGGGCCGATTCGTCCGATGCGATTGACGGGGTCAGCCGGGGGGAGGAGCGGCAAGCGCCGCTGCGCGCGCATTTGTCCTTCGCGGTTCCCGACCGCGAGACGCTGCCCTCCCTTGCAAAGTATGCTCATCTTGAAGAAAACGGCGTCCGCCGGACGGCCGGCTCCGTCGAGGCGAGCCGGGGCTGCCGCCATCTCTGCCGTCACTGCCCGATCCCGCCGGTGTATGAAGGTCGGTTTTTTCTGGTTCCCTATGAGACCGTTCTGGCGGACATACGAAACCTCGTTCGACTCGGGACGACCCATATCACTTTCGGCGATCCCGATTTTCTCAACGGCCCGAACCACTCGCTTCGGATCGTCCGGGCGATGCGCGAAGCGTTTCCGGAGATCACGTTCGATTTTACGGCCAAGGTTGAGCACCTCTTGAAGCACCGCGCCTTGATTCCCGAGTTTGCTGCGCTCGGCTGCCGGTTCATCATCTCGGCGGTCGAATCGTTAAACGATACCGTCCTTCATCATCTTGCCAAGAATCATACGCGGGCCGACGTTCTCGAAGCGTTGAAGATTGTCCGGGAGGCGGGGATTGCGCTTCGCCCTTCGCTGGTTCCCTTTACCCCCTGGACGACGCTGGACGACATAATCGCCCTATTCGATTTCGTCGAGAAAGAGGGGCTGATCGATCATCTCGATCCGGTCCAATATACGATTCGTCTGTTGATTCCACCCGGATCTCTCTTCCTCAAAGAGCCGAGCATGGCTCCCCATTTGGGGCCGCTCGTTCAGGAGACGTTTACTTATCAATGGACCCATCCCGATCCGAGGATGGATCGGCTTCAGAAGGAGATGAGCCGCGTGGTCGAGGCGGGGACGGAGGAGGACCCGATGGTGGTTTTTTATCGATTGAAGGCGCTGGCGGTTGCCGCGAAGGAGGGCCGGTCCCCTCGAAAGATCGACGTGGCGGTCGATCCGAACCGTCCGAAGCCCCCGCGCCTGACCGAGCCGTGGTTCTGCTGCGCCGAGCCGACGGAGAATCAGTTCGCGGTCCTGGATGATTCCGAGAAGATTCTTTAGCCAGCGCAGCGGAGGTTGTGGTTATGTCCTGGATTTCACGATTTTACTTGCGGCTTGGTGGTAGGTGGAGAGGGTCCGATCGGTGCAGAGGATGTCGAGATCGATGCGATTTCCTACGGCGACGATGACTTCAAAGCGGCGGGCGCGCCAGCAGGCTTGAAATCCAGCCCGAAGCGCTTCCACGGGGGGTCGGCGCTGCTCCCTTTGTCCAGAAGAGACACCGGGGCGGGTAAAGCTTTCAAAAATCTCGAGGAGGACTTCTTCATGACGGGTCGGGATGTGAGGAAGGGTCTGAATGAGCGATCGAAGCTGAGAGATCCTTTGAAGGGTTCGGTCCACATCCTCTTTCATCCTTCTCCTCCCCCTTCAAGCGCTTCAATATCGGCTTTGTCCTGAAGCGATCCCCGAAGCGCTTTAAGACGTTTTAGATCCTGGACGGCTGCGATCCAGAGATCACGGCCCTGCCATGAGAGGCGCGTTCTGTTTTCCAACACGCTTGCAATCTCATCCGTTTGCGGAATCAAGAAGTCCAGGACCAGGAAGTCCTCTCCGGAAAGTTTGGTCAGCCGTCGAATCAGAAGACGCCCTTGGGCAAGAAGCATCGGGTTGGCTTCAACTGTATAACCCAACCTTTCCATGGCCGACCGGATCGCGCTCCAGTCTTCTTCCCGGACGAGCAGGTCGATATCTTCGGTGGCTCTCGGCCGGGTATAAAGCGAGACGGCAATTCCCCCCACGAGGGCATAGGGAAGCTTCTGCTTCGACAGGGCCTCAATAATCTGAACCAGTTCCGCGTAGAGATCCAACACCGGAAACGCTCCTCGAGAGCCACGTTCTTGAAAACCCAATTCTACATCCTTTCAGACTAAAATCAATAGAGAAAGACGGTGGGCCGGGATGATGAACGGAACCGGGTCAGTCACTCCGTCTCCACTTAAAAGCAAGGGGAATAAACATGATCACGCCTGTCAGTAAGACTCCTCCGGAGAGCCGTGGATGCTCCAGGGTGAAGACCACCGGCGTCAGCATGAGCCGGGTCCCCGCTTTCAGCAGCGGACGCCTCGCGATAAACCTCGCCGCGTCGGGGCTCCAGGCGTAGTAAAAATCGATAAATTGCTTTCCCACAGCCGACCGCATTAACACCTCATCTCGGAAGTTTCTGAGCGTTTGAACATGGGGGTCGAGATAGCTGCCATACGCCGCTGTGGCGATGAAACAGCCGCGCCCATCGTCCGAGGCCGATGCGGTGACGGTGACCGATGTTGTGGCTTCGGCGTTCTTTCCCCGTTGATCGACCGCGATCACTTTCGCCGTATAGGCGCCGCCGGAAGTATATTTCCGGCTGACCGTCGGCGTGGTGGTGATCGCGTCGGTGGCGCCGTCATTATCAAAGTCCCAGAGGTATTCGGCGATGCTGTCATCCGGATCGGGATCGGAGGCCGACGCGGTGAAGGGGACGGTGGTCCCATCGGCTGGGCCGGCGCTGAGGCTCACGGTCGGGGGCTGGTCGGACTGAAGGGCATTGAAGGCGTTGAGGAGGCTGACCTTCCCATGGCCCCAGGTGTTGTCGGGCAGCTCTGTGCCGGTGAAAAAGTCTTGGACGGCGGTGTTCTTTAAAAGCGGGCGGGGAAAGTTGGTCGCATCGGCCTGAAGGATCAAGGCGGCGGCACCGGTCACCATAGGCGCCGACATGCTTGTCCCTCCGATCATTAGATGGCGCCCATCACGTGAAAGGTTTTCCGGGATACAGTTAGATACAAAACAGTCGGCAGAAGCGGATGACATGAGGACTCCTGGCGCCGCAAGATCAGGCTTGATCCGGCCATCCCGGGTTGGACCACCGGCGGATAGAAAATAGAGCCAGCCGAAATCCTGAAATGCGGCCAGGCTTTGTTGGGCGCCGGTTGAACTTTCCCACCGGAACTTGGTCGTGTAAGCCCCTACTGTGATCGCGCCGTATGAGGATCCTGGTTCAGCAACCGTTCCGGCCACGGAACTGTCTGGATTCCTGGGGACATGATCCCTGAAAAAGACCTCTCCAAAAGGTGGAACGGTCCACGCATCCCACTTTCCGCTTCCTCTGTTTCCTGTTCGCTGTAGTGTAATCGACCACACGAACTCACCACTCCCCCGGCCGCTAAAGGTAACCAGGCTGTTCTTGTCCCCGTTGGGGGGAGAGGAATTGGCGTTGAAGATTTGGACGATTGATCCGTCGATGACGGCGGACTGTCTGGCCCCGTCAGTGGCAGAGAGGGGGGTGCCGTTCGGTGCGGTAACCTTGATCGTATAGGCGTCCTCGCCGGCGTACCAGAGACTGAGAATTACATCGGTGCAACCGGGAGCGTGACAGTTGGAGAGGTCGACCGTCAGCGTGTCCGATCCGTCTTTCGGAATTGTTCCCTCGGCGGGCATCGGAATTGCCCTTTGATTCCCTGCCGAAGCGACGATTATCCTACCCGGTCCGACTGCACTCTGGACCGCCTGGTCGAGGAGGCTGGTTCCGTCGATCGGGCCGCCGTGAAAACCGAAGCTCATGTTGACGACCGCCGGTTCATTCAGGACCTTCGCCTTTTCGAAAAGATAGGCCATCGCATCGACAACGGCGGCACTCTCGAAGGTGCCGCTCTCCTCTCCCCCTTTTAGTTTCACGACGACCAGATCGGCTTTTGGCGCAACTCCTTTGTATTTTCCAGCCGCCTCTTGTCCATTCGTCGCTGATCCATCCCCCGCCGCGATTCCTGCCACATGGGTTCCGTGCCCAAGTGTGTCGGCGCTGCGGACTTGCCGGTTCGCAGGTCTGGCTGGTCGCAGTCGTCGGTATTGAGGGCGGCGTTGATCTGAGAGGCGGTGTACTCCACGCCGTAATCATTGGCGGCGTCGCCATCAGTTCCGACATCGACCGATATCTCTCCGCTTAACGCCGGTGTCAGGGTCTGGTCCCAGAGGAAGCGGATACGCGATTTTCCCGTAGTATCATCAATGAAGTCATCATGGCACCAGTCTATTCCAGAGTCGAGCACACCGACGATCACCCCTTCGCCTTCCAGACCGGAGTCGTGAAGAGGTTTTGCACCAATGCCCAGGGGAACCCGTTTTGTTGGATCATTGTAAAGAATCAGCCGAAAGTCCCCCGCTCTGCCCATCTTTTCTGAGACTTCAATGAAGAAGGTCACAGTCGTTTGGAAAGTGAATGTCAGTTGGGCGTCCGAGCCGGGTCCGGAGTCATCGTCGGTGGCAAGGATGGTATTGCACTCGCTATCTTCGCAAACCTTCAAAACAGGATCAAATGTACTTTCCTGACCTGCGCCTGCATGCATTGAAATCGTCAGGGATTGTCCAGCTTGAGCATCATAGGGAAGGGCGACCGGGTTTCCGGCGTCTAGCTGGCCCCCCCACTGCAGAGGAGGCCGCAGTGGCAACATCGTTAAAGCGCTTAAGTCGGACGGCCGGTTCAATGTAGCGGACGGCTGGGTTCTCGGCCACTGCTTCCAAAGCGGCGGGAGTCACCGTAGCGCTTGCCACATTGCCGATCCGGCTCCGAAGGACGAGACCGGGGATCGAAGAGAGATCGGCCTCGCCGGAGAACCCGATCAGGACATCGATGGTCGCCGCTTCCTTTTCCTTGAGCTTCATGGAAAGCGATTTCTGAAGTTTGGGTTGCTCGGAAGGAGGGGTGATGAGAAACCGCTGCAGCCGGGGGTCGAGGGTCGCCCGTTTTTTCTCGGCGATATCGGTTGTCTCCGCCGTTGCACCGAGCGAGGTCGCCAGGAGCGCCAGCAAAAACAGGACCACTTTAAACCGCCGAAGATTCCTCATGGTGGTTCTCCTCTAAACGCCGCATTAAGGTCTAGTTGGGGTTGGGTTGGATATCTATAACTTATCCCACAAAGTTATTGCAAGGAGAAAAGCATCGTGATTAGGCCACGGGGTGGAAAGCCGAATTTGCCCGCAATCGGTCCGGTGTGACGCGCCGGCGGAGGTAGAAGTCCTCTTTTGAGTTGCGCTTCGTTTAGAAAGCCGACTTGCATGAAGAGAGTGGATTTCTCTAGACTTAATATATTCACGATTCACTCGATCTCTCTTTCGTGGGACGAAATCGGCCCCAGCGACAGGCGTCTATGGCGAGCGGGGTTCTATGAGAATTTCAGTATTATTTATTCTGATTGTCCTCTCTGTTCTCTCCGGCTGCGGCTCCGGAGGCGATTCTTCAGAAGATATCTCGCCACAAGAGCCGCCCATTGTCCAAGAGATCCGGGCGACCGGTATCGATCAATTTCTGGGCCAAACGGAATCGAGAAGAGAACAACAAGCGGAGTGGGAGGTCCTTTTTTTCAATCCGGCGGAGGGGCGGGCCATTTGCCTTTTCGGATCTGAATATCAGATCAGCATCCGCCGCGGCGCTTCCAGCAACGTCATGTTCTATCTCCAGGGCGGAGGAGCCTGCTGGGACGCATTGACCTGCCTCGACTTAAGGACGGCACGAGAGACGGCGGAGCGGTCGTCCGCGGGTGGGATTCTGGACGCGTCGCGGTCCGACAATCCATTTAGAGATTGGAATGTTGTGTTTGTCTCCTATTGCGACGGGTCGGTCTTCAGCGGCGACAACGTGGTCCAATACCGGGATGTCACGGCCTATCATCACGGTCTCGCGAACCTCGGCGCGGCCATGACCGCCATGCAACGGACGTTTCCCGACCCGGAGAAGATGTTGGTGGCCGGCTCCAGCGCAGGGGGGTACGGGACCCTCTATGCCATGATGATGGCGAAGCTGGTCTTTCCGGACCGGAGCAACTGGGTGTTGAGCGACTCCGGCCCCGGAATCCAGAATGTAAACGACACCGTCGCGAGAGTGCAGCGCGAGCAAAACTGGGCTTTTCCCCGTTTCTTCCCGGCCGGCTGCACCCGCTGCCCGGAGCAACCGGCTTATCTCTTCGAATGGGCCCTCAGCCGCGATCCGAATCTGCGGGTTGGAATGTTCTCTTCGCTTCGCGATCTGGTGCTTCAAGCCTTTCTCTTTCTGAACGGGCCGGAATTCGAAGCGCTGCTTCGGCAAGTCACCGATGACATGGTCAGCCGTGTTGGAGATCGGCTGCACCGCTTTTTCATCCCAGGGGTCCTGCATACAATTCTGCTCGACCCCTCTTTCTATGACTTGCGGCTAAACGGCATTTCGATGGCCGAATGGACGGCGGCGATGGTCAACAACAACGACGCCGCTTGGCCTGATCTTGTCGCGCAGTAGGCGGCTCGGTTCATTCATTCCTCTTTTTCCCGGCAATCGTTCCGCAATCAAAACCTTGACACCCTTCGGTCCGTCCGCTACGATAGGCCCCATTCTATCTTCTTGAGGAGGGTTCATGGAAAGTCTCTGGTCGGATCGGGATGCGAAGGGGTTGGCGGGGGTCGATTTGGTCGTGTATACCTCCCGGATCATCGGGGCGAATCCCAACCTGGTGTTGTGGGGCGGGGGGAATTCGTCGATCAAGGTGAACGGAAAGGATCATACCGGCGCCCCGGTCCGGATTCTTTGGATCAAAGGGAGCGGGTCGGACATGCGGACGATCGCCGTGAAGAACTTTACCCCGCTCCGGCTCGACGATCTCCTTCCGTTGATGAAACGGGAGGCGATGACCGACGAGGAGATGGTCGCCTACCAGATGAAATCGGTCTTAGAGCCGGGCGCGCCGAAGCCGTCGATCGAAACCCTTCTCCATGCATTCCTCCCTTCTCCACACATTTATCATACCCACGCCGACGCGATCTGCGCCCTCACCGATACCCCGGACAGTCCGAAAGTGGTTGAAGAGGTCTATGGAAAGGAGGTGGCGGTCGTCGATTACATCCGGCCGGGGTTTCTCCTCTCGAAATGGGTCGGGGAAGCTTATCAGAAGAATCCCAATCTCAAAGCGATCATCCTTGACAAACATGGCCTGATCACCTGGGGCGAGACGGCGAAGGAAGCGTATGACCTCACAATCTCAATGGTCACCCAAGCCGAGCGGTATGCGGCGAAGAAAGGACGGGGAAAGCTTGCCTTGGGTGGAATGAAAGTGCCGGCGCTCTCGCATGCCGAGCGGCATGCGGTGGCGGCCGAAGTGGCGCCCACGCTGCGCGGCGAAGTCAGCCGAATGGCCCAGGTAAAGGGGCGGCCACCAGAAAAACGAATGGTGTTGCAGTATGAAGATGCGCCGGCGGTGTTGAAGTTCGCCGGCTCGGAAGAGGCAAGACGGTTGACGCAGATCGGCCCCTTCACGCCGGATCACCTGATGCACACCAAGCCGTGGCCGCTCTTCGTCGATACGAAAAGGCCGGGTGATCCGGAGAAACTTCGGGAGAAGATCCGGAAAGGGTGCGAGGCGTATCGGGAAAAGTACATCTCCTATTTTGAAAAATATAAGACGCCCGGCGTGACGATGCTCGATCCCAACCCGCGGGTCGTGCTGATCCCCGGCATCGGGATGTTTACTACCGGCAAAGATCGGCGGGCGACGCGGATCCCGCGCGATCTCTATCTTCACACAATGTCGGTGATCGAGGCGGCCGCTGGGATCGAGGCGTACCGTTCGATCACCACCCGCGAGATCTGCGACTTCGAATACTGGCCGATGGAGAACTTCAAGTTGACGCTCCTGCCGCCGGAGAAGGAGTTCTCTAGAAGGATCGTCCTCGTCACCGGCGCCGCCGGCGGGATCGGCCGCGCCATTGCTTCGGCGTTCGTCGAGGCGGGGGCGATGGTGGTTCTCTCCGACATCGATTTGAAGAAGACCCAAATGCTCGTCGATGAAATCAACGGGAAAGCAGGCGAGGTCAACGCGACGGCGGTGGCGATGGATGTGACCGACCCGAAGAGCGTCCGGCGTGGATTCGAGCAGGCGATCCTTGCCTACGGCGGGCTCGACATTTTCATCTCCAACGCGGGGGTGGCGAAGACCGCCTCGGTCGACACGCTGTCGCTTGCCGATTGGGAAATGTCGCTCGCGGTCAATGCGACCGGCCATTTTCTCACCTCTCAGTCGGCACTCCGGATCATGAAGGAGCAGGGGATCGGCGGGTCGGTCGTCGTGGTCGCGACGAAGAACGTCCTGGCCCCGGGGAAAGACTTCGGCGCCTACTCCGCGTCGAAGGCGGCGCAGACCCAGCTGGCCCGGATCATGGCGATCGAGAACGCCGGGGCCGGCATCCGGGTCAATATGGTCAATCCCGACGGTGTCTTCGAGAATTCCGGCCTCTGGTCGCCGGCGATCCGCGAAGAGCGGGCGCGCGCCCACGGCATTCCGGTGGAGCAGGTGGAAGATTTCTACGCTAAGCGGAATCTGCTCCAGACGAAGATCACCGCGCGCGACGTCGCCGAATCAGTCCTCTTCCTCGCCTCCGACCGCGCCGCCAAAACGACCGGCGCGATGATTCCGGTCGATGGGGGGGTGCGGGAGGCGTTCCCGAGGTAATCGTTTTAATAACATCAGGACGAATAAAGATCGGATGAAAAAAATAGATATTTGGGTGCGCCTGGTATGCACAGGAGTGATTCTTTTTTTTGCCGTTTTCGACCATGAGGTGAGAGCACAAAGTGTAGAGGGAAAATGGGGCATCGGTATCCGTGGGGGCGGTGGGCTTCCCGATGAGGACGTTTCGACTGCTTTTGAGAGTAAAACAGGGCCGATCGTCAGCGGCAATATTCTCTATGGCCTCGGTGATATTTTCTCTGTCGGCCTTAATATTGAGTGGGAAAAACACGATATTGAAATTTCCGGAAGAGGTGTAGGAGAAGCGAAGACCACTTCCATCATTCCACTTATCGAGTGGCGTCCAATTGTATCGGGCGCCGTTTCATACTACTTGTCGTTCGGACTGGGTATCAATATGAACTCTTTCAATCGCGACGAACGAAGAAGAAGAACGATCCTCTCTGAGGACTTAACCGCTGAGGAGATTGCAGATCTTTTCACCACTCCTTTCGAAGTCGATCCGGAAAATACGATGGCAATAAAAATAAGCAGCGGGTTCGATTATTTCGCTGCAAAAAATCTTGCCGTCAACACGGAAGTTGGATGGAAATCCAATTCGGGAAATATGGAGTTCTGCTTCTCTTTGGGTTGTGAAACCAGGGATTGGGATGCCAGCGTATTGACCGCCCTTTTAGGGTTTCGCTATTACTTTTAAGATTTAGGGTTAGACTTGAAATCGCGAAGGACCGTCGTTACTTTTTCCTTTTCTTGCTCCTTCCTTTTTATTCTTTTATTCCATGCTTTGATTCATGCCGAGACCTCCACTGGCGTCCAAGGAGAGCTAACGATTGATGGCGCCACCGCAGAAGGCGCCGTCGTCTACCTCCGTGATCTCAATCATCCTCCCGCCCCCGTTTCTCCGATGCCGATCACCATCCGCCAGGAAATGTTCAAATTCAAACCGAAGTTCAGCATCGTCACCGTCGGCTCGACGGTCACCTTCCAGAACGACGACTTCGAGATGCACAACATCAAGTCCGACTCTCCCGGAAACCGGTTCGATCTTGGGTTGCAGATTCCGGGGAGATCGAGGAAGGTCGTGCTCAAAAAACCGGGCGCGGTCGATCTTCGCTGCCGAATCCATTCCGACATGAAGGGGATGGTTTTCGTCTCCCCCTCCTCTTTTTTTATGCCGATCGAATTGGATGGGAAGTTCGCATTCTCCGGCGTGCCGGCGGGCGATTATGAAATCGAAGTCTGGCACCCGGAGCGGAGCGCTCCCGATCAAAAACCGAAGGGTCTTGCCGTCCGAATCGGCGCCGGGGTCACGACGATCGATCTCGACTGGAAAGGGAACGTCCTGACCCGAAAAAATCCCTGACCGGATCTCCCCCTTTTTCTTTCCTTCCTCCACGTTTTCAGTTTGTGTTAAAATGGGCCGCTTTTTGACTCTCGGAGGCCCATGTCGTACGGTCGAAAACCGATTCCCCCCTTTCCCGGCTGGGCCGCGGCGTTGGGCCCGGGGATCGTCTGGATGGCGCTGGCGCAGGGGAGCGGGGAGCTGATCTGGTGGCCCTACCTCATCGCCAAATACGGGTTGACCTTTCTCGTTCTCCTCATCCCGGCCTGCCTGCTTCAGTATCCGATGACGGTCGAGATCGGGCGGTATACCCTCCTCACCGGGGAGAGCATTTTTCATGGTTTCATCCGGCTCCACCGCGGGTTCGGGATCCTCCTCTGGATCTTGATGAGCCTCTCCTTCCTCTGGTTCGGCGCCTTCGCCTCGGCGGGGGGAACGGCGATGGCGGCGCTGACCCACTTTCCTCCCGGCTGGAGCCCGCGCGGCCAGACCCTTTTCTGGGCCTATTCGACCATTGCGATCTTTCTGGTTGCGATTCTGTTGAGCCGGATGGTCTACACCCTGATCGAGTGGTCGATGAAGATCGTGGCGATCACCACCGTGGCGGGGCTCCTCTGGGCCTGCCTTCAGCCCGAGGTGCTTCAGACGATCCCCCGCTTTTTTGCCGGACTCTTCGGCATGACCGGCCCGCCGCCGCGGCCCTGGGATCGAAACGACAACACCAAGCTCTTGACGGCGATCACCTTTGCCGGGCTCGGCGGCTTCTGGATTCTCTTCTATTCCTATTGGCTGCGCGACAAGGGAAGCGCGATGGCGGAGCATATCGGCCGGATCACCGGATTGACCGGAAAACCGGAGACGATCACCGCCGATGGATTTTTACCCGAAGCGTCGGCGCAATCGGCGGCCGCTTGGCGGCAATGGGAGCGGTATCTCTCTACCGATGTGTTGATCGGCATTCTCGGCAACCTCGCGACGACGATGATGACCTGTCTTTTGGCCTATGCCTTGCTCTTTCCGAAGGGACTGGTCCCTCAAGATTATGAACTCGCGGTGGTGCAGAGCCGGTTCTTTGAGGTGAGCTGGGGGGCGTTTGGCCGGACACTTTTCTTAATAGTCGCCGCGGCGTTTCTCACCGACACCTGGCTCGTGACCGCCGACGCCGTCAGCCGGATGCAGGCCGATATCGTCACGATCCTCTTTCCCGCCGGCAAAAAGTTCACCGGCCGCCAGTGGTATTACTTCTTCCTGGCGCTTTTAACGGTGATCACCTCGTTGACCATGCTCCTCGATCAGCCGGGACCGCTGATTCTTACCAGCGCCGCGATCGGATTTTCCGGAACGATCCTCTTTCCCGGAGCGCTCTATTTATTGAATTATCGGTTTCTCGCTCCCCAGCTTCCGGAGTGGGCCCGCCCTTCAAAAGAGTCGGCATGGCGCCTGATCCTTTCCTTCGTGATCTACTTTGGACTGGCGATGGCATATCTCTGGATCGGCTGAAAAAATCAATTGTCCCCCCCTCTTGAACTTTTTTTCGGCAGAGATTATTGTTGCGCGGATGGTCTTTTCATGGAGAGGATAAAGAAGTTATGATGAATGTACATCATTTTCAAAGAATGGTTCGAGGGGGCGTCCTGTCGATCCTTACCCTTTTGTTTGTGGTTTATTTTTCAGCAAGCGTAGAGGCGGCCGCGGTCGGGGGGACCGTCCGGGTCGGCTCGGATTTAGGGGAGGGGGCGGTGGTTTATTTGAAGGACACCCGTCCGAAACCGGCGCCGGTGCCGCCGAAGGAGACGACGATTCGGCAGGAAAATTTGGAGTTCATCCCGTTTTTCACCGTTGTGCCGATCGGCTCTACCATTCTCTTTGAGAACCAAGACAATGAGATGCACAACGTCCACTCGACCACCCCGGGAAACCGTTTCGATATCGGGGCGCATAATAAAGGGGACATCAAAACGGTCATCTTCGAGAAGCCGGGTGCGGTGATGCTCCGGTGCAAGATCCACACGCAGATGCGGGGAATGGTCTTCGTCGCCCCTTCGCAATATTATGCGGTGGCCGGGAAGAACGGAAAATATGAGCTTCCGAACGTTCCGCCGGGCACATACCGGATCGAGGCGTGGCATCCCCGGCTGACCGCCGAGGAGATCAAGACGGGAGGCCGATCGATTACGGTCGGGGCGGCGGCGGTTTCCGCCGATTTGAGTTTGACGACGAAAACCCCTAAAGAAGCGAATCTGACCGAAGTCCCCGATAAGGATTGGATGGAAGTGCTGAATGAAGTCGGCGCCTCGCTCGACCAGGCGATCCAGACCTGGAAAGGGGGGAAGAGGACCGGGGCGATGACCAAGGTGTTGACCACCCACTCTCGCCTCTATGGAGAGTCGGGGCTGAGGAACGCAATTTCTCAAAAGCTCGGAAAGGACCAGGCGGAGGCGCATGACGCGCGATTCAATACGCTCGTCAAACAGGTTCAAAAGGAGGGCCCGTCGGCGGAAGCGGCGTTTCGGTCGGAGAAGGAAAAGCTGCTTTCCGAATTGAAAAAAGACATTCAGAAGATGAAGTAGGCGAGTTCTGGTTGCTCCTGTAAGTGGGGCCAACGGTTGCAGAGGGAGGTTTTCATGAGAGTCTTTGTCACGGGTGGATCGGGGTATATCGGAAATGCGGTGGTGGCGGCGCTCTGCCGCGCGGGACACGCGGTGACGGCGCTGGTTCACACGCCGGAGAAGGCGGGCCTGGTGGAGCGCTTCGGAGCGAAAGCGGTAGAGGGGGATATTAAAAAGCCGGGCCCTTTGGTCCCATTGGTCGCCGAGGTCGATGCCGTTGTTCACGCGGCGGCGGAAATGTCCGGAGACATGGGGAAGATCGACCCGCAGTGGGTCGCGGCCGCGCTCGACGCCCTCTCGCAATCGAAGGGACTGCGCCGGTTCATCTATACCAGCGGGATCTGGGTCTTGGGCGACACCGGCGGCCGGGTCGTCGATGAAACCGCCTCGGCCGACAAGGCCGCCGCGATCGTCGCTTGGCGCCCGCCGGTGGAGCAGACGGTCCTGGAATCGGGCGGCCGGGGGATTACTCCTTGCGTGATTCGACCCGCCCTTGTTTACGGCGGCGCCGGCGGGATCCTGGCAATGCTGATGGCGTCGGCTGAAAAGGAGAAAGCGATCCGGATCGTCGGAGAGGGCCGAAACCATTGGCCGCTCGTTCATCGGGACGATTTGGCTGACCTCTACGTCCGTTGCGTGGAGCGGGCGCCGGCGGGACAAATTTTCAACGCGGCGGACGGCTCCCGATTGACGCTGCGCGCCGTCGCCGAGGCGCTCAGCGCGGCGGCCGGCTGCTACGGCAACGTCAACACCACCCCTCTGGAAGAAGCCAGAAAGCAGATGGGACCTTTTGCGGACGCGCTGGCGTTGGATCAGGTGGTCATCGGACCTTTGGCCGAGCGTCTGCTCGGATGGGAGCCGCGCCACCGCTCGCTCGTCGGCGAGGCCGACGCGCTGTATCGGGCGTTCAAGACGGGAGGGTAGGGAGAAAAGGACAAGATTTAAATTAGACCTGCCGCTTCCAACCCGCTTCTACAAAGAGGGGAACGAACTCCGCCGGAATGAAGAGCCGATCTTCAAAGTTCGGGATCGTGTAATAGTTTTGCGGTTGGATCAGCGCGTCGCTCTTCTTGCTCAGATCGATCACCCAACGATCGGGCGGACGCCGTTGCGAGAGAAAGCGGATCTCGAACGGAAGGAGGCGGAGCGGATTCCGCGCGTCGAAGGGGCCGACCTTTTTCTTCCGCGCGCTTCGGACCCACTTTCGGGCGTCGGAGAGGGTTTTCTCTTTCTTCACGATCTCCGGCGCTTTCCCCGGCGGGATGACCGCTTTCATCGGCGAATCCTGGCGGCGGAAGGGATTGATATTCGGCCAGATGAAATAAGGGGTGATCCATCCCGCCTTCAAAAGCCGCTCGTTGTAGGTGGTCGGACGCCGCTTCGGCTTAGTCGCCGAGGGTTGAAACCGGTTGACGAAGGCGAGGAGCCGGCCGTAGCGGTCCATCACCTCGTGGGCGAAGGAGAGAAGAAACTGAAAAGTCTCGTCGGTCTGGCGAAGGGTTGAGATATCTTTGAAGACCTCTTCCTCCAACGCATCCTCCGCGGCGGAGGCATGCTGGTGGTGGTTCAGCGCGGCACCCGGTCCGGTCCGTTCTTTCAGATAAGCGATAAGGCCGGGGCTCAACGCGGGCCGAAAGGGAGGAAGGCTCGGATCAAAGGGGTTACTCAGGAACTGTTCCCAGAGCGGGTTGGAGAGACCGATGAAGCGCCGGTTCCGAGGGAGAGTGAAGCTGATTTCGGGGGCATCGACCCCGAGGAACCGGACGCCGAGGTTGCCGATCGGGCGGAGATGAAGTGTGTCGCCGTCGTGGGCTTGCTGCCGGACGCTTCCGGTGGTTCCGCTTCGAAAACCGAGCCCGGCATAACCGACCGTCAGTCCCGTTTTGAGCTGTTCAATCGCATTGGCCATCATCCCCTCCGTGTGAGTCCATCGAGTGTTCGTTTAGAACAGAAGTCCATCGAACTTAATCGAAGTGAGATTCTCTTGTCAATGTCCGATCGGAGAATGCCATGTCGCAGTCATCGGTGAAGGCGCTGCTGGTTTCAGTGGGGGGAGATCTCGCCTCGACAATCTTCGCCATCAACCGGCTTCGCCCCGAGGCCCTCTGCTTCTTCGTCGCAGAAGCGGAGCAAGGGGAGATCGACCGGGAAATCATCCCGCAGATTGAACAGCCTCCCCGGCAATGGGACCAGATCGTGACCCCCGATTCGGAAGATCTTTTGCAATGTTGCCGCGTCTTGCTCCGGGAAATTCCGGGACTCCTTTCCCGTTGGGGGGTGGAGCCTTCCCAGTTGACGATCGACACCTCCGGCGGGACCAAGACGATGGCCGCGGCCTTGGCCCTTTGCGCGGTGGATGCCGCCTCCTCCTTTCACGCGGTTGTTTCCAAAGCGCAGGCGAAGGGGGGAACCGAGACGGCCGTTCGTGGGGAAGCGCGGGTCCTCTACCAGGGAAACCCGTGGGACGAATTGGCTGCAAATGGGCGTCGCGACGCGGCGGCGGTATTCAATCAGGCCCGCTATCGCGAGGCGGCCGATCTTTTTCGGAAGATCGAGAAGCGGGTGAGCGGCGGATCCAAGCCGCTCTATAAAAGCTTGGCCGATTTTTCGGAGGGATATGCCTTCTGGGACGCCTTCGATTATCGGGAGGGGTGGAACCGGCTTCAGTCGGCGAAGAAGGGGCTCGAGATGTCGGCCCTCTTCGGCGGGCCGCCCGGTCTGAAAGATGTCGTCGCGAAATTAAAGGAGAACCTCTCCTTCCTGGAAAAACTGGTGATGGGAACCAAGGAGATCAAGCCGGAGCTCTTTCTCGATCTTCTCGCCAATGCCCAACGCCGCGCCCACACCGAGAAGAAATATGAGGAGGCCACCGTCCGCCTTCTGCGCGCTCTGGAGGTTTTGGCGCAGGCGCGGTTAGCGGAGAGAGGATTTCAATTCGACCGGATCGATCCTGATCCGCTTCCTGCTTCCTTGAAGACCGATTTCATTCAAAAGTATACGAGCCCGCTCGATGGGCGGATCAAGCCGGACCTGCTCGGGGATTACCGGCTACTGAAGGAGATCGGTGATCCGCTCGGAATCGCCTTCGATCAACAGTGGAGTACATTCAAAATCCCGCTGGAGGCAAGAGAGCGGTCGATTTTAGGGCACGGCTTCACGCCGATGCCGCCCGATCGTTATCAGCACCTCTGGGAGCTGGCCCTGAAGATTTCGGGGACGCTCCCGGAAAAGATGTTGCACTTTCCAAAGATGGAATTTTAAATGCGAAGACGGAAGGAGGCTGATTCGGGGATCCTTTGGGTAAAGAATACCGGCCTCCGAAAGCGGCGAAGTCATCGGTGTCTCATCATCAGCCTGATCTCCATCCGTATGGACATCCTGTCTTTTTCTGCACTCTAAGCATCCCTTAATGGAATGACAAAAAATGTCATCCGGACCCGCCGGCATGGACATTCTATGGAACAGAAGGAATCAGTTTGTGAGTTCTCAGGACCTAAGTCCTTTAAGCTAAAGGGAAAAATAATTTCTCGGCGAATGGCACATAACCTGCTACTGAAGAGATCGGAGGATGGAAAGAAGAATCGTTTTCCTCAGTAACAGGAGGCAATCATGGTCGGGCGAATCAAAGGCCAAAGAGGGTTCACATTGATTGAGTTAATGATCGTGGTCGCCATTATCGGCATCTTGGCGGCGATTGCCATCCCTAATTTTCTAAATTATCAAGCCAAAGCACAGCAGGCCGAGGTCCGGACCGGTTTGGCCGCCATCTTTACGGGGATGATGGTCCACTACGGCGCGGTCGATACCGGTTATACAAGCGCATCGATTGCCGGCATCGATTTCACGGCATCAGGATCCCCACGGTATTCGTATACCCTCTCTAACCTTGCGGCAACGACGTTCTTAGCAACCGGACAGGGAATTTCCGGCCGCGTGATCGGAGATGTCTGGACAATCGATCAAACCAAAACGATCACAGATGTCGACCCAACCTCATTTTCATCTTAGGAAACCTGAAATCATTTTCGAATGAATTTTCCGAATTCCCCGACCGGAGGCCATTTTCAGAGAAGCCGTCCTCCGTTTAGGGGACCGATCGGAAAGATCCTGCCTGATCAAACGCCAACCCTTTTTTGAAACGCTCCCCGGACTGAATCGAAGTGTGATTTTTCTGCAACTCACTTTTCTTTTTAATGTGGGCCTCCTTACGTCTCGCTGAAGAAAGCCGCGGGCGATGCCAAAAAGACCGTCCGCATCGGCGGGTGAGGAGGCCCGGCGATGCGGTCTTGTTTTTGCTCTTTAAGGAATAAGCAACCATGTCATTCCCCCTTTGGGGCCGGGGAGGTCGATTCGCAGGAGATGCCGGAGGAAAGGGAAGTCTATCAAGAAGAGACGTTGGTCAATCACGATCTGGTGAAGCGTTGGGCCTATGCGACGCTGGTGTGGCTGACCTTGTACCCGATCGTCGGCGTGATCCTCTCGATCAAGTTCCACCATCCGAACTTCCTCAACGAAATTTCCTGGTTTTCTTTCGGACGGCTCCGTCCGGTCCATGTCAACGGCGTTATCTTCGGCGCCTTCTCGACCGGCTTCATTGCGCTGCTCTACTACTTCGTTCCCCGAATCTGCGGCGTCCGGCTCTACAAAGAGCAATGGGGTTATCTTACTTTCTGGCTCTGGAATGCCGCGATCCTATTGGGAAGCCTCACCCTGATGGCCGGATTCAACAAGGGGATCGAGGCGGGGGAATATCCCGTCTGGGTGGGCGTCTTGATCATGATCGTTTTGGTGATGACGACCCTCCAGGTCTACGGGACGGTCTTTCGGCGGCGGGAACGCAGGGTCTATGTTGCCCTCTGGTATGCGATGGCCGCTCTGATCTGGACGGCGATGAATTATCCCCTCGGAAATTTCATCCTTCCTTTCTGGATCAACGGCGTCAACAGCGCCGCGCTCCACGGCCTCTACCTCCACTATGTCGTCGGGCTCTGGATTACCCCGGCCGGTTTGGCATTGATCTACTTTTTCCTCCCCAGCAGCGTGAGAAACCCCCTCTACTCCCACAAGCTCTCCCTGATCGGTTTTTGGAGCATCGCCTTTCTCTATCCCTTTCTCGGGATCCACCACTACCTCTACAGCCCGATCGCGGAGTGGACGCAGACGGTCGCCATCGCCTACGGGATTCTTCTCATCATTCCGGTCTGGACGGTGACGACGAACTTCTTCGGGACGATGCTCGGGAAATGGCATCTCCTGGCGGGGAAGCGGTCGTACGACTATGCGGCGAAGTTTCTGATCCTGGGAGCGGTGAATTACTTCGTCGGCTGTTTTCAAGGCTCGGTCGAAGCGCTCCGGCGGATGCAGCAGTTGACCCACTTCAACGACTTTACCATCTCCCACTCTCACATGACCGTCTTCGGGACATTCGTGATTTGGGTGACGGGAGGGCTTTATTACATCTGGCCGCGCGTCACGGGGCGCGAGCTCTGGAGCTGGCGGTTGGCGAGTTGGCATTTCTGGCTGGTCCTCTTCGGCGGAGGGATGATGGGGGTGATCCTGGCCGCGATGGGATTTATCCAAGGGGCCATGTTGGAGTACGGCGTCAACTTCACCGACAGCGTTGTGGAAATGAAGCCGTGGTGGGAGGCGCGGACCCTCTCCGGTATGGCGATGGACGTCGGGATGGCGCTCTTTTTCTACAATCTCTGGCGGAGCGCGCGCGACGGGGCGCCGATCGAGACGACCCCGGTTTCTCCCCGTCCGACGGCGGAGGCGCGGGCGCCGATGCATGCATCGGGACCGCTCGAGCGGCCCTCCGCCATCATCCTGATCGCCGGGGTGGCGTTTTTCCTCCTGGCGATCGCCATCCAATGGCTGATGCCGATTGCATTGGAGTCGAACTATGAGTTGCCCGTCCGGACGGTGCAGGGGATACAAATTTTGCCGACCGATTATACGGAGCAAGAAAAGCTCGGGAGGAAGGTTTATATTCGGGAAGGGTGCTGGTATTGCCATTCACAGTATGTCCGCCCCGTGACCGGAGAGGACAACCGTTGGGGTCCGGTTTCTCAGGCGGGCGAGTATACCTATGACATTCCCCATCTCTTTGGGACCCGTCGAATCGGACCTGATTTATTCCGCGTCGGGCGAAAATACGGGGATGATTGGCACGTGGCCCATCACTGGGAGCCGCGCGCCGTGGTTTCCGATTCGATCATGCCCTCCTTTCGGTGGCTGTTCAACCCAGCCGATGCGAACGGCATACCGCAGATGAGCGAAGAGGGAAAGGCGCTCATCGCCTATCTCCAAAGGCTTGGGACTCAGATCGGCGACTGGCGGGAGGAATTTCTTCCGATCAGTGTCAACGCCGGCACCGCGCTTGATCCGAAGCGGGAGGTCTTCGAAATCGGAAAACGGGTCTACGCGCGCCGCTGCATCGGCTGCCACGGAGAGAAAGGGGACGGCAACGGGCCGTCGGCCCGGTTCTTGGATCCGAAGCCGCGCGATTTCACCCGCGGGATCTTCAAGTTCCGCTCCACCGGCGGGGGGGAGAATACCCTGCCGCTCGATGCCGATCTCTACCGGACCGTCACGCACGGCTTGTGGGGAACCGCCATGCCGGCTTGGCATGAGATTTCGGAGCTGGAGCGGGCGTCGGTCGTTCAATACATCAAGATCTTCTCCGACCGATGGAAGAACGAGGCCGTCCCTCCTCCAATCACGATTCCGCCTGAGCCGCCGGCCGATTCCGCATCGGTCGATCGGGGAAGAGCGGTTTATGCCGAGGCGGGTTGTCTCGGCTGCCACGGACCTCAAGGAAAGGGGGATGGTCCGCTCGCCCCGATCCTGCGCGACGTCTGGGGAAATCCGGTCCGTCCGGCGAACTTCACCCTCCCGGCGGGGGCGCCGGGAGGGGTCAAACTGGGACACGACGCCAGGCACCTTTTCACTGTGGTGATGACCGGGGTCGGCGGAACGCCGATGGAGGCTTTCTCAAAGCGGCTGACGCCGGAGCAGGTCTGGGATGTCGTTTATTTTGTCCGGTCCCTTTATCTTCAGGCGCGAGAGGAATTTTTGGAGAAGCGACGCGTGGGAGCATCGGCGCAGACGGCGCGGCGCTGACCCGCTATGTTGGGGTGTTAGATGGAAATCACCTGGATCAATTATCTGGTCGGGATGCTGGTCTCGCTGGCCGCCTGGTTTGTTTTTCTTTGGGCCATCCGCGACGGGCAGTTCCGCGAAACGGAAGAGACCGCCCGGCGAATGCTCGAGAATGAGGTATCCGAAGAGGGAGCCGATGGAACCGAAAAAAGAGCATGAAGAAGATCGTCACCGGCTGATGGAGAAGGTCGGCCTGGAAAAGGATTCGCATCTCCACCAAGATTACGAGTACGCCTCGGGGATCGTGGAGCGGGCCGGTATTGTTCCGTTTTGGTTGAAGGTCGTTTATGTCTCTCTCGTTGTCTGGGCAATTTACTATATCATCCGATACTGGTCCGGCGAGTAGAGGCGATAGAAGAGGATATCGATTTGAAGGTGCTCATTTATGTCAATCTGATCGTCGGGGCCTGGTTGATCGTCTCGCCGTTTCTCTTCAGCTACAGGTACGATACGGCCGAGTTTTGGAACAGCGAGGTGATCGGCGTCATGCTGATCATCATCACCGGCGTGATCGGATTTTCGGTGCCGCGGCAGAATCGCGAGACGCCTCTCTCGCAGGTGGAGCGGCGAAAGCGCGCGTAGCGCAGCGCTTCTTCAAGCCGACTTGAGCGCTTTGCGCACGCCGTAGGCCCGTTCATTAAAGATTCGCATCGCTTCATCGAGGCGGACTCCCTTGATTTCGATCCGGGAGAGATCTCCATCCCCCAGCCCGAGCTTCGTTGCCTGGCGGAGGTATTCGACCCCCATCGTCGAGAATCCGAGGAGCGAGGCGCAAACCGTATCGACGGAAACCGGGTCGCGTCCGGCGACGACCAATCCGGTCTCGACGGCGATCCCGCCGGTCGGGCCGGTCGCGATCATCGCCGGGTGTCCCGTCACAATCCCCAGGTGCGGGGGGAAGCGCTTCAGCATCCCGACGATAAATCCGTTCTTGTCCTCGACCATCCCGCTCCGGCCGTACTGATCGGCCATTCTCGGATGGCCGTAGTAGTCGGCGGCGGGCCAGCTCATCGCGATGTTTTTGATGGCGCCGACGATCACCGATTGGGAGTGGACCTTCAACTGGCTGAGCGAAACGACCGTTTCGTAGCGGAGCACCCCCTCGTGGACGACGACCTCCCGCATCGGTCCGTAGTCGAGGGGAACGGTCGCGAAGGGGGGCTTGTTGTGATCGACGTATTGGACCCGTTCTTTCTCGATCACCCGGTCCATTCCGGTGATCCGGAAGACCTCGTCGGTCTCGGAGGCCCCGGCCCCGCCGGAGACGATCAACTCCCTCGGCTGAAACCGCTTCACGAACTGGATGACCGCTTCAAGGGTGTCGGCCTGCGTCACTCCCGATTGGTCCTCCTCCGTCGCCGTCGTGTCGTTGGGATGGATCGCGACGATCTTGTTCTTGAAAAGCTCCTCCACCGGCAGGAAGCCCAGCGCCTCTTCAACGGCCTGCCGGATCTTCGAATGCTGCGTCAGTGCGACGGTCGCCATCGGTCTTCCTCCATAATCATCCGCTCAGGCGGCTCCCTTGGCGAGATTGGTGTTCTTTGCCGGCTGATATCGAAGAAGGGCTCCCATCCCTCCCGATTGTTCGAGAATCGGATGGCGGGGAACATAAACGATCTGAGCGCTCTGCGAGATCGCCTGCTCGATCGTTTCCTCCACCAGATCGGCTACCGGATCGGTCGGGCTTCCGCATTCGGGACAAGCCGAATCGCCCATATTCAGATGCCCGCAAGAGGGACAGCGCGCGCCGGGCAACTCGACGTTATCCTGCACGACCAGTGTCTGGACCGCTCCTTGCCCCAATGCGTGAAGGGTCGGCATCACGCCGAAGACCCCCAGCCCATACGGCTGGTTCGCCTCGGCGATCTGCTTGACCAGTTGATCCTTCTGACTCCATTCGACCTCTTGAATCAGTTTCAGCGTTTCCTCATAAACTTCGGGAAGGGAGAGCTTCGGGTCGGATTTGATCCGGCCGATGATCCGCTCCTTTAAATCGTGATGGAGCGTCTCCTCGAACCCGGAGCGGTTTTCCTCCTGGCCGCCGACGATCAACCAATCGAAGCGGTGATCCTTGAAAAAGGCGAAGGTCGTGTCGGCGATCCGTTTGAGGTGTTGTCGTATATGCGTTCCAACATGGCGCTCGATTTTTCGCTCCGCCAATCCATAAATGGCGCTCTCCGAATATCCGCCGGTTCCGGTTTCCGATCTTCTCCCCCGCCGCTCAATCCGCCGCTCTGCGAGGCCGTACTCTTCCATCGACTTGTATTCCTTGCTGGAAGGATCGTGCACCTTCCCGGGGATCTCGTCGTAAATTTCAGAGTGCTCGATGATTTCTCCCAGGTAGACTTCAAAAATGCGGGCCCGCTCCTGGCTGACAAGGACGACTGCATATTTCGGATATTGATCGAGAAGCGCGGTGAGGGGAAGTGTATAAGGGTGCGGAAGGACGACCAGCTTCGATCGGAGAGGAACCGGAAAGGCAAGGGGAAGCCAGAGACCTTTTTGGGAGCAGGAGTAAATCAACACCCCCCGGTGATGATTCCGCTCGAACCGATTGCCGAGGTATCCTTCCATTTTTTTCAAATCTTCTTCGATCGATTGCCGCACTTCCGGGGCGAGCGTCTTCGATTCCAAGTCGGTCCGCGTCTGTTTCAAAAGGTTCTTCAGGACGACCATGAATTCCTTCCGTTTCGGAAAACGGCGGCCGTCGATGTTCAGACTGAGGGTGCTGACCCAGTGGTCTTCATTTCCATATTCGAGCAGTTGTTTTATTTCTTTCCATGAGATCATGATCACTCCTTTCGAAATCAAGCGGCCTTTCGGGTGGTTTGGGCAAAAAATCCGGTCATCCGTTGGACGACGTCCCGACTTTGACAACGGGGACAGGCCGGATCACCCTGATCGTGTTCGGCAAGCGACATCTGGGCGTCAAAGACCTCCTGACACTTTCGACATTGATACTCATAGATCATGATCGATGCCTCCTTCTGAGCGGGCTATTAGGCCAAATGGGTTCGATTTATTTTTGCAACTTTGAGCGATGGGTGTCAATGCCTCCCCCCGGCATTTTCCTACGGTTCTGCATGAGGTTATGCGCGTTTCGCGACCGCAGCATGGGGTGAATGCCTCCCCGGAAGGGGCCGGCTCGCGTTTGTCCGGGATGGTGATCCGTGAACTTCAATCTTGTTGACAGGGGAGGGGTGATCGGTTAATATGGGGCGTCTTTTAAGAGGGTTTTTCATGTTTTATTTCACAAAGTGGATGGTTCTTTTCCTCTTATCGTTTTCCTCGCTCATCGGCTGCCAAAAACAGGAGGGGATGGCCGAGAATGTCGGGGCCGGCGCCCCCGCCCCTCCCTCGGTCCCCTCCCCCTCCGCTTCTGTCGGAGAGGCCGCGTCCTCCTCTGCCTCCGAGGAGTCGCCTCATGGATCGGGCGCTCCCGTTCCGTTCATGCAGAAGCTGGCCGAATACAAAGCGCGCCTTGAGAAAGATCCGAAAGATATCGAAGCGCTCGTCTTCATGGGAAACGCGAACTATGACATCCAGCGCTTTGAAAAAGCGAAGGAGTTCTATCAGAAAGCGCTTGAGGTCGATCCCGACAACACCCACGTTCGGACCGATCTTGCGTCCTCTTACCGGAGTCTCGGCGAAATCGATCAGGCATTGGAAGAGTTGAACAAGGTGTTGAAGGCCGATCCGAAACATGAAATCGCGCTTTACAATTCCGGAATCATCCTGCTGAACGATAAAAATGACGCCGAGAAAGCGACGGCAGCCTGGGAAAAGCTGGTCCAGCTCAAGCCGAACGATCCCCTCTCGGAAGAGCTGAAAAAAAAGATCAGCGAGTTAAAACAAACCGGCAGTCAGCCGATCCCCTCCGCGACTCAGCCGAAATAAGGAGCATCGAATGAAGTTCTTTTTGGATTCCGCCAACATTTCCGAGATTAAAGAGTCTGTTGCGCTGGGATTGATTGACGGCATCACCACGAATCCTTCCCTGGTCGCAAAAGAGAAGAAGGATTTCAGGAAGCTGATCGAAGAGATCTGCCAAATCGTCGATGGACCGATCTCCGCGGAGGTGGTTGCGACCGACGAAGAGGGGATGGTGGAGGAGGGGCGCTCCCTCGCCGGCATTCACAAAAATGTCGTGGTGAAGGTGCCGATGACGGCGAACGGTTTAAAAGCAACCCGGCGTTTTGCGAAAGATGGGATTCGGGTCAATGTCACCCTCATCTTTTCTCCGGCCCAGGCGCTCCTTGCCGCGAAGGCCGGCGCCACCTATGTCAGCCCTTTTATCGGCCGGCTCGATGATGTCGGCCAGGTCGGTATGGATCTGATCGACCAGATCGTCACCATTTTTTCGAATTACACTTTTAAGACCGAGGTCCTGGTCGCCAGCATTCGAAATCCGATCCATGTGATCGAGGCGGCACAGATCGGGGCCCACGTCGCCACCATGCCCTTCGCCGTTATTCAACAGCTTCTCAAACACCCGCTCACCGACATCGGGCTGGCCAAATTCCTCGCCGATTGGGAGAAGACGAAGGGGTAGGTTCTAATCCCATGAACCCTCCTCCTGCGGGAAAGAAAGACCTCCAACAGCTCATTCCCCTTCTCCTCGATGCGCTCGATCCGGGGGCGCTTCTTCAAAAGAAAATCCGCTTTCGAAATAAGAAAATAGAATGGGACGGCCGGTCCTACCTTGTCGAACCGAACCGTTCGGTCTATCTGATCGGAGCCGGGAAGGGATCGGCCCGCATGGCCGAAGCCTTGGAACGGCTCCTGGGGGATGCGATCACCGACGGGGTGATCGTCACCAAAGATGGATACGGCCTCCCATGCCGGAAAATTCGGATCATCGAAGCCGGCCATCCGATTCCAGACGAGGCGGGAACAGCAGGAGCGAAAGAGATCCTTGCTCTCGCCCGCCGTGCAAACCGGGGGGATCTCGTCATCGGCCTCTGGTCGGGCGGGGGATCGGCCCTCCTCCCGTTGCCGGTTTCCGGGATTTCTCTCCAATCCAAACAGCAGGTGACCGATCTTCTCTTGCGTTCCGGCGCGGTGATCGGCGAGATCAACGCCGTTCGGAAGCATCTCTCTCAAATCAAAGGGGGACAACTTGCCAAAGCGGTCGGTCCGGCCCGGATGGTGAACTTTATCCTCTCCGACGTGGTCGGTGACCGGCTCGATGTCATCGCTTCCGGCCCGACCGTGCCCGATCCGACCACTTTCAACGATGCGATCGAGATTTTGAAACGATATCGCCTTTGGGATGAGATCGATCCCTCCGTCCGCCTCGTCTTGGAAGAAGGAGCGCGGGGGGAGCGGCCCGAAACGCCGAAGCGGCTCGGCCGTCACATTGAAAACATTCTGATCGGAAACGGCGAAACGGCGGTGAACGAAGCGGCCCGGCAATTGAGGCGGATGGGATTTCATCCTCACATTCTCACAAGTGTCCTTGAAGGGGAGTCACGCGAAGTCGCCAAGGTCCTTGTTGCGCTGGCCAAGGAGATCCAATTTCGTCGAAAGGGAAAACCGGTTTGCTTCATTGCCGGCGGTGAAACGACCGTGACCGTCCGAGGCAAGGGGAAGGGAGGGCGGTGTCAGGAGTTTGCGCTTTCCGCCGCTCTTTCGCTGGCCGGAACGCGAGGGATCACGGCTGCGGCGCTCTCGACGGACGGGACCGACGGTCCCACCGACGCGGCGGGGGCGGTCGCCACCGGGGAGACGGTGCAGCGGGCGACACGGAAGGGGATGGATCCTCGGATGGCGCTGGCTGAGAACGACGCGTATCCCTTCTTTGATGCGCTCGGGGATCTGATCCGAACCGGTCCGACGCGAACCCACCTGAACGATCTTTATCTTTTGTTCATCCCGAGCGCTTCCGCGGAGGAGAATTAGATTGATTCAACTTTTCCCAATGAAGGATAGGGTGGGTATGGAGCACACCGACCGGGTATGCCCAAGCTCAACCTTCGTGTCATAAGTTGATTGTTTTGAGGGGATTGTATTAGGATAGTTGAATGTCGAAAATCTCATACAAAGGGAGAACTCGATGACCCAGCAACCATCCGTCCGTTTGTCGACCGGCATTGTCGGCCTGGATGAAATTCTCCAGGGAGGGCTGATCCCCGCCAGGACCTATATGGTGCGCGGAAAGCCAGGAATGGGAAAAACCATCCTCGGTCTTCATTTTCTCACAGACGGCGCGACAAAAGGGGAAAAGGTGCTGTTGATTACCCTGGGGGAAGCGGAGGGGCAGATCCGTAAAAATGCATTGACCTTGGGGTTGGATCTATCCGGCATTTCTTTTCTCGATCTGAGTCCCTCCCCTGAATTTTTCTCCGAAGTAAAAACGTACGACATCTTTTCCCCCGCCGATGTGGAAAGAGCGCCGACCACCCAAAAGATTATTGAAAAAATCGAACAGATCAAACCACAACGCGTTCTGATCGACGCGATCACGCAGTTCCGGTATCTCTCCCCCGACTCCTTCCAGTTCCGAAAACAGGTCCTCTCCTTTCTTCAGTTTCTCACCTCTCGAAAGATCACCGTTCTCTTCACCTCCGAGGGAACCGCCTCGGTTCCGGATGATGATTTGGAATTTATGTGTGATGGGGCGATCCACCTCGAAATGTCGGACCGGCAACGGAGTCTTTGCGTGACCAAGTTCCGAGGCTCCGGCTTCCGAGGCGGCTGCCACACCCTCCGGCTGACCGATTCGGGGATCGTCGTTTCGCCCCGCCTCATTCCGGAAGCGCACCAGAGGGAGTTCATCGCCGAGTCGATCTCTTCGGGGGTCTCCCACCTGGACGATCTTCTGCACGGCGGTCTGGAGCGTGGCACCATTACCATGGTAACCGGTCCCAGCGGTGTCGGAAAAACGACCCTCGGCGTTCAGTTCATGAAGGAAGCGGCGGCCAGGGGCGAGCGCTCGGTCATCTACCTTTTTGAGGAGGCTGCGGAGACGCTCCTGCACCGGTCGGAGTCGATTGGTGTCCCGATTAAAAAAATGCTCGATCGGGGGACCCTCTCGGTGGTTCAGGTCGAGCCCCTTCAGTTTGCTCCGGATGAGTTTGCAAACCTGGTTCGGAAAGAGATTGAGGAAAAAAATACCCGAATCGTGATGATCGATGGGGTTTCCGGCTATCGGCTTTCCGTCCGGGGAGAAGATTTAATCAGCCATCTGCATGCCCTCTGCAGATATTTAAAAAACATGGGGGTCACGATCATTCTGATGAATGAGACCGAGGAGATTACCGGTGACTTTCGCGCGACCGAAAAGGGACTGAGCTATCTGGCCGATAATGTGGTCTTTCTCCGCTATCTGGAATTAAACGGGGAGCTGCGAAAGGCGATCGGGGTGTTGAAGAAGCGTCTGACCGACTTCGAGAAGACCCTCCGAGAGATGGAGATTACCAAGGAGGGGATCAAAATCGGGGCGCCGATGGTCGAGTTGCGGGGTATTCTGAGGGGTATTCCTGAATGGATCAGCAGCCCCAAGAAAAGGGAGGATAGAAGGGAAACCGGTCGTCCCTCTTCGACTCGCCCGACCAAAGCGGCGCCCCGGTCCGATCCAAAAGATCCGAGGGGACACCGGGAGCGGTAGCGCCGTCAGGTCCAATGTTTTGAACGAGCCTTCATGAACCGCATTTTGCTTCTGATCGATCATGATGAGAACCGCCGGCTGCTGGCAGAGTGGCTACAGAAGCGGTATCAGGCCGCGCTGGCCGGCGCTGCAGAGGACCTCCGGCAGCCGTTTGATTTGGGGATCGTGGACGGCCCCGCCCTCAGCCGTTTATCGAAAGAGATCCACGCCAGAAAAAAGGCCGAGCATCCCCGCTTTCTTCCGATGCTCCTGACTGTTTCTCGACCGGATGTAGCGCTCTTCAAACAGCATCTTTGGGAAAGTGTGGACGAGCTGATCGTCAACCCGATCGACAAGATGGAGCTGCTGGTCCGGATCGAAGTGCTGTTGCGCGCCCGCCGGTTTTCATCGGAGCTGAAATTTCGCAACGACGACCTGGAAGCGTACGCTCAAGCGCTGATGCACGATCTGCGGGCGCCGGTCCGGGCCGTCGGCAGCTTTGCGAAATTATTGGCTCAGGAGCAGAAGGAGAAACTCGATGAGCGGGGGAAGCACCAACTCGATCGGATCCAGTCGGTTGCGGAACAGGCGTGGGACATGATCGACGCTTTGCTCCACTTTTCCCGCCTGGAGCAAAAAGAGATCACGCTGCGAACGGTCCGGCTCGATTCCGCCGTCGCATCCTCTCTGAGAGATCTGCAAGAAGAAATTGAAGCGGCAGACGCGCAGGTCGTCATCGAGGGGGATCTCCCCGCGCTCAAGGCCGACCCGACCCTGCTCAGAATGGCTCTGACCGATCTTCTCTCCAATGCGATCAAGTATGTCGCGCCCGGAACGCGACCCCGGGTCGTTCTCTCGGCGACGAGCGGACCGCAAAGCCGGCGCATTCAAATTCAAGACAACGGAATCGGCATTTCGTCCGAACACCAACGCCGTATTTTTTCACCCTTTGTCCGCCTCCACGGCGTCGAGGAATATCCGGGAATCGGGTTGGGGCTTTCGACCGTCCGGAAGGTGGTCGAAATGATGGGGGGCCGGGTCGGGGTCGAATCTTCTCCAGATGAGGGAAGCCTGTTTTGGATCGAACTGGATGTCGAGGAAAAGCCGAACAACATGGAAGGCGGGATGAAAATTTGAAGTTTCTCATCGTTGATGATAATCCGGACGACCGGGAGCTGATTATTCAGGAGTTAAAGAAAGATTATCCGGATGCGGCCTATTCCGAGGTTTTCCGGAGACGCGATTTTGACGCGGCCCTGGCCGTGGGAGGTTTCGACATGATCTTTACCGACTATCGACTCAACTGGACCGACGGTCTGTGGGTCCTCTCGCAATTCAAGGCGCATCACCCGCACCTCCCGGTCATTATGGTCACCGATACCGGAAATGAGGAGATCGCCGTGAAGGGAATGAAAGCCGGCCTAAGCGATTACGTCTTGAAGAAGTATCTCTTTCAGCTCTTGCTGACGGTAAAAGAAACGCTTGAAAAAGAAAAGCTGCGCAAAGAATATGAAGCGGCACAGAAAGCCCTGCGCGAGGCCCACGCTCAACTTGAAAGAAGGGTTGCGGAGCGGACCGCTGAATTGCTTGAGGCCAATACGGAGCTCCAACACGAGGTTGCCGAGCGGATCAGGACCGAAGCGGAGCTGAAGCAGAAAACGATCGAGGCCGAGGAGGCGAATCGAACAAAGTCCTATTTCCTCTCTTCGGTCTCGCATGAGCTGAAAACGCCGCTGAACGCCATTCTCGGCTACGCCCAACTTTTGATGGATGGCACGTACGGCCCCCTTCACGAAGAACAACGGAAGCCGTTGGAGGGGATCTTACGAAATGTCAAGGATCAATCGAAGCTGGTGAGTAATTTGCTGGACCTTACGCAGATCGAATCAAAAAAGATGGTCGTCGATATTGAAGAGGTCGATCTCCGGAAGTTGGTGGAGGACGTCTGTGTGGTGATGCAGCCGCTCTTCGAGAAGAAGTCGCTTTCTATTCATTGGAATATCGAGGCGCTTCCAATGGTCGAATCCGATCCTTACAAAATCAGACAGATCCTCATGAATTTGCTCTCAAACGCCTTGAAATTTACACAGACGGGCGGCGTGACCGTTTCGGCGCGGAGCAGGGCGCAAAACGAGGGGATCGAAATCGTCGTGAAGGATACCGGAATCGGGATTCCCGCGGAAGAGGTCCCGACGATCTTTAATGCGTTTCATCAGGTGGACAGAAAGACGACCCGGGAATTCGGGGGGGTGGGACTCGGCCTGGCCATCGTGAAAGAAATTGTTTCCTTATTAAAAGGGAGCGTCGGCGTTGAAAGCACCGTCGGAGCGGGCACGACCTTTACTATCTCCTTGCCCTACCGTTGATCGGTAGACTTGATAACCAGATGAATTTTTGATCCCAATTCCGGCGCGAAGCAAAGCGCCGATCCTCCGTCTCCACCAAAAAACCTCCAGAGTCGTTGTCTCCTCTTTTTTGATCAATCGATCCTTCTCTTTCTGTTCAGCTTCAATTCAGGTTGATCTGCTATCCTCCTCTCAACCAACCACGAAAGGGGTGCGCGCATGGATGAACATGAAGAGGCAAAGAAGGTGAAAGTCTGGGATCCGTTCGTTCGTTTCTTCCACTGGGCCTTGGTCTCGCTGGTCGCCGTCGCTTATTTCACCCAAGATCATCTCCTGGATCTGCATGTGTTGGCGGGGCTCTTGATCTTAGGGTTCATTTTCTTCCGGATCGTCTGGGGGTTCATCGGGACGCCGCATGCGCGGTTTTCAGATTTTGTTTTTCGTCCCAAGGTGGTCTTCGGATACCTGAAGGATCTGGTGACGTTGAAGGCCAAGCGATACATCGGCCACGGACCGGCCGGCGGGGCAATGGTCGTCGCGCTGTTGCTCGGATTGCTGGCGACGACCCTCTCCGGCCTCGCGCTGCTCGGCGGGCAGGAGTATCAAGGTCCGCTGGCCGGTTTGATGGCGGGATTGGGCGGATTCTGGAGCGAGGCGGTGGAAGAGGTGCATGAATTCATTGCCGGACTGATTCTTTTTTTGGCATCAGTCCATGTGATGGGGGTCCTCTTCTCAAGCTGGGCGCACCACGAAAATTTGATCAAGGCGATGTTCACCGGCAGAAAGCGCGCGGGGGACGAGAAACGCCCTCCTGTCGGAATGGAGCCGGAACCGCTTCGAGAAAGGGCGGAAGGATGCGAAGGAGGTGTGCGATGAAATGGTTTTTGCAGATAAGTGCTGTGATGATGGTTTTTGTATCGGGTGCATCCTTTGCGAACGCCGCTGTGGTTGATGATCTGTTGGGACAATATCAGACGCAGGTCGGCGGCGCTTTCAGCGCGGAGGAGGGGAAGGCGGCATGGAACCGCTTAATCCCCGATGCGAAAACGGGGGAGGAGCGAAGTTGCGCCGGCTGCCACGGGAGCGATCTGCGTCGCGTCGGAAAGCATCTCCAAACCGGAAAGCCGATCGACCCGATGGCCCCGTCGGTCAACGCCAAGCGGCTGACCGACCCGAAATTTGTCGAGAAGTGGTTCAAGCGTAATTGCCAATGGACGCTGGGGCGGGAGTGCACTCCCAAAGAAAAGGGGATGTTTCTGACATTTATCCAACATCAGTAACGCGAATTTACACCACTGCGAAAGGAGACTATAATGAAAACGTCGACTTGGATGGTCCTTGTGATCGGCGGATTATTTCTCATCGCCGGTTATTGGCGTGCAATGGCAGGTGAAGAAAAAATGGGAGAGCGGCTGATGGGAAGCGCCTCGCGCTCCGAAGTAATCCCGATCTCCAATGATCTTTATACGAAAGAGTGCGGCGCCTGCCACCTCGCCTATCCTCCCGGCCTGCTTCCGGCGCGCTCCTGGGAAAAGTTAATGAACGGCCTCTCTGATCATTTCGGAGACAACGCGGAGCTCGCCCCGGAGGATCAGAGCGCCCTTACCGATTACCTTGTGAAAAATGCGGCCGATCGCTCAGGACAGAAACGTTCCGCGAAGGTGGTCCGCTCCTTGAAAAACGAAGAGGCGCCGCTTCGAATCTCGGAGGTTCCCTACATCGTCCGCAAACATTACGAGATTCCCTCCCGATTGATTCAAGGGAATCCCAAAGTAAAGAGCCTCAGCAACTGCAACGCCTGCCACAAGCGGGCCGAGTCGGGCGCTTTCAACGAACACGACGTCTCTATCCCCGGCCACGGTGTGTGGGATGATTAGTCGGTCTGTTCCGTCTGAACGAGGCGCCTGGTTCAATGTTATCGTCTTCGTCGTTTTGATCCTGTTCCCAGGGGGCGCCCTTGCCGACGGCGATCACGACAGGGCCAAGCAGCTCAAAGAGGCCGGTGAAATCCTCTCGCTGGAGCAGGTGATTGAAAGGGCCAAGAGGGATCATCCCGGCCAGCTTCTTGAAGCCGAGCTGGACGAAAAGAAGGGACGGTTCATTTACGAGTTGGAGCTGCTCGACGAGGAGGGGATTGTCTGGGAGTTGAAGTACGATGCAAAGAGCGGGGAGCTGCTGAAGGAAAAGCAGGAGCATTGATCGGTGAGACTCTTGATCGTCGAGGATGACGCGGCGCTCTGCCGGCGGCTGAAAGCGGATTTGGCGCAGGCCGGATTCGCCGTCGATACGGCCGACAATGGCGTCGATGCGCAGTTCATGGGGAGCGAAGAGCCGTATGACGTCATTGTCCTCGATTTGGGACTGCCGGGCCGTCCCGGTTTGGAGGTCCTCAAAAACTGGCGCGCCGGAGGGAATCATGTTCCGGTGATTATCCTCACCGCGCGGGACGCCTGGCATGAGAAGGTCGAGGGGTTCAAGGCGGGGGGAGATGATTACCTCGCCAAACCGTTCCATACCGAAGAGTTGGTGGCCCGGATCAATGCCTTGATCCGCCGGACAAATGCAAAGGTGGGGGGGCGGTTGTCTCTGAAGGATCTGACCCTCGACGAGGAGCGCCAATGCCTCCTCACGCCGGAGGGCCGGTCGGTAGAACTGAGCGGGGTGGAGTTTCGCCTGCTTCGATATTTTATGACGCACCCCAATGCCATCTTGTCCAAAACCCGCCTCACGGAACATGTCTACGATTTCGACTCGGAGAAGGAGAGCAATGTGATCGAGGTCTATGTCAACCGGCTGCGCCGGAAGATCGGCAAAGAGTGGATCGAGACCCGGCGCGGCCAGGGATACGTCTTGAGAGTCCCGGATTAATGCGCTCCCTCCAGTCGCGTCTTACCGCCGGCCTCATCGTCAGCTTGGTCCTCCTTTTTCTTCTCCAATGGTGGATCGTCGGCGCCGCCATTCGGTCTCTCACGGAAAGCTACGTCGTATCGCGGCTTCGACACGACACGGAGAATATTCTCGCGGCGTTACTCATCAGCGAAACCGCTTCTCCTTCCCTCGATCCGGAACGGATCGATCCAGTCTACAAAAGGGTCTTTTCAGGCCATTATTACCAAATTCGCCTTGGGGAAACCGAGCTTCGGTCCAGATCGTTGTGGGATCAGGCGCTTTCCATCCCTCCGGTTGCGCCGGGGGACCGAACCACGCTCCACGCCGCCGGGCCGCAGGGGCAGCCCTTGCTCCTATCGGTCAGCGGGTTTAAAAAGCAGGATCGGGAGGTGGCGATCGCCGTTGCCGAGGACCTCTCGGCGGTGGAGGCCGACTTCCGGCGATTTCAGCTTTTATACGGTCTGGTCTCCGCCGCCATTCTGGGAATCCTCATCCTTGCTCAAAGGAGGTTGATTGTGGCCGGGTTGGCGCCGCTCGAGAAGGTGCGCCGAGAGATCCTTTCCCTCGAACGGGGAGAGATCGGTCGGCTTCGGGAAGAGGTCCCCGGCGAAGTGCAACCGCTGATCCGAGAGATCAATCGATTACTGGAAGCGATGCACCAGCGGCTTCAGCGCTCGCGCAACGCATTGGGGAATGTGGCCCACGCGCTCAAAGGGCCGTTGACCCTCTTGATGCAACTGGCCGACCGCGAAGAGATAAAGAGATCGCCGGCGCTGCAAAAAGAATTGAGGGAGCAAACGGAGACGATCCGTCATTTGCTCGAGCGGGAACTCAAGCGGGCCCGGTTGGCGGGGAGGGCGCAGCCGGGGAAACCGCTGGCCCTCGCAGAAGAGATCCGCCACCTGGTCGGCGCGCTCAAACAAATCTATCATGAGAAACGGCTTACGATTGAATGGTCGGTTCCGACCGAACGGGTGGTCCTAGGCGACCGTGAGGATATGCTGGAGCTGTTGGGGAATCTTCTCGATAATGCTTGCAAGTGGGGCCGCCGGAGAGTGATGCTCCTCCTGGAGCAGGGAACGGACGGGGGGGTGCTGATCTCCGTCGAAGACGACGGCCCCGGCTGTCCGCCGGAAGGGCTTCAGCGCCTCTCCGACCGAGGGGTCCGGATCGATGAATCGGCCGTCGGACATGGGCTGGGGCTTGCCATCGTAAAGGAGATTGTGACGCAGTATTCGGGAGAAATTGGTTTCGGACGCTCCGAGCGGCTGGGAGGATTTCTCGTCCGGGTCAAGCTCCCTCCTTTTCGTCGTGATTCGGTGAGCGCCGCTCCGACCGGGAAGATCGCCCCCGACGTTATCGATAGTTAAGAAACTGCAGATCCAGTCCAAAGTCTTGTGACTTCAAAAAAGTGATGACCGACTGAAGCTCGTCTTTGCTCTTGCTTTGGACCCGGACCTGGTCTGCCTGGATCTGGGCTTGCACTTTGAACTTGCCGTCCCGGATCGCTTTGCTGATTTCCTTGGCCTTCTCCGAGGGGATCCCTTGCTGAAGGGAGATCTTCTGCCGGACGGCCCCGCCGAGCGCCTTTTCGACTTTCTCGTAAACCAACGCCTTGAGCGAGACATTCCGTTTTACCAGCTTCGTCTGTAAGACATCGAGGACCGCTTTGAGCTTGTACTCGTCTTCGGAGGTGACGATCAGCTCTTTTTCCTCTTCCAGCCGAATCTCGCTTTTGCTTCCTTTCAGATCGAAGCGCTGGCGGACTTCCTTCATCGCCTGCTCGACGGCGTTTTTGACTTCCTGTATGTCAATCTTCGAAACCACATCAAATGAGCTCGTCTCCGCCATGGAATACTCCTTTCTTTCGATGAATGGGTGATCAGAGGAAGTTGCGGGATTCTTAAATGAAGATCATTCCCAATGATAAAGGGAGATGGCTTCAAAATACAATGGGCAGGATCGGATTGTCAATGGCGGTTGTAGGGGCGACGCGTGCGTCGCCCGGACGGAATCGGACGGATCAGAAGAAACCGAGGGCGAGTCACAGCCCCGCCCCTCTACCCCCGGGATTCGAATTCTTTTAAGATTTCAAGGACCCTCTCCGCCAGTTTCTGGGGCGAGAAGGGTTTGGTGAGATATTCGAGGGCGCCCGCATTTTCACCCCGCTCCTTCGCCGAGGGATCGCCGCGGGCGGTCAACATGATAATCGGAATGTGGGAGGTTTCCTGGTTGGCCTTCAGCCGTTGGCAAGCTTCAAATCCGTTCATCTTCGGCATCATCACATCGAGCAGAATGAGATCGGGCCTCTCGGAAACGGCTTTTTCGATCGCTTCGACGCCGTTTCCCGCTTCGACCGTCTCAATCCCGCAGAACTTCAACTTGATCTGGATGAGCTGACGGACGAACTCTTCATCATCGACGATCAATACTTTTTTAGGATTCATGTGCGAACCCGGTCTAGCGACATCGTGCAATTGCCTCCTTGCTCCTGCGCGTTTTTGAGCGCATTGCTTGCATGAATGATCATCCTTTCGGCGGTATCGGCGTCGTCGAAGAAGGTGGCGGTTCCGATGCTCACCGTGACCATTTCAATGCTCTGTTTTCCGGGGATGGAGAAGTCGTAACTCTCCACAAGACGCCTCAGCTTTTCGGCGGCCATCTTCGCCGACTCGCGGGTTGTCTCCGGCATCATCAGGATGAAGGTGCTTCCGCCCCCCCGGCAGAGCGGGTTGGACGACCGCGTATTCCTTCTGTAGATGATGGCGATCTCGCGGAGGACATGATTTCCCGCTTCGGTTCCATAGCGGCGGTTGAAGAGGCGGAACTGGTCTACATTCGAGATGAGAATGGAAAAAGGGCGCTTGTAGCGGAACGCCCGGTTGACCTCATCCGCGAGGCGGTTGTTCAAATAGCGTTCATTGTAAAGACCGGTGAGGCCGTCGATCATCTTGGCCTTGTCGGGATAGAGCTTCTCGAATTTCCGGACCTCCTGAATCAGCGTCTCCTTGAGGGAAGGGTTCTTGTAGATGATCTCGCGGACCTGACCGTCCAGAATCTGTTTCTCTTCCGCGGTAAGCTCTCTCGAAGCAAAGAGGATGATCGGGATGTTCCGGGCGGTCG
This sequence comes from Candidatus Manganitrophus noduliformans, assembly GCF_012184425.1. Classification (NCBI taxonomy): domain Bacteria; kingdom Pseudomonadati; phylum Nitrospirota; class Nitrospiria; order Candidatus Troglogloeales; family Candidatus Manganitrophaceae; genus Candidatus Manganitrophus; species Candidatus Manganitrophus noduliformans. The sequence continues at coordinate 83,580 of NZ_VTOW01000003.1, forward strand.
GATGCTGCTTGAGGCGATGGATGGTTTCAATGCCGGAGATGTTGTTCAGCATCAGGTCGAGCAGAATCAGGTCGGGTTGGATTTCGACCGCCAAAGCGATCCCTTCTTCACCGTTGTTGGTCTTGATCACCCCGAAGCGCTCTTCATCCAAGATCGATCCGATCTGTTCCATGACGACGGTATCTTGTTCGATCACCAGGAAGTTGATCGGCTTGCGGATCACCGATTGGGTGATGCTGTATTTTTTCAGGCTGTCGATGAGTCCCTTGCGATTGATCGGCTTGGTGAAATAATCGACCGCGCCGAGGCTGAATCCGAGCGTCGGATTCTCCACGATCGAAACGATGATCACCGGAATATCTTTGGTGGTGGGGAGCGTTTTCAGTTTCTTGAGCACTTCCCACCCGTCGATTCGCGGCAGCATGATATCGAGGGTAATGGCGAACGGCTTGATCTCCTGCGCCTTCTCGATGGCGTCCTGTCCGTCATAAGCATGGACGACGGCGTAGCCCTCTTGGGTCAGATAAAGGGCGAGCAATTTTGCGACGGCGGGATCATCCTCGACGACCAGAATACGGGGCCGGTCCTCTTCGGCCCCTTCCGAAAGGCCGGGTATGTTGAGAATCGCATCGGCCCTGGCCGTCAATTCCGAGGAGCTGAATGTCTGGATCGGCGGGGGTTGCACGTCGCGCTCCTCCGGGATCGGGATGGAGACCCGGAAGGTGCTTCCGGAGCCCGATCGGCTCTCCACCTGGATCTCCCCCCCCAGGATATCGACGAAACGCTTGGTGATCGCCAGGCCGAGTCCCGTGCCGGGGTAATCCCGCGTGTAGGAACCGTCGATCTGCTGGAACTCATCGAAGATTTTGCTCAGCGCGTGGGTCGGGATGCCGATGCCGGTATCCCGGATCGATATCTCGATCGCCCGGGCGCGTCCCAGGCGTCCGGCGCGGACCTGGAGCTGGACGGAGCCCTTCGCCGGGGTAAACTTGATGGCGTTTCCAAGAATATTCAAAAGAATCTGTTTGACCTTTCCCTCGTCGGTGTAGACCATATCGACCCCTTCATCGACGGAGAGGTCAAAATGGAGCCCCTTCTTGTAGGTCATCGGAATCACCGTCTGCTGGATCGTTTCGAGAAGGGAGCGAAGGCTGAAGAGGTGGGGATGGATCTCCATCTTGCCCGCTTTGATTTTTGAGAGGTCGAGCAGGTTGTTGATGATCTCCAGGAGGTGCTGGCCGCTGGTGTTCATGTTGCGGACGTAGGACTCCTGATCGGGGGACAACGCTCCGGCCAGCCGGTCGAGCAGGATCTCCGAGAAGCCGATGATCGAGGTGAGGGGGGTGCGCAATTCGTGTGAGACGTTCGAGAGAAACTCCGATTTGATCCGGTCCATCTCCATCAGTTTCTCGACGGTCTCCTGCTCCTTTTGGAAAAGATGGGCATTTTCCACCGCGGTTCCGACCTGATTTCCGATGGAGGAGAGAAGCTGGAGATCTTGCGCGGTAAAGCTGCGGGCGGTGCGGCTCGCGAGGGTGAAGGCGCCGATGATCTTGTTTTTCGACTGAACCGGAAAGACGATCAGCGTTTGGTATCCCGCGTTGATTAACGGATTGGTCGTTTCGGAAACATCGGCCTGCTCCAAGATGACCGGGGCCCGGGTGTCGACGACTTCCAGGGAGATCTGCAGATTTCCGGCGGCGTGAAGCTCATTCAACAAAGGGGAGGAGATGCCGAAATGGCTCTTCATCACCAGCCGGCTCTCCGAGGGATTGAAGATTTCAACATAACCCGATTCGAATCCCGTGACCTCAATCACCTTCTCCAGTGTGGTATCGAGCAGCCCCTGAAGCTCCAGCGACTGATTCGCGGTGGTCGCGATCTGATTGAGCGCTTGAAGCTCCCGCGTCCGGGAGAGGACCTTGTGCTCCAAGGTCGCATACGATTCGGAGAGTTTTTCCGCCATCTCGTTGAACTTGTCGGCCAGCGCTTCGATCTCATCGTCCGTTTTGACCTGGAGGCGATAGCCGAGATCTCCCTTCCGGATATGCTCGGCCCCCTCGTGCAGAAGGAGAAGCGGCCGAACGAGTTTTCCGGCGACAACGAAGCCGAGGGCGCCGGTGAAGCCGACCAGAAGCGATCCGTAAAGGAAGACGGTCCGAATAAGGGACTGGACCGGCTCATACGTCTCTTTCGGCTCCTGCCGGATGAAGCTGTGCCACTGCTTTCCCCCCTTTGAAGAGACCAGTTGATTCACCGCCGACACCGGCGCAAAACCGACGATCGAATTGGTCCCGCCGTGGCCGTCATTTTGGGCGGTCATCCACCCGGAACGATCTTCGGTGATCCGCTGCAGCAGGACCGGATCGGCGACATGACTTCCTGTCGGAAGGATCGGGCAGATCAGGACCACGCCGGAGGAGTCGATGAGCATCGCATGGCCCGTCGAGCCGAACCGGATCGGATAGATGAACGGCTGCAAAAAGGGTTTGAGATGGAGGGTGGCTTTTAAGATCCCTAAAAATTCCCCCGACTCTTTGTGGAGAACCGGCATGGCGATGTCAAAGAGAAAGTCGGTGGCGTCCTGATCGTGCTGGTAGAGCGCTCCGATGTAGACCGCTCCCTTCTCCCCCCGCGCGCTCTCTTTCCACCAGATTTCGTCGGCGAGAAATGAGCTGTTTGCCGGTGCCGCGGCGGAAGAGGCGATTTGCTGGCCGACATTGTTGGTAATGATCAAAGACTGAAGGACCGCTTGCGTTTCCGGAAGGCGCATGGCGCGATTCAGAAAGGCGGAAACTTTCGGGTCCGACGGGATCGTGGGAAGGGCGGCTTGGGCGGCGGTTCCTTTGGGAGCGGGGCTCAGCGCATTTTGAAGGGCTTCTTGAATCTCGATCGAATCGCCGAGAAAATGAAGTTCGGCGATCTCTTTCTGGACGCCGAGATCGGTTTTGCTGGCCGCTTCCTTCGCAAGCCCTTCGAAGTTGTTTCCGATCGCTTTGCGAAGCTCTGTCGTTCCTCTCCAGGATGTGACGATCAGACCGAGAAGAACGGGGAGGATGGCCATGATGACCATCGCTGAAACGATTTTTTTTCGCAGTCCCGTCTTTCTCGACGTATCGACCAACGGCTCCTCGACGGAAAGTTTTCTAAAGTATACTCGAATGAATCCAACTTGTCACCTGATTTCCCTGTACTGGCGGGTGAGGAGAGAGGATCGGTCAGCGTCGATCCGGACCGAAGGGTCTGACGGGCTAGGGGGACTCGATGACCTCCGTTCCTTTCGGATATTTTACAGTAAAGACATCCTCCGAAAAACCTTTGTTGATTTGAATTCCTTCAAATGAAAAGGTCGAGACATTCCCGTTCCGTTCAAAGAGGGTCACCTTTTGAATGACCAATCCTTCCACTTGTGGAGAAGGGGCCACCGAGGCGACGACTTTGGTCAATTGCGATTTCTTGTTTTTCGGAATCAGGCGAAGCGCGATCGATTGATCCGACCGGGGTTCCTCTTCGATGGAGATTTGGAAATCCTGCTCTAGGCGGCCGGCGCCGGAGAGAAGCTGGAGGGGGAGATGGCCGTCCGATTCCCCTCCGAGCCGGCTCTTCACGGCCTGTTGGTGTTCCGGGATATAGAAGAGAAGGCGCTCTCCGTCGACGACAATCTGCTGGCGGCTCGGCTCGTGATAATCCCACCGCATCTTTCCTTTCTTGAGGAAGAGTTTCCCTTTGGAGACGTAAGGGGTGTCGAAATCTTCGAAGCGGACCGATTGCACGAAGTCGGCCTGCAGGTCGTTGATCTTTTCGTACGCGCTCTGAATCTTGGCCGCTACGGCGGCGGGGTCTTCCTCGGCCGCGACGTGGGGAGCGAGGACGCAGAGGCTCAGCAGCGTCACAATGATCGATAAGATTTTCACGGTTGTCCTTTCTCGGGGGGAGTTGCTCGATGCCTGCCCGTTCGTTAGTTGGCGTCCTTCTTGACGAGGATTTCCCTCGGTTTTCCGCCCGACGCCGGCCCGATGACGCCGTCTTCCTCCATCATCTCGATCATTCGGGCGGCGCGGGGATAACCGACCCGCATCCGGCGTTGAATGAAAGAGGCGGAGGCCTGCCCGGTGGAGATCACCAGCTCCCGCGCCTGTTCGTAAAGATCGTCGCGCTCGCTCAGAGAAGATTCCTCCGGGGAGGGGCCTTCTTCGGACAAAGCGGCTTCATAATGGGGAGAAGCCTGTTCTTTCACGAAGGTGGTCACCTTCTTAATCTCTTCTTCCGAGACATAAGAGCCGTGAACGCGGAGGATCTTTCCGGTTCCGGCCGAGAGATAAAGCATGTCCCCTTTTCCGAGGAGCTGCTCGGCGCCGTTGGCGTCGAGGATGGTTCTGGAGTCGGTTTTTGATGAAACACAAAAGGCGATGCGCGCCGGGAAATTCGCTTTGATCACGCCGGTAATCACATCGACCGAGGGGCGCTGCGTGGCCAGAATCAAGTGAATCCCGGCGGCGCGGGCCATCTGCGCGAGGCGGGTAATGGAATCTTCCACATCGCGCGGCGCCACCATCATCAGGTCGGCCAGCTCGTCGATGAGAATCACGATATAGGGGAGGGGGCCATGTTCCAGCGGCGGCTTTCCGCCCGGGACCGCTTCCTCCGTTTTGGAGGGCGGGGGAGGGCTGTTCTTCAAGAGCTTGTTGTACGCGTCGATGTTCCGCACCCCCTTCTCTGCGAGGAGCTGATAGCGGCGCTGCATCTCGGCGACCATCTTGCGAAGCGCATCGGACGCCGCCTTGGCCCGAACGATCACCGGCGCGACCAGATGCGGAATGCCGTCGTAGAGCGAAAACTCGAGCATCTTCGGGTCGATCATCAGCATCTTGACCTCGGACGGCGTGGCCGAGTAAAGAAGCGAGAGGATCATGCCGTTCAGGCCGACGCTTTTCCCGGAGCCGGTCGAGCCGGCGATCAGCAGATGCGGCATCGTGGCCAGATCGGCGGAAACCGAATTCCCGAAGATATCTTTGCCGAGAGCCAGCCGAAGCTTGGAGCCGATCTGGTTGTACGAGGGAGAGGAGAGGATCTCTTTCAACAGCACCTCTTCGCGAACGACGTTCGGGATCTCAATCCCGACCGTTGATTTCCCCGGCAGGGGGGCGACAATGCGGACCTGCATCGCTTTCATCGCCAGGGCGAGGTCGTCGGCGAGATTGGTGATCCGGTTCAGCTTGATGCCGGGGGCCGGCTCGAACTCGAACATCGTCACGACCGGTCCGGGATGGACCTGCGTGACCTTTCCCTCCACGTCGAAATCGAGCAGCTTTCTTTCGAGTATCCGCGACTGCGCGACCCACTCTTCCTCGGTCATTCGTTTGGCCGCCCCGGACGGGTCGGCCAGGAGGGAGAGGGGGGGAAGCCGGTAGTCCCCTTCTTCCGGACGGATAAAGGGAAAGACCTCTTGCTGGGGAGGGATCGTGATCTTCGGCGGCGGCGGCTCGACGGCCGGCGTCCGGGCGATTTCCGGCGCTTTGGAGGGGGCCGGCGGCGCCGCGGCGCGGCGCTTCTTTTTACTTTGCCGGATCACAATCTGCTCCAGGATCGATTGCCGGGCCTCCATCAGGCGCTGCTGCAATCGGCTCAACGCCGCGCGGGGGGAAAAGGGAGAGATCAACATCCACCCGAGAAGGAAAAGAAAGAGAAGGATGATGTGGCTTCCAATCGAGGCAAAATAGTCTAGGAAGAAGCGGGAGAGGATTCGCCCGATCACCCCTCCCTTCAGGTTCGGGGAGGTGATCGAAGTCGATCCCCCCCATTCCAATTCGGCCAGGGAGGAGAGGGTCAGGAGGAGAAGGGCCGATCCGGCGAGGCCCTGTTTGGTGAGGAGGCCGCGTCCTTCCCTGAAGAACCGGACCCCGACAATGATTGAAAAGATCGGGAAGAGATAGGAAGAGATTCCGAACAACTGAAAAAAGAGATCGGAGAGATTGGCGCCGACCCGTCCGATCGCGTTTTGTACCTTCGGATCGGAGGAGACGGTCGAGAATGAAAGATCATCGGCGTGATAGGTCAAAAGACTGATGCCGAGGAGAAGGCCGAGAACGATCAGGAGAATGCCGATAATCTCATCAGTGTAACCGTTATGGGATTTGTTGGAAGCCATGGCGGGTTTCCTCGGATATCGTTGCCGTGGGAGCTTGTCGCCGCAGGGGCGGCGCATGCGCCGCCCCTGCAACGGCGAACCCGAATATTCAGATCACAATGACGTTGGGAATAATCATCGGATAACGGTTCATTTTCTTCGAGATGATCTTTTTCAATGTCTGTTTGATCCGCGTCTCAATCCCCTGTTGTAGGTCGGCGGCGAAATGATCTCCCCACGTGGGATCGGTTTCCACTTCGCGAAGGAGCGTTTGGAGGGAGATTTCCATCTCTTCCCAAAGGGGAAGTTCGATGTCGTTTCCGGTGAAGCCGCGCGAGAGGAGGGTCGGGCCGGATCGCACTTTTCGCCCCTCCCGATCGACCGCCACGGTCACGACGATGACCCCGTCCGAGCCGAGGTGCCGGCGGTCTTTCAAAACGGTTTGCTCCACATCTCCGATTCCTTTCCCGTCGATGTAGATCCGCCGAGCGGGGATCGAATTCCCCTTTTCGCACCGTCCCGGCCTAAGGAGGATCTCCTCTCCATCCTCGACGACCAAAATATGCCGCGGATCGATCCCGGCTTTCGCCGCCAGCGCGGCGTGGGAGACGAGCTGGCGATACTCCCCGTGGACCGGGATGAAGAATTCGGGCCGGACCCATTCGATGATCTTCCGCTGTTCCTCCCGGCTGGCGTGTCCCGAAACGTGGACCCGGGCGATCTTCTCGTGCAGGACGACGGCTCCCTTCCGGAAGAGATGGTTGATGACGCGCGAGATATCTTCTTCGTTTCCCGGAATTACGCGTGCGGAGAGGATCACCGTATCGCCCGGCTTGACCTGAATCTGCTTATGGTCGTCGGTCGCCATCCGGTAGAGGGCCGACATCGGTTCTCCCTGGCTGCCGGTGGTGATCAGGACCACCTCCCGATCGGGGGTCCGGCTCAGCTCCTCCAGCGGGGCAATCTGGTCGAGTGGAAAGGAGAGATAGCCGAGCTCCCGGGCAATCTTCACGTTGCCGATGATGCTCTTTCCAGAGAGGAAGACCTTTCGGCCGAGCCGGCTGGCGATTTGCGCGATCTGATCGATCCGGTGGATATTCGATGAGAACGTCGCGACGATGATCCTTCCTTCCGCTTCGGCGAAGAGCGTTTCAAAATTCTCGCCGACCCGGCTTTCCGATCCGGTGTGCCCTTCGCGCTCGGCGTTGGTGCTGTCTGAGAGGAGGGCGAGCACCCCTTTCTCGCCATACGCTTTGAAGCGCTCGACATCGAAGTAGCTTCCCCCGACCGGTTCCGGATCGATCTTAAAATCGCCGGTGTGAATGACGGCGCCGACCGGCGTCGTAATCGCATAAGCGACGCTGTCGGAGATGCTGTGGGTGACGCTGATCGGCTCGATGCAGAAGGGTCCGACGAAGATCGGCTCCCTCGGCTTGACGGTGATCAAACGGGGGGTGATCGGCGACCCGTCTTCTTCTCGAAGAAATTCGGATCGATGTTCCTTGAATTTATCCGCAAGAAAGCCGAGGGTCAGCGGCGTTCCATAAATCGGGACGTTCATTTCCCGGAGAAGGTAAGGGACCGCGCCGATGTGGTCTTCGTGTCCGTGGGTGAGGAAAACGCCGAGAACGTGCTTGTTCGGATCGAGGAGAAAAGAGAAGTCGGGGATGACGATGTCGACCCCGAACATATCGTTCTCGGGAAACATCAATCCGGCATCGACCAGCACGACCGATCCTTCGTATTCGAAGGCCATCATGTTCATGCCGATCTCCCCCAGCCCTCCGAGAGGGATCACCCGGAGAGGATGGACATTTTTTTCTAAGTGCTCTTTCGACATCAGGTTTCTCAAACACTGGACTATAGCATAGATCGGCTTCTTAATCAAACAAAGTATCGGCCAAAAGGGCGAACTCGGCGAGGGAAAGGGTCTCCCCCCGGCGGGTCGGATCGAGGCCGATTTTCCGAAGGGCGGCCTCCACTTGATCTCTCGGAAAGCCGGCGTCGGCGAGGGCGTTGGCGAGGCGTTTCCGCCGGTGTCCGAAGGCCCCTCGAACGATCCGCCGGAAAAGGGCTTCATCTCTGATGGAAACGCGGGGATGGGGAAGCGGGGTGAGAGAGATCACGGAAGAGTCGACATCGGGACGGGGACGGAAGCAGCCCCGCGAGACATGAAAGGCGATCCGAATGTCGGCATAAAGCTGAGCCATGACCGAGAGGACGCTGTAGTTTTTTTCTCCCACGGGGGCGACGAGCCTTTCGGCGACCTCTTTTTGAAGCATCAGGACCATCCGCGAGATCCGTTGCCGCTCTTCGAGGAGGCGAAAGAGAAGCGGTGTCGAGAGGTAATAGGGGAGGTTGGCGACCACTTTATAAGGGGACGGGATCTGGTGATAAGGGTACTGAAGCGCATCTTCCTGGATGAGGTGAAGATGGGGGGAGGGAATCTCTTGCCGGAGCGTGGCGACCAAAAGCGGGTCGATTTCGATGGCCAGGACCTCCGCCCCGCGCTCCAGGAGCCCTGTGGTGAGGATGCCGCGGCCCGGCCCGATTTCGACGACCCGCTCTCCCGGCCCGATTTCGGCCGTATCGAGGATCTTCCGCTGGATGTTGTAATCGATCAGGAAGTTCTGGCCCCACGATTTTCGAGGGCGGGGGGTGGTTTCGGTCATCGCTTTCGGCTCTCCGCCATCTCGGCCGCCAGCTTCAAGGCCTCGCGGAGGCTGCCGGGGTCGGCGATCCCTCTGCCGGCGATGTCGTACGCCGTCCCATGATCGACGGAAGTTCGAATGAAGGGGAGGCCGATGGTGACGTTGACGGCGTTGCCGAAGGCCAACAGCTTGATCGGGATGAGCGCCTGATCGTGAAAGAGGGCGACGGCGGCATCGAATCGCCCCGTTTTTAATTGATAGAAAAGGGTGTCGGCCGGAAACGGGCCGAGGGCATCGATTTTCTCCCGCCGGGCCGCTTCGACTGCAGGGACGACATGCCGCTTTTCTTCATCGCCGAAGATGCCCCGCTCGCCGGCGTGCGGATTCAGCGCCGCCAAGGCGATTTTTGGGGTTTCGATGCCGAAGTCTTGTTTCATCGCCCTGTCGGTGAGGCGGATCGCCTCGACGATGATTTCCTTCCGAAGCGTTGTGATCGCCTCCCGGAGGGGAAGATGGATCGTCGTCAAAGTGATTTTTAATCCGCCGCCGACCATCATCATCGCGAACCGGTCGGTCTTGGCGAGATCGGCCAGAAATTCGGTGTGGCCGGGAAAGGCAAAGCCGATCGTCTTCATCCCCTCTTTGTTGATCGGAGCGGTGGTGATCCCGTCGATCTCCCCGCGCAACGCCATCTCGGCCGCCAGCTTGATCGCCTGGAAGGCGGCGCGGGCCGCTTCGGGGTGGGCTTTTCCGTATTCTAACGACGGAAGCGGTTTCCCAGGGGGTTCCAGAATTTCAACGGTTCCCTCCTGAAAGCGCGCTTCGGAAAGTGTTTTGATTCGGCGAGTCGATAGCTCGGGGGCGAAACGGGCCGCCGCTTCCGACATCCGGTTCGGATCTCCGACGACGAAGGGACGGCAGCGGGTATAGGTTGTTTTTTCCAGGAGTCCTTTAACAATCACCTCCGGGCCGATCCCGGACGGATCGCCCATCGTGACGGCGATGATCGGCTTCATTCTAGTGAAATCCTTTCAGTCGTTCTCAAGCTCCGGAAGGTGCGGTTCGAGGTGGACGACCACCTCGATGACGTCGGAGAATTTCTTCATGATCTCGGCTTCCACACGATGGGCGAGAACGTGGGCCTTTTCCAAATGCATCTGGGGATTGACATGAATGTGGAGATCGACGTAGATGTGGTTCATGCTCCCGCGGGTGCGGACGGCATGGCACTCTTCGACCCCGTCGAGTTGCATCACCAGGCCGTGAATCTCCCGCGGATGGATTCGGGAGTAGTCGGTCAAGACCTTTGAGCTTTCCATCAAAATCTGCATCCCGACCTTCCCGATGATGAAGGCGATGACCACCGCGACAAGCGGATCGAGGATCGGATAGCCGGCCCAGCCGGCGGCGAGGCTGACGATCACCGAGAGAGAGGCGAAGACGTCGCTTTTGGTGTGCAATGAGTCGGCGATCAGGACTTCGCTCTTGAGGAGATCCCCTTTCCTTCTCTCCCACCGACTGATCGAGAGGTTCATCCCAATCGTCAGAATCATGATGATGAAACTCGTCGCCGTCACCTCGGGTGTGATTCCATCCTGAAATCGGGTGTAGCTGCTCTTTAGGATTTCGAAGCATCCGAGAAAAAGGAAAACAGAAATGCAAAACGAGGCGAAGGTTTCAAACTTGCGGTGGCCGTAGGGATGGGTGTCGTCCGGAGGGCGGGAGGCGAACCAGACGCCGACCAGCCCGATCACATTGGATGCCGCGTCGAGGAAGGAGTGAAACCCGTCGGCCTGCATGCTGATCGAATCGGTCCAATATCCCCAGAACGACTTCGCGAGCGCGGTCAGAAGATTCAGACCGAGGATCACGATCAAGATCTTCTTGACCTGGCCGGTGTTCGTTTCTACGGTTCTAGGCATCGTTGGTTGCGCTTCCTTTTAGGTCTTAGGAGGGAGAAGGTTCCGTTTCCCGTTCCGGCTGGCGCGCCGCCGTCGGCAGGGTGAAATAGAAGGTGCATCCCTCTCCGGGCGCGCTCTCGCACCAGATTTTTCCATTGAGATGGCTGATGATCTCGCGGCAGATCGCCAGCCCCAGGCCGGTTCCTTTCGGCAGGCCTTTCTCGGGCCGGGCCACTTGATAGAATTTGTTGAAGATCTTCGTTGTCTCACTCTGCGGCAGGCCGATCCCGGTGTCGCGGATACCGGCGAGGATCTCGTCCTCCCCGGAGCGCTGGGCAAAGAGAACGATCTGTCCCCGTTCCGTAAATTTGATCGCGTTGGAGAGGAGGTTGTTCAGAACCTGAATGAGGTGGTCCCGGTCGCCCAAAACGGGCGGAAGATCGGGTTCGGTCTCGACCAATAGGGCAATCTTTTTCGGATCGACCAGCGAATGGGTGGCGCGAACCGTCGAATCGATCAGGTCGACCAGATCGAGCGGCTCGACCTTCCAAGCGATTTTTCCCGCCTCGATCTTCGAGATATCGAGCACGTCATTGATCAACCGGATGAGACGATCGGACTCTTGATTGATGATCTGTAAGAATTCCTGCTGTTTCTCGGCGGCGATGTCTTGGTAGGAGAGGAGAATTTCGATGAAACCTTTGATGGAGGTCAACGGCGTGCGAAATTCATGGGAAACCTTCGAGACGAAATCGGACTTCAACTGATCGACCTTTTTGGTTTCTTCATAAAGCCGGATATTCTCGACCGCGACGCCGATCTGATTTCCGATCGCCACCAGAAGTCCCAGATCTTGACGGATGAAGGGCTGAGAGGTCCGGTCAAGGAGGGTGAGTGTCCCGAGGATTTTTCCCTTGGAGCGGATCGGGATGGTGATGAAGTTGGGATAGGGGGTCTCCTTGAACGGCACCTCTTCGAGCGACTCTTCGATGGAGGAGATCGGCACCTCCTTTTCAATCACCTGACGGTAGAGAATTTCGCTGTCCTTTTGTTTTTGGTCCGGATCCAGCCCGTCCGCTGAAAAGCCCCGGGTGGAGGTCAGCCGCGGCGGTCCTCCGGCCTCTTCCAGCAGATGAATCATCCCCGCCTCCGTGCCGAAAATTTTGAGAACGGTGGAAAGCGCCTCATCCAACAGCTCTTTCAGATTGAGCGATTTGCTGAGGGTTGAAGCGATCATGTAGAGGGCGGAGAGCTCTTTGTTCTTTGCCGCCAGATCATGGGTTCGTTGCGCGACCTTCTGTTCGAGCTGGGTATAGGAGACTTTGATTTTGGCCGCCATCTCATTAAAGTCGGCGGCCAACTCCTCGATTTCATCGCCGGTCCGGATATCGAGCTGCGCCTGAAGTTCGCCCTGGGCGATCTGTTTAGCGCCCTTTCGGAGCTGCATGATCGGCTGAACGAGCCTTCCCGTGGCATAGGAGATGAAGAATGCAAGCAATCCCATCCCGAGGAGTCCGATGCCCGCAACCCAGGAAAGGAGGGTCTGGATCGGGGCGTAGGTTTCCTTCGGGTCTTGGCTTGTGAAGATATACCAGCGGTGGCCGCCGAAGCTCCCCCGGATGGCGGTTGGAACGACGACCGGGGCGAAGCCGTTGATCGATCGCTCTCCCGGGTGGTGAACATCGGCATGGCTGCTTCCCCATCCGGGTTGCGGTTGCGTGACCTTTTGAACCAACTCCGGCTCGAGAGTGTGGTTTTTTACAAGGAAGATCGGGCAGAAGAGAAGGTTGCCGTCCGAGCCGGCCAGCATCGTATGATCGGTTTTGGCGAGTTTGACCTGGGTGACCAGTTCAAAAAACTCCTTGACCGATTGGACCATCAGGAGGACGCCGATCGGCCGGTCTCCCTTTAAATCGTAAATCGGGGTCGCGATGGAGAGGGTATACATGGTCGGAACGTTTTTAAAGGGACTGCTCATCTCGATATCCGAGATATATTGTTTCCCTTCCGATACGTTGAGAACGTTCTCCCACCAGGGTTGATCTCCATAATAAATCTCCATCGGCTCCGCGGTCGCCGCCACGACGATTCCCTTCTCGTCGATGACCAGCGTTCCCAAATCTCCCTCGGTCCGTCCCGGTTTGAGATGGAATGTTTGCAGGTGGTGGGAGGCCGGGTTTTGCAGCAAATGCGCGGCGAGAAGGGAGCGGGTCGACTCATCGCTCCATTCGGCCCGCATGTGAGCCACCCGGTCGGGGTGCTGTTTCGGCGGGGGAGGATCGTACGCTCGGTTCGATTGGTGGAGAATATCGAGGATGTCCGGCGAGGAGGTGAAGGCGTAAGCTTCTTCGACGTGATGTTCCAGAAGCCGGGTAAAGTTCTTGCTGGTTTCTTCGGCGGTATGCTGGAATTCCAGGCCGATGCTTTTTTCGATGGCGCGCTTGCCGACGATATAGATCACCGTCAGTCCCAGGACCCATGTCAGCCCGGCGATCAAGAGGATGGAAAAAATCATCCGGGCCTGAAAACTTCGGGTGATTTTTATCATGCGTATGTTGTCCCGGGACTAATTTCTACGTAAAAATCGGGGCGCGTAAAATGTCCTTATTCTATCATTCAAGGTGGGAGATGTCAAAATGACAGGGAGGCATCTCTGATTTGAATTTACCCTTTGTTTCTGTTAGTCTTCGTCCGCTTTATGAGGGTGATCGGATGTCGAAAGAGGGGAAAAGAAGACTGGTTTTCGGGGTCACCCTGCTTCTGATCGTGGGACTCACGTATGCGATCGGCCGGAGGTTGGAGTTCCCGACGGTAAAGATCGAGTTCGATACGGCCCTCTCCAAACTTCCGTTCTATGCGGCCTACTCGACACTCCGAATGCTTTTCGCCTATTTCATCGCGTTTTTGTTTTCCGTTTCCTACGGCTACATCGCTGCAACCGTGAAGAAAGCGGAAGGTCCCATGATCGCCGTCCTTGACGTCCTCCAATCGATCCCCATCCTCGGGTTTTTCCCGGTGGCCGTTTTTTTCTTCGTCAATCTTTTTCAGGGAAGCCGGTTGGGGGTGGAGCTTGCGAGTGTCCTCCTGATCTTCACGTCGATGGCATGGAACATGGCCTTCGGCACGTACGAATCATTCAAAACCGTTCCGAACGATCTGATCGAGGCCGCCGACGGGCTCGGCCTTCAAGGTTGGCCCAAATTTAAAAAGGCCCTCTTTCCGATCTGCATCCCGCGGTTGATTTATAACAGCATGATCTCCTGGGCCGGCGGCTGGTATTTTCTGATCGCCTGCGAGATTATCGCCATCGGTTCGATCCGGTATCATCTTCCCGGTTTGGGGAGCTTTTTGATCGAATCGGTCGAGGAGGGAGAACTGGGGCGGACCTTTTATGGATTGTTCGTGTTGATCGTGATCATCGTCCTTCTCGATCTTTTTATTTGGAGGCCGCTCTCGGTTTGGGGAGAAAAATTCCGATATGAAAACATTTCCGCGGAGACGGCCCCTCCCGAATCCTTTGCGCTTCAGTGGTACCGCAGGCTCCGGGTGACGAAGCGATGGCGGAGGATCAGACGGTTTCTTGCAGGACCGATCTTCCTCATCGATCCCCGCCGGTATCTTCCGCCGACCGGGAAAAGGCTGGTCCAAGAAACCCGCAAGCGAATCTGGCCCCGCCTCCGGAAAGGAATCGGTTATCTCCTCCTCGGGGGGCTCTTCCTCCTGATCGGGTGGAGCTTCGTTCTGCTTGTGAACGGATTGGGGCAACCGTTTCCTGCCGAGGCGAGGCAAATTCCGGTGGCCCTTCTCGCCTCGTTTTTGCGGTTATCGGTGGCCTATCTGATCGCGCTCTCCTGGACCCTTCCGGTCGCCTTCTGGGTGGGAGAGAATCCGCGCGCCCTCCGGATCGTCACCCCGATCGCCGAGATCGGCGCGTCGATTCCGGCCACGGCCCTTTTCCCCTTCTTCATCGTCTTGGCCGTTCATGTGCTGGGAGGGATGAACGGCGCCGCCATTCTATTGATCTTGACCGGGATGCAATGGTATCTTCTCTTTAATTTGATCGGGGGGGTTCAAAATATCCCGGGCGACCTCAAAGAAGCGGCAAAGGGGTTGGGGGTTTCAAGGTGGCTCTATTGGAAGCGGCTTTATCTCCCGGCCATTTTTCCCGCCCTCATCACCGGGAGCATCACCGCGTGGGGAGGCGGGTGGAACGCCCTGATCGTTTCGGAATATGTCGTCTATCAGCGCGAGATTTATTCCGTGACCGGAATCGGGGCGATGCTCGACCGGGCGATCTACGAATCCGGAAGCGGGCAGATGATCTTGTTGTCCCTGGTGACAATGGTTCTCGCCATCACATTGATCAATCGGTTTTTCTGGAGAAGGCTTTTTATCTATGCCGTAGAGCGGTATAAGATTGACTATTAAAATGGATCTACTCGAAGTCGAAAAGGTTTCCAAGTCATTTCATCAGAACGGGACCCCGATGCCGGTTCTGAGAGAAGTTTCTTTCAGCGTCAGGGAGGGGGAGTTTGTCGCTTTGGTCGGTCCCTCCGGCTCCGGAAAGAGCACCCTTTTGAGAATCATCAACGGCCTGATTCCCCCTACGGAGGGGAGGATCCTCTATCAAGGCAGAGAGCTCCGCTCCGTTAATCTCGATTCGGCGATCGTTTTCCAATCGTTCGCGCTTTTCCCTTGGTTGACCGTCTTGGGAAATGTCGAATTGGGCCTTGAGGCCCGCGGGCTTCCGATCGAAGTGAGGAGAAAGAGGGCGATCCACTTTATCGAGAAGGTCGGGCTCGACGGTTTCGAAGAGGCCTACCCGAGAGAGCTCTCCGGAGGGATGAAACAGCGGGTCGGCATCGCCCGCGCCCTGGCCGTGGAGCCGAAGCTCCTCTGCATGGATGAGCCGTTCTCCGCGCTCGACCCCCTCACCTCGCTGGCGTTGCGGGAAGAGGTTTTGATGTTGTGGGAAGACAAGTCGATGCCGGTCAACACCATCATCATGGTAACCCATATTATTGAAGAGGCGGTCTTCATGGCCGATCGTGTCTTGGTGATGTCGACCCATCCGGGGACTCTGGTGGCCGATATCCCCATCGACGTGCCCCGTCCCCGCGACCGGAAAGATCCGGTCCTGAGTGAATTCAGTGACCGCATCTTTTCGTTGATGGCATAAAACAGCGATCTGTATTCGGCTTCTTGGGTCCTCGAAGCCGAGATCGATCGCTTCTAATAGGAGAGGGTATGGAAGTGGAACCTTTGCCCCACGGTGTTTCGTCGAGCAAAGTGATTGGATTGTTGGAATACCTGGACGACCATCACGGGAAAGAAGACATCTACAAGTTAGCCGAGGCGATTCATTATGAATTGGGAGAGCTTCTCGCGGTGATCAAAATGGCCGAAATGCTCGGCCTGGTGGAGACTCCCGGGGGAGATGTCGTCCTCACCGATTTGGGGCGAAAGATTCTCAAGAGCAAGGTCGCGCAGCGGAAACTGATCATCCGAGAGCAATTGAAGAAGCTGAAAATCTTCCAGCACCTCATCGAGACCTTGCAGAAATCGGAGGAGGGACGACTCAGCCGGGATGTTGTTTTGGAAGAGCTCGCCCGTCTTTATCCCCATGAGAATGCCGAGGTGCTCTTCAAGACGATCGTGAATTGGGGACGGTATGCCGAGTTGTTGGGATACAATCCCGACACGCAGACCCTCTACCTTGACGAGGAGTCCTTTCCGGCCCGGCCTCAATAAAACGGCTTGTATCGCCCCCTGTGATTTCGGGAGGCGCTTTTTTGTCTCCGTCTCATCGTGATGGGTTTCTTCCCACCTTATCTTATCTATAGAAAAGAAAGAAGCGCTGCGCTTGCGTCGCGCTACACGTCCCGTGTGATCTCTTCCCATAAGATTTGTAAAGGCCGGCCGCTTTTTCGGGCGAGCCGGCGGACATCTTCGAATTCGGGCCGCTTCCGAACCACCCGTCCGTTTTGAGAAGCGGTTTTCACCCGGATCGATCCGTGGGGGGTCTTCTCCGTTCGGATCTCCCGCTCCAGCTTCTTCCGTCCGACCCGGAGGATCCGAGCTCCCAACGTAGTCGTCTCCGTAAAGAGGGTCTGGAGGAGATCGTGTTGTGCGGAGACGGGACTGAGGAGGGTGATCAGGATTGCCGGCCGGCTCCGCTTCATAATGATCGGGGTTAAAAAAACATCGAGCGCGCCGGCCTGGAAGAGGGTTTCCATGACATGTTCGTACATCTGCGGATTCATATCATCGATGTTGGTTTCGATCTGGACGATTTCATCTTCGGAGAGGGGAGACGCTTGAAGGCCGATAAAAAGCCGGAGGAGATTCGGCGTCGTCCGCTCGGCGCTTCCCGCGCCATAGCCGATTTTCTCGACAGTCATTTGGGGAAGAGAAGTAAACGCCGAAGCAAGGGTGGTGATGATCGCGGCGCCGGTCGGGGTGGTCAATTCCCCCCGCAGGCCGGTGGCATAGATCGGCGTCCCGCGAAGGAGGGCCGCGGTGGCCGGCGCGGGGATCGGAAAAAGACCGGCCCGGGTTTCGACTTCCCCGGTCCCGACGTGGATCGGAGAGGCGATGATCCGATCGATCTTCAGGAGGGAGAGTCCGATCACGGCGCCGGTCACATCGACCAGGGTGTCGACCTCGCCGACCTCATGCAGATGGGTCTGATGGCGTTTTCGCCCATGCACCGCCGCTTCGGCTTTGACCATGCGATTGAAGATCGACAAGGCCCGATCTTGTACCGGCTCGGAAAGGGCGCTTTTGCGAATCTGGCGCTCGATCTCGGGAAAGGTCGTCAAAGGCGGTAGATTTTTCCGGTTGAGGACATCGACTTTTGCGGCCGAGATTCCCCCTCGGCGGACGCGATGAACCTCGATCGCACAGCCGGGAAGTTTTAGCTTGGAGAGCTCTTTCTGAAACGCGTCCGGATCCAAGCCTGCGTCGATCATGGCGCCGAGGATCATATCTCCGCTGATCCCGGAGAAACACTCAAAATAGGCGATTCGCATCTGTTCCTTCTCTTTTTTATTCCGCAATCCGAATTCTTTTCACGTTTAACGAATAACGAATAACGTTTTACGATTTTTTATTTGTGGGCAATGAAATCGGCAAAGTCGGCCTCGATGCTCGTCATGATGCCGATTCCATAGGCGTCCTCCGGAGGAAGTTTTCCATCGTGGAGCCGCTTGAAATCCTCCAGGACGTTGATCTTCTCGGTGATCCACTCCCCGGCCCGGTCCGGGCCGCTTCGGACGACGATGGTGGAAGCGCCGAAGAACCCGCCGGAGGTTTCCTCTCCGGCCGGCGCCAGGCTGCTCCAGAGATACTTCGTAATCACGGGGATGCCGAAGAAATCGCGGTCGAGAGAGACATAAATGGAGGCGCGTCGTTCCTTCTGCGGATCGACCGGGACGTTCTTCATCCGCCACTTCCAGCTCAGAAAGGGATATTCATTCGGGTTCCATTTCATCTTCTTGAAGATCCGGTTGGGCCGCCCGCTGGCCGAGATGTAAAAACCGTCCCCCTCCTTCTTAATTTGGTAAACCTGGGCGGGATCGGGGTTCTCATTTTGCGCGATCCATCCTTTCGGCAGTCCCTTCTCATCCGGGTTGGAGAAGTCCTCTAGAACGACGGAGGCGGGTTTTTCTTCCGCGAAGCCGTTTATTGAATGGAGGGAGACAAACAGACTAAAGAGAATGAAGAGAGCGCTCCGTTTCATGGCAATCCGATCTCCTTGAATAAAATTGATTCGGAGCACATCATATCAAAAGCCGGGGAGGATTGCCAAGGTGTCTTGTTACGATTTGCGGTCTTTTAAAATCCGGTGGGCCAAGATCGCGGCGCCGAATCCGTTGTCGATATTCACGACCGCGAGACCGGCGGCGCAGGAGTTGAGCATGGTGAGGAGGGGAGCGATCCCGCCGAAGCTTGTTCCGTAGCCGATGCTGGTCGGGACGGCGATGACCGGTTGACCGAAGAGCCCGCCAACAACGCTCGAGAGGGCGCCGTCCATTCCGGCGATCACGATCATCAGATCGCTCTTCTCGATTTTCTCCCGCTGGTCAAGGAGACGGTGGACCCCGGCGACGCCGACGTCGTAAAAGGGGAGGACCCGATAACCGAGCAGTTCCGCGGTGACCTTCGCTTCTTCGGCGACCGGAAGGTCGGCGGTCCCGCCGGTGAGAAGGGCGATCTCCCCCGGCCGCCGCGCGACGCTCTTCTTTTTCAGGACGATCGTCCGGGAGAGGGGGTTGTGCTCGGCCTTCCGGAGCTTCTTGAGGATCTTCCGAGCCAGCGCCGGCTCCACCCGGGTGGCAAGGACCGGAACTTCGGAAGCGTCGAGCTTCTGCAGGATCGTCAGAACCTGCGCCTCGGTTTTGCCGGGGCAGAAGACCACCTCCGGCATCTCTTGCCGGAGAGTTCGATGGTGATCGAGCCGCGCGAATCCCAACGACTCGTAGGGGAGATGGCGTAATCTTTCAATCGCCTCTTCAATCGGGCGTTTTCCCTCCTGGACCTCTCTCAACAACTTTTCCAGTAAATCACGATTCATGGGCGGCCGGTCCTGTTCCGATGACACTATGGGCGATGGAGGTGATGTGCGATGTAATTCGTTTTAAGTTGGTCAGAATATCCAAGTGGATGGAGCTCGAATCGATCGTCTCGGAGATCCCCTCATGGAGGCGGCGGATATGAGAAGCCGAGAGCTCCCGCTCCCGCTGGCGGATGCGGTTTTTCTCTTTGATGACCTGTTCGGCCATCTCCAGATCTTGCCGCTCGAAAGCATTGATCGCCATATCGAGATCATCCGAGATCAGCTTGTGAAAGTCGATCAGCTCCCTCAGGCCGACCCCGGAGAAGCGGCGGCCGCTGTAGATCCGCTTTCGCGCCAGCTCGATCAAGTTTTTGTCGATGATGTCGCCGATATTTTCGAGGTCCTTCGTCAGATCCAAGATCGCGATTTCCCGGTCGGACTCGTCGTCGGTCAACGCATTTTGCGAAAGCCGGGTCAGGTAGAGTTTGATTTCCCGGTTGAGATGATCGACCACCTCTTCCTGCCGTTCGATCTCTTCGAGGAGCGATTCATCGTTTTCGGTGAAGATGCGGGGAACCTGTTTGAACATCCCCTGAACGAACCCTGCCATCCTCAACGCTTCGCGCGCCGCCTGCTCCAAGGCAAACGAAGGGGTCCCCAAAAGCTGGGGATCGAGGTATTTCGGCTTGGCCGGATCTTCATGAGGGGGCGGAGGGCTCACCAGCCATGAGAGCCCGCGTGCGAGGGGATCGGTCAGGGGAAGGAAGAGGGCGGCGAGGCCGAGATTAAAAAAGGTGTGGGCGTTCGCGATCTGGCGGGGAAGGGTCGATGCCGTTTCGGTGATCCACGATGCGAACGGAGAGAGAAACGGGTAGATCAACAGGGCGCCGATCAGCTTGGAGAGAACATGGGCCATCGCGACCCGTCTCGCCTCGACCGAGGCGCCGAAGCTGGCGAACCAGGCGGGGGCGGAGGTCCCGATGTTCGCCCCCAAGATAATCGGCAAGGCGCCCTTCAATGTGAGGAGTCCCTCTCCTCCCATCGCCAGGGCGATTCCGAGGGTCGCGGCGCTGCTGTGCAGAAGGGCGGTAATGGCCGCCGCCACGACGATTCCAATCAGGGGAGCGTCCTCCACCGATCGCAACATCTCCTGAACCCAGGGCTGGGACTGTATCGGCCGCATTCCCTGGGTCAGCATGTCGAGCGCCAGAAAGATAAATCCGAACCCCAAAATGGCGATGCCGGCCGATTTGGCTTTTTTCCTTTTTGCCATCGCCTGGATCAGGAAACCGGCGGCGATAATCAGCGGCGAGAGCCGGTGGATCTGAAATGCAATCAGCTGGACGGTGAGGGTCGTTCCGATATCGGCCCCGAGGATGATCGGGATCGCCTGGGAGAGGGAGATCAAACCGGCGCGGGTCAATCCCACCAGCAAGATGGTCGTCGCGCTGCTGCTCTGCATGACGGCGGAGAGAAAAGCGCCGAATCCGGTCGCCAAGATTTTATTGCGACTGACGGAGCTGATCAAGGATCTCAGCCCTTTTCCGGCCAGATCCTGAAGGCCGCTTCCGGCCAACTGAAGTCCGTGCAGGAGAATGGCGATCCCTCCCGCCAGGAGAAAGAGGACAAAGAGCGCCGATCCGATATCCTCCGTCATCGCTTCTCTCTCGTCCGCTTGACCTTCAGCGGGATCTCTCCCCCCCGCGCGATCTTCATCAGATCCATCACCGCCTGTTTGATCGGTTTTCCTTCAAAAAGAATTCGATGAATCTCCCGCACGATCGGCATCTCGACCTTGTATTTCAGCGAGAGGGCATAGGCCGATTCGGTGGTATGGACTCCTTCCGCCACCATTTGGGTCTGCTTGAGAATCTGGGGCAAAGGGACCCCCTTCCCGATCTCCTCGCCGACCCTTCGGTTGCGGGAGAGCGCGCCGCTGCAGGTCAGAAAGAGATCGCCCATGCCGGAGAGGCCGTAAAAGGTGTTGATATCGGCTCCCATCGCAAGGCCGAGGCGGGCCATTTCGGAGAGACCCCGCGTCATCAAGACCGCTTTCGTATTGTATCCGAAGCCGAGCCCGTCCGAACCGCCGGCGGCCAGTGCGATCACGTTCTTGATCGCCCCTCCGAGCTGGACGCCGATCAGGTCGGCGCTTAAGAAGAGCCGGAAGAACGGGGTGGAGAAAATATTTTGAACGCGTGCGGCCAGACGCGTGTCGGCGGCGGCCAGGGCCACGGCGGTCGGGTGTTCAAGGACCACCTCTTTCGCGAAGCTCGGTCCGGAGAGGACGGCGATCCGGTCTGCATTTTTTCTCTGAAGGGCCTCGCGGATGACCTCGGAAATCAGCTTCAGGCTCTTTCGCTCGATCCCTTTGGTTGCGCTGATGATCGGGATTTCGGGGGAAAGAAAGGGACGCATTTGAACCAAGACGTCGCGAGCGACATGGGAAGGGACGGCGAAGAGGACGTACCGCGCTCCCGAAAGGGTTTTCGTCAGATCCGAACTCGCGGAGAGGTTTCTCGGAAGGGAAAACCCGGGAAGGTAAAGGCTGTTTTCATGCCGACGTCGAATTGATTCGGCGACTTCTTTTTCGTAAACCCAGAGGGAAACCGAATGACCTTTTCGGGCCAGCAGACCTGCCAGCGCCGTCCCCCAACTTCCTCCGCCGATGACGGCAATGTTCATGTTTTCTCCATGTGATCGGGCCGATTGCAACTAATCCTATTGCCTTTTCAAAGCCTTGTCAAGAAAGAGAACGGTTTTCGCGATCATCGATTGCGCACGCGGGAGCGACCGATTCGTTCCTGCCGGGAGGGGTTCATTCCGTTTCGAGTCCGCAGCGCACCCCCGTCTCAGGGGCCGGTTCCTCAGGCCGGGTCGATCGCATCGCCTGATGGAACCGCATGAAAGGAGGAATGCCCGATCCGGCCAGAACATTGACAAAACTCAGTAATGGGATAAACTCTTTTCCGGTATTTAACTAAATAGAAGCGAATGTTCCCGATTTTTGCATGGAGGATCTCACCCGATGAAATCGAAGATCATTCTTGCGGCGCTGATGTCGTTGTTTTTTACTCAGGGGGTTGGCGTCGCCGAAGAGACCGAAGCGGTGGGAGAGGAGATTCTTTTCTTCGAGATGGAGGCCCGTCAGCTTACCATCGCAACCAAGCATCTCCAATCGGTCCGGGAGGCGCCGGCGATTGTGGCGGTCGTCACCGGGCAAGAGATCCGGAACATGGGGGCGAGAGATCTGCTCGATATCCTCCGCCGGGTTCCCGGGTTCGGCGTATCGATCAACCACCAAGGAAGGACAGAGTTCGAGATCAGAGGAATCAAGAGCCAGGATTCCGAGCGGATGTTGCTCCTCATCGACGGCGTTTCCGTCAATGAGCTCGTTCACGGCGGATTGGCGACGGCGATGATGCAGATTTCGGTCGATCACATCAAACGGATCGAAATCATCCGAGGCCCCGGCTCGGCGCTGCACGGCTCCAACGCTTTCAGCGGGGTGGTCAATGTGGTGACGAAGCGGGGGGCCGACATGATGGGGGTGACGGTGTCCGGAGGACGGGGGAGTTTCGATACAGACACATTCAGCATCGAGGCCGGAAAGCGGTTTGCCGATCTCGACGCGGCCTTCTTCCTGAATTACCGCCGGACGGACGGTCCGAGGCGCGAGGTCCCGGTCGATTTCCTGGGGAATTCGGGGATGACCGATTTCCGGATCGAGCGGCTCGACACCGGGTTCAAGATCGGGTACAAAGACCTTGCGCTCAACACACGGTTGATCCGGTTGGATCAGGGGCCTTACCTGGGGGCCCTCTTCGCCGTCAACGACGAGTCGGACCTCGATACTTGGTACTATTTTTCCGACCTGAGCTACCGACACGGTCTCGGTCAGAACGCCCACGTCACCATCAGGACGTACGTGGAGCATGCGATGGAAGACTTTTATTGGGAACTCCTCCCTGAAGGGAGCGGTCCCTTCACGGATGGGATGATCGGCAGCCCCTCCGGCAAGGAGTTGGAGCGAGGGGTGGAGGCGCAGTTCGACTACCGCCTGATGGACTCCCATCGGCTGACGATCGGCGCCGTCACGGAACGAAAACGGCTCTATGATACCCGACACATCGCCAACTTCGATCCTCTGACCGGCGCCCCCCTCGGCGCGACTTTGGACATCACCGACGATGGAAACTATATTCAGGACAAGTCGAGAGAGATCTGGGCGGTTTATCTTCAGGACGACTGGAGTGTGACCGAGGAGGTCAATTTGGTCGCCGGCGTTCGGCACGACCGCTACTCCGATTTCGGCGCGACGACCAATCCCCGCGTGGCGGCGGTCTGGCGTTCCGGAACGTGGGATGCCAAGCTGATGTACGGAACCGCCTTCATGGCCCCGACTTTCGGTTCGCTTTATTTTATCAACAACCCGACCTTGCTCGGCAATCCCGACCTTGATCCCGAGGAGATGCAGACCTATGAAGCGAGCATCGGTTATGTCGCGGGCGAAACCGAGGGACGGATCAGCTATTTCCATAACGACTTCGATCAAAAAATCCAGCTGCAACTACAGCCTTCCGGAGCATCTCAATTCGTGAACCGGGGCGGGGCGATCGTCCAGGGGGTCGAGATCGAGGCGAAACACGCGTTCGGCCTGCTCGGCGCGCTCTACGGGAACTACACCTATCAAAAGACCGAAGACGCGGAGACCCATCAGGCGCTGGCCGACGTCGCCGCCCACAAGGGGAACGTCGGATTCGATCTTTATTTTCTGAGGCACTTCAACGCCAATGTCAATCTCTTCATGATCGGGAAGAGACCCAGGGCGCCGGGAGACCCCAGAAAAGATGCCCCGGGTTACGCGCTCCTCGATGCGACGGTGATCGCCAAGGAGCTCATGAAGGGGCTGGAGCTTCGAATGTCCGTTCACAACCTCCTCGATAAGGCGTACGCAGATCCGCTTCCCGCCGTGGTTCCGGGGGATCTTCCCCGGGAGGGGAGGGCGGTCATGGTCGAGGCGTCGTATCTGTTTTAGGCGGCGGGAAGCGGATCGATAATCTCCGACGCTCTTTGATGGAGGTCGGTTTTCGGTCATGGCGTTTTTTTCGTGATCTAAGGATCTCTTGCTGGTGTTCGGATCTTGTGTTAGACTTACCGGCAAAAAGGATGATCCTTATGTTGGAAGCCGTTGTTTTTGTTGTCGGATTGCTCATCGGCAGTTTTATTAATGTCTGCATCTATCGCGTACCGAGAAAAGAATCGATCGTTTTCCCTGCTTCCCACTGCACTTCTTGTGAGCAACCGATCCGGCCTTATGACAACATTCCCCTCGTGAGCTTCCTCTTTTTGAGGGGACGCTGCCGATCCTGCCGGGCGCCGATCTCTTGGCGTTATCCATTGGTGGAATTGGTCCACGGCCTTGGCTACCTCTTTATCCTGCATCAATTCGGTCCCTCTTTCGCGGCAGTCATTTATGCGCTCTTTTTCTCCTCTTTAATGGCGGTGACCTTCATCGACCTTTCTCATCAAATTGTACCCGATGTCATCACCCTTCCCGGGATGGTCCTCGGCCTTCTCGCCGCCTCGACGGTGCTCCCCCCCGGTCCGATCAATTCGCTCATCGGCCTTTTTCTGGGCGGAGGCCTTTTTTACCTGGTGGCGGTTTTGTCGATCGCGCTCTTGAAGAAAGAGGGGATGGGGGGAGGCGATATCAAGTTGATTGCGATGATCGGGGCTTTTCTCGGCTGGAAGGGAATGCTCCTGACGATCTTCTTGGCCGCGTTGTCCGGCTCGGTCATCGGCCTGTTCCTGGTTCTCGTTCGAGGGCAGAACCGCGCGGAGCCGATCCCCTTCGGTCCGTTCCTGGCGCTGGGAGCGATGGTCAGCCTTTTCTGGGGGCCGGAAATCCTTCAATGGTATTTACTCCTCGGCCGGACGTAAGGCATCGATCCGGATCGGATGCCTCTGAGTTTTTTCCTCATGTCCGGGCGGAGTTCGTTCGAACGCCTATTTAAGGAGACAGGTGCTCATCCCTACAAGCCGACCGCGTCAAATTCGCTTTTTTGCTTTCCTCTTCTTAGGGCTATTCTTATTATTCCTGGTTCTCTTCGCGAGTTATCGCCTTCTGCAATTTCGCGCTTTTCAATCGGCTCTCGAAGCGAGTGATCGGGAACGGCTGAAACTTCTCGGAGATTCGGTTCAGCCGGTCTTATTGGGCTCTCTCGATCAGGTCGGGAAAGACCCCGCCTTTCTTTATGATGTCGCTGCGGAGAGGAACCTCAAGCGGATCATTCTCGCCGATTCCGACGGCACCCTTCTGGCCGATTCTCATCGTGAGATCAAGACGAAGGAGAAGATCCCTTCCGGGAAAGGGGGCGCCGCCTGGCGGACCGCGCTCGCGGGGGAGATCGTCATGGAGACGGCGGAGGAGGCGTCTGGAGAGTTTGTCGGAAAGATATGGCTTCCGTTGAACGGCCGGGCGGCCCAACTCCTCGTGACGCTCCCGTCGAGGACCGATCCAAAGGCCCGCCTGCTTCTTTTGTTTATGAATGTGTTTGGAGTGATGGGCGCCGGAATGTTCGGATATTATTTCCTCCGATTGTTCATGGTCCCTTCGCCCTCGTACTTTCATGGCGTTCCTGAAAACCCCGCCACAGAAACGGGATTCGTCATCCACACGTTTCAGGGTCTGATCCAGCAATTAAAACAGAAAGAGCTAGCGCTGGAGCAGTTGAAGGGAAGGGCGGAAGAGTACGCAAAAAACGTCGAAAGCTATAATGAAAATATTCTTCAGAGCGTCACCAGCGGTGTCTTGACCTTTAATTGCGAACGGAGGATTACCACGTTCAACGCGACGGCGGGGATGATTCTTCATCTCTCTCCCGAGGAGGTCCTCGGGAAGTCGTACGAAGCGATCTTCGGAGGGGAAGAGAAGATCACCCGCCTGCTCCAGGAGACGGTCGATCTGGGAAAAGAGGTGGCGCGCGAAGAGTGTGAGGTGGAACGATCGGACGGAAGGAAAATCTGGCTGGGGCTGAACACTTCCGTCCTTCGGGACCGAAATAATTCGACGATCGGCGCGACCCTGGTTTTCACCGACTTGACCGAAATGAAGATGTTGCAAGACCAGGTGGAGTTGAAGAAACGGCTGACCGTGATGGGGGAAATGTCGGCTTGGATCGCCCATGAATTTAGGAATTATATGGGGACGATCTTGGGCTTCTCCCGGCTCCTTTCCAAGAAGATCGAACCGAACGACCCGCGCCAAGAGATGATCAAAGCGATCATGGCCGAGCTCTCCGCGATGGAGCGGTTGATTACGGAGCTTCTCTCATACGGCCGGAAGACGGTCATCCATCCGGTGACGACCCCCCTTGCCCCGCTTATCGAGGAGTTGAAAGAGCAGTTTGTTTCATCGGGAGGTTATCCCCATGTCCGGTGGTTTCTTTCATTGAAAGAGGCCCCTGAAATCGCCGTTGATCCGACCCTCATTCGGCAGGCCTTTTCCAATTTAATTCAAAATGCCTTGGAGGCGATGGAAGGGACGGGGGAGATCCATATCCGTATTTCGAATCGGCCGGCGGGGATGCTGGCGGTGAAGATCTCCGATACCGGGCTCGGCATTGCCAAGGAACACATCGATAAAATTTTTCTCCCGTTTTATACCACCAAAGAGAAGGGAACCGGTTTGGGGCTGGCCCTGGTCCATAAAATTATCCTGGCGCATAACGGACAAATATCGGTAGAGAGTACGGAGGGGAGCGGAACCGTTTTTACGATCCACCTGCCCCTTCAGATGTCTCCCCTCAAAATCAACGAGCCCTGATGGAGTAATCATGGAAAACATTTTAATCGTCGAAGATCGGGAAAGTCTCGCGCAGATGCTCTCGCAGGCCCTCACGGGGGCCGGCTATCAGGTTGTCTGGGCCAAAGACGGCCGCGAAGGGATCGCCAAAATCAGAGAGGGGAAGATCGACCTGGTTGTGACCGATCTGAAGCTGCCCCATAAAAGCGGCCTCGATGTCCTCCACGCAGTGAAGGAGCAGAACACATTTATCCCGGTCATCGTCATGACCGCCTACGGAAGTATCGAGACGGCGGTCAAGGCGGTGAAAGAGGGCGCTTACGATTTCATCGCCAAGCCGTTTGATCCCGACCACCTTTTGCTCCAAATCGAAAAAGCATTGGAGAAACAGCGCTTGGTGACGGAGAATATCATTCTCAAGGAGGATTTCACCAATCAGCTCCGGTTCCCCAAGATTATCGGAAAGACCCCCGCTATGAACCAGGTGGTGGAGCAGATGCGGAAGGTCGCTCCGGGGAAAACGACGGTTCTCATCGGCGGGGAGAGCGGGACCGGGAAAGAGCTCTTCGCCCGCGCCATCCACATGTTGAGTCCCCGCCAAGACAAGACCTTTGTCGCGATCAATTGCGCCGCCATTCCGCATGACCTTTTGGAAAGCGAGCTCTTCGGCCATGAGCGGGGGGCGTTCACGGGAGCGGTCGGGAAAAAAATCGGAAAGTTCGAACTGGCCGATAAGGGAACGATCTTCCTGGACGAGATCGGGGAGATGGACCTGTCGCTTCAGTCCAAGCTGCTGAGGGTCCTGGAAGAAGAGGAGATGATGCGGGTGGGGGGGACCGTCGAAGTGAAGATCGATGTCCGTGTGGTGGCGGCGACGAATCGTGATCTGATGCAGCTGATTCAGCAAAAGACGTTCAGAGAGGATCTCTACTACCGCCTAAATGTTTTTCCGATCGTCATTCCACCTCTTCGCGACCGCCGCGAGGACATTCCGGCCCTGGTCGATCATTTTATGTCTTATTATTCCAAGGAAATGAAGAAAGAGGTGAAAAAAGTCTCCCCCGAGGCGATGGATCTGTTAATGACCCACCCCTGGACCGGGAACGTCCGAGAGCTGCAGAATTCCATCGAGCGGGCGATTATCCTTAGTGACGGGAACGAACTCCTTCCCGAGCACTTCGGTTTGAAGACCAGGGCGCCCGGCGATTTCTCTCTTCGGGATGTCTCGATCGAAGGGACCCTCCAAGAGGTCAGCGAGAATGTAACGCGCCTGGTGGAATCAAAAATGATTCGAAAAGTTTTAAATGAGACCGGCGGGAATAAAACCCGCGCGGCGGAGATCCTGCAGGTGAGCTATAAAACGCTGCTGACAAAGATCAAAGATTACGGTTTGGAGAAAGGAGATGCATGATACCTTCTGAATCTTTCTGAATACAATCAGCCGGGGGACTGTATCTGTTGAGTCCTCCGGCTCTCCCCTTCTTAAAGACCTTCCTCGACGATCCTCTATCAAAAGCTTTTCATTTTCTTCGATTTGTGATACTTAGGTGTCTCCGATTAAGTTGGCACCCTTGTTGCTAATGCTCTTCGAGTATCAGAGAGATCACTCGGAGGGAGCGACATGGTCCACTTATCCCAGAAAGGTTACACCTTGATTGAAACGATGGTGGTGTTGGCGATTACGACCTCTTTATCAGTGGTGGGGGTTGCCTCGTTCTCCAACCAAATTGCGCACAACCATCTGACCGACGCCGGCCGCCAGATCATTTCTGATTTGAGACTGATTCGTCAGAAGGTGATCGCGGAGGGGATTGCCGGCCCGATTCAGTTCCATCCGGACGGTCGAAAATACAGCGTCCCCGGTATAGGGGAGCGGACCCTCCCCCCGCAGATCCGGTTCGGTCTCAGAGAGGGGGTCCCACCTCTACCCGATGCCGTCCTTCCCGACGATGGGATCAGCTTTCGGGAGAATACGATTACTTTCCAGCCGAACGGAACGATCACGGGGCTTGGCGGGACGGTGTACCTGACCAACGATTCGGTCCATCATGAAACGGTTGCGGTCTCCGTCGTCACCACCGGGCGGGTCAAAATTCGAAAGTGGAATGGAAATGCGTGGCGTTGAAAAGGACCAGATCGGCTTCTCGCTCCTTGAGGTTCTCATCGCAATGTCGATCCTGTCGGTCGGGCTGCTCGGCGTGATCGGTTTTTTCGAAGTCGGCTTCAAGGCGCTTCGGGCCGGAAACAGGCAAGGTCTTGCGGTGCAGTTGGCGCGAGAGAAGATGGAAGCGTTTCGCTCCGCCGATCCGTCCCTCCTCTCCGGGGGACAAGATGAACCGGAAGGAATGGCAAGGCGTTGGACGATTGAGCGGAGCGGGAGAGATCCGAGGATCTGGATCGTCGAAGTCCAGGTCGATTGGGGAGGCGGCCTGGCGCCGAACCGGACCGTTTTGCTCAAAAGCTTCGTGTTCCATTAACGGGGACGACGATGTGCCGAATCTCGCAGAATGAGGAGGGGGCGACCCTGATCGAGCTGTTGTTCTCTTCGATCATTCTCATCGTCGTGACCGCCTCCTTTTATCGATTGCTTCTTGCATTCTACCAAAACTACCAGAACCAGGAGGAGATCGCGGAGATGCAGCAGCAGGCGCGCGTGGCCGCGGACCTTTTGTCGAGGGAGATCGAGGTGGCCGGATACGATCCGACCGGATCGCTCTTTCCGCCGGAAGGTCTCCCGAACGAAAACAAGCTGACCAAAGCGATGAGTCGGGTTGGTTGTGAACGGAGGGCCCATCCGGCCGAGCGAATTCTGGAGGCGACCCCTGTCGTTTTTCACTTTTTGGCCGACCTGAATGGAAACGCCGTCCTTGATGATTCCATCTCCACACGAAAGGATATCGATGAAGATGTCCGTTATGAATGGGTCGGAGCGAGCGGGATCGATTCCTGCGGGATTCGAAAAGCGCCGTTCACCCTCTACAGGGATACGGGAGGGGGCGGAGGGGGGCAGGAGGTCGCTTTTTCGATCGATCAATTTAAATTGGTCTATTTTGATGAACAGGGGCGGGCTCTTCCCGAACGGGCATTGAGTCAAGACGAGCGGACGCGCGTTCGAAAAATCGGGATGACGCTGCGCGCCCGGTCGGAGCGAAGAGATCCGAACAATCCCTCCGGCGGAGGCTTCCGAATGCGCCACATCACGTTCGAAGTGCGGCTGAGGAATATGTAGATGGAAGACCCCTTTGGAAGATGTGTGAAGAATGAAAACGGGACGGCGATTTTTGCCGCCCTCATGCTCCTGGTCCTCGCCACCGGGCTTGGATTACTTGCGTTCCATGTTTCCACAGGGGAGCTTCAGATCTCCGCCTATGCCGGCCGTGCGCTTGCATCGACCTATCTGGCTGAATCGGGGGTGGAGAAGGTTCTCTCCTGGGTGGCCGAACCGGCCCGATCTCCCGATCCGCCGTTTTTCGCCGAACTGCCGACCCGGCGCTGTGACGGGGAGAGGACCTCTCCTGATTTTCAGCTCTCGGAGGCGCACATGGACGATCACGGAGAAGGCCCCTTCGCCGAAATAAGCGAGCGGGGGAAGATCGTCGATCTCCGCCTCTACAAACCGTCTCATCCGGAGGGGATCTGCACGGTTCAAAGCGGGGCGGTCGCCGGGAAAGGGGCGGCGAAGGTCGTCCAGGTCGAGATTGCACGAAATCCGATGCCGCCGATCACGGCGGCGATTCAGGGGTTCGGCGAGACGGGGGTCTCGGCCCCGGTCTGGGGACACTGGGGCCCGATCCGCTATGCCGGAGGGGTTCGATTGGGCCCGCGTCCGGAACGAATTCCGACGATCAATCCGATCCTCTCGCCGCATTCCCATCCTTATAGGGAAGAAGGGTTGAACGAGGATCCGGTCGTGGAGATTCATATTGAAAGGGGGATTACAGGCCCTCCTATCGGCCGGCGTCCCAATGTCTATGAAAACGACAGCGCCGTGCGCCTTGATTCATTCACGCCAAACCAATTAACCGAGATCAAAAATTTCATCAAGAAGCGGGGAGGCTACTATGTCGTCTCCCCGTCGGGCCGCCTGGAGCAAAACGGGGCCGACCGGGGAGAATTCGACGAAGTATTCGGGAACCCTGGAGGTGAATATGCTTTGGCATGGATCGACGTTCTTCCCGGGTACAGCCGCTCGGGGCCGATCCGGTTGGGCCGGAAAAACTATAAGGGATATTTTTATTTTTCCGGAGACATTCAAATTGAAGACGAGCGGTCTCAGATCGGAATGACGGTTCAGGTCCACGCGCATCCATGGTCCGCCTCGCATCCTTTCCCGATTGCGCTCGATTATATCCGGCTTGATGGGTTTTTCTTCACGCCGGGTGCGATTGAGCTGCAAGGGCCCTTCGCGGCTTACGGGGCCGTCTATGCAGGGCAAGGATTCACCGGCCCCGGCGCGGAAAATTTACAAATTTGGTATAACAAAGATTTTGCTTCAGCCGCTTATTCGAGCATCCCCCCGCTGATCCGCCTCAAGGGTACGTGGCGCTATATCCCGCCTGATATGTAACCGATTACATAGTGATTGGATCCTTCGATTCCCATCCCGAAGATGTATTCACCCTCCATTCTTTTTCCGAGATGCCGCAATCGTTTGTTTTCATGTCGAAAATATGAGTGATCCTATTCCGGAATAGCTGGTATGGGAGTTGCACAACTTATCGATCAACCAGGGAGAATAACGGATGGACCGAAGAGGATTTACCCTTTTGGAAATCATGGTTGCGGTGGCAATCCTGACGATACTGGTCGCGATTGCGATCCCAAATTATCAGGTCTGGGTCAGCAACCAAAGACTCCGGTCGGATTTGGCGCAACTGGAGGGGGATCTTCACGCGGCTCGGATGGCGGCGATTAATCGGGGCGCCGCGGTGACGGTTCTCTTCAATACCCCGGCCGCCGGTCAGTACGTCCTTTTCTTCGATAACGGAGCAGGTGGAGGGACGGCCCGAGACGGGGTCAGAAACGGATCGGAACCGTATCTCTCGAAAATCGGCATGGACGATTCCGCCGTTCAAGCCAGGGAGCTCTCTCAAGGGATCTCTCTTTCCCTTCACAACTTGGCAAGCAATGCCCTTGGAACTCCGTTTCTTCTTTTCAACGGAAGGGGAATCCGACAGCTCCCATCGGGGGGTAATCCGGGCGTCGAACTGAGGAATGCGGAAACTAAAAAGTACTGTACGACTGTCACGTTGGTGGGGGATATCAATGTCAGCAACGCCGCATGTTAATGCACGGGTAAGCGGAAGGAACAGAGACGAAAGGGGATTTACCCTTCTCGAGGTCTTGATCGCGGCCGCGATACTCGGTTTTGGGCTCCTGGCGATCGGGACCGGTGAGACGATCACTGTCGGAACCGGCCGCACGGCCCGCGAGATCTCCTTCGCGACAGCTTCCGCCGAAGATATGTTGGAGCGGATGAGGCGAAACCAGGCCAATGTCGCCGCTTACAACGGTTTCGATACGGGGAATGCCGGCACCAGGCCGGGCTCGGCCGGCATGGCCCGTGACGACTATGACGCCTGGAAGGCGCAGATTGAACAATCCCCTTATGGACTGGCGGGAGGGAGAGGAACGGTGGCGGTCGCCGCCGGGCCGATCTCGACCATGCAACAGGTGACGGTCACCTTGACGTGGGGCGCTCGGACGGTAGCCGTTCAAACCATTTTCTAGTGAGAAGGAGAAATCGCGTGAACGCAAAAGGATTTACCCTGCTGGAGTTGATGATCGCCACGGTGATCGCCATCGTCGTCAGCGCCGCCGGATATACCTTTTTTACAAACACTTTTAATTTTTCCGTCGTTCACAAAGGCAATATCGAGATGCAGCGGGAGATCCGCATCGCGATCGACCTGATAAGCCGTGAGATTCGAAACGCCGGGTTCGGGGTGCGGCATCCGCTGGCGAGCAACGAGATCCATCCGGGGGCGACCCTCAATCAGATCATTACCGCCGGCAACAACGCTGATCCGGACCCCTCGGGGGTCGCGAGCAAGCTTGATCGGATTTCGCTTTGGGGGGGATATCAGCCGGTTGGGACGCTGACCTGCGCTGTCCCTCCCTGTGCCAATCCCGTGGCGGCCGAAGGGGCGACACAGATCCTCGTGCAGCCGTCGGCCGGAACCAATCCAACCAGTCCGACGGTCGCGGGAGCGACGATCACGTTGGAAGGTTTTTACGTCGGGACCGTTACCGCAATCTCCGGGCCGAACGGAAATGGAGCGTATACGTTGACCCTCGATTCGGCTTTGAACAGAGACTACTCTCAGAATAATTCAGTCCTCCGGCTACAGCAGATTACCTACTACGTGGATGTGCCGGACGGCGAGACCGAACCGGTTTTGTTTAGGATCGACGACGGCGTCCTTCCGGGACAGAGGGTCGCTTCCGGAATCGAGGATCTGCAATTTGCCTATCTTCTGAACAATGGAACGGCGGTCAACGATCCGGGGGCGGTGGCGACGACGGTGATCCCCTCGATTCGCGCGATCCGGATCGGGATGCTGGCGCGGGCGCAGAATCCCAATCCGAAGGTCAATTCCATATCAACCCGGCCGGCCTTGGAGGATCACGCGGCGGGGGCGGCGGCCGATCGGTTTCACCGAAGATTAACCCAGAAAGTTACAGAGGTGAGGAACCTTGGATTCTAAACTGTTTTCGTTTCGGAAAAATGAAGAAGGGGCCGCGTTGATCACGATGGTGCTGATGATTCTCCTGGTGACCGCCCTTCTGATGATGGCGCTGAATATCAGCGGAATCGAGAGCAATCTTGCCTCCACCAATCGGCGGACGACCCAAGGGCTTCAGGCGGCCGAAGCGGGGATCCAGATCGCCAACCAAGTGATTGAGGACACATTGGAATTGAACGCCGTCCCGACCAATCCCCCGAACCCGTCGACGACGAGAAATTATCCAGCGACGATCGTGTTCGACTGCTCCAACAGCCCGACGATCGGGGATACGGGCCTCCACGATTTTGTGGAGGAGTTAAGGAGCGGCGGCGGCCTGTTGGCGAACGACAGCGCCTCGGGGGATACAACTTACGACTGTGCGGCCCCTCCGATCGCGCCGACCGCCGACCCCGCGGCCGGAGAGACGAGGGGTCCGGATCTTGTCGTCACGGCGCTCGGTCACACGATGCAGATCGATATCGACCTGGAGGGGACGGCGAATCTTCCGGGATCGGAGTTGGAGGAGTTTGGGATCGCTTACCACAAAAAGGTATCCGGAGCCGGATGCGGCTCCGGCACCCTCTACTACATCGATGTGGTCTCCGTCGGTCCGTTGAATACCCGATCGAATGTCGGGTCGGCTTATTACAAGTGTTGAGCATTTAAACCGGAGGAGGTTATGCAAAAGGTTGTTTTTTTCCTCACTGGGATGGTCTTCTACATCTGGGGCATTCTCGGAGGCGCCGGCCACACGCCGGCCTTTTCGATGGCGCCGCCGCCGGTTGTGCCGGTTTCAGAGGCCCGTGCAGGCCTGCCGTCGAATACCGTCCGGGGGAACATCGACGAAGTCGGTCGCGGATTTGTCATTATCGGTGGGAAGCGCTTTCAGGTTGCGGTGGATGTTCGGGTTACGAATGAAGAGGATGGGATTCTTGAAAAAGGTTTGAATGCGCTCAGGCAACAAATGAAGGTTGAATTAACCTTGACAGGTCAGACAGTCACTCGGATCAAGGTCTTCGGCCTTTTGACGAGATAGGAGGAAGGTCATGGAACCGAGAAAGTTGTTTTACGTTGCAATGTTTCTTTTTCTTCTTTTAGGAATAGGAAGAGAGACGTTGCGGGCGCAGACGATCGATGATTACAGCAGCATCCCCCCTTTCCTCGCTTCCTCGGTGACCCCCAACGTTCTCCTTCTCGTCGACAACTCCGGAAGCATGAACAATTGCGCCTACTCCGACAAGGTCGACACCGGCTCGGGAGAGGACGATTGTCTTGCTAGCAGCGGGAGCGGTCTTTCCGATCAATATCAATCCACAACGACCTACGGCGGCTACTTCGAATCGGATAAGTGTTATGCCTACGCCAGCAGCAAGTTCTCTCCGAGCGGCTCGAAGCCTTGCTCCGATGCCTGGGATGGGAATTTCCTAAATTGGGTGACGATGCGGCGGATCGACATCACCAAATGGGTCATGACCGGCGGGCAGTGTAATTCGGTTCGGAGCAGCGAGAACAGTTGCTCCACGATGCGCGGGCAGAGCTCATTTAATAGCGGCGCCTGCTGCCATGTTTTTTATAAACAATTTAATTTGACCGGCTTAGCTCCTTCGACCTACACCACAACCCGTTGTATCCGTGTAAACGGCGGAAATTTCACCATCCGGGACAACGGGGCAAGCTGCGGCAGCAACTCCAGCGATGATGATACAACATTCAATATCCGGGTCGACGCCGGCGTCAAGCAGACCGGGGTGATCCAGGAGGTCGGGAATCGGGCCCGATTCGGTCTGATGGTCTTCGACGATGATGGAACCGTCGAAAACGGCGGGGAGATCCGGAGCGACATCGGGGGCAATACAGTCTCGATGGTTAATGCCATCGAAGGAATGGTCGCCACTTCCTGGACGCCGCTTGCCGAGACGGTGTATGAAGCGTCCCGCTATTTCGCCCAGATTTCCCCCACGTCCGATTCCGGGGCGGCCAATTTTACGGTGCACGTCAACAACGATCCATACTGTTACGGCGATCTGAACCCCCCTTCCGGGGAGACGGGGTGCCGCAGCAGCACCCAGGGACGATGGGTTCCCTGCTGCCAGAGTTTCGTCATTGTCTTTACCGACGGCCAACCGACAAAAGACGAGAATATTCCCAGCGGGATCCAGGACTATGCCCATGCCGCATTGGGTCACTCCTCCAACCATCATGATGTCTGCTCCGCCTATTATGGAGGGAGCAGCAGCGATCCATGTAATTCGGACGGCTCTCATTACCTCGACGATGTCGCCTTCTGGGCGCACACGACCGATCTGCGCCCTGAGAGCGGCAACATCTCCGGCATCAATGCGACGCCGAACACCAACCGCCTCCCGGGGGTTCAGAGTTTGAACATTTATTCCTTTTTCGCCTTCGGCTCCGGTTCCAACTTATTGATGGATACCGCCAAAGCAGGCGGCTTTAAAGATAAGAATGGAAACGGGGTGCCTGACCTTACCTCGGAGTGGGATGAGGACGGCGACGGGGTCCCCGACACCTATTTCGAGTCGGCGGATGCCTTCGCCCTCCGGAGCAGTCTCATCGCGGCGATCACCAAGATCTTGCAGGAGAGCGCCTCCGGGACGTCGGTCTCCGTTCTGGCGACCTCCTCCGGCGGGGAGGGGGCGATCTATCAGGCCTATTTCTATCCCCGGGTCGGCATCGGAGCCAACGAGGTCTACTGGCACGGATATCTTCAAGGTATTTTCTTCGATTTCAAGGGACAACTCCGTGAGGACACCGTCGCCGACGGCCGTTTGGTTCTGACCGAGGACAAGATCATCGAGACCTACTTCGACACCGATCTTGCGGAGACCAGGGTGAAACGATATGCCGTAGATGCATCCGGAGACAGGACAGGAACGCCTGAAGACATCTCCCTGCGCGAACTGACCCCGATTTGGGAGGGGGGAAGCAATCTCGCCGACCGGGACCTGTCGACCAACCCCCGGGTCATTAAGACCTGGGTTGATGAAAACGGAGACGGGGTCGTTGATGACGCGGAGTTCATCGATTTTTCGACGGCGAATGAAACCGACCTTCGACCGTATCTGCGCGCGGCGAATTCGACCGAGGGGGCAGACATCATCAATTATATTCGGGGGGAAAAGATCTCCGGCTATCGGCCCCGTGAGATCGGCTCCGGCGCATCTGAGAAGACCTGGCGGTTGGGTGACATTATTTATTCCAGCCCGGTTTCGGTCAGCGCCCCTCAAGAACAGTTCGATACAAAGTACAAAGACAGCAGTTATACGCTTTTTTTCGAGAAATATAAGAATCGGCGGCACGTGATCTATGTTGGGGCCAACGACGGGATGCTCCATGCCTTCAACGGCGGTTTCTTCCACCCGGGAGACGATTCGGCCACCAATTCGGTCATCGAGCATGGCTGGTTTACGACCACGGATGCGGACGGGAACGGCGGAGAGTTATTGGGAGAGGAACTCTGGGGCTTTATCCCACAGGAACTCCTCCCGCATTTGAAGTGGTTGACGCAGACCGACTACAACAAGACCCGGCACGTCTACTTTGTCGACGGCAGTCCCCGCGTCGTCGACGCCCAGATTTTCACGGAGGAGAGCGCCTGTGCTACTAGCCTGACCGACTCGGGATGTATTCATCCGAAGGGATGGGGGACGGTTCTCATCGGGAGCTTGCGGATGGGAGGAGGAAGCATCAGCGTCGATCTGAACGGGAACGGGAACACCACCGATCCCGGAGAGGACCGGTTTCGTTCGGCCTACTTCGCCCTCGACATCACCAATCCGGAGACCCCGCCGAAGCTTCTCTGGGTATTTAAAGATTCCGATCTCGGTTTTACCACCAGCTGGCCGGCGGTGATGAGGTTGAACGGCTCCTCCGGCGCCGCCTGGTATGCGGTATTCGGCTCCGGTCCGACGACCTATAAGGGGGAGCGGCTGGCGGGTCTTCCCGCAACCGGAAATAAATTCGGTCAGAGTATTTCCGAATATGGCCAAATTTATGTGCTCGACCTCGAAACAGGGGCACTGCTGAACAAGCTTGCCACAGACAATACCGATCGCTATGCCTTTATGGGAGATCCGGTCGTCTATGATTTTCCCAAGAATTATTTCTCGGATATCGCCTACATCGGGAAGGGCTATGGATCGACCGGCGCCTGGAACGGAAAGGTCTATCGTCTGTTGACGAAAGGGAACGCCGATCCGACGACCTGGTCGTTGTCCATCCTGTTCAATCCGGCGAAGCCGGTCCTGGTGAAATCGTCGGCCACCCTGGACGGCGCCGGGAGGTTCTGGGTTTATTTCGGAACAGGTCGATTCTTCAGCAGCGGGCCGAGCAGCGACGCGGACGACCAGACCAACCAAGCGTTCTATGGGGTCAAAGAGTCGAGCGCGAACGGCTGCTGGAACAGGAGTCTCGGGAGCTGGAAAGCAAGCTGTCCGACGATCGCCGCCACCGACTTGGTCGATGTAACCGACGCTTCCGTATCGATCACGGGCGCCGTCTCCTGCAGCAGCTGCGGGGCGGCTACTCTGACGGCGCTGAGTAATCGGATCGACAGCACATCTAGCGAAAAAGCGGGATGGTTTTTGACCCTCACCGGCGGGGAGCGCGTTCTCCACGAACCGACGGTCCTTGGAGGAATTGTCGCCGCAACGTCCTATACGCCGGGTGTGGATGTTTGTCTGCCCCAGGGGACCAATGCCGTTTATGCGCTCCACTATGGAACCGGCGCCGCCTATCCGAGCGCCGACGTCAACGATTCGGACGGAGATGGGGATACCGCTGAGGTTTTGGGCTCCATCGGTCTTGAATCGGATGGGACGACCGTGCGGCGGAAAAAAGAGCTTGGGATCGGGGTCGCTTCTAAGGTGAACGTCGTGGTCGGTCGGGACCCGACAACCGGAAAGAGCACCCTTACCGGCTTTGTCCAGAGCAGCACCGGGGAGATCGTTCAGATCAAGGATATCCAAACGCCCAACAGCATCAGCACGGGAACCAGAATGTTGAGAGAGAAATCGGATTAGGGGGGGGTGGAATGAGAACACGGATTATTTCGCTGGTCGTTTTCCTGCTGGCGGTCTGGCTTCTCCGGGGCAAAGAAGATCCTCTGATCCAGGGAGGAAAGGGGACGGAGGAAAGAAGTTCCGCCGCCGCTTCCTTGCCGGGACAGACCAATCACCCCCCCTGGATGACGCGGGTGGAGATCTTCCCCCCTTCGCCCGACCTCCAGTCGGTCTTGAAGGTGGCGCTTCAAGCGGAAGACCCCGATCAGGATACGTTGACCTATCGGTACCGATGGTTTGTCAATCAGAAAGAGGTCGGAGACCAGCCGGTTCTCTCTTTGAAGGGGTTTCGGCAAGGGGATCTGGTTTCAGTGGAGGTGACCCCTTCCGACGGGAAGTCGGAGGGTCCTTCCCTTCCCGGTCCGACGGTGAAGATCGGAAATCATCCCCCCGCCGTGACCCGCATCGTGCTCCTTCCGACGGAGCCGAAAGTCGGGCAGACGATCCTGGCCGAGGTGGAGGGAAGAGACGAAGAGGGAGACTCGATTTTCTACGACTATCAATGGGAAATCAACGGAGTGCCGGTGGAAGGGGTTACCGGAAATCTGTTGGATGGAAAGTTGATTCAGAGCGCAGATCAGATCCGGGTCCTCGTGACCGCCTCGGATTCTTTCGACGCCGGCACCCCGACGGCCAGCCGGTCCATCGCCGTCATTAATCAGCCCCCTGAAATTATCTCGTCCCCTACGTCTGAAATTGGGGAGAACGAATACCGGTACCAGATCGTCGCCAGCGATCCTGATGGAGACGCCGTCGAGTACCACCTTGATGGAGGGCCTCCCGGAATGATGTTGGATGCGGCATCGGGGCTCTTGGTCTGGAAGGTGGAGGCGCTTCCACAGGAAATGGTGCCGGTCACCATTCAGGCCATCGACAAAAAAGGGGGGAAAAGCATCCAGCGATTTACACTCCATGCCAGATAAAGGATGCCACGGCTCTCTTTCTCATCCTTTCTGCTTCGTTTTCTTGTATTTTGAAAAGGGGATTGTTATAATGAGTTTGTTCTGAAGTGGTTTTACGTTTGGGAGAAATTATTTTTCGTTGAAAAAATCGCTTATCGGGAAAGTTAATTTACAAGAAGGAACCGATACCTCGGCCCTCTATGGAAGCTACGATCGCCACATCAAGATGATTGAGCAGGCCTTCAACGTTCGAATGACGGCGAGAGGGGAAGAGGTTACGATCGAAGGGGAGCCTGAACAGGTTCAACAGGTTGAGAAGGTCATCGCCGATCTCGCGAATCTCTCCAGAGACGGGTTCCGGGTGACGGCGGAAGATGTCAACTACGCCATCCAATCTTCCCAACAAAACGCCCCCGCTTCCGTCCGGGAAATTTATCAAGACGCCATTCCGGTTTTCGGGAAAAAGAAGCTCATCGCCCCGAAATCACCCTCCCAAAAAGAGTATATCGAAAGCATCCGAAAGCACGATATCGTGGTCGGGATCGGTCCGGCGGGGACGGGAAAGACGTATCTCGCTATGGCCATGGCCGTCTCCTCTTTCCTCAAGAAAGAGGTAAACCGGATCATCTTAGCCCGTCCGGCGGTCGAAGCGGGTGAAAAGCTCGGTTTTCTTCCGGGGGATCTGGTTGAAAAGGTCAATCCTTATCTGCGGCCCCTTTACGATGCCCTCTACGATATGATGGAGGTCGATCGCGCCACGCGCCTCCTGGAGCGGGGGGATATCGAAATTGCCCCGCTTGCCTTCATGCGCGGGCGGACCCTCAACGACTCATTTATCATCCTTGATGAGGCCCAGAACGCCACGTCGGAGCAGATGAAGATGTTTCTGACGCGTCTGGGGTTCCGGTCGAAAGCGGTCGTCACGGGAGATATTACACAGGTCGACCTCCCGGTCGAACGGACCTCCGGGCTGATCGAAATCCAGGGGATTTTAGAAGAGGTCTCCGCGATCAAGTTTGTTTATTTCAGCGAGCGCGATGTCATCCGGCACCGTCTGGTCCAGGAGATCGTGAAAGCGTACGAGCGGTATGAGGGAAAGGGGGGAAAATCAAAGAAAAAGTAGGATCCCTCCATGATCACGCCAAATGACCTCACTTTTCTTCTGAGGTCATTTTTATTTCTTGTTCTTGTTTCCATCAACAGGTAGAATCTGCCGACCCTTGTCGGCGGCTCCCTTATCGATTGACCCGATCTTCCGATCTTCTATTTAATTTATTATGCAAATTTCGATGCAAAACCGGCAGCGGACCTACCCTGTGAACCAGAAGAATCTCCTGAGGTGGGCCCGCCAAATTTTATCGCTGCAGAAGCTGGATCATGCGGAGATGGGAATTATTTTGGTGAATAATCGTCAAATCCGCGTTTATAATCGTGATTATAGAAAAAAAGATCAGCCGACCGATGTCCTCTCCTTTCCGATGCGGGAGGGTGTCGGAGGTGAGC
Organism: Candidatus Manganitrophus noduliformans; assembly: GCF_012184425.1. Lineage (NCBI taxonomy): Bacteria > Pseudomonadati > Nitrospirota > Nitrospiria > Candidatus Troglogloeales > Candidatus Manganitrophaceae > Candidatus Manganitrophus > Candidatus Manganitrophus noduliformans. The sequence goes on from NZ_VTOW01000003.1 coordinate 124,834, forward strand.
TTCATCCTGATTTTCTCGGCGATGTGATGATCTCGTTGGAGCGGTCGGCGGAAGAAGCGATCTTGTATGGGAGATCCCGCCGCGAACAGTTGCTGATTCTCCTCATTCATGGAGTGCTCCATCTCCTCGGGTATGACCACGAACGATCTCCGAAGGAGGAGCGTCGAATGCAACGCCGAGAACGGCTTCTGTTCAAACGCATTTATCATCAGGGGTAGATGGTTTTTAATCAGATCCTCAAGAGAGCCGTTGTGGAAACCCAAGGAGCGGTCGGCGCCATCTTTCTTGATCGCGAGGGAGAGGAGATCGCCCATTACACAAGTCTTTCGGGAGATGAAATGAAATTGATGGGGGCGCATTACGGCATCGTCTGGCTTGAAATAGAGGCGATGGTATCTCGCCACCTTGCCGCTTCCGCGGCGGAAGCGATTTTTGCGGCAGAGAAGGGAATCTGCCTGATGCGGCCGGTGCAGAAAGAATATATGGTGCTCTTATTGGTGAATCCCTCGGAAGGGATCGGCCAGGCGAGGCGTTGGCTCCGTTGGGCGGCGGCTGAAATTCAAAAGGAAATTTAGGGGAGGCGAAGCGGCCTCTCCTGCGGGTTGGAAGGAGAATGATGGCGGAAGGGTTTTGGGGAAAACTTGGGAAGGGACTGGCGAAGACAAGGGAATACCTGTCGTCCGGATTGGAGGCGGTTTTTCTCGATCAGCCGAACATCAATCAGGAAACATTGGACAGGTTGGAGGAGCTCCTCATCGGTTCCGATTTAGGAATGGAGGTGACCGACCGGTTGATGATCGGGCTTCGGGCCTCGGTGGAGCGGAAGGAGATCTCCAATCTCGCCTCCCTCAAAAAAAAGCTGAAGTCGTATCTGGTCGTCATCCTGAACAAGGGGGTTCCGCAGGAACCGCCGAAGACGACGCCGGTCGTCTCCCTTTTCGTTGGGGTGAACGGGGTCGGCAAGACCACCACCATCGCCAAGCGGGCCGCTCAATTGAGGCGAGAGGGGAAAACGGTCCTCCTTGCGGCGGCCGACACCTTCAGGGCGGCGGCCGGAGAGCAGCTCGCCATCTGGGGAGACCGGGTCGGTGCCGAGGTCGTCCGGCATCAGGAGGGGGCGGATCCCGCAGCGGTCGCCTTCGATGCCGTGAGCGCCGCCCTTGCGCGGAAGATTGATGCGGTTTTGATCGATACCGCCGGCCGTCTCCAGACGAAGAGCAATTTGATGGAAGAGTTAAAGAAGATCAAGCGGGTCATCGCCAAGGCGATTCCCGATGCCCCCCATGAGAGAATCCTGGTGCTCGACGCCACCACCGGCCAGAACGCCCTCTCCCAGGCGCGGCTTTTTCATGAGACGATCGGGGTGACGGGGATTATCCTGACGAAGCTGGACGGGACGGCAAAGGGGGGAATCATCGTCCCGATCGTCGAAGCCCTTTCGGTTCCGGTTACTTACGTCGGCGTCGGCGAAGGGGTGGACGATTTGATCCCGTTCAACATCGAGTCATTTGCAGAGGGACTTTTTGAAAGCGGTAAGGAGTGAGGACCCGCACTGATTTAAGAGAAGAGTCCATTATCAAATGTAATGACCCTGTTTTTTCCCTGCAGCTTCGCCTGGTAGAGGGCGCGGTCGGCATTTCGGATCAGCTCTTCGAACGTTTCGGCATCATCCGGGAAAGTGGCAAGACCGACGCTGACGGTCAGTCGGGCCAAATCGGAGTATTTTTTTTGTAGCGTCTCGTTCCGCTCGATTTCCCTGCACAGCCTCTCTGCAATGATCCGCGCATCTTCCTTATTCGTCTGGGGAAGGATGATGGTGAATTCCTCCCCTCCGTAGCGCGCGGCGACGTCGATCGCCCGGATGTAGTTTCGAAGGGCCTGTCCGAGCAAAACCAGAATCTCGTCTCCTCCCAAATGGCCGAAGGTATCGTTGAAGCCTTTGAAATTATCGATATCGACGATAATGAGGGAGACGGGGATCCGGTGGCGCCGGGATCGCTCGATCTCCTCCGTCAAGCGTTCCTGAAAGTAGCGGCGGTTCAGAAGGCCGGTCAGGGCGTCGGTGATCGAGATCCGTTTCAGCTCTTCCGTTTTCTCGTACAATTCGGACCGCTCGATGGCAATCGAGATGTAGCTACCGATCGCCTGCAACAATTGGAGGTCTTCCTCAGAGAAGACCTCTCCGGTGATTTTATCCGCCAGATTGATGACGCCGAGGGTTCGGTTTCTCAATTTGAGCGGAACACTGACGAAGGAAGGGGTGCGATATCGCGGCTTGGCCCCCTGTTGTACGCGAGGATCGTGGTTGAGATCTTGAACCAGAAGCGGGACGCCGGTTTCATAGACCGATCCCGCAATGCCTTCCCCCGGCTTCGAGTTGAACATTTCATAAACGGGCCGATTGATCCCCTTCATCGCTTTCACGGAGAGCTCATTTTTGAACTCGTCCAGGACCATCAACGATCCTTGCTCCGCCTGCAGGAGCTGAAGGGTCTGCTCCAAGATATTATGATGAAGGTGATGAAGGTAAAGGGGCGAATCGATCATGAGGGTGAGGTTCGAGAGGGCGATCATGATTTTCCGTTGCTCCGCCAATTGATTTTGAAGCTCGATATTTTCAACGGCAGACCCCGCCTGGCTGCAGAACGAAGAGATCATCGCGGTCTCTTCCGACGTGAGGATGGTGTCGAATATCGCCAGGGTTGACGTTGCGTTCCGGCCTTGGTAAAGGGGGAAGAGATAGCAGGAGGTCACGTCTTGCGGAAGTTTCGACTTCAACAGGTCAAATGTCACGTCGTTGAAGACGAACGGATCGCCCCCGCTTCTTTTCTGAAAGAGAATGTCCAGGGACGCCTCCAATTGGTTAAACCGCTCCTTCTTCTCCCCGAAGACGGCGACGCCGCGGTAAGCTCCTTGTTTTTTGGTTTGATGGAAGATGCAGGCGCTTTTCAAGTTGAAGAGGATGCCGAGCGTATTCAGAAGCGTGCTGTGAAGGATTGAAATATTGCTGACGCTTTTGAATTGATTTCCCACATTGAGAAGGGTCGTCAGGTGGGCCGCCTTTCCCTGGTATTGACCGCGACGGTAGATGTTCTCCAACAGGGCGGTGGCGACGACTTGGAGATAGGAGGCGACCTGTTGAAGCCCTTCTTGCGCGCCGGGGCAGGAGAGATCGACGTCGACAGGCAGCTTCTCGGATGAAATGCCCCACTCGGATGCATTTTGTTTGAAATGGGCATATTCATCGGGATGTTGATACACTTTCCCGCCGATCATGGCATAACTCATCTCGTTCGAGAGCCGGATCGGAATGACAAAATAGTTCAGGTTGGCCTGGCATTTGGAAAAAGAGATCTGCTGTGTCTGAATCGCAAGATCAACCTGTTGCGCAAACGCATTCTGACAAAGGGTCTCCCGCTCGGTCTGATGAACCAGGTGACAAAGAAGGTGTTCACGCGTGATCGCTGTACATGGCCGGTGTTTCGAGGGATCGTAGATAAAAAGGGTTAGGCCGGTTAAAGACGATAGAGAATGTTGTATTTCTTCCCACTTGTGCCTGTTTAAATCTAAGGTTCGTTGCATAAATAGATTGCCTGTCCACTGGATGAAGAAGCCATTTGAAAGCGACCAGATTCGCCTTTTTCATCTGCCCTTTATAGTCCGATACACTTTTCGAAGTCAAGCCAAAAGATAGTAAGATTTATCCAGGTGTGTTATCATGCCATCTTCGAGGGGTTTACATGAATCCATTCAAGCTTCATTCGAATTTTACACCGAAAGGGGACCAGCCGAACGCCATCCGTGCCCTTTCTGAAGGGGTCCGTCGGAGGGAGCCGCACCAGGTCCTCCTAGGTGTCACCGGCTCAGGAAAAACATATACACTCGCCAATGTAATCGAGCGGGTCCAGAAGCCGACGCTCGTGATTGCCCACAACAAGACCTTGGCCGCGCAGCTCTACCACGAGTTTAAAACCTTCTTTCCTGAAAACGCGGTCGAGTACTTTGTCAGCTATTACGATTACTACCAGCCTGAGGCGTATATCCCCCACACCGATACCTTCATCGAAAAGGACTCTTCCATCAATGATGCCATCGACCGGATGCGGCATTCCGCGACCCGATCCCTCCTGGAGCGGAACGATATCATTATCGTCGCATCGGTCTCGTGTATTTACGGCCTTGGATCGCCGGAGGCCTATCATGACATGTTGGTTTATCTGGAGGAAGGGAAGGAGATCGAGCGGGATCAGGTATTGAAGAAGCTGGTCGAAATCCAGTACGAGCGGAACGACTTTGATTTTTATCGAGGGACCTTCCGGGTGCGGGGAGATGTCATCGAAATCTTTCCGGCGTCATCGGAAGACCGCTGCATCCGCGTCGAATTTTTCGGCGATACGGTCGATGCGATTTATGAAGTCGATCCCCTCCGCGGAACGATCATTCAACGCCTCCCGAAAATCGCCGTCTATCCGGGGAGCCATTACGTGATCCCGCCCGATCGGCTCCATGTCGCGTTGCAAGGGATTGAGGAAGAGCTTCACGACCGGATCAAGTTTTTTCGGGACCGGCAGATGCTTCTGGAGGCGCAACGGATCGAGCAGAGAACCATCTTCGATTTGGAGATGATCCGGGAGATCGGATACTGCCAGGGGGTTGAGAATTACTCGCGCCACCTCTCGGGCCGCGCGCCGGGGCAGCCGCCGCCGACCCTGCTCGACTATTTTCCCGACGATTTTCTCCTGATCATCGACGAGAGCCATGCGACGGTTCCGCAGATCGGCGGGATGCAGGAGGGGGACCGGGCCCGCAAGACGAACCTGGTGGAGTATGGGTTCCGGCTTCCTTCAGCGTTCGACAACCGTCCGTTGAAGTTCCAGGAGTTCGAGCAATTCATGCGGACCGTCCTCTACGTCTCGGCGACGCCCGGTCCATATGAGCTTGAGCGGGCGAAGGGCCGGATCGTCGAGCAGGTGATCCGGCCGACCGGCCTGATGGATCCGGAGGTGGTCATCCGGCCGGCCAAAGGCCAGGTGGACGATCTGCTGGAGGAGATCCGAAAGCGGGTCGACCGGTCCGAGCGGGTTTTGGTTACGACACTGACCAAGCGGATGGCCGAAGATCTGACTGAGTATTATCAAGAGATCGGGATCAAAGTCCGCTACCTCCACGCCGACATCGAAACGATGGAGCGAATGGAGATCATCCGCGATCTCCGGCTGGGGAAGTTCGATGTCCTGGTCGGGATCAACCTTCTTCGCGAGGGGCTCGATCTTCCGGAGGTGTCGCTGGTGGCGATTTTGGATGCCGACAAAGAGGGCTATCTTCGCTCCCACCGCTCATTGATCCAGACGGCGGGGCGGGCGGCCAGGCATGTTTCGGGAGAGGTGATCCTTTATGCCGACACGATGACGAAGTCGATGCGGATGATGATCGATGAGACGAACCGGCGTCGTCAGATCCAGGCGGCGTACAACATGGAACATGGCATCACCCCCGAATCGATCCGAAAGGTGATTCCCGAAACCCTTCGCGAGGCGGTCGAGGCGGACTATTACACGGTTCCGATCGCCGCGGAGGAGGGGGAGATCTATATCCCGGAAGAGGAGCTGCCGCGGGTTCTGCAGAGCCTGGAGCGGGAGATGCGCGATGCGGCAAAACGCCTTGAGTATGAGAAAGCGGCGGAGATTCGCGATCGCATCAAGCGACTGAAGGAGGGGCAAGTCATCCGTTAAACGCCAATCTTATGCCTGTTTGTAAGTATAGATTCCCAGAATAATGCCGAGAAGACTGAGGAGATTGATTCGGAAGGTGAAGCCGAAGGTAAACGTCACCAAATGAAGATCAAAGGTAAACGGAGGGGTAATGCCGATATGGTACCCTTTGAGAAAAACATCTTTAAGAAAGCCGGAAGGAGAGAAGAGAAGTAGAATCTCTCCCATCACTCCACCTAACAGGCCTCCCGCCAAGATGAAGAAAATAAGCAACCAGGGTGTTCTTTTTAAAAGAGCCATCGCTGAGAAAACTATCTTTTTTTCGTTCCATTGTCAAGTCATTTCAAGGCCTCCTGAGAAAGGAGGGATTTTTCACTACGTCGTTGACATGCTTTTGATTAGAGGTTATCTTAAATTCTCATGAAGCTCCATCTTCTCGATCACCGACATTTGAACGTCTTGCTGGGACGCGAGCGAAAACAGAGAGCGCCCGATCGGGACGAGCCTGCCCTCGATCTGATGTTGAAGGAAATCCTGAAAAAAGCGAATCAATTCGTCCCGTCGGAGGCCGGCTCCATTCTGTTGGATGATCCGATCGGAAAGAAAGAGCGGGAAGAGCTGGTTTTTGTCGCCTGCTTCGGACCGGGCTCCTCAAAGCTTCCGGGCCTTCGGCTGTCGATCAACACCGGCATCGCCGGGGCGACCTATCTCTCCGGGAAGCCGTATTTAAGCAAGAACGTCAAGCGGGATAAGATGTTCTACGCCAAAATCGACAAGATCAGTCGATTCAGCACCCGTTCGATTATCTGTGCGCCGATCATCGTGGAAAATTCGATTTACGGCGTCATTGAATTAATCAATCGCAAAGGGAAGCCCAATTTTACCGAGGAAGAGTTGAAGCTCCTCGAGATCTTCGCCGGGTATACATCGACATTGATTCAAAACGTGTTGGACGCCCGCAAACATATCGAGCTGGCGAAGCGGGACGGATTGACGGGACTCTATAACGACCGCTATTTTCACACCCGCCTCGAACGGGAGGTCCGGCAGGTCCGAAGGGGCCAGCATGACCTGATCCTCCTTTTCTTGGACATGGACCACTTCAAAGGGGTCAATGATCAATTCGGTCATCTGACCGGAAGCCATATTCTTCAAGAGGTCGGCGACGTTCTCCGGAAAGTCGTTCCAGTCCGGGGGACGACGGTCGCCCGTTACGGCGGCGATGAATTTGTCATCATCTTCTCTCAAACCACGCTGGAGGAAGTGGTGCAGGTGGCCGATCGGATTCGGACCGCGATCAAGAAATTCCCCTTCTCCACCGTGCCGATCAATGAAAAGGCGAAAGCCGAGACCCTTCAGGGACGGCTGACCTGCAGCATCGGGCTGGCCTCTTTGAAGAAACATGTCGGCAACGGCACTTCGAACAGCAATATCCGCCATCTTTTGATCCGTAAGGCGGATGCCGCGATGTACGTTGCAAAAGACCAGGGAAAAGACCGCATCTGCGTGGCCCCCCCCGCCTGAACGGATTTCGATTCATCCATCTGCCCAACTTGCTTCACCCGCTTCGGATTCCCTATAATAAAAGAAACATAAATCCGAGTGTGGTGATGAAGAAAATAGCGGTTATTCTGGGGGGGATTGTTCTGGTTTTGATCCTCATCCTCCTGTTGGCTCCGTTTTTGGTCGACCTCTCTTTTGTTAAATCGCGTTATTTGCCCCAGGTTGAAGCGGCATTGGGACGGTCGGTCGACGTCGGGAGCGTTCGCCTCTCGCTCTGGCCGCTTGGCGTTCAATTGAAAAATGTCGTTGTCCGGGATGATCCTCAATTCTCTCCCGAAGATTTTTTCCGGTCCGATTCAGTCGTTGTGAGCTTCCGGCTTCTTCCGCTCTTGCAGAAAAGGGTGGAAGTGGAGGAGCTTCTCATTCAAAGCCCGGCGCTCCAACTGATCCAGGATGCGAGCGGAAAATGGAACACATCGACCCTCGGCGGCGGCGGGAAATCCCCGCCGGGGGGGGCAACATCCCCGCAGGAGCAACGTCCGATCGGAATTCTTGCGGACGAAGTGATCGTCAAAAACGGGCGGATCGCCTACGTTCGCCGTGTGAAAGGAGGGCCGCCGTTGTCGACGGCCGCGGAAGATTTCGATCTCAACCTATCCAACCTTCAGTTGGGTGAGATCGCTTCGATCGATCTGGAGACACGGATCGAGCCGCAGGGGAAGCAGACAAGTTTGAAAGGACGGGTCGGACCGCTGACCACAGCGCTCAAACCGGAAACGATCGATCTTTCGGGAACCGTCGGGCGGAGCGATCTTCACCTCCAGGGGGGATACCAAAAAGGGCGCCTTCTCTTGACGGCGAATGCGAAGCAGGTCGATCTCGATGAGATCATGCTTCTTCTGCCGCAAGGGGGGTCTCCTCCACAGAAGACCTCACCTCCTCCGGGACCCCCTCCTTCCTCTCCGGGAGCGGCTCCGATGGAGGTTGATTTTAATCTGGAGGAGGTCCTGGTAAAAGGAATGACCATTTCGGATCTTTCCGGCCGGGCAAAGGTGAATCGAAGATGGGGCGCCCTGGAAGATCTCAGCGGCGATATTTGGGGCGGTCATTTTACAGGAAGCGGCCGGGTGGGCCTATCGAGCGGCGCTTTTCCATTCATGACCGATTTCGCCCTGGAGAATGCTTCTCTCGGGTCGGTCATAAGGCAGTTTGTCCCGATTGACCCGGAGATTTTCAGCGGGGAGGCGTCGGTCGGACTGACGCTGCAGGGGAGCGGGGGGAGTTGGGGAGCGCTTTCAAAGACGTTGACGGGGAAGGGAGAATGGGAAGTGGGAGAAGGGGAGATTAAGAATGTGAACCTCTTGAGAGAGTCTCTCGCCACGCTTCAGATCCTCGATCAGGTTCAACTCCCGTTGGAGCCGAACACCCGATTTTCTTCCGCAAAGGGGGGGCTTCAGGTCGAGGCCGGCCGCATCGGGCTGAGCCGTCTTTCCATGGACAACCCTCTTTTTGATCTTTTGGGAGAAGGGGAGGTCGGATTGGACGGCCTTTATCATCTTCTCGGCGAGATGAGACTGGCCGAGTCGGTCACACAGAAAATTCGAAGCACGCCGGTCGGGTCGCTCCTCCCGATGGAGAGAGGGAGATTGGAGATCCCGATCGAAATTGCGGGGACCCCCCAAGGGGCCCGCCTCGCCTTGCGTGAAGAGGCGCTGAAAGAGACGGCGGCGAAGCAGCTTCGGGAAAGATTGACAGAGAGGCTGGAGAAAGAGGGATTGGGAGGGCTACTGCAGAGATAGCTCCTCCCCCTGAACTCATCGGAACGACATCGGTTTGTAGATCATTCAAGAGGAGGCGGTTCGGGCCGCATTGCCGCTGCTAAGGAGGGCCGCCTGCTCGAAGCGCCTTTATCGAACGGTCAGGGCAGATCTCTCTCCTTGACCGTTTTTCTTTTGTCCGCTCTGGCGCGTTCAATCGCTTCCATCGCGAGTTTTTCGACACGCTGACTGAGCGCCTGGAGAAATTCAGCGGAGGTGTTGAATTCGGATTTCTCTCGAATGAATTTCTTAATTTTCGAACTTACTACCAAGATATCGGCCATTCATTTCCTCCTTCAGCTCTACGTTTACCCTATTGGAATACGAGAAAAGAACTCTACGAAGTTCGCGATCTGTGATCGGGGATTCATTCTGCATCCAGTTAAAAATGTAGCATGAAAGAAGGAAGCCGCGCAACCAGAATTATTGAACGACTCCTCTCGTGTGAGATAAAAATGTCCGGCGCATCGGGCCTCGTCGAAGTCAATCGGTCCTTGCATTTTAGGAGACGGCAGGGTAATATATCAACGATATGCCTACTGAATTTCGATCGTTGCCGATTCCTCCTCCTGTTCTTGAGGGAATTGAGTCTCTCGGTTTTAAAGAATGTACTCCGATCCAGGAGGGGACTCTTCCCATCACCCTTGCCGGTAAGGATGTCGCGGGTCAGGCCCAGACCGGGACCGGAAAGACCGCCGCCTTTCTGATCGCCCTTTTTTCACGTCTTCTCAAAACCGAGCCTTCCCCTTCCTCCAAGCTCTCTTCTCCGCGGGCGATCGTCATCGCCCCGACGCGGGAACTGGTGATTCAAATCGCCAGAGAAGCAACCCTGCTCGGACAAAAGACCCCTTTTAACATCCAGGCCGTCTACGGCGGAATCGATTATCAGAAGCAGCGATCGATGCTGGCGGAGGGGGTCGATCTTCTCATCGGAACGCCGGGACGACTGATCGATTATTATAAGCAAAAGGTCTACGACCTCCGCCGGGTGGAGGTCCTCGTGATCGATGAGGCCGACCGGATGTTCGATATGGGATTTATCGCCGACCTTCGTTTCATGATGCGGCGTCTCCCTCCTTATCATAAGCGGCAGTCGATGCTCTTTTCCGCCACCCTCACGCAGCGCGTGATGGAGCTGGCTTATGAGCATATGAATAATCCGATCAAGATCGAAGTCTCTCCCGAGCAGATCACCGCAGAGAAGGTGGAACAGATCCTGTTCCATGTGGAGCGGACAAAGAAGATCCCTCTCCTGCTCGGCTTGCTCAAGAGAGAAAGCTGGGAGCGGGTGTTGATTTTCGTCAATACCAAAAACCAGGGGGAGGTGTTGGCGAATCGGCTGACCGAGCAAGGGTATCCGGCCCGTGCGATCACCGGCGACTTGCCGCAAAAACAGCGGATGAAGGCGTTGGAGCAATTCAAGGAGAGGAAGGTGCCGATCCTGGTCGCCACCGATGTCGCCTCGCGGGGGCTGCATATCGAGGGGGTCAGCCTCGTCGTGAATTACGATCTTCCCCAGGACCGGGAGGCGTATGTCCACCGGATCGGCCGGACCGCCCGCGCGGGCGCGGCGGGAAAGGCGTTGAGCCTGGCCGATGAGGAGTATGTCATGGCCCTGGAGGAAATCGAGGAGTACATCGGACAGAAGATTCCGGTCGAATGGCCGGAAGACGACCTCTTCGTTCAGCCCAAATCGATCCCTCATTCCGAGCGGATACAAAGAACGCGGCCGGCCCATCCCCCTTCGCGCCCGACCAAGGGACGGCCTTCCTCTTCAAGGCCGAGAAGAAGCCGGTGATCGGCCCCCTTCCATCGGCTTTTTCCATTCTAATCTTCCATAAATTATGCAATACGGTCCCGGCTTCTTTTTAAATCTGTGGCACCTCCTCGGGCTTTCCTTCTGGCATTTCGTCTTCAAGTGGATCAATCACGTCGAGGTCTTCGGCGAAGAAAATATCCCAAAACGGGGAGAGGAGGGGGTGATGCTTTTGTACAACCACATCTCGGCGATCGATCCCTTTCTGGTGGGGGCCACCAGCATGCCTTTTTTCTCCCCCGTCTGGTGGCGCGCCCCGGGGAAGGAAGAGCTGTTCGGCATTCCGATCGTTCGGACGATTCTTTCCTCCTGGGGGGCTTTTCCGGTCCGGCGGGGAAAACGCGATCTGGCGGCAATGCAAAAAATGGCGGAAATGCTGTCGCATTCGGTCGTGGTGATCGCGCCGGAGGGGAGGCGTTCTTCCGACGGCGCGCTCCAGCCGGGGCGGGCCGGTGTCGGAAAGATCCTTTACGACGCGCGCCCGCGAAAGGTGATTCCGGTCCGGGTGCGGGGGGTCGATCAGATTTTACCGGTCGGGAAGATCCTTCCCCGAATCGGAAAGAAGACGACCATCACCTATGGATCTCCGATCAACCTTTCAATTTATTATTCCCTCCCCGATACGGTCGAAACTTCCCAGCGAATTGTTGATACAATAATGGAAGAGATCGCGAAGTTATAGCGCGTTCACGTCCGGTGAGATCAACATGAAACGGGTAAGGCTTCGATCGGTTGTTTTTCTTTGTCTCTTCATTATCCCCATCTCCGTAGGAGCCTATCTCTTCTCCTACTGGCCGGAGGTGGAGCGGCTGGCCAAAACCAATCCGAAAACGACGGCCTTGATCGAAGCGCGGAGGGCGAAGGGAAAAAAAGAGGCGTCGATCTCGCTCGCCGCGCGCTGGCGGCCCCTTGGCCAGATCTCGCCCCACCTTCAGCGCGCCGTCGTCCTTGCGGAGGATGCGCGTTTTTACCAACATCAGGGATTCGATTGGGAGGCGATCGTGGAGGCGGCCGAACGGGACTGGGCGGCGAAATCGTTCGAATACGGCGGGAGCACGATCAGCCAGCAGCTGGTCAAGAACCTCTATCTCTCTTCGGAGAAGAGCCCGATTCGAAAGATAAAGGAAGCGTTGATCACCTCGGTGATGGAGGCGAAGTTGAAAAAGCGGCGCATTCTGGAGGTTTACCTCAATGTGGTGGAGTGGGGAGAGGGGATTTATGGCGCGGAGGCGGCCGCCGACCATTATTTTTCCAAGCCTGCGGCGGAGTTGGCCCCTCAAGAGGCGGCTTTTCTGGCGGCGATTCTTCCAGCCCCCCGTTATTACCAGAATCGCCGGTCGACCCCTTATCTACGAAAGCGGATCGATTCCATTCTTCAGGCAATGCAAAAACGCTATCCGGAGACCCGGATGGCGATGGAAAAGGAAATTCCAAAAGAAAGGACGATAGAAAACTCAGAGGGACCGGAAGGGGTGGAGAGAGCGACTACCCCTCAAACTCCTTAGCCATTTCGATATGCGAGAGGATCACGAAATGGTTCTCTTCCGAGATCTCTTCGGAAAACTCGATCCCACCGGTCTGAAGGTGGCCGAAATTTTTGGCCCACCGAATGATCCCGTTCACCGATTCCGAGTGGACAGCCCCCTGCTCGTCATTGAAGTAAAACGTCAATGAGACTTCGCTTTTCGGGGCAAGCGGGGTGAGGCAGCAGACGCCGACCCCTTTGTAGCTGAAATTGACCGCGACGCCATGGACACGGAAATCGTTCGATTCGATCTTCGCTTCGACAAAAATACTATATCTTCTTAGCTTCCGCTGTTTCATCTTCTCCTCTTCTTGGAAGTCAACCGACCTCTTTTTCTAAGAGAACGATCTCTTCTCCATCGGGGCCTTGAATCATCGCAGCCCGCTCCCCCGGGACCGGCTCATAGGGGGGTTTGATCACCGGCACGTTTGCTTCCATGAGGCGCCGGACCGCCTCCTCTAAATCGTTTACCCGAAAACCGATCGAGATCGGACCGACTGAATTGGGACTCCACGGTTTGATCAGCGCTTGTTCCGGCTTGCCGCTGTAAAGCTCGATCCGTCCTGTTCCGGAATCAAACCAAATAATTTTTCTCCCTTTGGGGGTTTTCTCTTCTTTGATCCGGACCAAACCGAGGGTCTCGCCGTAGAAGGCGGCGGAGCGTTCCAGGTCGGCCGTTTGGATAGCGATGTGGTGAATCTGGAAGTATGAATCGTTTCTCATCCGATCCTCATAAAGTGACCATCTTACTTCTGGAAGTATAACATGTCAATTCGTGATGCGCTTGATCGACAGGTTCATCACGGAATCGAGGGTGATCCGGCGGTTCAACCGACCGACGCACCGGTCCGTTGCAACGTCTCCGCTGTTGACACTTCGGGCGGCGAAGTGCTAACCTCAGATGGGTTTTATTAAGACCAAAGTGGGATAGGCCGCGGTCGGTGAGCGTTCTATCCGTAGTGGGGAGAGGCATGTTTTACCGAACACAAAGAAGCGTCGCTTTTTGGGCGATTTATTTCCTTTTCACCTTGATGTTCCTGGCCGCCTGCGGCGGGGGTGGAGGCGGCGGCGGAACCGGCGGAGGAGCGCCGGGAACCAATACAGGCGGACCTCCGGGATCCGCATCAGGGCGACTGGATGCCGGTTTCGGGGTGAACGGCAAAGTGGTGACTTCTCTGGGAAAGACGCGTAATGCGATATACGGTATGACGGTTCAGCCCGACGGGAAAACCATTATCGTCGGGGAAATGATAAACGCCACGCTCGATTTTTTTGTGTTGGCGCGGTTCAATGTGGATGGAACTTTCGATAACAGCTTTGGAAACGACGGTAAGGTGGTCATCCCTTTTGGGAGCCGTTTCGATTTTCTTCAGGCGATTATTCTTCAGCCGGACGGCAAAATCGTCGTGGCCGGAGGATATTTTAACGGAAACGATTACGACTTCGGTCTCCTTCGGTTTCAATCGAATGGCGATCCTGATCCATCTTTCGGTATAGAAGGGGGGGTGACGACCCCCATCGGGTTCAGCGATGAATCGATCCGCGCCATCGGTATCCAAACAGACGGGAAGATTGTTGTGGCGGGTTTTTCAAGGAATGGGAGCAATAACGACTTCGCCGTCGTGCGTTATCTGACCGACGGCCACCTTGATTTGCAGTTTGGAACGGCGGGGAAGGTAGTGACTTCGTTCGGTAGCGGAGATGATTCAATCCTTGCGCTGGCGATTCAGGCCGACGGGAAGATTGTGACCGGAGGGTCGGTTGATACCGGAAGCACCGGCAGCAACTTGGATTTTGGGATGGCCCGATACAACGCGAACGGGGATCTCGATCTGAGCTTTGGGTCCGGAGGCAAAGTGGTCACCGCCGTCGGTGTCAGCGATGATTTCATACGGGCCATTACGATCCAGCCTGATGGAAAAATCATTGCGGGTGGGGAATCGTATGACGGGTTGGGTTTTCCCAATTTTGCGCTGGCGCGCTTCGATTCGAACGGAAGCCTCGATCCTCTCTTCGGCTCGGGAGGTGGAAAGATCGTCACGCCGGTCGGCCAGGCGGGCGCTATTTTCTCTCTAGCGCTGCAACAAGATGGGAAAATCGTGGGAGCGGGATACGCTTCCGTCGGAAACAACGAAGACTTCGCCTTGGTCCGGTTCAACATGGATGGTTCTTTGGATGACCATTTCGGTGCGGGAGGGAAGGTAACCACCGCGATCTGGAGCGGTTCGGAATTTATCGAATCGGTTATTATTCAGACGGACGGAAAACTTGTGGCGGCTGGAAGGGTCTTCCAGGGCAAGAACGAGGATACAGGACTCCTGCGGTATAACCTCGACGGAAGCCTGGATCAAACTTTCGGCACGGAAGGAGGCATCCTGATCCATTTTGGTGAGGGAGACGATTTCCTTTTATCGGTCGCCGTTCAACCTGACGGCAAGGTCATTGCGGCCGGCTGGTCCTTTAACGGCCTCGATAACGATTTTGCCTTGGTCCGCTATCATTCAAACGGGAACCTTGATACCACCTTCGGAAATGAGGGGAAGGTGATCACCGATTTTGGTTTCGGGGGGGACGGAATCCGTGCGATGGTTATACAGCCTGATGGAAAAATCGTCGTGGGCGGCGAGACCTTTAATGGAATCAATGTTGATTTCGCATTGGCCCGATACCAGCCGAGCGGGCTCCTCGACCCTGAATTTGGAAATGGAGGAATGGTGACCGTTGGGATCGGCCCCGGCGACAACCGGATCTATGCGCTCGCCCTTGCGCCGGATGGAAAGATCGTGGCCGCCGGGTCTTTCTATAACGGGAGCAGCGACGACTTTGCCCTAGTCCGGCTGCAGACAAACGGGGCTCTTGATACAACATTCGGACAGCGAGGGGTGGTTCGGACCGGGATCGGCGGCGGGGATGACATCGCCCAAGCGGTCAAACTGCAATCCGACGGGAAAATCGTGGCGGCGGGAATGTCGGAAAGCGGGGGCGTTTTTCAAGCGGCCTTGGTCCGTTACGATTCAAATGGAGCGCGCGATTTGACCTTTGGCATCGTCGGTGTCGTGACCTCCGACTGGGGACCGGACGAAGATGTGATTGCTGCCATGGAGATGACCTCGGACGGGAAGATCCTTGTCGCAGGACAATCATTGAATGAGCGCGACGACGATTTCTTTCTGGCCCGGTATGAACAAAGTGGAGGGCTCGATCCGACCTTCGGAAACAACGGGACGGTTCGGACCGCCATCGGAACGGGAGGGGAGGCGGCCACCTCGTTAGTTCTTCAATCGGACGGCAAGATCATTGCGGCAGGGATCAGCTTCAACGGCGAGAACGATGACTTCGCCGTGGTCCGCTATCAACCCGACGGCGATCTTGACCCGACGTTTGGGGACGATGGAAAGATCACCACCCCGATCGGTCTTGGCGACGATTCGTGGGGGATGGCTCTTCAGCCGGACGGTAAGATTGTTGTTGCCGGCAACACTTTCCAGGAAACCAACGGTTTTGATTTTGCTTTGGTCCGCTACTTGCCGTAACCCGAGATTGCGGCCATCTTAGTGGAATCGTCTCCATCGGGAATTCCTTCATCAGAGCTTTTGAAGTGATCGCACATGAAAGACGTGTCGTCGTTCACGGCGCATCGATTCGTTATCTAGAAGCCGGACAAGGAGCGCCTATCCTCCTTCTTCCCTCCGCCGCCGGGCGTGCCGCCGAATACCGGGAGGTCCTTCCGCTTCTTTCAAAATCGTTTCATGTTTATGCCCTCGACTATCCCGGCTTCGGCCAATCCGATTCCCTCCCTTCCATTGAGGGGACCGAAGATCTCGCGAGGTTCATGATCGATTGGATGGATGCCGTCGGCCTTCAGCGCTGCCATCTGGTCGGATTTTCCCTCGGCGGATGGATGGGTCTGCTTTTGGCCCTCTCCCACCCGGAGCGATTCCAAACCCTCATCCTGATCGCCGCTTCCGGCGGACGTCTTCCGGGAGTTCCGATCGTCAGCCCGTCCGGGATGAATTTCAAAGAGATCCTCGATCGATTTTATCATCGTCCGGAAATTCGCGAAAAATTGGCCCGACATAAACCGACACCGGCGGAGAGAGAGGAGATCCTCCGTTCTTCTCGGGCCCTTGCCCGCCTGGTTGAACGAAAAAAAGTGGTCCCGGAGCTTCACAACCGGCTTCACGAGATCCGGATGCCGACCTTAATTATTAGTGCCGATCACGATCGGGCGATTCCGGCGATATACCAAGAACGTCTCCATTCGGGTATACTTGGATCAAAGCGCTCGGTTTTTAGGGAAACCGGCCATGCCGTTCCGGCGGAGCGGCCGATGGAACTGGCGGGTGAAATAGAGAAATTTATCGCGGAAATTTCCGAAAAATATTGATTTTAAAAGTCTGGAAGACAATGAGCCGTTCAGGCATCGCTGGGATAAAAGATGAAGTGCCGAGAGATTGAGGAAGACCTCTCCGCTTATCTTGCTGAAGAGGCCGATCCAGCCCTCTGCCGATCGATCAAGGCGCACCTGAAGGGGTGTAAAAAGTGTCGGAGCCGTATTGCGGCCTTGAAGGCGGAGAAAGGGGGTCCAAAAAAGGCGAAGGAGGTTGCAATTTCGTCGGAGAAGATTGCCTCTCCCCCGCAGGAGCGCTCCTCCGGCTTTCCATCCACTTCTGGAATGCTCTCCGCTCTGTGGCATCGCCCCGTTGAGATAACCGTGACGATCGTGTTGATCGGCGGGACCCTTTTCCTCTATCAACGGGGAGCGTCCGATCTGAAGGCCGATTTCTCAATGACGGAAAATGGCGCTGCGCGGGCCGCAGAGGCGGTAGCCCTCTCCGCTCCCGCGGAAAACCACGGAGGTACACAGGAGAAGGAAACGCCGATCTCTCCCCCTCCATCATCGCAAACCGCGCCGGCCGATCCGCCGGCCCCTATGCCGATGAAAGTTCACAACGAAACGACCCAACCTCTTTCGAAAGCGGCCCGTCGGCAGGCCGCACTTCCGCGGCCGTCCGAGATCAAACTGCTTCTGATTTCCAGAAATATCAAGGAGGCCGCCGATACGGTAGCCTCTCAGGGAAGGGTGCTCAGCAAAAAAGGAGATGAGATGGAGGCCAAGGTGGTGCTTCTAATTCCCGCCGAACGTTATGAGAGTTTTTCCCAGTCGCTCCAATCGCTTGGACTGGTCAAAGAGATTTCCAAAAAAACTCCTCCCTCCGAGGGATCTTTGAAGGTAGAAGTAATGATTGAATAAGGTGTGTTTGGTCCGTTTCTCCTTCCTAAGATTTGTCTGTTGCAATTCTTCTAAAAAGCATTTTTATTCTTGTTGCTCTCGTCCGAGTAAGAAGGTATTGTTGCCATCGGTTTGAGATCCCTATAAAAATCAACGGCAGAGCATAGATGCGAAGAGTCTGTTTCGTCGGTTTGGTCTTTTATCTCCTTTACCTTGGCGCCGCGACCCTCGGCCCTTTTGATTTTCAGCAGGTCTCACAGCCCCACCGATGGGAAAAGTCGCTCGTTTTTTCGTTCCCCGATATTGCCGTCAACCTCCTCCTTTTTCTTCCACTGGGAGGGTTGCTTTATGGTCTTTCGAACCGTCCGCCCCGTCTCATATTTATTCTTCTTATTTCCGCGGCGATCAGCCTCTTGGTGGAGATGTCGCAGCTCTTTCTTCCAATGCGATTTCCCTCTTACAGCGATTTGATCACCAATACTCTGGGCGGTGGAGCCGGTTTTTTATTGTTCAAGGCATCGGCCGATCGGGGGTGGCTTCGCCGGATAGGGCATCACCGACGCCGT
Organism: Candidatus Manganitrophus noduliformans; assembly: GCF_012184425.1. Taxonomy (NCBI): domain Bacteria; kingdom Pseudomonadati; phylum Nitrospirota; class Nitrospiria; order Candidatus Troglogloeales; family Candidatus Manganitrophaceae; genus Candidatus Manganitrophus; species Candidatus Manganitrophus noduliformans. Next base: position 143,005 of record NZ_VTOW01000003.1, read on the forward strand.
TTTGCGCAGCTTGGGTTTTTGCTCCATGCCGGGCTTCTCCTATTTCTTGCAGGCTTCTCATGGGAAAATTTGGACCGATGGGATCCGGGTGCATTTCTTTGGGTCGGTGTCGATCCGGAAATGGAAGACGGCTGGAAGGGGAAGATTTATCGGCTGGCCGTTTACGATCGGTCTTTTGATCCCGATACGATCCGGCGGCATTACCAGACCGGTATTTCTGCTCCGCCGGAGATCTATCTGCAGCAGAACCCGATTGTGCTCTACCTCTTTGATGAACGAGGAGGGGCCACGCTCCAGGACCACGCCGAAACGCTTCCGCCGCTCGACCTGCGGCTGTTGAATCCGGAGAGGGGGAGATGGCTCTTTCCCTTCGGCTACGAGTTCAATCGGTCTGCTGCATTTATTAGTTCGGAACCGGCGGAAAAGATCCGGCGGAGAATCTCAGACAGAGATCAATTTACCGTAGAAGCCTGGGTTGAGATGGGGCCGCTTCCGTATGAAGAACGGGGCCGGTTGGTCTCTTTAGCGAAGGCGCCGGGCATTGAATACTTCTTACTCCAGCAGGGAGGAATCAATCTCGGGTTTGAAGTCCGAAACCGCCTGAAGGCGGGATTTCCGAACTTAGGAAATATACAAACAACCCAATTGCCCCTCCCGCAAGGGCCATCCCATCTGATTTCGGTCTATAACCGGGGACTAACACGCCTCTACGTGAATGGAGTCCCCGTGGCCGAAGCAATTTTAACCGGCGGCCTTTTTCTCCTGGCAGATTCCCTCGCTTTGAGAACGACGATCGAGAGGGACCGGGGCTTACTTGGATTTCTTCTCTTCCTCCCGGTCGGTTTTTTAGCGGTTCTCTCCGGTCGAAGTCGTTCGACAAGAGGATTCTGCGAGTCTCTCCTCTCCGCATTATCTGTCGCTCTGGTCATCCACCTGCTGCAAGGCCGACATGATCCTGTTTTCTTGGCAGGAAGTTACATTTTTGTTCCAGCCCTTGCCATTCTTTTGGGCACACTTACAGGACAATTCGTTCAGAAGGTGTTAGAAGAATCTTTATAGAGAAGCCGCTCACCTTCAATGTTTTGTAAAAGATTGAGAAAGGAGCGTCCCCCGCGAAACCGTGACCGCCTTTCCGCCGAGCTGTACACGATCTCCGGCCAAACGGACCCGAACGACCCCTCCTCGCGCGGAGGCTTGGTAAGCAAGGAAAGTGTTTTTACCGAGCCGTTCTTTCCAGAAAGGACCGAGGCAACAATGCGCCGACCCCGTCACCGGATCTTCGTTGATGCCGGCCCGCGGCGCGAATGTCCTTGAGACGAAATCAAACCGGTCCGAATCCGACCGGCTCGTTACGATCACCCCGCGGCACGGCACGGTGGCGAGCAGTCCGAAATCGGGCTGAAGTTTTCGCAGGACCTCTTCCGATTCGACTTCAATCAAATAGTCGAAACGATTCTTGCCGATGTATTTCGGCGCCACCCCCAGCGCCTTCCGAAGGGCCGGGGGAAACGGCGCCTCCTTCTCTGGCTCGGCCGGGAGGTCCAGCTCGATCCACCCTCCTTTTTTGTCGGCGGTCAGAAGGCCGCTTTTCGTCTGAAAACGGGCCTGCTCATCCGGCTTCAAAATTCCCCATTCCCAGAGCATGTGGGCGCCGGCGAGCGTGGCATGGCCGCAAAGATCGACTTCGATCGTCGGCGTGAACCAGCGGAGATGAAACAGCGCTCCCTCTTTGAGAAGGAAGGCGGTTTCGGAAAGATTCATCTCCCGGGCGACCTTCTGCATCCAGGCGGCCTCCATCGGCTCGTCGAGAAGACAGACAACCGCGGGATTCCCCGAAAAAGGCTGATCGGTAAAGGCGTCGACTTGGGCGATTGGAATTCCCATTCTGTCCCTGAAAAAGAAAGATCGGCGAAACGTAAGAGGGTGAATCGTCACTATATCCAAGCGATCGGGATCGATCAAGAGAAATATCCGCCCTCCCCGCATCCCGTGAAGTTGCGTATTATCCCATCCTCGGATAAAATAAACGTGATGAAAGAGCCGTCGTTCACAAAAAAACGTATTGGCGATCTTCTCTGCTCTTCCGGACTGATCACCGAGGCCGACCTTCAGATGGCGATCGAGGAGCAGAAACGGACCGGCAAGCGGATGGGGGTCACCCTCATCGAGCTGAAGCTGGTGACCGAGTTTGATATTGCAAATACCCTCGCCAACCAACTCGGCATCCAATACATCTCCCTTGAAAGCACCCCCATCGAGCCGGAGGCGATCGCCATCGTCCCGGAGAATCTGGCGCGCAAATATCACTGTGTCCCGATCAACGTCGATAAAAGGCAACTCTCGGTGGCGATGGTCGATCCCCTCGATTATGAATGCATCAAAGATATCGGCTTCAACACCAACTTGGAAGTAAAACCGCTGATCTCCACCCGAAAAGAGATCATCAAGGCGATCGAGCAGCACTACCATCTGGAGGACTCGGTGGAGAATATCGTCGAAGAGACCACCGATGCCTTCAAGGATTCGTACCTTGAAATTGTCCCGGTCATCTCGCAATCGGAAGTGGCCCCTTCCGAGGATCTCAGGGATAAGAGCCAGATGGCCCCGATTATCCGGCTCTTCAATCTGATTCTTCTTAAGGCGATGAAAGCGCGGGCGAGCGACATCCACATCGATTCGCAGCGGAACAAAGTTTCCGTTCGGTTCAGGGTCGACGGGATTTTGAAGGAGGAGATGAGTCTCCCCAAATGGGTCCAGGGGGCGGTCGTCTCGCGGATCAAGATTCTGGCTTCTCTCGATATCTCCGAGCGCCGACTTCCCCAGGACGGGGCGATCCGTGTCCGGCTGGACAACCGTGATATCGATCTGCGAATCGCCACCCTCCCGACGCAGTATGGGGAGAAGGTGGTGATCCGGATCCTCGACCAATCGGCGATCCCCGTGAACATGGAGACGCTCGGACTGTCCGAGAAGGATTATCAGCAGCTTCTCCAATTCTCCCAGAAGCGGCAAGGCATCCTTCTCGTTTCAGGCCCGACGGGAAGCGGGAAGACGTCAACACTTTATTCCTTCATCAATCAGATCCGCTCCGAAGAGATCAACATCATGACGGTGGAAGATCCGATCGAGTACAACATCGAGGGATTGAATCAAATCCAGGTAAAACCCGATATCGGACTCACCTTCGCCAACTGTCTCCGATCGATCCTCCGACAAGATCCGAATGTGATTATGGTCGGAGAGATCCGGGATCTGGAGACCGCGGAGATCGCTTTCCGGGCGGCGATGACGGGTCATTTTGTGATCAGCACCATCCATACCAACGACGCAATTGCGACCATCGTCCGGCTGCTCGATATGGGAATTCCGAGATACATCATCGCCAACACGCTGGTGGGGATCGTGGCCCAACGGCTCGTCAGAAAGATCTGCTTAAAATGCAAGGAGACGGCGCCGGTTTCCGAGGAGGGGATTCGGAAATTGAGCAAGCGGGCCTCCCCGTTGAGCCCTTCCGATTCCTATCGGGGGAAAGGCTGCGCCCAGTGCAATTTCACCGGATTCCGAGGTCGGACCGGAATTTTTGAAGTCCTTCCCTTCAGCACCAAAATCCGGGAGATGATCGCCTCGGGCGGAGCGGAAGAAGAGATCCGTTGGGCCATCGAGGGGCAGGGGGTCACGACGATGGGAGAGGACGGGCTGACCAAGGTCAAGCAAGGGGTGACCACGCTGGAGGAGGTCCTCCGTGTGATCGAAGTGGAAGAGGAGATTCGTATTCTGTGCCCCGGGTGCCAAAAGGCGATCCATCTCGATTTCGTGATCTGCCCTCATTGCCGGCATGAGATTCAATCAAACTGTTCTTGTTGCAAGAGACACCTGAAAGCCGACTGGTTGGTCTGCCCCTATTGTAAGAAAGAGAGATAATCCCAGGTTTCCATCTGAAAAAATAGACCCGTCGACAGCGGGTCTATTTTTTTGCCTTGAGGTGGAATGGATGTTCGTCGGAATTATACGGCCCGCTCGATCTCCGCTGTGAGCTCGATTTGCCGGAGGATCACGGCAACATGCTCGCAACGTTCGAGTGGGCCGGTAAAGCAGACCGCGCGCCCTTTGAGATGGGCCTCCAGCGTGATCTCGGCGGCCCGCTCCAGCGAGACGCCGGTCGCCTTTTGGACCTGGAGGATGACTTCATCGAAGCCATGAAAGTCATCATTGTAAAGAATGACATTCCAGGGAAGATCGACCTGCGTCGCCTCCTCCGAGATGGTTTCGACTTCGGGAAGATCGAGAACTTCCGTGCCCATAGCTAACCCTTTGCGATGAGCTGCGCCCGGATCGCCTCCCAATCGGTGAGCGGCTGAGAACAGGTAAAGTGGTGGCAAATGTAGACGGTCGGTTTTCCGTCGATCATCTTCTTCCCTTTGACCGGATCGGGGAGGGGAGTCTCCTGCGGTTGACCGGGGTCGACGCGAAAGAGAACCTTGTTCGGAAGGTAAAGCCGCTGAATGCCGGCGAGAAGGCGCTCCGTCTCGGGAGATTTTGGGTCTCCGATGACGACGATCTCCTTCGGTTTTCGCAGGTAGAAGTCGGCAACGGCGATCATGTTGCCGGTGGCAAAGACGTTTTCTTCCATCGCTTCGGAGAAAAATTGGAGGGTCTTTTCTGCTTTGTCAAAATAAGAGGCCTCCCCGGCCAGGTAGAAGAGCCGGAGAAGACTTTGCGCGGCGACGGCATTTCCGGATGGGATCGATTGGTCGGCCGACGATTTGTACCGGGCAATCAGCGATTCGTGATCTTTCGAGGTAAAAAAGAACCCCCCCTGAGCGTCATCCCAGAACTGGTCGATCAAGCGGGTGGTCAGACCCCGGGCCCGATCGAGATATGTTGCATCGGAGGTTGCCTCATATAGGTCGAGTAAGGCATCGACGGTGAAGGTATAATCGTCGAGATAACCGTTGAGCTTGGCGACCCCTTCTTTGAAAGTGCGAAGCAATCGCCCTTCTTGGTAGAGGCGGGTCCAGAGAAAATCGGCCCCCTTCTGAGCGGCGGCCAGGTAACGCTCATTTCGGGTGACATTGTATCCATTCACAAAGGCGCCGATCATCAGGCCGTTCCAACTCGTCAGCACCTTCTCATCCCGAAACGGTTTGATCCTTCTCTCCCGTTCCAGGAAGAGCTTTTTCTTCGCCTCGCCGACGATCCGCTCCATCTCCTCCGTCGTTTTCCCCATTTCCCTGGCAAGATTGTCGAGCGGTTGTCGGACGTGGAGGATGTTTTTCCCCTCGAAGTTGCCCGCATCCGTGACACCGTAGTGCCGGCAGATCAACGCACCTATTTCCTCTCCGACGACCGCTTTGATCTCCTGCGGGGTCCAGACGAAGAACTTCCCTTCTTCTCCTTCGCTGTCGGCATCTTGTGTGGAGTAGAATCCGCCGAGGGGGTCGGTCATCTCGCGGAGGACATATTCGAGAATCTCCTCGCCGATTTTCATATAGAACGCTTGGCCGGTTGCCTGGTATGTCGCGAAATAGAGACGGGCGAGCTGAGCATTATCATAGAGCATCTTCTCGAAGTGGGGGACCAACCAGTGATCATCGGTGGAGTAGCGATGGAATCCGCCGCCGAGCTGATCGTAGATTCCTCCCCAGGTCATTTTCCCGAGGGTATAGGTGACCATCGTCAAATAGGTTTCTTCGCCGTTTTGTTGGTAGTATCGCAGGAAGAGGTTCAGCGCCGGTGTGCTGGGGAACTTCGGGGCGCCGCCGAATCCGCCCTGTTTGGTGTCGAAAATCCGGCCGAGGCTCTCCGCCGCTCCTTCCAAAAGATGAGGGTCGATCTCTCGTTTTGCGGGGGCGGCTTTGCCTCCCGACATTTCCCCCAGTGCCGTCCTGACCTGCTCCGCCGTCTTCACGATCTCGTCTTGTTTTTCGCGGTAGGTGTTCGTGACAATTTCCAGCAGCTTGGAGAAAGCGGGGAGACCGTAGCGGTCCTCCGGGGGGAAATAGGTCCCGCCGTAAAAGGGGACCTTCTCGGGGGTGAGAAACATCGTCAACGGCCATCCCCCGCCGCGCCGGATGAAGAGCTGAACGGCATTCTGATAAATCTGGTCGAGATCGGGCCGCTCCTCGCGATCGACTTTGATGTTGACGAAGTGCTCGTTCATGAGTTGCGCGGTCTCTTCATCCTCGAACGATTCGTGTTCCATCACGTGGCACCAGTGGCAGGCGGAGTAACCGATGGAGAGGAGGATCGGCTTGTTTTCATTTTTGGCCTTTTCAAGGGCCTCTTCCCCCCAGGGGTGCCAATCGACCGGATTGTGGGCATGCTGGAGAAGATAAGGGCTGGTCTCGTGAATGAGGCGATTGGTGTGCTTCGGCTGCTCCATCGGTTCCGTCCTTTTCTCTTAGGATTGAAGTCTCTTGGGTCATCTTAAATCGTCCGGGATCGGTTTGTAAATACGGAAATTGACAACGATCCGGGCCGCCGAAGTAATCCACCAGAGGGATAATGCAGTGGGGGGCTTCCTTGACAGGTTTCCAAACCTCGTCTACCTTTTACTCTAATTATTCTAAAACACGGAGGGACCGATGGACCACTCTGAAATCGAAGGGGAAACGCAGATCGGCACGTTTGGGGATATCGATCCTCTCAAGGCGGCTCCGGGAAAGGCGACGGTTGAAAAGAAAGCCAAGCCGACGAAAACGAGCCGACGGTCCTATCAGCCGGTATTGATCTCCGTTCTGATGGTTGCCTTAGCGGGCCTCGGCGGTTTGAATTATTTCAAGCTTCAAGAAGAGATTCAGGGGATGCATTCGGTCATCCAGGGACTTCGAACGGAGACGGCGGCCAGTGATCGGACCGTCGCCATGTTGACGGAGGAAGCGAAAGGCCGCGAAGATTTCCTCCAGCAAACGCGTGCGGAGACCAACCAATTGAAGGGGCAGATCGAGTCGATGCGGCTGGCCCTGATGGAAAGGGACGGCCAAATCGCCCGGCTTCAGCAGACGGCCCAGTTCGGCGCCAAGCTGCCGAAGAAGACGCGCGAATTACAGTCGCAGCTCGTTCAAAAACAGCTCGAAAACGCCTCCCTCCAGAATGCGATGACCAATCAAACGGAATGGCTCCGGCTCCTTTCATCGCCGACGGCCGAGCTTGTCCGGATGACCGGATCGAAAGAGGCCGGAGGGGCGGGAGGGCTCCTTTTGTTCGATCCTCAGACACAGACGGCGGCCTTCTACGGCTTTGACCTGCAGAAGCTGCCGGCGGGGAAGATCTACCAGCTTTGGACCATCGGAGCGGCTCCGGTGAGCGCCGGGATGTTCCAACCCTCCAAAGACCGGACAGCGGTGATGAAGGTCCCAAAGATCATCAACCTGGAAGGGCTGAAGGCGTTTTCCGTCACGATCGAGCCGGCGGGAGGAAAACCTAAACCGACCGGGCCGGTCTATCTGAAGGGAGAGTTTGCGGGAGTCTCACCGTCTTAATTTCAAAGAGACTTGTAAGAAATCACAAGAGATGTCCGAGATCGCGAGCGGTCGAGGACCTCTTCTATTTGGTTCTGTCTGTTATAAAATGTCGGCCGGACCGTTCGCGAAGGGCGAGGGCTTTTTGGACGGCCGATTCGATCGCGCTCTTCTTTCCCATCCCGCCGATGAACTGAACGAACTTCCCCTTTGAAAAAAGGGCGAGCGCCGGCAGGCTGGAGATCTCGTACTCGGCGGGGATTTGGTAGTTTTCCGTGACGTCCATTTTGTAAATGGCGATTTCATCCCCTCTTTCCTCCGAGAGCCGATCGAGCTCATATAATAACGCTCTGCAATTTCGACAGGTCGGGGACCAAAATTCCACCAAAACCGGCGTCGGGCTGTTCTCGATGATTCGATCGAAAGAATGGTCGGTCGCTTCAGGAATCATTTTTCTCCGCCGATACAGTAGGAACAACAATAAGTAGAAATTAACATTTTGCGATGTTATACTTCAAGCGTTTCGTCATTTACGTCAGGCGACAAAATTTTCAAAGAGGTGATATGGGTTCGATCAAGATCATTGGAATGAACGAAATGAATGCGATTTTCAGCGTGACCGACCGACTCGGCATCTCGCGAGAAGCGATTGTCGTCCCGCTCGGCCCGGCCTCCCCGGGGCGGGTCCGCCGACTTCTCAATGGAAAGTTCGAGATCACCGTCGACGCCGATCAGCCGATCGAGGCCTGGCTGCCGGCGATGGAGAAAGATCTCGCCGCCCTGCTCGAATCTTAAGCCTTTCCAGCGGTCGTTAGCCGCCCATTCCCGCCGGATTTAATTTTGACTGAAAATACTTCTCTCCGGTCGAGGTCAGATACCAGCTTTTCATCCCCCGCTGTTTCTGATTTCCTTCCGCCAGCCAGCCGTTTCGCGCGCAGCCGGCCAAGACATCGGAGAGGTTCTTCGGCTTCTCGGCGCGGCATTTTGAAAGAGATTCCGCGATATCCTGAATCGTAAACGATTGGACCTTTTCGCCGTGAAGGAGATGATAGGCGATCGTGATCACGGCATCGGTATAGGCCTTGGGGTGCACCGCCGAGAAGAACTCGTTGATCGGAGGAAATGATTTCGGCGGCAGATCCGGGCGCTGAACACGTTTTAATTCCGGCGCGATCCCTTCTCGAAACAATTCTTTTAGAATCACCTGAAAGGCAATCCCGCGATACGGCTCATCCAATCCTTGAACGCAGTCGAGCGCTTGCTGGACGCGCTCCTTGATCAGATCGTTTTCCACGGCTCGTCCTCTCTCTAGAAGTTCAAGCCATTATATCGAAAATAAAAGCAGAAAGAAACCAACAATACTAGTTTTCTCTAGTTTTCCAGCCGAGTCGTCTACTCCTTTAAGCGTATTCGGGCCGATTTACTCCTTTTGGATTAGACACGGCGACGGAATTGACCCGCGGGATTCAATCATTCTAGGATGAAACTAGGATGAAAAAGAACCCGCTTTCAGTTTATCAACAGAAGAGGAACTTTAATAAAACGCCGGAACCGAGCGGCGTCCGAATACCCCCGCGTCCTTTTTCCATCGGGAATCGCTTCTCGATTCAAGAGCACCATGCGCGGCGGCTCCACTATGATCTCCGTCTGGAAATGGATGGGGTCCTCAAGTCGTGGGCCATCCCGAAGGGGCTTCCCGCGTCGGAGGAGGAGCGGCGTCTGGCGGTCCGAACGGAGGACCATCCGCTCGACTATCTCGACTTCGAGGGGGTGATTCCGGAAGGAAATTACGGCGCCGGAGAGGTCTTTCTTTGGGAGATCGGCACCTATCAAGTTGTCTCCGGCGATCTGGAGAAAGGAAAGCTGACGTTCGTCGTGTCGGGCCGCCGGCATCATGGCCGATACACGCTGGTCCGAACGGATCGGAAAGGGGAGAAGGAAGCCTGGCTGATCATGAAGAGCGGGTCGTCCCTTCCCGAGGGGAATGATCCCATTCCCTCTCCCTTTGCTCCGATGCGCGCCGCGCTCGGTGAGAAGCCGTTTGTCGATCCCGATTGGGTTTTTGAGGAGAAGTGGGACGGGGTTCGCGCCCTGGTGAGATTGGTTCGGGAGGGAGAATCGGTTCGGATCGATCTCTGGGGGAGAAATCTCTCCCGGTTCGATTCGCAGTATCCGGAGGTGGTCGAACAGTTGTGTCAGCTGATGGAAGCCAACCGGTCGATCCGATCGCTGATTCTGGACGGAGAGGTGGTGGCGTTGGACGAAAAAGGAAAGCCCTCTTTCCAGCTCCTTCAGCATCGGATGCATCTGACCGATTCAGAGGAGATCGGGGTGGTGCGAAAGGACGTTCCGGCGACGTATCTTCTTTTCGACCTGCTTTATATGAACGGCAAGTCATTGATGACGGCTCCTCTCATCTACCGGCGCGAGCTGCTCGCTTCTCTCTCCTTGCCTCATGGAACGCTTCGGTTGAGTCCTCTTTATGAAGATGGAATCGCTCTTTTTGAGCGTCTTCGCGCGGAGGGAGGAGAGGGGATCGTCGCCAAACGAAAAGACTCGGTCTATTCTCCAGGGAGACGGAGCCGAGAGTGGATCAAGCTCAAACTGGTTCAGGAGCTCGATTGTGTCGTGGCGGGATGGACGGAGGGGAGGGGGAACCGGTCGCATACGATCGGAGCGCTCCTTCTGGGTCTCTACGAAGGGGAGGCGCTCCACTATATCTCGCACACCGGAAGCGGCTTCGATGCGGAAATGCTGCGGCAGGTCGAAAAAGAGCTCCGGCCGCTTGAAATCGACCAATGTCCCTTTTCAACCCGGCCGAAGACCAATGCCCGCGCCCATTGGGTGACGCCGCGTCTGGTGGCGCGGGTGAAGTTCACCCACTGGACCCAAGACCGCCACCTTCGCGCGCCGATCCTGCTGGGGCTCCGGGACGATATCGCGCCGAAGGAGTGCCGGTTTGAGCCGCGCGTGAATCCGGAGGAGGTCGTCCCGCAGAAAAAAGAAAAAAAGGAGATCTGGATCGGTGAGCGCGTCGCCGTTCAATTCGAGGGGAATCGGCTGGAGTTGGGCCATTTGAACAAACAATTCTGGCCGAAGCGTGGATATACCAAGGCCCATCTGATCGACTATTACTCGAAGGTCGCCCCCTTCGTCCTCCCTCATTTACAGGATCGTCCGTTGACGTTAATTCGCTTTCCGGAGGGGATCGAGGGGGAGTCGTTTTATCAGAAGGATTGGAAGGAAGCGGCTCCCCACTGGGTCCACCGGGTGACGATTGAAACCGAGGAGGAAACGCATCGAAGGATGATCGTCTGCAACAATGCCTCCACCCTGGTCTGGCTCGCCAACCTCGGGAATATCGAGCTGCATCCCTCGTATAGCCGCGTCGATCCGGAAGGGTCTCTCGCCCCCCCCGATTTTATCGTTTTCGACATCGACCCTCCGAAGCGCGAAGGGAAAGAAGGGGTGGATTGGAAACGATTCGAGCAGGGAGCGGAGGTCGCCCTTTGGCTGAATCGCCAGTTGGGGGAGTTGGGGATACAGTCGCATGTAAAGACGACAGGGAAATCGGGTCTCCATGTTTTTGTGCCGATCATTCCGATCTACAGCTACACCCAGACCCGCCGGTTCGCGCGCGCCATGGCCGAGCAGCTTCAGGCCGAGCATCCGAAGCAGATCACAACCGCCTGGCAGAAGGAGCAACGGGGAAAGAAGGTGTTGATCGATTTTAATCAGAATGCGGCGGGGAAAACGCTTGCTTCCATCTATTCGCTTCGCGCGGTGCCGGAGGCGACCGTTTCCTTCCCGATCAAATGGGAAGCGCTCCGGCGCGTCTCTCCCCTTGATTATACGATGGAGTCGGTCCCCGATTTGCTGACAAAATCGGGCGACCTCTGGGAGGGAATCCTCAAATCGGCGCAAGATCCGATGGAGGCTCTAAAGAAGCTCCAATAAGCAAGGAGAATCACAATGGCATTTCGCTCATTTTGGAAGGGTTCGATTACATTCGGACTGGTGAACATTCCCGTCCGGCTTTACACCGCCACGGAAGATCGTCCGTTGAAATTCCACTATCTCCACAAAGAATGTAACTCCCGGATTCAATATCGTAAATATTGCCCGAACTGCAAGAGGGAGATCGCACAGGAAGAGATCATCCGAGGTTATCCATACTCGAAGGAACAGTTTGTCCTGCTGGATGAAAAAGATTTTGAGAAAGCGGCCGAACAACTGGAGAGAACGATCGAGATTCTCAACTTCGTCCACATTCAGGAAATTGATCCGGTCTATTACGATCGGGCCTATTACGCCGTCCCCGAAGAGGGAAGTGCGAAAGCCTATACGCTCCTCCGCGAGGCGATGAAAAAGATGAATCTCGCCGCGGTCGGCCGGATCGCCCTCCGGCAGAAGGGACATCTGGCCCTCCTGCGGCCGATCGAAAACGCCATCGGATTGGAGACCCTTTATTACCCTGAATCGGTCCGGACGGTGGACACCCTTTCAAAAGAGCTTCCGAAAAAAATTGAGTTGAAGCCGAAGGAGCTGGAGATGGCGGTTGAATTGATGAAGCAATTGTCCGCCCCGTTTGATCCGGAGGCGTATCACGACACCCATCGCGAACAGCTGCTTGAGATCATTCATAACAAGATCGAGGGGAGGGAGGTGACGATCTCGAAGCAGGCCGAGGCCCCGCTCATCGATTTGGCCGAGGCGCTCAAGGCGAGCCTGAAACGGACGAGAGAAAAAGCAAAAGGGAGAAAGAAAACGGAGTTACCGCAGGCGGGATAGGAACAGATTGAGAAGATTGTATCCAAGGACGGTTTTCGGTACCATGGAAGTATAGAAGGGGCGGCGGCTCAAGCGTCGTGCTCTCATGAACAACAGAAGGGGTGGGAGATGCCGGCTCGGAATCCCGATCTGCACGGTAATGTTCCAGACAAGGCGGACGTCGCCTTGCTGTTGATCGACGTGATCAACGACATGGAGTTTAAAGAGGGACGGTCTCTTCTTAAGCGGGCCTTGCGGGTCGCCGACAAAATCGCGCAGCTGAAGAGGCGGGCAAAACGGGCGGATGTTCCGGTCGTTTACGTCAACGACAACTTCGGAAAGTGGCGGTCGGACTTCAAAAGGCTGGTGGCCCACTGTCTCGACGACGACGTTTGCGGGAGGCCTCTGGTGCAGAAGTTAAAGCCGGAGCCGGACGATTATTTTGTATTAAAGCCGAAGAACTCGGGTTTCTACTCGACGACCCTCGACGTCCTTCTCAATTATCTCAATGTGAAAACCTTGATTCTCACCGGCATCACGGGAGACAACTGCGTCCTTTTTACGGCGAACGATGCCTATCTTCGCGATTATTATCTGATCATTCCCTCCGACTGCGTGACCTCCCACACCGAAACTGAAAACCGGCAGGCGCTTCGAATGATGAAGCGCCTGCTGAAAGCGGATATCCGGCCTTCAAACAAAATCCGCTTCCCTCATGCCGCTTGGGCCCGAAGTGGCGAAGAGCAGCGAAAATTGGCATGAGGACGGTCCTCATTGTCTGCGTGTCTCATTGCCATGGAAATTGATTTATTATTTAAATGAGAATAGAATATGCAACGACGCTCGTCCGGTATGGGTCGCTTGATCGTTCGGAGAGATCGACATGGAGAAAAGCGGATTCTCTGATTTTCTAGAACCGCCCCTTTCTCGGAGGGCTGTTCTCCTTCTCCTGATCTTTTTTCTCACGGTTGTCCTCCCGTCGGATTCGGACGGCCAGTCCGCTGTTCAGCCGTCCTCTCCTCCGCTTCAAAAAGAAACCTCCAAAGACATTTATTTCAAATCGGACGGGGTGATCTCCGGCCCACCCGCGCCACGCCTAAAGCAAACCGATTATCTCTACTTCATACCGCTTCCGCAGTTCGGAGGAAATCGGATCCTCGTCTGGATGATGGCCCAGATCCATCTCTATTTCGGCGCATTTACATTAGGCACGTTATTTTTGGTGATGATCTTTGAGCTGAGAGGAATTTGCTCGCGACAAAATGAGACCCGGCAGAAGTATGATCGGATGGCCCACGAAATGCTCCGAGCCGTTTTGTTGGCGCTCTCCCTGACTGCGATCACCGGAGGGCTCTTTTTGTTTGGTCTGTTGGCGTTCTATCCGGAGCTTCTCAGATATTTGGCGACGGTCTTTCGACCACTTCTCCTGATCTATGCGCTTCTCTTCATCCTTCTCAGCGGTACGACCGCCCTTTATGAATATGCATGGCACCAAATGCAATCGGGGATTGCGAAGTGGGGCCACTTTTTCATTGGAATTCTAATCAACATATTCGGTTTAATTCTCTTGCTTGTCGCGAATGGCTGGAGCAGTTTTATGAGTTCTCCTTCCGGGGTCGATGAGGCGGGCCGCTTTCTGGGGAACAGCTGGAATGTTCTGAACAATCCATTATGGATAACGTCCAGTGTGCATCGTTTCTTCGGAAATATCGTATTGGGCGCTGCTGTGATAACGGCCTATGCGGCGGTCAAGTCCCTGGCATCGACGTCGGTCGAACATCGAAGCTGGTATGAATGGATGAGCCATGTTTCCCTACTGGCAATGATCGCCGCCCTCTGCACCCTTCCGGCGGGAGGGTACTGGATGATGCGGGCGACGTATGGCTATCGGCAGCAGATGGGGATTACCCTTCTCGGGGGATTGTTGGCATGGGTTGGGATGCTTCTTGTCATTTTACTGGGGGGCCTCTTTATCGCGATCAACTACTATCTCTGGCTGCGGATCGATTCGACCGGAGAGCGCCGATTCAATAGACAAGCAAAGTACCTGCTTCTTATCCTAGGGGTCTGCTTTCTTATTTACGTCACGCCGCATACCCTTGTCATGACCCCGGCGGAGTTGAAGGCGATGGGAGGGGCGCAGCACCCGGTCACCGGCAATTATGGAGTGGAGTCGTCGAAACAGCCCGCCGTCAACATCATGATCATTGTAACAATCTGGTCTCTCCTTTCGTTTTGGAGATCACGCTCTCGGAGATCGAAGCCGAGAGCAGCGGAGATCGCTTTGATCACCCTCTTTGCAGCTGGGGTGGCCAACATCGTCGTACTTGGAACGTACGGGTATTTTATTCCCGCGAATGCGCGAATCGGTCTCCAGATTCCAATGGTCATGACAACATTGAGCATCGCTTTGTTCGGATCGATTCTCAGCCATGCCATGGTCAGAAAGGAAGAGAAGATCGACCGGCCGATCTGGGGCCGTCTTCCCAACAGGGGGCATTACGCCCTCCTTTTTATCGCGGTCACGGTCACATGGATCATGGGAGTCGGAGGGTATCGGAGATCGGCGGTGAGACTCCACTGGCATATCAATGAAATTTTGCGCGATTCTTCCCCTTGGGCCTTCACGCCGCCCTTGGCTCAGGTTGGCTTGGTGATCACGGCAAACGTCCTCCTTTTCTGGAGCGCGCTCCTTGTTCTCTTTTGGTTAGTCGGTCTCAAGAGGAATTCTCAGTCCGAGAATCAAAAAGAGGACAAAATAAAGTTAGGGCAAGAGTTCGCCGAAATGCCGGAGTGATGGGAAGTTTTTGGAATCGTCGCGGGGGACCCGGCTGCTGGCGTGGGTTTTAAAGAAGAGATACTTGATCCCGAAGGCGTGCGCGGCGAGAAGGACCTCTTCGTTGTCGTCGATAAAGAGCGATCGTTCCTTATCGAATTGGAGCACCCTCTGGGCGCCTCTCCAGAAATGGACCTCTTCCTTCGGTAAGCCGATGTCGCTGGAGCAGAGGATCACATCAAAGTAGGGGGTCAGGATCGTCTGGCCGAGCTTGATTTGAACCGTTCTGGGGTGCGCGTTGGTCACCAGGGCGATCTGCTTCTCCTCCTGCTTGAGAAAATGGAGGAACGGCTCCACGCCGGGATGAACCTGAACCCGGCTGCAGATGCTCTCCTTCAGCGCCACGATGTCGATGCCGAGCCGCCGCGACCAGTATTCGATGTCGGTCCAGTTCAGCGTTTTCTCCTCCGCGCGATAAGCGGCGAGCAGTTGGCGTTTGGCCTCATCGAGAGGAATCTTTTTTAACTCCGAAAATTTCTCCGGGATCAACTCTTCCCAGAAGTAATCATCGAAATGTTTGTCGAGGAGGGTTCCGTCCATGTCGAGCAGGACGGAATCGATCTGGTTCCATTCGATCATCCGGAGGGCCTCATACTTTATCGCAGGACCGTCAAGAGGGGCGGATCCCGGCTTCTTTGGCGACCCCTTCTCGATAGGCAAGCCAGAGATCTAAAGAGCGATGGAGATGGTCGTAAACCCGCTTCCGTGAGGCGTGGGATGTTGCATTCTTGAGCACAATCTGCCAGGCATCCAGCCGGTGACCATGTTCCACCAGGTAGTGGGCCCGAATCAGATCGAGCGCCGAGGGATCGAGTTGATGATGGCGGACCAGAAAATGATTTCTTAGGACCTCTTCGATGGGAGGGGCGGCGGGGGGATTGTCGCCGATCTCTTTTCGATCGTGAATGCTCCCCTCGACAAAAATGGTGATGACGGCCGTTCCCTCCAACCAGGAGGGGGAGAGGGTGACCTCATCCAGCCAGCGGCGGTAACGGCGGCTGGCCGGCAGAAGAGAGATGCGCTGGAAGTGATTTTCCTGAAGTCCGAGCGCTTCCATCATTTTTAGGAAAAGCGCCGGGTGGGGCTTCCCGAGGCTCAAGCCGCCGGTCTCTTCTTCATATAAGTTGGTGGCCAGGGGACGCCGGGCTTCGGCCGAGGGGGTTTTTGAATAAAGCCGCCCGAGAAAGATGGGAAAATCCCGAACGTAGACCGCATATTCTTGTTGATAATGAATCTTCAATTGCGCTTTGCTGATTTTGGGACCGGAGAAGCGGGTCCACGCCCAATGATTTTTCCGGTCCATAATGGATAGAAGCTGCTCCCTGAAATGCTCGTCCGTCCACCGATCTTGCCGACTCAACGTTCCTCCTTGTGACAGCGGTTCTATACAAAGTGAATCAACGATCCCGTCTGAAAAGGGATCACCGGCTTCCATCCTAAATGAGTGTATTCAAATATCGGGCGATCGTCAAATGGTAACTTGACGGGTCACGTAGGCTCAAGTAGAGTAGGGCCTCATGGAGGGAGCTGTGGTAAGACCCCAAAAATGGGATCTGATCATCGTCGGCAGCGGGGCGGGTGGGCTTGTTCTTGCGCTGGAGCTGGCGAAGAAGGGGCTTCAGATCGCGATCCTCGACCGGCAGCCGCATCCCGTCTCCCTTCCGAGGGGGGAGATTATCCAGCCGAACGGCCTCCGTCTTCTTGACCGGTTCGGCCTTCTTCCGGAACTTCTCGCCTCGGATATTTACCGAAATGAGCGTGTGGACTTTTTTCAAAAAAAAGGACCGCTTCTCTGCACCGTCGATTATCGTCTCCTTCCGGCGCCTCCTTCCTACTCTTTGATCCTTCTCCCCAAGGTCGCGCAGGACCTTCTCTTAAAGAAAATCGCTCAGAGATCGAATGTCTCTCTTTTTTGGGGGACCACTTTCCGAGGCTTCGTATATGAAGGGACGCGGCTGACCGGGGTCGAGGTCGACTGGAACGGGGAGAAAACAACATTGCGCGCGCCGGTGGTCGTGGGGGGGGACGGCGCCCGCTCCGCGATTCGGACGGCGCTCCAAATCGAGCATCGGCTTCATCAATATAAGGATGGTTATTTGACGATGGTCGTCGATCGCCCCGCCGGGTTCGAGGGGGAATCGCGGTATTATCTCGGCCGCCGGGCGATCTTCGGCGCCTTTCCGGTCTCAAAGGAGAAACTTTATCTTTTCTATATGGTTCCTTCCGGTCTTTTAGAGCGGCTCCGTGAGGGGAGCTTTGACCTATTTAAAGAGAAGATCCTCTCGTTCCATCCCTCCACCCGTTCCTTTTTAGAAGGACCGCTCAAAGCGGTTTCTTCTTGGAAGGAGACCTCCTATATGTCCTGTTTTCGAGTTCGGTGCGGGCGGTGGGTCACGGACGGCGCCGCGCTGATCGGGGATGCCGCCCATGCGATGAACCCTCACGTGGCGCAGGGGAGAAATACGGCGATGGAAGATGGAATCGTTCTCGCGGAAGTTCTGGAGACATGTTTCCGGAAGGGAGAGTTTTCGGCGGAAGCGCTCTCCGACTACGAATCACGGCGCCGCCCCTCCGTGGAGGCGCTCCAACGGCTTGGAGACGAGCTGACCTGGCTCTGGAACAGCGGTTTCCCCCCGGTGACCTGGGCGCGAGATCGGATCTTCCGATCGATCCATTTCAAACGAGATCTCCACGATAAAATCCTGATGACGATCGCGGGATTAAAGGAGAGTCCCTTTGATCTAACCGACCGTTGGAGAGCGCTCCATCTTTGGGGCGGGCTTCCCGACGGCCCCGGAGAAAATCTGACATAGGCTGTCCTTTTGCAGAACAAGCCGGCAGGGGCTTGGAGCATCCGGTCTTCTCCGGAAGCCCGCTCCAGGATTTGACATTTGTACTCTTCTCGGATACCTTCATGATCGATATGAATTGATTGAATAATCATGGAGAATCGTTCAATGCGCCTGACCGGAGGGCCCTGGGTCCCGATGCTCCTTGTTCTCTATTTCGTTGTGTTGTCGTCTTGCACATCGGTGGAGGCAAAGCGGGAGAAGCACTATCAAAGGGGGCGGGACTATGTCGCCGAAGCGAAGTACCCGGAGGCGGTCGTCGAGTTTAAAAATGTTCTCCAACTCGATCCGAATCATGTCGATGCGAAGTATCACCTGGGGCTTGCTTATCTGAAAATGGGCGGACCGGCCAATCTACGAAATGCTTTTAAGATGTTGAGTGAGGCGGTGGAAAAAAAACCGGATCTCATCGACGCTCAAATCAAACTCGCCGGCCTTTATTTGGCGTCGAACGACCTGATCAAGGCAAAGGAAAAATCCGACTGGATCCTCGATAAAGAGCCCAACAGTGTCGACGCCCTTTTGGTGAAGGCTCGCATCGAGCAGAGGGAAGGCCGTCTGGACGATGCGGAGAAAACGTATCGTCAACTCCTCGATCTCGATTCGAAGCGGCTGTTGACCTACTATGAGTTTGCCGGCCTTCACCTGCTGAAGAAGGATCCTGCGTCGGCCGAGGCGCTTCTCCAGAAGGCCCTTGCAATCGATTCCAACTCGGTTGAAAGCCATGTTACCCTCGCCCGGTTCTATCATTATAATCGGCAGCCTGCCGAGGCCGAGGCCTTTTACCAAAAAGCGCTCGCCCTTTCCCCTCAGAACAAATCGCTCTATTTTGCGTTGGCGAATTTTTATACGATTGAAAAAAGGACGGCGGAGGCGGAAACCAAACTGGTAGAGGCGAGTCAACTCGACGTAAAAGATCCCCAACCCTTTATCGCGCTCGGTGATTTTTACGTCAGCCACCGTAAGATGCAAGAGGCGGAGAGGGCCTATCGGCAGGCGACGGATGCCAGGCCGGATGGAATATTCAGCCGGAAGCGGCTGGCCGATTTTTACCTCAATCAAGGGAAGAGGAACGAGGCGGGAGGGATGATTGAAGAGCTCTTGACGAAGAATGCAAACGATCCGGAAGGGCTTTTGCTAAAGGGCCGCCTTCTCCTGGCGGAGAACAAAAGCGGCGAGGCCGTGGCCCTGATCAGGAAGGCGGTTCAGTCGGAACCCTCTCTTCGTTCGGGACATTACTTCCTCGGACTGGCTCATTTTGCGGATCACGATATCCAACAGGCGAAGTCGGCATTTTCGGAGGCGCTCAGTCAGAATCCAAAAGATGTCCGCGCCCGAACGGCGATCGCGGAGATGCACCTTCAGGCGCGGTCGTTTGATCTTGCCGAGACGGAAGCCGAACGGGCGATCGAATTGGATCCTTCCAATATCAAAGCGCTCTTGATTTTGGGGGATGCCTCTGCAGCAAAGGGGGAGATCAAAAAAGGGGAAGGTTCTTATCAGCAGATCGTCAAATTGGCGCCGAATGAGCCGATCGGCTATTACAAGCTCGGTCTTCTCCGGCGCGGACAGAAAAGGGACCCGGAAGCGCTGACGCTTTTCGAGAAGGCATTATCGCTCAACTCGGACCATGTCGATGCGTTGGCGCAGATTGTTACGATCGATTTTTCAAGAGGGGATTCGGAAAAAGCGCTAAAACGGGTCACGACGCAGGTGGATGCATCGCCGCAAAACCCGGCTTTGTATAACCTGCTGGCAAAAGTTTATATTGCAAAAAAAGAGTTCAAAAAGGCGGAAGAGAGTTATCAGAAGGCAATCGAAGTTGATCCGGATTATCTTGCCTCTTATGTAGATCTTGGGAGCCTCTATGTTCAGGGGAAGCGGTTTGATCAGGCGATCCAAAAGTTGGATGAGGCGGTCAAGGTCAATCCGAACCTCCCCCAAATCTATATGACACGGGGGTCGATTTATGAGGCGCAGCAAAAGTATGCTCAAGCGAGAGGCGACTATGAGAAAGCGCTGCAGATTGATCCGAGCTTTGCGCCGGCCGCGAATAATTTAGCCTGGATTTACGCCGAACATGGGGGCAACATCGATCGTGCGTTGACCTTGGCGCAAATGGCAAAGGAGAAATACCCGGATGATCCTGCCATTTCCGACACGCTCGGCTGGATCTATTATAAAAAGAATGCCTTTCTGAAAGCGGTTTCTCTGTTGGAGGAGAGCGCCCAAAAGTTGTCGAAGAACCCGGTTGTTCGTTATCATCTGGGAATGGCCTATTACAAAAGCGGTCAGAATGGGCTCGCTAAAAAAGAGTTGTCCGAATCATTAAAGCTCGGGAAGGAATTTCCCGGCGCCGATGAGGCGGAGAGGACATTGAACGAGCTGTAGTGCCGTTCCGAATCGACGTCGATGAGGCGTTGGATGGTTCAGCTAGCCTTACTGCCAATATTTATTTTTGGGTAAGGTCGATTATTTATTATTACTTATTATAGGATAAACGAATTAAATTCGTAATGCCAAGATCGAGTGATCCGGTCAAGAGCGACGGTCTTCTTTCAAGCCGCTGTTTTTTAATGAAAACTTAAAATTCATTTCTTTAATTCATTTCTTTAGATGACCTGAATTTCGATAATGAAGCCTCTCGGCGTCAAAAAATTGACTTTTGACCCGGATTCATGTTATTTAGGTATATTCCTCGGGTTCTGAGATGGTTGGTTCCATGATTTCTAATCAAAAGCGGCTTGCGGCCCAGCTTAAGAAAATCGATTCGAATGATCTTGACCTCGATTCCCTTTTCAATGAGATCTTTTCAGAAGTCAAAAAAGAGATTCCATTTCGGGCCGGATGGTTTTTTCAGACGAGTCCGAATACGTTGCAACCGATTCAATCCGCTCGGCAAGTCTGGAGCGGAGTGGCTCCCCCGGAAATGAACGGCGCGAATCACGGTTCGTCGCTATTCCCGACCGTTCGACAACTGCTGCAAAGGGGTGCGCTCTGTATGCGGGGAGAGGAGTGGTGGAGTCCCTCTCGTCTCAGCAGCCATCCGATCTATCAAAGAGTATTGAAGCCGAATCAGCTTCACTTTGCCCTTATTCTTGTTCTTCTCGATGGGGAGAAGAAGTGTAGAGGGTACATTACCCTTTGGAGAGAGAAGAATAAAGGCGATTTTACTGACGCAAATCTTGAAGCATTAAGCTTTGCTTCCCCGATCATCGGAGCCCACTTAGAGAGAATTCCTGTTTCTCAAAAGAAATCAATAGTTTCTGAGATCAGCGAGGAAGAGCTCCATCAGCTGGTTCGCCGGCGGGCGCAACCCGGTATCCTTATTCTCAATCAGGATGGGCACATTCTTTATGTGAACCAGGACGCCAAAGGCCTTCTGGAAGCGCTTACAGCGAAAAGCCCTTCACCCTCTCCGAATCATGGTCCGTTGCCTCAAATCGTCTATCAACTTTATACCCAGTTTAAGGAAAACATCAACGGCATCGGCCCGGATCTGCTTGGGTCATCCATGCCGACGGTCAACCGAGTTTGCATCCATGAGGGGGTTGTCTTTCTTTTCCGGGCGCTTCTTTTACAGAAGCAAGGCACCAGTCGAGACTCCATGCATATTATGGTATTAATCGAAAAAGTATCCCAAGGGGTTCGGATCGATCAGTTTGTCCAGTCGACGAACCTGACCGAGCGCGAGCAGGCTGTTGTGCGGCTCCTCCTTGAAGGGAAAACGAATAAAGAGGTTGCATCGTGCATGAATATCGGGGAGTATACCGTCAAAGATCATGTCAAAAGAATCATGAAAAAATTAAACGTTACGACGCGAGCCGGCATTGTGGCAAAAATTCTTCACCAGCACCTCCCCGCCAATAATGAACGTTAAACGTTATTCGTTTAACGTTAAACGTGAAAACCCAAGACAAAGAGCAACTCCCCCTTATTTTCTTTTATCTCTACGATTAACGAATACCATTTAACGAATAACGATTTCTTCACAACCCCCTCTTTTGGGGGGATTGATATTTGGACGATTATCACTTAGATTGTAACAATATTTCGGCAAGAAAAAGGGTAGCGATGGACGGATCGCTACCCTTTTACCTCCCCTGAGTGGTGGTAAACGCTTCTTGTAAGGAGGGTATCCCAGTGGATGAGATACATTTATTCATATATCATCTTTCAGGAATACCTGTCAAGATTCCCTCCTTTTGAAATTGAAACAATCCTGTGAAGTATAGAGGCTCTTGTCTGAGCCGTGCTTCGAACCCTGTAAGACAGAGTATTCGTATGCCACGATTAACCAACTACCATGTAGGAAGGGCAAGCATGGCGAAAGGAATCGATCGAGAACGGAGGGAATCAGAGCGGTATGGACTTCGGACAAAAGTAATGTATGAGCCCTCCGCGGGACTGGACCTTAAAGAAAAGGTGCATGCTGGAAGAACGATCAATATCAGCAGCGGGGGCTTTTGTTTGAAGACGGAAACGCCTCTGTCGCAATCCCAGATCATACGGGTGAGCATTCCCATACCGAAAGTAAATGCGATGTCACCCACATTGGCGGAAGTGTGTTGGGTGGAGGGGCTGAAGAAGCAAAAGGGATATTGGGTCGGTCTTCGTTTTCTCTTATAAAGTAAGAAAAGGGTAGCGATGGCCAGATCGCTACCCTTTCAGTTTCCTTACGATACTATGAACGTCCCATAAGGCGGGGTATCTCCACGGTGGAGAGATACAGGTGCTGTATATCATGATAAAAGGCCTGTGTCAATATCCCCTCCTCCCGCACCCGCGAGTTGGAAGAGGGGATTTTTGTTTGCGACTGGAGGAAATGTGTTTGTCGGAAAGTATTTGATGGTGGTCTCCTTAGGGTTGGTTTTGCTGGTGAACGGCGCCTGCGCCGAACGCCGGAAAACGATTTCTCAATCGGAGAATCAAACGGCGGAGATGCAGGAATCGACCATTTCAGCATCCAAAGAATATATTCTCGGCGCGGAGGATGTCGTAGAAATTCTTGTTTGGAGAAATGAAGCGCTCTCCCGGACGGTGTCCATTCGTCCCGATGGTAAGATTTCACTTCCAATTGTGGGCGATTTACAGGCGGCCGGCTTATCCGCGACGCAGTTGCGCGATTCGATCAAAGAACATCTGCAGGAATACAAAGAGACGCCTGAAGTCTCTGTCATTATCCGAGAAGTCAACAGCCTGGCGGTTTTTATCCTGGGAGAGGTCGCCCGTCCCGGAAAACTTCAACTCCGAAGCGAGACGACCCTCCTTCAGGCTTTGTCCTTATCGGGCGGCTTCACCCAGTATGCGGACCCGGATAACATTCTCCTCTTGCGGAGAGAAGGAGGTGGCGAGACGCGGATCCGCGTCCGCTACAAGGACATCGTCAGCGGCAGGAATCCCGACGGAAATCTTCTTCTCCATCGAGGGGACACCATTTTAGTTCCATGATTTTCATGATTCACAACGTAAAAACAAGATCAATCCGTAGCGAAGGATAGGGTGAAGATGGAAGAGACGAACCAGGATCTTCTACAGCTTGTGCGCGATTACCTTGGGATGGTTTGGCGTCAAAAAATGTGGATCATCCTTCCGCTCATCGGAGGAATCCTCATCGCCGGCGTTCTGATCGTGAAATTACCCAAAATCTATCGATCCAAGACGCTCATCCTGGTCGAGGCGCAAAAGGTTCCGGAGGAATATGTCAAGTCGGCCGTCTCGGGGACGGTGGAAGGCCGCCTTTCAACCATCCAGCAGCAGATCATGAGCCGGAGCCTTATTGAAAAAATTATCAAAAAGTTCGGACTCTATCCGGAAAACTCCAACGGGGTGATTACGGAAGAAGCCGTCGGCCGGATACGGAACAATATCGATGTCAGAACGACCGTGGCGAGAAACAACAATATCGAGGCCTTTTCCATCTCCTTCCAGGGAAAAGATCCGGTGATGGTGATGAATGTAACCAACGAACTCGCCTCTCTCTTTATCGAGGAGAACTTGAAGATCCGAGAGCAGTTGGTCGAAGGGACCACTGAATTCCTCGACAACGAGTTAAAAAACTTGAAAGAAACGCTGGAGCGGCAGGAGGCCCGGATCGGTGAGTTCAAACGGATGAATATGGGAGAACTTCCCCAACAGTTGGAGGCGAACCTTCGTTCGCTCGATCGGATTCAGTCGGACCTTCTAGCGACTCAATTGGCCAAACGGTCCGCGCAAGACCGAAAACTGGTTCTTGAGAAAACCATCGAATTGACACGGCAGCGGATCGAGAGGGCAGCCAGTCAGGAACGGGAAATCGACGATAAAACCCTTCTCGAATCGGGGATCGCACCTCCTACGGCGGAAAGACCCCCCTCTCCGCAGATGCTTAAATTGATCCAAAAGAAAATGGATCTTGCCAATCTTCAGACGGAATATAAGGAGACTTATCCCGATATTATTATGCTGAAGCGGGAGATTCAAGAGCTGGAGGATCAAGTCGCCCTTACGGAAATGAGCGAGGCGGGAACGCTTCCGGCGGGATTGAGGGAGCCGGGCCAAAACAACCAAAGTGATCGAAGAAGAGCGCCGTTGAGGGTGCCGATGGGTTTTGAGCTGGAGAGATCGCACATCGCCGAAAGCCAACGGCAGATTCAGACGATTGAAGTGGAGCTGAACACCCTGAAAGAGCGGGAGATCGGGCTTCAAAAACAGATTCAACTTTACGAAAGACGGGTCGAAAACGTGCCGGCACGCGAACAAGATCTGGCTGTTTTGGAGCGAGATTATGAAAACACCAAGAAAAACTATGAGTCGCTCTTGGACAAGAAGTTAAACGCACAAATCTCCGAAAACCTCGAGAAGCGGCAAAAAGGGGAGCAGTTTCGGATCCTCGATCCGGCCAATTTTCCGGAAAGGCCTTTCAAACCGGTGCCGATGCAAATCGGTTTGATGGGGATCGCCGGCGGGCTGGGGGTGGGCATTGCGCTTGCTTTTATTCGAGAGAAACTCGACAGCTCCATCCGCAAACCGGAGGAAGTGGAACGGATTACCTCCGTGCCGGTCCTTGCCTCGATTCCGGACTTCGATGAAGAATTGATGATCACTGAGAAGTACTTGAGCAAAACCGCGGTGAATGATGAGAAAACAAATGGCGAAACGAGTCATACCTGATTTTCAGGAAGGAAAAGGGGAGGAGTTGGTGACCTTGACCCGACGGGCTTCCCTTGCCTCCGACCGGTACCGAATGCTTTTTGCAAAGGTGGATCAACTCTGCCGCACACCGGAGAAAAAGTTGATCGCCCTGACCAGCTCGATCAAGGGGGAGGGAAAAACAACCACCACGGCGAATTTGGCGATTGTGGCCGCGCGCGATTTCGGGAAGCGGTGCCTCATTATCGACGGGGATTTTAAAAACCCGACATTGGCAAAAAAATTCGCCATGCCCGAAGAGTCGGGTTTGATCGATGTCATCGAGGGAAGGGTGCAGCTTGGAAACGCGCTGAAAAGAGGGCCGGTTGAGAATTTGGCCATTCTCCCGATGGGACGCCGATCGGGCAAGGAGAATAATATATGGACGACGGAAGAGATCAAGCATGTTTTGACCGAAGTGCGGGCTTGGTTTGATTACATTTGGATCGACGCCCCGCCGATTCTTCCCCTTTTCGATATGAGCTTCATTTCGGATTCGGTCGACGGCACCCTGATTGTGGTCCGAGCCGGGGAGGTTCCCGAGCAGGTCCTCGCCCAGGCGATCAAATCACTCGGTTCTTCAAAGATCATCGGAAGCGTCCTCAACAGGGCCAAGATGGATTGGCCTTCCCGGTATTATGAGTATGGGTATTAGCAGGCAGCAGTAAAGGGCATCGGAACGTCACATCGTCGGTTGTTTTAAGCATTTTGACCTTTCTTTCTGGTGGACTTGGAAAATGATTCGGATTTTTAATCGTTATCTCCCGATTCGGGATACCGTGTACTTCATCTTGGAAAATGCGCTCATCCTTCTCTTCCTCATGTGGTCTACGACCATGGGAAGCGGGTGGCCCAATTTAATCTTGGTCCCGCTCGTCGTTCAGGTTTGTCTCTATTACAATGAATTGCATCCCTCCTTTCCCCGATTTTCCCTGAAAGAGTTTTGGGTGAAGCATCTTCAGTCGATCCTGCTGGCGGGGGGAATTCTTTTTGCGATTTTTGTGGTCACCCCCGTTGAGATCGCATCGACGGAGCGCTTCTGGAAGCATCTGGCTTTTTCCCCGTTCATCCTGATCGGACTTCGTCTCGGGTACCAGGCGCTGGTCGCCGTGCGACAATGGGAGACATCGGTGCTCATCATCGGATCGGGACAGGTTGCGACGCTCTTGATGGATACCCTGAGTCGACACCGGAATTTGGGTTATCGGCCCGTTCAGTTCAAATGGGATTTAGGCGCCCCGGATAAGCTGGGAGAAGAATGGGAAAAACTCGGAAATGTGCTCGGGATGCATCAGGTCCGCAAGGTGGTGATCGCTTTGAATGACCGGCGCAGGCAGCTTCCGGTCGAAGCGCTCCTCAACCTTCGGGTGCAGGGGGTCGAGGTGATCGAAGGCGTTTCTTTTTACGAGCAGATTTCGGGCAAGATCCTCGTCAAACCCCTTCGGCCGAGCAGCCTAATCTTCAGCGAAGGGTTCAACCGGATGAAGATTATGCGCCTATCGAAGCGCGCGCTGGATATTTTTCTCGCCTCCGTCGGCTCGATCGTTTCCTTGCCGATCTTTGCGATCCTCGCCGTTTTGATCAAGCTCGATTCGAAGGGGCCGATTTTTTATCGCCAGGAGCGGGTGGGAGAGAAGGGAAAAACCTTCATGGTGATTAAATTCCGCTCGATGCGCCAGGACGCCGAGACAAAAACCGGGCCGGTTTGGGCCAGTGAAAACGACCCGCGCGTGACGCGACTGGGAAGGATCATGCGGTTGCTCCGTCTCGATGAGATTCCTCAGATGATCAACGTCCTCAGGGGAGAAATGAGCTTCGTCGGGCCGAGGCCTGAAAGGCCGGTCTTTGTAGACCAGCTTCGGAAGAAAATTCCCTATTATGATCTCCGGTTTACCGTCAAGCCCGGACTGACCGGCTGGGCCCAGATTAAATACCAATATGGATCGACCGAGGAAGACGCCCTGGAAAAGCTCCAGTATGACCTCTACTACATCAAGCATCTTTCCCCCCTCTTTGACCTGACCATCGTGATGGAGACCATTCAGGTGATCTTGGGAGGAAAAGGACGATGAAGCGGCGCGGGTCTGGAGGGGAGCGAGCCGGAGGGCGGGGAACCGATTGAGGGCGCACAATACCCGACACCGCATTTTCTCCCGGGGACTATTAGGAAAGTGGGTCACGCCGGTTTTGATTTTCCTCATCGGTTTTCATGAAAGCGCAGAAGGGGTCGTCACTTTTTCCCCTTCGCTCGCTCTTTCGGAAAGATACAGCGATAATTTTTTCTTCTCGGAGATAGAGGCGAATCGAGAAGGTGAATTTACAACCAGGGTGGGTCCGCAATTGACATTGGCCGCTGAAAATCGAAATTGGAGCATGTCCGCAAGGTATGAAGGGACCGCGGAGTTCAACGCGCGCCATCCGGAAGAGAACCAGTACGGCCAAACGCTCGGGATCGATCTCCATTCGCGGGGGGGCAGAAGGTTTGACCTCCGTATTACCGAGAGCGTCGCTTATGTGCCGGAGCTCCCCGCTTTTTCTTTCGGCCGAAGCGGTGACCCGCTCGCCCCCGAGGCCAACCAGGGGATTCAGGTCGGCCGGACCAATACTTTCCGAAACCGTGCCGGAATGGTGCTCGGTTATCGCTGGACCCCTCTTTTCAGCGCGTCCCTCTCTTATAATAATCTGATCAATCGATATCAGGGAGGGACACTGAGGGATCACATCGTCCATGAGGGTGGTTTGAGCGGCAACTATCAAGCGTCGCGAAACCTTCAGTGGAGGATCTCTTATTCGGCCTCTCTCAAGGAATATGAAGAAGCGGATTCAATCCTGGCGCATCAGTCCGACATCGGAGCGGTTTATCAGATCAACCGGACCTTCAGGGCGAATCTCGGGGCGGGCGCCGCGCTCATTCCGGGGGACTCGACGCAATGGACATTCGGCGCGGGGGTGGAAAAGACCGGTCCGATGGGGAGTCTCTCGCTGCAGTACATCCGTGGAATCGGAACCGGCGGCGGTGTGACGACGACGCCGACCCTTACCCAAAATCTGGTGGCCGGGGTCACGCGGGTCCTGGGACGGTCGGCGTCGGCTTCCCTCCGATTCGGCTATGGCGTCAACGAGGCCCTTTCCGGCTCCCCTCTGGAGATCTCCACCCAGGAGGTCGGAATAGAAATGCAAGCGAGTCTCTTTTCCTGGCTGAGCGGAGGGGTGAATTATTCCTATTTGAGCCAACGGACGGAAGGGGGTGCGACCGATCGCGGTGCCCGGAGAAATCTGGTGATGGTCACCCTGACGGCCGCGCCGGCGTTGAGGATCATGCAATAAAATGGACACGAGGATGGGTCAAGTGATGGATGGTCGATTGAATGCACTGACGATCGATGTTGAAGATTACTATCAGGTCTCCGGCTTCGAATCCCACATTCGGTTCGAGCAGTGGCCCGATTATGAGAGCCGGGTGGTCGGAAACACCTGGCGCCTTCTGGAGATGCTTCATTTTCATCGGGTGAAGGCGACCTTTTTCATTCTCGGCTGGATTGCGGAACGTTACCCCCAGGTCGTCCTCGCCATCCACAAGGAGGGGCATGAGATCGCCTCTCACGGCTACCGGCACCGTCTCGTTTACAATATGAGCCGGGAGGAATTTCGACAGGACACCGAACGGTCGAAGGAGGTTTTGGAAGATCTCTGCGGTGTGCCGGTCGTCGGCTATCGGGCGGCGAGTTATTCGATCACCAAGCAGACTCTCTGGAGTCTTGAAGTCTTGCATGCGTTGGGTTTTCAATACGATTCGAGCATCTTTCCAATTCATCATGACCGATATGGAATCCCAAATGCTTCCCGATTCCCCTATGGCCACTCCCTGTCGGAGGGGAGAGAACTGCTGGAATTTCCTTTGTCGACGGTCCGAATGATGAAGTGGAATATCCCGATAGCGGGCGGGGGATATTTGCGGCTCTTTCCCTATTGGTTTATTCGGTGGGGAATCGCACAAATCAACGAAAAGGAGAAGGCTCCGGCGATTGTTTATCTTCATCCTTGGGAAATTGACCC
This sequence comes from Candidatus Manganitrophus noduliformans, assembly GCF_012184425.1. Classification (NCBI taxonomy): domain Bacteria; kingdom Pseudomonadati; phylum Nitrospirota; class Nitrospiria; order Candidatus Troglogloeales; family Candidatus Manganitrophaceae; genus Candidatus Manganitrophus; species Candidatus Manganitrophus noduliformans. The sequence continues at coordinate 172,146 of NZ_VTOW01000003.1, forward strand.
GAACCAACCCCGGATAAATGGAGATCGGCTCTCCCGGTTCAGGCATTATGTCAATTTGGAAAAAATGGAACAGAAACTGAAGAATCTTCTTTCTGATTTCCAATTTGTTCCCCTGAGGGTATTGGCGGAATCGTACCGCGGGAGCGATCTCAGCCTGCCGGGAGAGGTCAAGGGGATTTCGGCACCGGTCGCCGTCGGCCGCAATCATATCGGGATCACAGAATGAATCTCTCCATCTCCGAGATGGTTCAGAAGACTTGGGTTCAATTCGGGTACCCGGCCAAGCAGTTTTGGCTGCAATCCGCTCTGCTGGCGGGAGCGGTGCTCTTTTGCTATGCCGGTCTGTTTGCCAGCCTGGTACAGACTTGGTGGAGCAATGATGTCTACTCTCATGGCTTTTTGGTTCCATTCATCAGTCTTTACATCGTATGGCTTCGGCGAGGGAACCTCGTGAATCTCCCCCTTGCTTCGAACTATGTTTGGGGACTTCCTGTTGTTCTGGCCGGCCTGACATTGCGGCTTGGCGGAAATGCCGGAGGGGTTCTCCTGGCAGAGGAATTCTCTCTGATCATTACCGTGGCCGGGATGGTGCTCCTTCTCCTCGGCGTTGCATTTCTGAAGGTATTGTGGTTCCCTATCACTTATCTGCTTTTCATGCTCCCCTCTTGGGGAATCATGATTGACCGGCTTCATTTTCCCTTTCAGAAGTTCTCGGCGATTTTGGGGACGGCAATGTTGCAGATGATCGGTGTTCCCGCCTTTCGGCAGTCGATCTTCATTGAATTGCCGAATATTACCCTGGAGGTGGCGAAGGTATGCAGCGGCGTAAGTTATCTCATCGCGATCTTGGCCATGGCGGTGGCGCTGGCTTCGATTGTCTTGCGCAGCTGGCCTAGAAAAATCCTTCTGGTCGGTGGTGCGGTAGTGATCGGAATTTTGACAAACAGCCTCCGAATTGCTTTTATCGGGGCCCTTTCTTACCATCAGATATCGGAAAGTCTGCACGGCCCGTATCACATTCTACAGGGACTCGTCGTTTCGCAGATCGGTTTCGTCGTCTTATTTCTAGGAACGTGGTCTCTCTCGAAAAGGCCTGCCGTCTTAGTCGCGGTCCCGCGGCCGTCGGCTTCGTTTGAAGCGGATGTTCGGCCAAAACTCATTTTGAAGGGGCTCCCTGGCTATCCCCTTTCGATTCTGACGGCGATGTTGCTTTTGGTCGGAGGATATCTTCACTTCTTTCAGCCCCGTCCTGTTCCGTTGAAGATGGAATTGACAGCTTTCCCCTTCTCCGTCGGACCCTGGTGGGGAAGCGACGGGGGGAGCGGTTACGGCGCATTCGGAGTTGTCGATGCAAGCCTGTCGAGAACATACAGGACCGCCTCCGGGAAAGCGCTGCATTTCTATATCGGCTATTACGAAGCGCAATCACAAGGAAGAGAACTGGTCAACTATGAATCCGGGGCGTTTCATCGGGCCTCGGTGCCGATGCAGGTCGGACTAAACGGTGGGAAGAGCCTGGAGGTCAATCGACTGATTGATCAAAAAACGAATCGAGTGATCTTATTCTGGTATGACCTCAACGGGCGCACTGCGACCGATCGGTTTTTGGCGAAAGCCTACACCACCTGGGATACCCTTGTTCGCGGATCGTCGAATGGGGCGGTGATTGTCGTTTCGGGCGAATTCACCCAGAGCGATCCAGATCCGGCATTGTCGGATGCTGAGGCATTTATCAGAGAGATCGTCCCGGTGCTCCGGGGTTATCTTCCTCCCGAAAGCGGGGCGTAATGAATCGACCGGCGGATGCGCTGACCATTCAGAGACTCACGACAGAGGAAGGGTTTTCACGACTTCGAGGCCGTTGGAATGCGCTTTTGGAGGCCTCTTCGGCAGATCACTATTTTCTGCGCTGGGAATGGTTATCGACTTGGTGGGATGCCTACAAAACCAGCCGGGATAGACTCTGCATCCTTCTTCTTCTTAGAGGGGAGGATCTGGTCGGTATTGCGCCGTTTTACGTGACCAATCAATCGTGGAAAAATATCTTCAAGGTCCGGCGCCTTCTTTTTTTAGGAACCACGCAGGAGAGTCTCGTCTCAGAATATATGAACATTATTTGCCGGCCTGGGGAAGAAGAGGCGGTTGTCAAACGGGTGATCAATGAAGTGGTGCAGGAAGACCTTTGTGACGATCTCTCACTTCATAACATTGTCACCACCTCGCAAACGCTCCCCCTTCTTAAAAAAGCGTCAGAGGCGAGACAATTTTTATGCAATACGAGCTGTGAAATGGAGAGCCCGTATATTCATCTGCCTTCTTCATGGGAGGAATTCCTATCGGGTTGCCGACCCTCTCTGAGGCATCAGATTCGAAGCCAACAAAAAAAGCTTTTCCGATATCCGGCGGTTTCGTTCCGGAAGACGCGCGATCTCTCTGAATTGGAAAGGGATTTTAAGGAATTTGTCCGGCTGCACCAGCAGCGGTGGGAGGCGCGGCGTCTTCCCGGTTCGTTTGCAGAGGGACGGTTTCCGCTCTTTCAGCGCCGGATGGCGGCATCAATGCTCGAAAAAGGGCATCTAGAGTTGAAATTCCTCTCAATTCAGGGGAAAAATGTGGCCGCCTTGTACAACATCAGATACAAAGATCGGGTATATTATTATCAATCGGGGATGGATCTTTCTTTCGATCCGACCTTGGCACCCGGACTATTGCTCCACGCTCATGCAATCGAGGAAGCGATCCGGGACGGGATGAAGGAGTACGATTTTCTGATGAGGGGCAGCGGGGATTCTTATAAGAAAAGATGGACCGGCGAGTACAGGACCCTTTGCAGCATCTATCTGGCGCGTCCGGGCATTGTAAAGATCGTTGAACTGATTCGAAACAAGGCGAGGGCCATTCGCTCCTTCGCCAAGGCCTCCGCAGAGAGGCCCAAGCTCATATCAACGATCCTGAAGAGGGGGGAGGCGATTCGATGAAAGTAGTTATCCTTGCGGGAGGCTTCGGTACACGCATCAGCGAGGAGAGCCATCTCAAGCCGAAGCCGATGATCGAGATCGGAGGGAAGCCGATCCTTTGGCACATCATGAACATTTATGCATGCCAGGGGGTCAAGGAGTTTGTGATCGCCGTCGGCTACAAAGCGGAGGTCATCAAAGAGTACTTTCTTAATTTTTACGCGATCAATAATGATATCTCCATCGATCTCGCCACCGGAGCGGTCAAAATTCTCGCTGGGAAACAGCCAAACTGGAAAGTTCACATCGTTGATACCGGCCTCTATACGCAGACGGGTGGACGGCTAAAGCGAATACGGAGTTGGCTGGAGGACGATGAGGAGTTTTTTTTTACTTATGGGGACGGGCTGGCCGACGTCGATATCGGAGCGCTGTTGCGATTCCACCGAGCGCACGGTAAGCTCGCCACGATGACGACCGTCCTTCCACCGGCTCGGTTCGGGCGAATCACATTTAAAGAGGATCAGATCGTCCAATTTCATGAGAAGCCGATTGACGGAGAAGGACGGATTAATGGCGGCTATTTCGTCCTGAATCGGCGGGCGATTGATTACATCAACGATGATGAAACCATCTGGGAGAGAGCGCCGCTGGAGCATTTGGCAGGCCACGGCGAATTGATGGGATATCGCCACGACGGTTTCTGGTCGTGCATGGATACGATTAAAGAGAAGAGTATTTTGGAAGAACTATGGATCTCGGGGAAAGCGCCTTGGAAAATCTGGGAATGAACCGGCCCTTCTGGAATGGCAAAAAGGTCCTACTGACTGGACATACCGGATTCAAGGGAAGTTGGTTATCCCTTTGGCTCCAGAAGATGGGTGTCGATTTGGTCGGCTATGCCCTTCCTCCCTCGACGACGCTAAGCCTATTTAAGGTAGCCCGGATCTCGGATGGGATGACGTCGATTCTGGGCGACATTCGGGATTTTGATCATCTCAAAAGGGTGATTCTCAAGGAGCAACCTGAGATCATCATACACATGGCCGCGCAATCACTGGTCCGCCGCTCTTATACGCATCCCGTCGAGACCTACGCGACCAATGTCATGGGGACAGTGAATCTTTTTGAGGCCGTCCGCCACGCCGAGAGTGTCCGCATCGTGGTCAACGTGACGAGTGACAAATGCTATGAAAACAACGCTCCCCACCCTGGATACCGGGAAGAGGAACCGATGGGGGGAAAGGACCCTTACTCTAGCAGCAAAGGATGCGCGGAATTGGTGACCTCGGCCTACCGCCAATCGTTCTTTGCCGATAAGGGTCATCCCCATCGGGGCGTCGCCGTCGCGACTGCCCGGGCAGGCAATGTGGTCGGGGGTGGGGATTGGGCGGAGGACCGGCTTGTTCCCGACATCGTACGGGCATTCATGGAAGAGCGTCCCGTTCTCATCCGCAATCCACATGCAATTCGTCCCTGGCAACATGTGTTGGAGCCACTCCGGGGATATCTCTCCCTCGCGGAGCGGCTCTGGACGCAGGGGTCTGCCTTTGCCGAGGGGTGGAACTTCGGTCCGGCCGAAGACGATGCAAAGCCGGTCTCCTGGATTGTAGAACGACTGGCCGATCTCTGGGGAGAGAGAGCCCGATGGGAATTGGATTCGGCGCAACATCCCTATGAGGCCGGCGTTCTAAAATTGGATTGTTCTAAAGCGAAGAGTCTGCTAAGTTGGTATCCGGTCCTTGGTTTACCAGTGGCGCTGGAATGGATCATCGAATGGTACCGCGGCTATCTTAATCATCTGGATATGCGCCTTTTGACTGAGGAGCAGATTGCGCGGTATGAGCGGCTGGCTGCGAAATGATCTTCATTGAGACAAAACTCCCGGGAGCGTTCATTATCGAACTCGAAAAACGCGAGGATGAGCGGGGATTTTTTGCGAGGGCGTGGTGCCAGAAAGAGGTCCGGGCCAAAGGGTTGAACGATTTTTCAGTTCAGATGAACATTTCCTATAATAAAACGCGGGGAACCTTGCGGGGGATGCACTATCAGGTGGCCCCCTCTGAAGAGATCAAGTTGGTCCGCTGTGTCCGGGGAATTGTCTACGATGTCATTATCGATCTGCGACCCGATTCACCCACACATGGAGAGTGGATCGCCGTAGAATTGACGGCCGATAATTATCGAACGCTTTATGTACCCAAAAACTTTGCGCATGGCTATCAGACGTTAAGGGATGATTCTGAAGTTCTCTATCAGGTCTCGGAGTTCTATTCTCCCGCGTTGGAGAGGGGCGTCCGATATAATGATCCTGCATTCGCGATTGAATGGCCGTTGCCGGTCAGTGGGATATCGGATAAAGATCGGAGTTGGCCGGATTATATTTTGATGAAAGATTCTGATTCACCGACGTGGCGTACGAGGGGAGGGAGATGATCATCATTGATAAAATGCTGGAGAGATGCGAGGAGGAGGGTCGTCCTATCCGGGTTGGAATGATCGGCGCCGGGTTCATGGCCAAGGGAATTCTCCTGCAGACATTTAGCGCGGTGAAGGGGATCCGGATCGTCGCCGTTTCGAATCGCCGCCTGGAGCAGGCGAGGCGGGCTTTTATGGAGGTGGGCATCGACCGAGTGCGTGAGGTTCATACCGTGGCAGAGATGGAGGAGTGTGTCTCCTCCAACCAATATGCGGTGACCGAGGATCCCGAGTTCCTCTGCCGGGCGGAAGGGATCGACGCGATTATTGAGGTCACGGGGACAATCGAATTTGGAGCCCGGATCGTCTGCGAGGCGCTGGCGCATCGAAAGCATGTCATCCTGATGAATGCAGAGCTCGATGGCACATTGGGCCCAATTTTGAAGGTGTATGCCGAGCGAGCGGGTGTGGTGATCACCAATGTAGACGGCGATCAACCCGGGGTGATCATGAACCTTTATCGGTTTGTGAAGGGAATCGGGGTCAGGCCCGTACTGTGCGGCAACATCAAAGGACTGCATGATCCCTATCGCAATCCGACCACCCAGGAAGGATTCGCGCGCCGATGGAAACAAAATCCGTATATGGTCACCTCGTTCGCCGATGGGACCAAGATCTCCTTTGAACAGGCGATTGTGGCCAATGCGACCGGAATGCGGGTGTTCAAGCGGGGGATGATGGGACCGCACGTTCCGGAGGGGACCCCGGTCCAGGAAGCAGTCAACTGGTATCCCAAAGACGCCATGATGGAAGGGGCCGGGTTTGTGGACTATGTCGTCGGCGCGTCGCCCAATCCTGGCGTTTTCGTGATCGGTGTGCATACCGATCCTGTTCAGCAGCATTATTTGAATCTCTACAAAATGGGAACTGGCCCCTTTTATTGTTTCTATACGCCCTATCATCTCTGCCACTTTGAGGTGCCGAACACCGTTGCGCGCGCTGTCCTATTCCGGGATGCCGCCATTACGCCGCTCGGCCGGCCGATGGTGGATGTGGTGGCTGCAGCAAAGAGGGATCTCAAGGCCGGCGAGGTCTTGGACGGGATCGGGGGTTACATGACGTATGGGCTTTGCGAGAATGCGGAGGTGGCGAATTTGCTGGAACTCCTCCCCATGGGACTGGCGGAGGGGTGCAGGTTGAGTCGGGATGTACCGAGAACTCAGGTGCTCACCTACGCGGATGTAGCGCTTCCCGAAGGACGGCTCTCGGATCGGTTGAGGAATGAGCAAAACGCCCACTTCGGAATGACCAGCGCGCGACTAAGTTGTCAACCCCCTGTGTCATAGGGCACTGTAAGTGTTCAAGGAATGTCGACGATGGAATCATACGGAGAAGACTTTATTTTGAGGATGAGGAAATGAAAATCGAAGAGCAGATACAACTGAACACGCCGTCTGCCGTCTTGGAGCGTGCGAAGGAGAAACAATTTCCCCCCATTCGGATCGAACCTTCCAAAGGATGGATTTCCCTCAAACTGGATGAAGTCTGGACCTACCGGGAGCTTCTCTATTTCCTCATCTGGCGGGATGTGAAGGTTCGGTATAAGCAGACGGTTTTAGGAATTGCCTGGGCGATCATTCAACCGCTCTTTACGATGATGATCTTCTCGCTCTTCTTCGGCGGTCTGGCGAAGATGCCGTCGGACGGAGTTCCCTATCCGATCTTCACCCTGGCCGCTTTGGTCCCATGGACTTTCTTCGCGAACGGATTGACGCAGGCGTCCAACAGCCTAGTCGGCAGCGCCAATTTGATCAAGAAAGTTTATTTCCCGAGGCTGACGGTACCGCTCGCTTCGGTCTTCAGCGGCATCGTCGATTTCGTCTTTGCCTTCGTCATCCTGCTGGCGATGATGCTCTATTACGGCGTTGTGCCGACGGTCAACCTGATTTGGCTGCCGGCCCTTCTCCTACTTGCTCTGACGACGGCACTGGGGGTGTCGCTCTGGCTGTCGGCCATGAACGTTCAATTTCGGGATGTTCGTTATGCTGTCCCCTTCCTGACGCAGCTCTGGCTTTTCGCCACGCCGATCGCCTATCCCAGCAGCCTGCTGAGTGAGCCTTGGAGAACGGTCTACGGCATCAACCCGATGGTCGGCGTGGTGGAGGGGTTTCGTTGGGCGTTGCTCGGAACCGAAACGGCATTGGGCCCGATGATGGGGGTTTCGGCCGTAACGGCCGTCGCGCTTCTGGTAAGCGGGACCTATTATTTTCGCCGTCTGGAAAAAACCTTTGCGGATGTGGTTTGATGAATGATCCTTGGGGATAGATGGGCACAGGGCAGCACAGACACAGAGGCACAAAGAGAAGTGAGAATGTATAGAGACTTACAGATTTGGCAAAGATCCATGGTTTTAATTGCTGAAGCATATAAGATTTCTAAAGGGTTTCCTAAAGATGAAACTTACGGATTGACTTTTCAAATGAGGCGCTGCGCAACTTCAATTCCCAGCAACATGGCGGAAGGTTATGGTCGGAATTCGACGAATGCTTCATTTCCTGCGAACTGCAACGGGTTCTCTATATGAATTGCAAACCCAGATGGAAATTTCTATGAATCTGCATTATTAAACAGAGATTAATTCGATAAGGTATATGCGTTAAGCTGAGAGATAGAACGAATGCTCAGCAGTTTAATTAGGAAGCTAAGTGGCAAATAGGCAAGAACCTTTGTGCCTCTGTGCCTATCTCAGCTTTCTCGAATGGATGAAATCATGGGCGATATCGCGATTCGGACCGTCGGCCTGAGCAAACTCTACCACACAGGGAGCAAGCAAGAGCCGTATAAGACCCTTCGAGACACACTGACCGAGGCGTTTCTCTCGCCGATCCGGCGGGTCGGCCGACTGATTCGTGGCCAGGCGACCGGCGCGGCGGAGCTCAACGAGCCCTTCTGGGCGTTGAGGGACCTTTGCCTGGAGATTAAACATGGTGAAGTCGTCGGCATTATCGGACGAAACGGCGCCGGGAAGAGCACCCTGTTGAAGATTCTTTCCCGAATCACCGAGCCGACGCATGGTTTTGCGGAAATCCATGGACGGGTCGGCTCTCTCCTGGAAGTGGGGACCGGCTTCCACCCGGAGCTGACCGGGCGGGAGAACATCTATCTCAACGGCGCCATCCTCGGGATGAAAAGGGCCGATATCAAACGTCGGTTCGATGAGATCGTCGATTTTGCTGAAATCGAGAAGTTCCTCGACACGCCGGTCAAGCACTACTCCAGCGGGATGTACATGCGGCTGGCGTTCGCCGTGGCTGCTCATCTGGAGCCGGAAATACTCATGGTGGACGAGGTCCTAGCGGTGGGAGATATCGCGTTCCAGAAGAAATGTTTGAATAAAATGAGAGAGGTCGGCAAGGGAGGGCGGACTGTGCTCTTTGTCTCCCACAACATGCAGGCCGTCACCCGGATGTGTCAACGGGCGATTCTCGTCAACGAGGGCCGGATCAAAGAGGATGGACCCGCAGGCCGGGTTGTCGCGAGCTACATGAATGCCGGCTTGCTTAACGTACCCGAGCGCGAATGGCCCGATCCTGCTACGGCACCTGGGGGTGAATTAGCCCGATTGAGAGCGGTGCGCGTGCGCGATGGGGAGGGACGTGTGGCCGACCTGATTGACGTGACGAGCCAGATCATGATCGAAATGGAATACGAAATCTTGAAATCGGGCTATGTGTTTGCGCCTAATTTTGGTGTTTGGAATGAAGAGGGGATCTGCATATTCGCCTCCCTAGATGTCGATCCGGCCTGGCTTGGACGCAGACGCCCCTCCGGCAGATACCGAAGTCGGGCGATCATCCCTAGACACTTTCTCAAAGAAGGGACCCTTTTCGTGAACGCAGATCTCGTCACGCTCGATCCGATGACTGTACAGTGTAATGAGCATCAAGTGGTGTCCTTCTCGGTAGTCGACTCAGGGAGTGGTCTATCGGCCAGAGGGGGGTACAACGGAAGGATGCTGGGTGTTGTGCAGCCGCTATTGGAATGGAAAACGGAAAGGCTCGATTCGTGAATCGACGTTCGCAGCGATATTTAGATCAGCCAAAATATCGAAAGTCGGGAGGCAGCCAAGATGTGTGGAATTTTCGGCATTGTAATGCATAACGGCGAGTTCGTTCCTGGGAAAGACCGGCTGGAACAGGCCGCCCGTCTCCTGGAACATCGAGGTCCGGATGGTTATGGAGTATATTCAGAGCCCGGTCTGGGATTCGTCCACACCCGATTGTCTCTCGTCGACCTCTCATCACGAAGCAACCAACCGTTTTGGGATACCGAAGGGCGCTATTGTATCGTCTATAATGGGGAGATTTATAACTTTAAGGAGTTACGTTCGGAGCTTGAAACGCAGGGCATCCCCTTCCGAACGACGAGTGACACGGAGGTTCTATTACAGAGCATCATTTACACAGGATTGGAAAAAACCCTCCAGCGCTTGGAGGGAATGTTTGCATTTGTTTTCTACGATAAAGTTGAAAAAAAGCTGGTTCTTGCCAGAGATCGGTTTGGAATCAAACCGCTATTCATTTATGAGGATGAGAATTGTTTTTTGTTTTCTTCAGAAGTGAAGGCGATGATGCCCTGGATCGACTTGAAGCCTGATTTCCCAACCATTTCGGCCTTCCTCTACGGCTTTAACGGTCCGACCAAGGGACATACGTTTTTCGACAAAGTCAAAATCCTCTCTCCCGGATCGGTCGTGAAGGTGCGAATCGGTGGCAAGTCCGAATTCAAGACGTTCTTTTCTATGCCGGATTTCTGGGACCCGGAACATGCCGATCGGATAAAATGCTTAAAGCCGGCGCAGATCGTCGATCAGGTGGAGCAGCTGCTGCTTGAGAGTGTTAGGAAGCAGCTTGTCGCGGATGTTCCCATCGGAGGCCTCTGCAGCGGCGGCTTGGATTCCTCCATCATCGTGGCAATGGCGGCCAGATTTCATAAGAACTTGGCTGTCTTCCATGCAAACATTGTTGGCAAGCTCAGCGAATATGATGCCGCCTATCAACTTGCCAAGCATCTGAAGTTGGATTTACAAGCAGCCGATGTTCATGACCACCATTTTATTGATGAGATTCCGGTCGTCACCGAGCATTTCAGCCTCCCGTTCTATATCTGTCCTCACTCTATTCCTCTGTTGATGGTTGCCAGGTTGATCCGCAGAAATGGGATAAAAGCTGTTCTGTCGGGAGAGGGTTCTGACGAGTGTTTCCTCGGTTATGATTATTTGTCCCCGGATATTCGGAAGTGGCCTCAATACGCACTCCGGGCGTTCAGGAAGATGATGAGGATAATACGCCGCCGTAAACCGAACACTGCTCCTTACTGGGCTCAATCGTCCGAATTTGCGATGGGTTTACACACCCGATTTGAGCGCGAGTATGAGAACGCGGAAATCCGCTCCAGTCTGAAAAAAGAACTCGGGACATCGGCGGGCGAGTCGGCTTATCATTCGATGGACCTGCTGAGCTATCACCTCCGCAGATTGCTTCATCGGAACGATACAATGGGGATGGCCGCCAGTGTCGAGGCCAGGTTTCCGTTCCTGGACAGCGCCCTGGTCAAGTTCGCGGTCAATATGCCGTACGAGTACAAGGTCAGATTCTCTCCTTTCTTCTTGGACCCAAACCATTATTTCTTCAAGGATAAATGGGTCGTGCGGGAGGTGGCAAGACGGTATCTGCCCAAAGAGTTGCACGAGAGACCGAAGAAACCCTTCCCGATTAATGCGTTCGATCGTATGGAGATATCTTCTGAACTGTTTGAAGGATCAGTCATTCTTGAGATGTTCGGCTTGACAACGCGTGAGGCCGATTTTCTCTTTGAGAATGCAGGCAGGAACCTCCGGCTCAGGCTTATGCATTTGGAAGTTTGGTCCAAGGTGTTTTTTGAAGGCGTCTCCAAAGAGGCTATTACGGAAAGGCTACGGAAAAACATTTCGATCACAGCCGCGGGATGATCGTCTGGGTTGAGAAAGATCCGTCTGCGAGGGAAAATTAGAGCTGTGTGGATGACATGAGAATAGAAAATTTAAGGACGGAATTTGGCACAGATAAGGCAAAAGTGATTGCAACGGTAATCTGGGAAGACTATGACCAGCCGGTTACGGACGTGTATTTTGAAACGGATGCGGCGTTTGCCGACAGCTTGACCTGCAATCCGCATGCGTTCCTGGTGGCGAGTCTGATCCCTGCCTTCCATTTCGGAGAAAGAAGAATCCTCATCAAGGAGGAGATCTGTCCCGAATTGAGAGAGGGGCTCCTTGCAGTGATGACATTAATGCGGCATTGGTATTACAAACCCGATAAACAACTGGTACAAATCGAGACGAAAACAAGAGCAAAGGTCCTGACCCCCAATAAACCGCCAAGGACAGGGGTTTTTGTCTCCGGCGGTTTAGATTCCTTCGCAGCGCTACGCTCAAATCGGCTCAATTTTTCGCCGGAGCATCCGGGATCATTTAAGGATGGTCTTATCGTTTTTGGTTTCCACGGGGAGGAACCCGATCACTTCAAGCAGGTTCTGGCGTCGCTTTCGGAGGTGGCCGAGGAGGTCGGGATCACTCCTATCCAGATACGGACCAACCTGGTTGCGCTCGGTCCAGGCTGGGCGTTCTGGGCGGATGAGCTATTTGGAGCCGCCTTCGCCGCAGTTGCACATGCCTTCACCAATCGCCTCACAACAGTCGCCCTCGCTTCGGCCGGGTTCTGCTTTCCAAGAAAATTCGATCCGCATGGATCACACCCTTTGATCGATCCCAATTACAGCAGCAGTGATCTTAGAATACATCATGACGGAATCGCCCTCTCAAGGTTGGAGAAGGCACGGTTGATTTCTGACTGGGACTTCGCCTTGAAGCATCTGAGGGTTTGCAATAGGACAGGGAGTGTTCGATCCGAGACATTAAACTGTGGGAAATGTGAAAAATGTATCCGAACCATGCTGTCCTTCTCGGCCTTGGGGATTCTCCATAAGGTTCCCGTTTTCCCTGCGCAAGACATCTCGGCTGACCTTGTCAGATCCGTTCGTTTAAGCAGCGTCAGTGTGCGTTGCTACCATGAATTGTTAGCTCCTTTGGCGGAGAGAGGTCGCAAAGATCTTGTATCGGCCATTGAGGATAAGATCAAGCAGTGCGAGAGATCAGAGAAGTTGAATCGGTGGAAAACGAAGCTCAAACAGTTCGACCGAAAATATCTCAACAGCAGTCTGGTTCATCTAAATCAAACCCTTCTCCAGAAAAAAGAAATGGCCCGGAAACTATGATTGTTGACGCGCGGTCGCTTCCTCATAACCAACAAATCGACACCGACGTCTGCATCGTCGGTGGGGGTGTGGCGGGCATCACGGTCGCTCGCGAATTTATCGGCCAGCCGTTCCGGGTCTGTTTGCTGGAAAGCGGGGGGATGGAGCCCGCCGGCGATACGCAGGCTTTGTCCGGCGGCGAAAATGTCGGCCACCCGTACTTTCAATTAGAATTGGCCCGCCCCCGATGCTTTGGGGGAGCCGCGTACAATTGGTTCCTGCAGATCGCTGAAAACCGACCGGGTATTCAACTGCGACCTTTAGACCCGATCGATTTCGAGGAAAGAGATTGGGTTCCATACAGCGGTTGGCCTTTTAAACGGGCTCATTTAGATCCGCTCTATGAACGGGCTCAAGCGGTCTGCCGACTCGGACCGTTCAAGTATCGCTCGGAGGATTGGGCAGACCCGGAAAGGAAACCATCCCTCCCTCTGCTAAATGGACGTGTCGAGACGGTCATCTTTCAACTGGGGGAGCGAGACACGTTTATCACGCATCATCGCGCCGAGATCACGCGTGCGGAGAACATTACGACCTATCTGCATGCCACCGTCACAGAGATCGAGACTGACTCGGCCGGGCGGACCGCGACGCGGCTGAGGATGGCATGCTCCGCCGATAAGGTCGTCTGGGTCACGGCGAAACTCTTTATTTTAGCGCTCGGCGCAGTTGAGACACCTCGGTTGTTGTTGCTGTCAAACCGGAGACAGCGGGAGGGGCTGGGGAACGGCAACGATCTTGTCGGCCGCTTCTTTATGGAGCATCCCCATTTGACCTCGGGTACTTATATAACTTCAAAGCTCCACCTCGAACAGACTCTGGCGTTATATTCATTCCCTCCCTCAGACAACGGGCGCACGTACGGGAGGTTTGCGCTTTCGGAAGAGACGTTGAGGAAGGAACAACTGCTGAATTGGACGGTGTCGATCAGTCCGAAGTTCTGGCCTCTGACGGTTAGGGCAGGTCTACAAAAAGTGGATCAGACCTGCCGAATGATTGGAAACGCGGTCGTGAGGGGCAATTTCCGGGACTGCGGGCGACATTTGAAGTTCCTGGTTCCTTTCGTCTTCAATGAGGTGTCGGCAGCGGTCGGTCGGAAAATGATCGGCCTTTTAAGGAGGCGGGTTCTCAATTATCTTTTCGCTTCACGTAAGGTCGGATTTTTTTCGCTTCAGCACATGTCTGAGCAAGCGCCTAATCCGAGTAGCCGGGTGACCCTTTCCGAGGAGCTGGACTGTTTTGGACAGAGGCAGGTCAAACTCGATTGGCGACTCAGCGCAATCGATATACGGACCCTTCTGCGCGGTCAGCAAATTCTGGATGAAGAGTTACAACGCGCCGGCCTGGGGCGCTTGGAAATTGAAATGGAAGGGGAAGGGGAGGTTTCTCCTCCCGACCTTCACGGCGGTTGGCACCACATGGGGACAACCAGAATGCATCATAGCCCGAAGCAGGGTGTCGTCAACGAGCATTGTCTTGTCCATGGAATAAACAATTTGTTCATCGCGGGTCCGTCTACATTCCCGACCGGTGGCTATGCGAATCCAACCCTGACGATTGTTGCCCTGGCCATTCGACTGGCGGACCATATTAAACAGCGTATGGCGTCGTATTAAAAGTTTAGCTTTTGTACGGAAATTTTGGTGAACGACTTGCATCCACAAACAAACTCGAATGCCCACGAGAGCTATCGCACCTTAGCTTCAAAAGTAAGCCATGCATATGGGGTTTGGAAGCGCCTGAAATTTCGTTTGCTGCCGAAATTATGGATACGATTGTGGATTCGATTCTGGATGCGATGGGCCGGTTTATCTTGGACTGGCCGGATCGCCACGCGCCTTGCGACCTGGTTCGCCCCCCGGTATAAAGCCGCGCGCCAACTAGCCGGCTTTTCCCCCGCGGGATATATCGCCCCCAGCGCAACCATCCGTCATCAGGGGTTTCGCCTCGGACGGCATGTGTTCATCGACGACCGCGCGCTCATCTTCCAGGATCATGAGGGGGGGCCGGTCGAGTTGGGAGATTGGGTCTCGATTTACCGCGATGCCATTCTCCAAACCGGTTACGGGGGAAGCATCAGCATCGGCGCCCATTCAAGCGTGCAGCCCCGCTGTATCCTCTCTTCTTATGTGGCTCCCATTCAAATTGGCCAGCACGTCATGATCGCCGCCTATTCCGTATTTTATTCCTACAATCACGGCATTGCCCCGGGAGTGTTCATCAAGGAGCAACCTCTCCAATCCAGGGGCGGCATTGTGGTGGAGGATGACGTCTGGATCGGCGCGCGCGCTATTGTCTTAGACGGTGTGCGGATCGGAAAAGGCGCGGTGGTGGGCGCAGGGTCGGTCGTGACAAAGGACGTTCCGGCCGGGGCCGTCGTGGGGGGATCTCCCTTGCGCATCCTCAAGTGGCGTGACGGGACGGAATTGAATTCCTCGGAGGAGAACTAGCTTGGAGAAAGCGTCAGAGCCTTTCGTCAGCGTGGTAACACCGGTCTATAATGGTGAGACCTTTTTGGCGGAATGTATCGAAAGTATTCTCGGCCAGACCTACAAAAACTGGGAATATGTGATCGTCAACAACTACAGCACCGACCGCACCCCGGCGATCGCGCAACGTTACGCCGAAAAAGACGCGCGTATTCGAATTCATCACAACAGCACCTTCTTACCGTTGATGCAGAACTTGAACAATGCAATGCGCCAGATCTCTCCCGAGAGCAAGTATTGCAAGGTCGTTCATGCCGATGACTTCCTACTCCCAGATTGCATTACTCAGATGGTCCGGTTGGCCGAGGCGCATCCGTCGGTCGGTGTCGTCGGGTCATATCGGATCAATGGGGATCAAATGGCGGGCGGTGTCCGCCACCCGATTGCGGTCATTTCAGGCCGAGAGATCGGCCGATCAACCCTGTTGGGAGGGCCGGATGTGTTTGGCCCGCCGACCGCCATTTTACTCCGTTCGGAGTTGGTTCGAAGCCGCCCAAGCTTTTACAATGAGATTAATTATTCAACGGCCGACAAAGAGGCGGTCTACGATATCCTTCGGACCCACGATTTTGGCTTTGTTCATCAAGTCCTCACCTGTTTCAGGGTCCATAAAGAGCAGGCGAGCACTTTTCTGGCGACGAGCGGCGCTTACCAGTTGGGGAAAATTATAATTTTGGAAAAATATGGTCAATCCTATCTGGGCCGGGATGAGCATGAGAGATTGTTAAACGAAACCTGGCAGAGCTATTATCAATTGCTGGCAAATGGGGTTTTTGAATTAAGGGAAAAGAAGTTTTGGTCGTTCACAATGAATATGCGGAAGGCTGCAGGGCATCCGTTGAGCATTCCGAAGCTGATCGTGGCGATTCTCTCGAAACTGTTTGATGCTCTGCTGAATCCGAAAAACAGCCTAGAGCGGATCCTCCGACGGCTTTAAGCGATTGGTCCATGATCGGAAAAGAGAGCCACCATAGAATGACTTTGAACCCCTTCAATGCTGAAGCAGAATGCAGGTGCGGCAATGAGCGCGCTTGAAGCGGCTTTCATTGGGGTGTTGATCACCCTGACTTACATTTATTTCGGATATCCTTTTTCCGTTCTGATTTTTTCAAAATGGATCAGAAAGGAGATCCGGCGGGGGGAGTACGCGCCGCAAGTGACAATTGTGATCTCCGCTTTCAACGAAGAGGGGTCGATCGGGGAGACGATTCGAAACAAGCTGTCCCTCAACTATCCGGAGAAAAAGCTGGAGATCATCGTCGTGTCGGACGGCTCCACTGATCGAACCGACGAGATCGTCAAAAGTTTTATCTCTTCGAATGTTCGATTCTTTCGCCAGGAGCCGAGGGGGGGAAAGACATCGGCGCTGAATCTGGCGGTGAGGGAGGCCAAGGGAGAGATCATCGTCTTCTCCGACGCCAATTCGATCTACGATCGAGAGGCGCTTCGGCATCTAATGAGTAATTTCAACGATCCCACCATCGGCTATGTGACGGGAAAGATGATCTATGCGAACCCTGACGGATCGATGATTGGAGACGGCTGCTCGGCTTACATGAAATACGAAAACTTTCTGAGGTCCAAAGAGACCTTGATCGGATCGATCGTCGGGGTGGACGGCGGAATCGATGCGGTGAAAAAGGAACTCTACCGGCCGATGATGCCGCATCAGCTGCCCGACTTTGTGCTCCCTTTGAGTGTGGTGCAGCAGGGATACCGCGTGGTCTATGAGCCGAATGCGCTCCTGAAGGAGCAGGCGCTTTCTGCGGCGAGGGATGAGTACAAGATGCGCGTTCGCGTTTCGCTTCGATCTCTCTGGACCTTGATGGAGATGAAAAGCCTCTTCAACCTTTTTCGTTATGGGTGGTTCTCCTGGCAATTGTTTTCTCATAAATTGCTCCGATATGCCGCCTTCGGCCTGATGCTGGCGCTCTATGTTCTGAACGGATTTTTATTGGGAGATCACCGGATTTATCAATTGTTCTTTTTCCTCCAGACGCTCTTCCACACCGGGTCATACATCGGGTATCTGCTGCAGACGAAAAAGTGGGACTTGCGGCTCTTTTATATCCCCTTCTATTTCTCGCTGATCAACATTGCGGCAGGACATGCCTTTCTAAAGTTTCTCAAAGGGGAGAAGCAGGCGCTGTGGGTTCCCCGGAAAGGGTAACGCTCCCTTGGCGTACTGATCGCTCAAATACAGATGCACAAGATAAAAATCGCCTACCTGATCGACACCATTATCTGTGATACGGCGGGAACGGAGAAGCAACTCCTCCAGATTATTCAGCGACTCGATCGGAACATTTTCGAGCCGTCCCTGGTCTGTTTGTGGAAATCTTCCTGGATGGAGATGAATCCCCTCCCTTGCGAGGTGATCACCCTCGGATATCGCGGCTTCATCAAGCCCAATATTATTAACGTGTTGGGAAGATGGGTTGATCTCCTAAGGGAGAGGAAATTCGATATCGTCCATACCTTTTTCGAAGACGCCATTTTTGTCGGCTACCTCGGCGCCTTGCTCAGCCGGTCTGTGCCGGTTTTGTTGTCGAGCCGCCGGGACATGGGGTTGGGGGAGCAGCCTTGGTATCACTCGGCCTACCGACAGGTCCTCCCTTTTGTCAATCGGCGGTTCGATGGAATCGTCGCGAACAGCCATAACCTCAAAAGGTATGTCATTGAACGGGAGCGGCTCTCCGAGGAGAAGGTAACGGTCATCCACAACGGGGTCAGCATCCCCCTCGTTGTAGCGCCGAAGCCGCCGATTTTCTGCGAGAATCGTGCCGACCTCTGGATCGGCATCGCGGCGAACTTGAAGCCGGTAAAGCGAATCGATCTCTTTCTTCAAGCCGTGGCGAAAGTAAAAGCCGCTTTCCCCGAAGGGTTCCGCGTTCGGGCGGTCGTTTTGGGGGCCGGACCGAAGCGAGACGCACTTTATACCCTTTCGGGATTTCTGGGACTCTCGGGGGATGTCCATTTCTTGGGGGCGGTTCCCGACGTCACCCCCTATTTGCAACATCTCGATATCGGCGTGTTATGCTCGGACAGGGAAGGTTTTTCAAATGCGCTGCTGGAGTATATGTCGTGTGCCCTCCCGGTGGTGGCGACGAATGTGGGAGGTAACGCCGAACTGGTCGATTCTTCGAATGGGTTTTGTGTCCCTCCGGGCGATCCGGAGGCTCTTGCGGAGGCGTTGATCAAACTGGCCCTCGACCCCGTCTTGCGAAAGGAGATGGGAAGACGCTCCCTCGAAAAAGTGGAAAGGACCTATTTTTGGGAGAAGACGATGCGGGAGCTGGAAGATTACTACTGCGGCCTTCTGAAAAGGTTTCCAGCGCAAATGTATGAACATGTCTTTTAAGAGAGCGTTCAAGTGTTTTTTGGTTCGACTTCCCTTTGTCAAAGGCTTGGCGCTTTCCCTCACGCGACATGTGCCGCGCATCTTGATGTACCACCGGTTCGAAGCGGTGCGGGGGGGGGACGGTACGATTGTTTCCAGGGAGACATTCGAATGGCAAATCGGAGTGATCAAAGCCGATTTTCGCGCCAAGACTCTCTCCGAATGTATCGAACAGTCCCAAAACGGCGGAACGCGAAACGGGATCGTGGCCCTTACAATCGACGACGGCTACGATGATTTTTACGCGATCGCCTACCCGATCCTGCTCGGAAACGGGATACCGGCGACCCTCTTCGTTGTGACAAGTTATGTCGGGGGTGAATCGTGGTTTTGGTGGGATCGTTTAAGGTACATTTTAAAGCAGGCGCCGGAGGCAAGGAAAGAGTGGCGTTATCAAAGAGACCTGTTTATTGTGGATAAAACAACGCCGGCGAAAGAGAGCAAGACCTGGCATCGCTTGGCCGATTATTGCATGACCCTTTCCGAATCGGAGCGATTGAGGTTTATCGGTGCGGTTGCCGACATGCTGGGGATCGTGGTGCCGGATACCCCCGTCGGCCCGTATAAACAGATCGGCTGGGATCGAATTGTGGATTTGTCGAATCATGGAGTCGAAATCGGATCGCATACCGTCAGTCACCGGATTTTGACCGATTTGGACGACGGGTCGTTGAGACAGGAGCTTGAGCTCTCAAAAAAGGAGATCGAGGCGCGGATCGGAAGAACTGTGAAGACATTTTGCTATCCGAATGGACAGACTTCCGATTATAATGAGCAGGTCGTCGCGGCCGTTGAAAAGGCCGGCTATCAGGGAGCCGTGGTGGCGCATGAGGGGCCTTACCGGCCCGCGGAGAGATACAAGATAACGCGCGTTTCTGTCTCGGAGGACCGGATCGATTTCCTCTGGAAGATATATGGGATGGACTTTCTTATCATGAGAATCAAGAAGTTATTCAAGCGGTCGGTTCCCGGTTCATAAAGAGGACCAATCCATGAAATGGTGCTGTTAATGAGCAAAGGGAATGGTGATTTCGATCTATGGATGAGTTCGTTGCGAACGGGGCGCCTGAAGTGTTCACCTGCCTATTTGAGTCGGCGGCGGTTATGACTAAGAAATCTTACCCTCTTCGGGAGGGCGGCTTTTTACGGGCGGCTGTCGCCTACCTTTTTTTTGTCGTGCTTCTCCTCTTATGGCCGTTTGATTTTTGGCGCGCTTTTGAGAGGAGCGAAAACGGCGCCCGGTGGCTGGAGCGTTCGAACGGTGTCGATATCGGCGAGCCGGGGCAGATCCTCTCCCCGGGGGGGATCCCCTTGCGCGATCTCCTTGCATCAGGAGGCGGTTTCACGCTGGAGGCGTGGGTGGCGACCGCCGATCCGCAGCAATCCGGACCGGCGAGGATTGTCTCGCATTCCCGAAATCCCTCCCGGCGGAATTTCACGCTCGGTCAGGAGGGGAAGAATCTGATCATGCGGCTGCGAACCACCGGGACCGACCTCAACGGCACGATCCCACACCTCGTTGTGAAAGATGTGTTTCAGTCAACTGAACCGCGCCACATCGTGGCGACGTATGACTTTAAGGAAGAAGTCATTTACGTCGACGGCGAGGAGCAGATTCGGTCTCAAGGGGTGAAAGGGACTTTCTCGAATTGGGATCGATCGTATCCGTTGGTCTTGGCGAACGAAGCGACCGGAGATCGGCCTTGGCTGGGGAGAATTTTCCTGGTGGCCCTCTATCAACGCGCATTGGATACGATGGAGATTCATCGGAATTATCAGGCGGGGTGGATGGCCGCGCCAAACGGCGAGGGGAGTCTGCGGCGCGTTTCGGACGGCTTGGCGGCTCTCTATCTCTTTGACGAGAGGGAAGGGGGGATCATCGCAGATCGCTCCGGCCACCCCTTGTCTTCGAACCTCTACATTCCGAAGCGAATCCAGCAGAAGAGTCCGGCCCATTTTTTGGAGTACCCCGTCCGTTTGTCCGATCTGACCGTAACGATGTTGATCGACGGCGTTTTGAATATCATCCTCTTTATCCCGGTTGGGTTCTTGCTCCACGCTGCGCTCGGAGAGCACCTGGGGTCGAGAAAAGCAAAAGTCGTCTGGGTGATGTTGATCGGAGGATTATTCAGCCTGACGGCTGAGTCGCTGCAGTATTTTTTGCCGGGCCGGTTTTCCTCCGCCAGCGATCTGTTGACCAATCTGGCCGGTATCTTCGTCGGAATCATAATCGACCGATCTCGGTCGACTGTTGAAAAAAAGGTCGGAGAGGAATCGTGTTTGGAGGCGCAATGTCGATCTTAAAAACACCGAAGCCGTGCGCTCGGAAAATAAAATGAAGGGCCTCCAATCGTCTGAGACAAGCCAAACCGTCAGCGTTGTGATCACTTGCTATAACTATGCAAAGTTCATCAGCCAAGCGGTCGACTCAGTTTTAGCTCAAACATATTCCGATTTTGAAGTCATTATCGTGAACGACGGTTCCACCGATCATACGGACGACGTCCTGAAACCTTACCTCAGCGAGAAAAAGATAAAATACATCAAACAGGAAAACAGGGGCCAGGCGAACGCGAAGAATAATGGAATTAGAAATTCAATGGGCCGTCTGATCGCTTTTTTAGATGCGGATGACTGGTGGGACAAAATGAAACTCGAAAAGCTGGCGGCGCGATTTTCGGAGGAAAATACCGGCGTCGTCTATTCCAAGTCTCAAATTATGGATTCCAACGGCATTCCCTTGGACTGGATTTATCCGGAGAAGACCTATTCAGGACGCATTACCGAGGAGCTATTTATTGACAATTTCATCCCTTTTTCTTCCGCGATGATTCGCCGTGAATGTTTTGAACGGGCCGGTCTGTTCGACGAATCACTGGGGATGGGAATAGACTGGGATTTGTGGCTGAGGATATCTCGCCAGTATGAATTTGATGTTGTGGACGAACCGCTTCTCTATTACCGGATGGGGCATGTCAATCAGATGTCGAAAAACATGGAAGTGCGAATGAGATGCTCCGACAGAATCATGGAAAAGTTTTTGTCGGAAAGTCCTGAAATGTTGTCCGGGGCCGCTTTGAATCGTGCATGGTTTAAGACATACTGCAACCGAGGGGAATATTACAGAAGTAAGGACCTTCGAAAATCGTCTAGATACTTTTTAAAAGCAATTCCGAGAGCTCCTTTAGACCAAGGAGCGTACAGAGGCCTGGCAAAGAACTTATTGGCATTGCTGGGGATAAAACGAGCCGGCAGTCGGCAGGCGTAAGGAGAGATCTTGTCGTTTTCGGATTTAAAAGAAGACTTGGGAAGGTATCATGTTCTTTTGTCTAAGGAGCCGTCGCTTTACAAGCTCTGGGGCATTGTTTCGACCGAAGGGATCTGGGTCCTAATCAGCTACCGTCTTGGTCGATGGGTCAGATATGAGCTATACATTCCAATTGTCAAACAGATACTCATGGCGTTCACCCTGGTTCTCCATGCCGTCCTCCGGATCATCACAAAGATTGATATTCCATTTGATGTGGAGATCGGAAGAGGATTTTACATCGGACACTGCGGATATATTGTGGTCAATCCCCACGCCAAATTGGGCTCGTACTGTAACATTTCTCCCGGCGTCATTATCGGAGAAGGGGGAAGGGGAGAGTGTAGGGGTGTTCCTAAAATCGGGGATCGGGTCTATATTGGTCCGGGCGCGAAGATTTTCGGACCGATTCTAATCGGCGATAATGTCGCCGTCGGCGCAAATGCAGTCGTCTGCGACGATGTTCCCGATGATGCTGTCGTCGGGGGGGTGCCGGCAAAGATATTAAGTTACAATGGCTCTAAGGATTTCGTCGTCACGCGTGAATAGGAGCACTTAACCATTCATCACTGAAAAACGGAAATGAAAGTTCATCCCCTGATAAGAAGAAGTATAATCGAGCCGCTCTGGGCAATAAAGAGCGGAACGCCTTTGTTGCGCCATTGGAGAGAACTGGAAGAGTCACAGTTCCTCTCGGAGAAACAGCTTCGGGAACGTCAATGGGCCAGGCTTAAGATGATGGTTGAATTCGCTTTCCTGAATAATGCCTACTATCGAAGAAGATTCGAGGAATACGGTATACGCCTGGAGGAGATAAAAACACCAGAGGATCTTCGCAAGGTGCCGATACTTACTAAAAAAGAGATTCGGGGACATGGAGAGGAACTGATATCAAACGGATTCAGCCGCTCTCATCTCATGGAGGCGAAGACCGGAGGATCAACGGGAACGTCTTTAAAGCTCTATCTGACAGAAGTGTGTAGCGAGTTAAAAAATGCGTGTGCCCGAAGGCATAATCGATGGTCTGGCTGGGAAGTGGGGGAGCCGGTCGCCGCGGTTTGGGGAAACCCGGTTTATCCGGTTGGGCTTAAGGAAAAACTTCGTGATGCGCTTCTCTCCCCGACAATATATCTTGATACGATGGCTTTGACCGAAGAGGCTGTAAAGAAATTCGCGGCCGACTGGAAGCGGGTTCGGCCGACGCTTCTCTTCGGTCATGCGCACTCCATCTATCTTTTGGCAAAAATGGTTCTTGAGACGGGGATTCACGGCATTGCGCCGAAGGGGGTTATCTCCTCGTCTATGATGCTGCTACCCCACGAAAGGGCGGTGATAGAGCGGGTGTTCTCCGTGAAGGTCTTTAACCGTTATGGTTGTGAGGAGGTCGGACTCATTTCCAGCGAATGCGACCGGCATGAAGGGATGCACATCAACATCGATCATCTCTTCGTAGAATTCATCAAAGAGGACGGAACGCCGGCGCAGCCGGGCGAGCTTGGAGCGATTGTCATTACCGATCTGATCAACAAGGCGATGCCCTTTATCCGATACCGAATCGAGGATATGGGGGTTCCGCTCGATCGGAAATGCTCCTGCGGGAGGGGACTTCCCCTGATGGAGAAGATCGCCGGAAGGGTCGCCGATTTTCTGGTGCGCAAGGATGGAACACTGATCGCCGGCATCTCTCTCATCGAAAATACGCTCACCCGCATTCCGGGAATCGAACAGATGCAGATCGTTCAGAATGATCGGGAAAGTATCAGGGTAAATATTGTCCCAGATCAGGCATTCTCCTCGGAAAACAGGAATGAGCTGATTCGATATTTCTCAAAGACATTCGGTTTGAATATGCAGATTGAGCTAAGCGAGGTCGGGGAGATACAGGCGGAGCGAAATGGAAAGTATCGATTTTCAATCTGCAATGTCGATCAATAGAACGGGGGATTGAGAAGAGAAGCAATGATCCTTTGCTGCGCTCAGAATGACAGACAACGGACTCAGGATGACAAAAAGAGGTATTTGAAAATGTCCAGTTATATCATCTCTTCATGATCGATTTCGGTGCCAGTTCAAATTGTTTGTCACATGGCAGAGGCCATATCGCTCTCTATAAAAGAGAAATCATCGCTCTGCTGCGTTGGAGTGAAGAGACTGGGAAAGGGGGTATTGGATGGTCTCGCAGAACTGGAGGAATATCTGTGAGTTCTGGAGTCGATTGATCTGGGTGGATGCGGGCGTATACCTGATCCTCCACTTCTTATTTGCCCCTTGTGAGATATGAGAGATGCTCTTCCGGTTGGTTCTCCTGTATATTGTTATATTTTACTCTCAGATCGGAGGACGTGTTCCGATCCTCGGGAAGATTCGAATCGAATTTTTGGTCGGTTCCCTCGCTCTTTGCTTAATTTTGATGAGGAAACTTGACCGATCTCGGAAGGCCGAGTCGGGAAATCAGTTCAACTATGCCATTATTTTCTTTTTTATATCGATGCTCATAACGATTCCAATTTCATACTGGCCGGGAAAATCGATCGAGACGCTCATCCGTGTACTGAAATATTTCTCGATCTATATCATGATCGTCTCGACGGTCGATACCGAGGAGAAATTAAAACAATTTGTCTGGACTTATTTGATGATGGTTTTTCTCATCGTGGGGGAGCCGTTTCTGGGCGTGATCACAGGAAACGCCACTTTCGGTTCACACAGGGGGTACGACAGGCTCATGGGTGCGACCGGGCTCTGGGCTCATCCGAACTCATTGGGTGGTTTCGCGTCGGCGAACCTACCGTTCTTATACTTCCTTTACAAGGCGGAAAATTCCAAACTCAAGCGCTGGCTGATCCTCGCGATTGCGGTCTCTTCAATTGGCAGCATCATCTTTACTGGTTCACGGACCGCCTACGTCGGGGTGCTCGGTGTGGTAGGTGCGATTTGGATAGTGAACCCTCATAAGATTCGGAATATCGTGCTGGCGCTTTTTTTTCTGGTCGTTATTTGGTTCGTGATGCCGGACGACTACCGGAACCAGTTTCTTTCGCTGAAGTCGATGGATGAGGTGATCTTATCAAAAGACGAAGCGGTCGATGGGTCGATGATGGAGCGATGGGAAATTGTTCGAGATGCCTGGATGATCTTTCTCGACCATCCGTTTCTCGGCGTCGGTGTTGACGCGTTCCCAACTGTCCGAGGGGCCCGTTTCAATCGCTGGCAGGATACGCATAATCTTTATCTTCAGGTCTTAACCAACTTGGGAATCATCGGTGGAATCGCTTTTTTCAATTTGATGGTATCAATATTCAAAAATTTGACCCGCACGAAACGGCACCTGGAGACCCTTGGAGGACGTGAAAACATTTGGCTGTCACAGCTGGCTCAAGCCGTGACAATCTTTGTTCTAGGGAGACTAATTGTCGGGATGTTCGGTATGGATCTTTATGAAAATTACTGGTGGTTTGCCGGTGGGCTTTCCGTCGTAATGCGGAGGGTGGCCAGTGCTCGGGCTCTTTCGGAGTCGCAGCACGATGTGCATTCTAGGCCGCTCGCGATTGCCTCACCGAAAGAAACTTTGTAGTTTGTAGGCGCATGTCATGTACGGGGGAAAGTCGCGCGGTTTTGATGGACGGGGTCGCGTTGCATAAGCGAGTCTGCTATATTTTTCAGGATCAATATCCGTGGGATGTGCGGGTCGAAAAGATTTCGGATTCGCTCGCACAACAGGGTGTCGAAGTGCATATTGTCTCGCGCAATCGGGATGGTTTGGCCAGAACCGAACCCTATCGTGACCAGATCACCATTCATCGGTTGTCTAAGGGATTTCATCCGGTCGTGAGAGATCTCCTCAATTTCCCCGCCTTTTTCTCTCCATTCTGGCTGAAGGCGATCGTCTCGAGCGTTTGGAAGACGGCCTCCGAACTGATCATCGTCCGGGATTTGCCTCTTGCGATTACAGCCTGGATTGCTGGAAAGATGACCCGGCGACCGGTTCTCTTAGACATGGCGGAGAATTATCCTGCGATGATTCAGGACACCTGGACCTATCGAGGACCCCAGGGGTTCGATTACCTCATTCGAAACCCCGCGTTGCTCCGGAGCATGGAGCGGTTCATCCTGCCCAAAATGGACGGCGTTCTGGTTGTCTCCGAGGCGAGTGCGGCGCGAGTTGGGAATTTGGGCGTCCCAAAAGAGACAATCTCAGTCGTCGGAAATACCCCCTCCCTCCAAAGAGGAGTGAGTCATTCCTTTGCAAATGAAATCAGAGAGAGGTCCGATTTTATCTTGATCTATGTGGGGGGACTGGAGGAAACGAGAGGGTTGGATACCCTGATCCGAGCCATCCCAAGGGTCGCTGAAGTGGAGCCGAATGTCCTGGTCGTCCTCGTTGGAAAGGGAACCTCTGAGCCGATGCTCAGACAATTGACTCGAGCGTTGGGGCTTGAAAAGCACCTTCTCTGGATGGGGTGGCAGGATCCGAAATCGGTTCCCTCGCTGATTCAGGCGGCCGATGTTTGTCTGGTTCCCCATTACGTCACGGAGCATACCGATACGACGATTCCGAATAAGATTTTCGATTATATGCTGCAGAAGAAACCGGTGATCGTCACCCACGCGAAAACCCTCTCTGAAATCGTCGATTTTGCGCAGTGCGGTCTGGTGTACAAGGATCACCGTGTGGATGAATTGTCGGAAGCGATTATTCAGCTTCGGAGTAGGGAGTTGCGGAGGAAGATGGGAGAGGCGGGGTATCAGGCCGTTTTGAGCAGATACAATTGGGACCACGATTCGCGCCGATTGATCGAAGCCGTCCTTGCGCTAACGCATCCTCCTCAGCTATTATGCAATGGAAATGCGAGAACTTAAAATCCTGAATCTGATCGACTCGAATTCTCTGGGAGGCCCGGAAAAGTATATCCTCGGATATGCGAAGGGGCTGGATGATTCAATCAAAATAGCAGTCTCAACCTTCGGAAGCGACGGTTCGGATAGCCCTTTTTTATCTCAATCGCACGCGTTGAAGAAGATCAATTCGTTCGTCATCCCGTGCGCTCACTCCTATGATCCGAAGCAGATCACGAATTTGATCGCCCTTGCAAGGCGCGGGGAATACGATATCATCAATTCGCACGGCTATCGCGCCGATCTGATTGGCCTCATCGCATCGAGGGTCTTAAGCGTTCCGATCGTCGCTACGTTTCACGGTTGGACCGGCTCTAATTCGAAAGTTAGATTCTTTGATCGAATCGATAGAGCGGTTTTGAAGCGGATGGACCACATTATCACCGTTTCGGAGGCGAACAAAAGACGATTGCAGCAATCCGGGATCGAAGAGACTAAAATGACGGTGGTGCCGAACGCAATCGACCCTGAAGAATTCCTTGGCCTTTCCCGATTGGGTCGGCCTGAAATGTTGAGGGAAGAACTCGGCTTGAGTGGAGATGAGAAGATTTGCATCTGCGTCGGAAGGCTCAGTTTCGAAAAGGGTCAGAAAGTCGCGCTCCAAGCTTTTGCGAGCACAATCAAGGAAATCCCTGAATGTCGTCTCGTTTTTTTGGGCGAAGGACCGGAAGAAGGGAGATTGCGGAAGCTGGGCCACGAGTTGGGCGTTTCGAATGAAGTCTACTTCGTCGGTTTCCGGCCGAATGTCATCGATTATCTGAAGTTCTCCGATAGGATCCTCCTCCCTTCGCTTACGGAGGGACTTCCAACTGTGGTGTTGGAAGCCTTTCTCTGTTCAAAGCTTGTCATTGCAACGTCGGTCGGCGGGACCCCGGAGGTCGTTCGAGATCGAGAAACGGGAATTTTAGTTCCACCCAACGATCCTCAGAGCCTGTCTAAGGCGATAATCGAATCTTTTAAAGACCAGAAGGAGATGGAACGGATTGCACAGAATGCCTGCCAAGTCGTGATGGCCCATCACACCTTTGAAAAACATGTCGTAAAAATGGAGCGCGTGTTCCGGACATTATGAAGAAGAAAATCATTGTACTCGCCGGAACGCGTCCCGAGGCGATTAAGCTGGCTCCTATTATCCTGGAGTTGAAGAAAAACGCTGATCTCTTCGAGGCGGTCATCTGTGCGTCCGGCCAACATAACGAAATGCTCTGCCAGGCCTTATCCGATTTTGAGATCGTCCCCGATATGAATCTGAGCGTCATGCGTTCGGGACAATCGCTTGCCGGTGTGACGGCCCGCCTTTTTGAAGCAATTGATCATCTTCTTGAATCCGAACGGCCCGATTGGATCTTGGTTCAGGGGGATACGACGACAGCGATGGTCGGCGCCCTTTGCAGTTTTTACCGAAGGGTGAAGATCGGCCATGTGGAGGCTGGGCTTCGGAGTCACAACCGATGGGCCCCCTTTCCGGAAGAGGTGAACCGTCGGGTTGCGGGGATGGTTGCGGACAGGCATTTTGCCCCGACGGATAGGGCGAAGCGAAACCTTCTGAGCGAGGGGGTGGCGGAAAGCGATATTTTGGTAACCGGCAACACCGTAGTCGACGCCCTTCTCTGGATGATCGAGCGGGTTCGAAGAGAACAACCTTCCCTGTCGGCAGAGGTCCTGAAGGCGCTCTCCAATGGAAAGCGAATGGTGCTCGTAACCGGGCACCGGCGCGAGAGCTTCGGTCCAGGTTTCGAGCAGATCTGTCTCGCCATCCGAACGTTGGCGGAGATGTACCGGGACGTTGTTTTCATCTACCCTGTCCATTTGAATCCAAATGTGCAGGAGCCGGTGATGCGTCTTTTGGGAAAGGTTGAGCGGGTTCTCTTAACTGCCCCATTGACCTATAAGCCCTTTGTTTGGCTGATGGATAGGAGTGCGCTGATCTTAACGGACTCGGGAGGAATACAAGAAGAGGCGCCGAGTCTCGGTAAACCGGTTTTGGTGATGCGTAAAGTGACGGAGCGTCCAGAGGGGGTTGAGGCCGGGACAAGCCGACTGGTCGGCACCGATCGAGATCAGATCGTCGAAGGGGTCACTTCGGCTTTGAAGAGTTTAGGTGAGAGCCGATCGGTCCCATTGCCCTACAATCCATACGGGGATGGATTGGCCGCTCAGCGCATTGTCCAGGCCCTTCGCTCTTGAGGTCGTAAGGATTAAGAGTTATGTGTGGAATCGCTGGGGTATTTCATAAAGATCAGCAGGCGGCGGTTGGCTCCGGTCTCTTGACAAAAATGTGTCGAAGCCTGATTCATCGCGGCCCAGACGACGAAGGCCAGTACTGCTACCGGAACATGGGAATCGGGATGAGGAGGCTGAGCATCATCGGTCTGGCGACCGGTCACCAGCCGATCCCGAATGAAGATAAGTCAATTTGGGTGGTTCTCAATGGTGAGATCTATAATTATTTGGAGATCAAAGAGGATCTCACCCGGAAGGGACACACGTTTGCGACAACCTCGGATACCGAATGCATCGTTCATCTCTATGAAGAGTACGGTGAGCGTTGCGTCCAATATCTGCGAGGGATGTTTGCCTTTGCGGTTATCGATCAGAAGAATCGGTCGTTGTTCGTCGCCCGGGATCGGCTTGGGATTAAGCCGTTATTCTATTCGATGCAAGGAGGGGGGATTCTATTCGCCTCCGAAATGAAGGCCCTTTTGCAGGATGAAGCGATCTCCAGAGAGATCGACTTTGCCGCTTTGGATGCCTTTTTTACCTATGGCTATATCCCTTCGCCGCTCACCATCTTTAAATCAGTCCGAAAACTTGATCCGGGACACTTCATTAAATGTGATGCGAAAGGAATCCGGATCGAACAATACTGGGACTTGCAGTTCAAACCTGATCACCGAAAGAACGAGGAAGAATTCGCAGAAGAGTTTTTGAAGCGCTTCGATGAATCGGTTCGGATTCACCTCATGAGCGAGGTTCCTCTCGGTGCCTTTCTAAGTGGTGGAATCGACTCCGGATTGATGGTCGCGATGATGGCCCGACATATGACTTCTCCGGTCCAGACCTTTACAATGGGATTCGGCGGAGGGGTCGGAGGGTATTTGGATGAAAGAGGATATGCAAAAAAGATCGCGGAGCGATACGATGCCGATTACCATGAATTCGAGGTGCGTCCCAAGCTAGAGGAAATCATCGATTTTATTATCCAATCGTTTGATGAGCCGTTTGCCGACGATTCAGTTATTCCGACCTACTACATTTGTAAGTTGGCGAAAGAGCATGTTACCGTCGCGCTGACCGGCCTGGGGGGGGATGAGTTATTCGGAGGGTATGAGCGTTACCTCGGGTTGACCCTGAGCCAGTTTTACCAAAAGATCCCCCCCCTGATTACAAAGGCGATTATTCAACCTTTGGTTGGAAGAATTCCGGAACAGCAGAGCGGCCATTATTTGATCAATCACTTAAAGCGCTTTGTTCGGTCTGTGGACGGCGATCCGGCGAGCCGTTACCAGAGATACATGTCGGCGCTGGATGATTCAGCTAGGGGGAAGCTTTATTCAGAAGGACTTCAGAAAGAGATCAATGTCGCCCAAACAGAGCGACTGGGAACGCGATACTTTAATGCGCTGAGGAACGACCAGATACTCGATCGGGCCTTCTACCAGGATTTCAAAATGTACCTTCCCGATGACATTCTGGCCCTCTCTGATCGATTGAGTATGCACCATTCTCTGGAACTGAGGGTTCCGTTTGTTGATCATGAATTGGTCGAATTCTGCGCGACGATTCCTTCTTCTATGAAGATCCGATTTTTTAAGAAGAAGTATCTGCTGAAGAAGATTGCCAGGTCGTTTTTGCCTTCTGAAGTGATCAATCACAGGAAGCAGGGTTTTGCCTCTCCGATGGCTTCCTGGCTTAGAAATGATTTAAGGGGCTATTCGAGGGATCTCCTCTCCGAAGACAATCTCAACAGAAATGGTTTCTTTCGGAGTGGCTATATCAACAAACTACTCGACGACCACGTGATGAGAAGGGAGTCGCATGACAAGCTAATCTTTTCATTAATCGTGTTTCAAAAATGGTATGAAACCTACTGTTAAATCCAGGAGAGCAAAAGAGATGGATGCTGAGGATCGATATAAGCATGAAAGAGAATATTGGGATCGACGGGCTGAAGTCATCTTGAGGGATCCTGCTTACAGTTATCGACATCCCCACCTGCCCACTTTAGAAGATCTCGGTCGGTCGATCCCTTATCTTGTCCCGGTCATCGATTTCTGGGGGCCGGTGAGAGGCAAGCGGGTCTTAGATTTGGCGTGTGGGGATGGGTGGATATCTCTCAGTCTAGCTAAGAGTGGGGCGATGGCATACGGCTGCGATATATCGCCGAATCTGATCGAAATAGCCATGCGGTATGCCAGTGAAAATAACCTGTCCGACTTAACCGATTTTCGTACCATGGCCTCTGAAGAGATTACTTATCAAGATGAATTCTTCGATTTTGTTATTATGCATGCGGCGCTGCATCATTGCGACCTCGACAAAACGACCAATCAGGTGCGTCGCGTCTTGAAACCGAGAGGGAAAGCGGTTTTCATTGAAGATTATGCCTATCATCCCCTTATGCGCCTGTATCGGCGGATGACGCCGGGTCAGCATACGGAGACAGAGGAGGCGTTAGACGATGAGAATTTGGCGCAGATCGTCTCCAGGTTCTCAAGTCATCACTTCGAGCATTATGGGATATTCAACTTGTTCGAAACCTCCGCCAGCCGGTTTGCGACGAAGTTCAGGCCGGTTCTTAGGAAGATCGATTCTGTTTTGATGAAGGGCTTTCCTCGCATCCGGCGATATGCCAAACTCGTTCAGATCTTTGTAGTCAAGTAAGCGCCGCGAAGTACAGTATCATGGACCTCCACTGTACGAGTTATTGGACCTGCAGGTTTTTCGGCGGCTGGGGGCAGTCTTGGCAGAGGGGAAAACCGACCGGATTAGCTGTTCCGTCTGCGTTGACAATGTAGAGATATGTGTCATTCAAGCTGCCGAAAGATCCTTTGTTTAAGGTGACCTGGACCGACGTATCGGCCCAAGATGTCGGAACTTGAATCTCTCGATGGGTGACGGCGGTCCAGATCGGCGCGTTTCCGATCTCAACCCTGGCTTGCGTTGTGTCGAAATAAAGGTCGTCAATATAAACGAGAGCTCGGGCGTCAGTGGGATTGTCCTTGGCGAAGTAGGACCCAAAATGCCACTGACGCCAAGTTTTAGTTGTTGTTCGGGTGATATATGCATCGCCATTTAAGTCGAGCAGAATAGAAGGGACAGGGGAAGAGGGCCGGTGTACCCACATTTTATACTTTCCATCCGGCACGTTCGGCGTGCTTTGAACAAGATAGACTTCAAATCGTACCCATTCGTTTTCAATGTCCTCGATGCGTGTGCTTCCCCAAAGGGTCGGTATATTGATCGTCGGATTATCCTGGACACTGCTTCGTAATTTACTATCGGCAGTGCCGCCCATTCCAAGACCGGCATAGGTCATTGGGAGCAAACCATCACTACCATATTCGAGCCAGGGCTTTATATTTCTCGACCAACTTGTGCTTTGTTTTTGCATTTTCCACCAGAAGGTGAAATAAACCGAGCTATGTTGGCCGGAATACTCAAGCGAGATATTGCTTCCTCCATTTAGGAAGTCGTGGAAACTTGACACCGTCGAGTTCGGTCGGACTCCCACATTGGAGTATTTAGGTCCGATGGTGCCGTTGAAATAGTCGTCCCATGCCGGCCCTATAACAGGGAGGTTCCCCTTGATAGCACCGCCTTGGATTCCCTTTTCAAAATCGTCCCAAATTATTGGGGGACCCGCCGTTTTGCTGCCGAAACCGAGACCACTGATAGTAACAGCGGTGCCGTGGCTGAGGGAGCCAGAAACACCCGTAATGACCGGTTGTGCCAAGGCGGAGAGGTGAAATGGCACTGTAGAGGCGATGAAAAAAAGAATGCTGACGATTTTCTTTAATGACATGGTTATCCTCCCTGTCACTCTTTGATTGATAATTGGATATTTGATTTAAGCATATCTTCTTTCAGGTCTTTATTGTGTCGATTGTCTATCATCAAATATCCGGAGATCAAGTTAATGCCGGGCCATCTGCAATAAATGCGTTGTATTTGAAGGGACGATTTTTGCGTCAATTATTTTATTTCTCCGTCAATACAATAAAAAAAGCCGCCAAGGGAATCCTTTGGCGGCTCGGCGGGCATGGCCTTTCAGCTTTAGCCCCGTTACTCTGCGTCCCCACCTTTCGATGGGTTTGCTCTGAGCAAAGGTCGAAATGTAACTTGAGTTACGCCATCGGCGTGAGATTCTTCAGCGCAACCCACTCTGACGCTTCGACTTATGTGGTGTTAATAACGATATAAAATACTATATTCCTTTTTTCCCGTCAACTATAATCACCCTCCATTTAATCTATACCGTTTCGACTTAATCAATATCTTCCTGTCGTTCAACATTCTCGATCGATCCTCGGCAAGATATAAGAAAAGCGGATCGAGATCAATCGGAAGGTCAACGTAGCGGTCCTTCGTAAGTGATCCATACTTAATGAGTCGATCGCCGGCGCCGCGTTCATTTCTTGATTCCCTTCCGAAGCGCCGCAAGCGAGAGGACCAGAATCAGCCCGATCATGTCGGCCGAATGGCCCGGTCCCGACGCGGTTCCAGAGCTCGGCGAAATCATCGCGCAGCCGCCCCCGCCCCCCGAGCCGCCGTCGTTTGCATTCGAGCCGCCGGTCGAAAAACCGAAGGGGGTTGCAGAAGCATGCGCGGTCTGTTGATAGTTCCCGTTGTTATCGTATGATGAGGCCGAATAGTAGTAGGTCACGTTATCCTGTAGCCCTGCATGGATGACGGTGATGCTTTCATTGATTCGCCCGGAAAAGTTTCCGAGGATCTCACCGTCTTCAATGCCGTTCGGGAATCGATCGGTCCGGTAGACGATGCGGACCCCGACGAAGTCGGAATCGGACGGATTGACCCAGCTTAATGTGACCGTTTGAGTCCCCGGAACGGCGGTGAAGTGTTCGACGTCCGCCGGAGGGACCGTATCGCCGAGGGGGTTCGTGGTGAAGCTGTGGTCGGCCGACACGGAGAGATTGCCCAAGGCGTCGGCGCTTTTGACCCGATAATGGTAGACCGTGTTCGGTTGGAGCCCGGAGAGGGTCCGGCTGTGGCTGTTCGACAGGGTGGCGTTGACCCCGCTGCTGTTCCCGTATCCGACGGTAAGACCATACTCCACCTCACTCGTCGCCGGCTCATCCGTTCCCCAGGTGATCGTCACACCCTCCGTGGTCATGTCCCGCGCATCGATCGCCGACAGAACCGGTCCGGTCGTATCGGAAGAAGATTGGGCGGCTGTTGTAAACGAATTGTTCCCGGAGGTGGCGGTATTCCCGGCGGCGTCCCGGCTGATGACCCGGTAGTTGTAGGTGGTGGCCGGCTGAAGATTCGTCAATGAAGCGCTGTGGGCGGCCAGAAGGGTCGTATTCAATGTGCTGAGAGAGCCGTACGCCGTGGTCGGCCCGTATTCCACTTGGGCGGTGGCCGCTTCATTGGTGCTCCAGGAAATGACAACCGAGGTGGAAGCAACGTTCCCCGCGGCGATACCGGAGAGAACCGGCGCCGTTGTATCGGGGGTGGCGGAGGTGGTGAAGGTTCTATTTCCGGAGACCGAGATGTTTCCGGCCCCATCTTGGCTGATGACCCGGTAGTTGTAGGTGGTGGCGGGGCTCAGGCCGGAGAGGGTCCGGCTGTGACTGGTGACCGGCGTGGCGCCCAATGCGGAGGAAGAGCCGTACGATGTCGTCGTTCCGTATTCGACTTGGGAGGTCGCCGTTTCATTGGTGCTCCAGGTGATTACTGCGGAGGTCGATGCGATGTTGCTGGCGGCAATATTGGAAAGGGTCGGCGCGGTGGTGTCGGGGGGCGCGGCGGTGGTGAACGTTCGATCTCCCGAGGTGGCCAGATTTCCGGCGCCGTCCCGGCTGCGGACGCGATAATGATAAAGCGTGGCGGGGAGAAGCCCGGTCACCTGTTGGCTATGATTTGTAGTGAGCGTGGTATTGAGCGTCGTGGAGCTTCCGTACGAAGTGGTTGTCCCATATTGAATCTGGGTGTCGGAACTCTCATTGGTCGTCCAGCTGATCGTGGCCGCGGTGGTGGTGATATTCGAGGCGCCGATTCCGGAAATCGCCGGCGCGGTGGTGTCGGGCGCGGCGGAGGTGGTGAAGGTGCGGTCCCCGGAGGTGCCGGTGTTCCCGGCGGCGTCTCTGCTGATGACCCGATAATGGTAAGTCGTTGAAGGGTTCAAGCCGCTTAACACGCGGCTATGGCCGGTGACGAGGGTCGAATTGAGCGCGGAGGAGGAACCGTATGAGGTCGTGACGCCGTACTCCACCTGGGAGGTGGCCGCTTCGTTGGTGCTCCAGCTGATGGTTGCTCCGGCGCTGGTGATGCTGCCGGCCGCAATGGCGGAGAGGGTCGGCGCGGTGGTGTCGCCGAAGCTCTTGCTGACTTCATTGGAGTAGCCGCTTTCCGCCCCCGAGGTGTTGTATGCGCTGACGGCAAAATAATAGGTCTGACTGCTGCTTAAACCGTTTACAGTGAAAGACGTTTGATTGCCGACGTCCACGGGGGCGCCGTAGCTGCCGGAGGAGGTTCCATAGTAAACTTTATATCCCCCGAGATCGTTTTCCGTGTTGGCGTCCCAGGAGAGGAAGGCGTCCGCAGCCATCGCGGGGGTTTTCCAATTCAGGAGAAGGATCATACCGATGATCATCAGAGCGCTTCGCTTGATCAATGAGGTCTGCATGCTGTTCCTCCATGCATCAATAAAAAGTGTTTGGTCTGTGTAATAAAAAAGCCCATTCCTCGGAATGGGCTTGTGCCTAAAGATGCGCCGGCATCGTCATGGCAACCAGACGAACCGTGGGAAGTGGATCCCCTACTCATCGGTCTCTTGGCTTTGCGTCCTACCCTCTCGGATAGTTTGCCCTTTTTCACGAGTTGCTGTCGTATGTTGCGTATCGGTATACGCAAGCGACATGCCTGTGAAACACGAATGGAGAAAAGAATGGATTCTATCCAACGATTATGGAAGGAGTTTTCAAAGGCCGTCTCTTGAGGCTAGATTCTATCCAATGATTATGGAAGGAGTTCTCAAGGGGCGTATGATCGTGTTCGATCGGGAAAACGGCATTTTACGGCTGAAAACCTCTTTTTGTCTCTCCGATGTGAAGCCGATTACCCAGGGCCCCCCCCCCGATCGAGGGGATTGTGCCGCGCCAGAGTTTCTACTAAAATACTCTGATTTCCATAAAAACAGGTCAATATGACATTTCCTTCCTTTATCCCATTCTTGAATGCCCTTCTTTGCGCAGGATTGGCGCTGTTCATCTTCCTTGAAGACAAGCGGTCCTTTGTCCACCGGGTATTTTCTTTCGGGATGATCGCCCTGGCCCTTAAAGAGCTTTTCGTCGGAATGGCGATGGGAACCCCCCTTCCCTCGGAAAGGGTCGATTGGGGGGCCTGGGGGCTGACAGCGGCCAGTATGCTTCCCGGAAGCTGGTTTTTGTTCAGCCTCAGTTTCGGTCGTTCGAATTACAAGGAGCTGGTGGCGAAATGGAAGTGGTTTATCCTCCTGTCGCTGACCCTCCCTTTTTCGATGACACTCTTCTTTAGGGAGTCTCTCTTGGTGTCCGCTTTTCCGGAAGAAGGGGGATCTCCCGTTCTCCGTCTTGGATGGTCCGGTTATACCTTTTACCTTTTCTATCTTTTGGCTTCCGTGGTGATACTGATGAATCTGGAGGGAACCCTCCGGGCTTCCACGGGGAATAAGCGGTGGCAAGTCAAATTTATGCTCCTCGGGATCGGGGGGCTGTTTGCCGTTCAAATTTATACCGCCAGTCATACCCTTCTCTTTTCATTGATTAATTCGGGGATGGAATCGATCAATTCTTTTGCGATTCTGGTGGCGAATATCCTGATTGTCCTCTCCCTCCTGCGTAATCGCTTCCTCAATGTCGATATTTATTTCTCACGCACATTGCTTTACAACTCGATTACGATCGTGGTCGTCGGGGCCTATCTTCTGACGGTCGGTATCCTTGCGAAGGCGATCGCTTATTTTGGGGGCAACCAGGCCATTCCCCTCGGCACTTTTTTCGTTTTTGTTTCGCTCCTGGGCCTTACGGCGATCCTTCTTTCCGATCAGTTGCGCCAGGAGCTAAAGCGTTTTATCAGCCGGAACTTTTATCAGCCGCGTTACGACTATCGCAAGGAGTGGACGGCATTTACCCAACAGACCACTTCATTGATGAACGTCAACGATCTCTGCTCCGCAGTATCAAAAATGGTTTCAGAGACGTTTGGAGCCCCTTCTGTAACGATTTGGCTGGTTGATGAGAGTCCCAATGCCATTTATTTCGGCGGATCGACCGTATTTTCCGATATTCAAATCCTGGATGTGAAGAACAAGAGTAAAATATGGGATGAGCTCCTTTCATTTATGAATCGTCATCCGGCGCCGCTCGATGTGGACTCGCCCAAAAACGAAAAGATAAGAGAAATGAAGGAAGCTCACGCCGATTATTTTGAAAAGACCAGAATAAGTTTTTGCGTCCCGCTCATTTCCAGCCGGAGCCTGCTGGGGGTGATGACGTTGAGCCGCCGTCTAACCAAGGAGCCGTTCTCGTTGGAGGACGCCGATTTGTTGAAAACCATCGCGGATCAAGCGGCGGGGAGTCTCCTCAACGTGAAGCTGACGGAGCGTCTTTTGAAGGCGAAAGAGATGGAGGCGTTCCAGAGCCTCTCCGCCTTTTTCATCCATGACTTGAAAAATTTGGCATCGATGCTTTCTCTCACGATGCGGAATCTGCCGGCCCATTTTGATAATCCCGAATTTAGGAGTGATGCGCTGCGGGTGATCTCCCAGAGCGTCTCCAAAATGAACGACATGTGCAGCCGCCTCTCCCTTTTGACGAAAAAAATGGAGCTGCAGTGTGTTGAAGTCGATCTGAATGAATTGGTCGCCTCCACCCTGGGAGGAATGAATGGATCGGTCAAATCGACGGTGGAGAAAAACCTTCAGACGTTGCCGAAGTGCATGATCGATCCCGACCAGGTCCAGAAGGTCATCGTGAATCTTATCCTCAATGCAAACGAAGCGGTCGACCAAAGGGGGGTCATCCGGATCGAGACCGACCGGACGGAAGAGTGCGTCGTTTTCTCCGTCAGCGACAACGGTTGCGGCATCTCGAAACAATTTATCGAGCGCTCTCTTTTCCAGCCGTTTCAAACCACAAAGAGTCAGGGGCTTGGGATCGGTCTGTTTCATACGAAGAAAATTGTGGAAGCGCATCACGGTAAAATCGAAGTCGAAAGCGAGGAGGGGGTCGGGACCACTTTTCGGGTGATCCTGCCGATCCATAGCGTCAATGGCACAGAACACAAAGTATAAAATTCTCATCGTCGATGATGATGAGACGATCCGCCAACAGATGAAATGGGCCCTGGCCGACGAGTACGAGATCTTCTTGGCCGAAAACCGAAGGGGCGCGATCGATCTTTTCCGGCGGGAGCTCCCTCCGGTGGCGACCCTCGACCTCGGCCTGGCGCCTCATCCCCGGGAAGCGACGGAGGGGCTGCTGGCCCTCTCCGAAATGCTGGAGATCGACCCGCGGGTCAAAATTATCATTGTCAGCGGCAACTCCGACCGGGCGAATGCCCTCAAGGCGATCGAGCAAGGGGCCTATGATTTCTTCACCAAGCCGATCGATCTCGACGAGATCCGGGTGACCCTCCGGCGGGCGATTCACCTCTTTCAGTTGGAGGAGGAGAATCGTCAATTAAAGAAACGCCCGACACAAGAGGGAGGGATGATCGGCGCCAGCCGGGTGATGGAAGGGCTCTACGCGACGATCCGCAAAGTTTCAACGACCGATATCCCTGTTCTGATTACCGGCGAGAGCGGCACCGGGAAAGAGCTGGTCGCCCAATCGATCCATCAGCATAGCGCCCGGAAGGCCGGTCCTTTTATCGCGATCAATTGCGGCGCCATTCCGGAGAACCTCTTGGAAAGCGAGCTCTTCGGTCATGAGAAGGGGGCGTTCACGGGGGCGCACGCGCAGCGGAAAGGCCGGATCGAATATGCGGCGGGGGGGACCCTTTTTCTGGACGAAATCGGAGAGCTTGGATTGGGCCTTCAGGTGAAGCTGCTCCGTTTTCTTCAAGAGAAGACGATTGAGCGGGTTGGCGGAAGGGAGAGTCTTCATATCGACGCGAGGGTGATTGCCGCCACGAATCGCGATCTGAAGGAGAGGATGGCGAGCGGGGTTTTCCGAGAAGACCTTTTTTATCGGTTGGGGGTTGTTTCTATTTCAGTTCCCCCGTTACGTGAGCGAAACGGGGATCTTCTCGTTTTAACCCGCGTCTTCATCGCCCGTTTTTCGGAAGAAACGGGGAAGAAGGTCAAGGGGTTAACCCCTGCGGCCGTTGAGGCGCTCACGGCCCATTCCTGGCCCGGCAATGTCCGTGAGTTGGAAAACAAGGTCAGAAGGGGGGTCGTGATGACCGACGGGGTTCATTTGACCCCGGAAGACCTGGAATTGGCCGTACCGGGCGAGCCGGTTCCCCTGCCAAGATTAAAAGCTGCGAGAGAGAAGCTGGAACGTGAGCTGGTGGAGCTGGCGCTGGCGCGGTTCGGCGGAAACGTCACCCAGGCGGCATCCGCCCTCGGTATCTCACGGCAGGCGCTGCACGATATCCTGACGAAGCGCCAGATCGAGCGTTCCTCGAATTAGAAGCGGGATTTTCCTTTTTCAGTGAACGCCAAAACGCGGGAAAAGATGCCGAGAATAATTTTTTACGGTATTTTTCCATTCGGAAGTCGATTGATTCGGATCTCTTATCTTGTTTCGTGACGCCCGACGGAAAACTTGACAGCTGCCGATTTTTATTTTTGTATTTCCCTCTTTAACAGGAGAAAAGGATCGAAAATACATATTATTTTTATATATAAATCAAATGCTTAGTTCTATTTTCTCTAAGGCCTCTTGAATTTTTGAAGTATGGTATGTCCTTTGCTTATAGTTTATACTGGTTAGTAGTTTAGCTGCAAGTGCTTCTATTTTCGAATAGGCAGGTAGGATAACGATAACAATTCAGGGGTGCAATATGAATTTCTCCGATCGGTTTCAACCGGCTAAAAAAAGATTTCCATTAGTTTCTCTTTACCTCTTTGTTTGCGCTATTCTCCTGATCTGGGACAAACCCGCATTGGCGCTCCCAACCCTTCAACTGGATATCGGGGGGGGCACTTATGATCTCACGACGGAGACAATCGTCTCTTCCGGAGATTCTTTTACGCTTTATGCGTTGCTAAAGCCTAATTTGAAGAATACATTGAGCGATACCTACTACATTTCGGCTGCCCTGAGCCCAATGGTCAGCGACGGTACCGATCTGGGATCGTTTCAATTCAACGGCAGTACGATCGATGTCACCGGTGATATGGTCTATGGCGTCCCGCCGTTGGAACAAATACTTGAGCTGCAGGGGTGGGACTCGGGAGATTTGCCGAAGCATGGGATCTATCCGACCTATTTTGCCGAGTTTGAATTTCAATTCTCCAGCGCCAACCGGGCGACGGGGTATAATACTCAAGACGATGCAGGACAGGGCCCCATCGACGATCCGTCCGGGGCGCTCTATTACGCCGCGTTTGTCGTCGACCTATCGGATCTCTCTCCCGGTTATTCCATTCACTTCGACCTTTACAATACGAAATTGAAGAATGGTGGCGATATTGACGTTACGCAATTTGCCCCTTTCTCTCATGATGCGGAAGCAAGGCGAACCGAACAGGTTCCGGGGCCTTCCACCCTCCTCCTTCTCGGTTCCGGTCTGATCGGACTGGGGCTTTGGAAGAGGAATATGCGGGGAACCGGAAAATAGCCGCTCTTCCCGGCGGCGAACTCCGATTGTTTCCATCGGCAGGAATCGGAAGATCGATTTCTGCCGATTTTTTTATTTCCCCCACTTCTGTTCCTTCATCCTCTCCCCTTTTTACCTACCGTTCGTCGTGTGAAATCCGTTCAATCGACAAGAGGGCCGCTGCTCGGAGGCGGGGCGACCTTCTTCTATCCTGGCTATCGTCGGGAATCGGTTCCCCCGTTACATGAGCGAAACGGGGATAAGGTCAAGGGGTTAACCCCTGCGGCCGTTGAGGCGCTCACGGCCCCATTCCTGGCCCGGAACGTCCGTGAGTTGGAAAACAAGGTCAGAAGGGGGGTCGTGATGACCGACGGGGTTCATTTGACCCCGGAAGACCTGGAATTGGCCGTACCGGGCGAGCCGGTTCCCCTGCCAAGATTAAAAGCTGCGAGAGAGAAGCTGGAACGTGAGCTGGTGGAGCTGGCGCTGGCGCGGTTCGCGGAAACGTCACCCAGGCGGCATCCGCCCTCGATATCTTACGGCAAGCCCTCCACGATATCCTTTCCAAACACAAAATCGATCGAACGTAACGCCGGCCGACAGAAAAGTTGACACCCCTCTTTCCAGGTATTCATTCAATTCATTTGATTTATAAAGAAAATTTTAAATTAGGCCATTTGAATCCTCCGTCGGGAGACGGAAAAGTTGACACCTTTGCTTTCAGGATTAAATTACCTAGGAGATATTCGAGGGGAGAGTATTAAACAAACCTATGA
Organism: Candidatus Manganitrophus noduliformans; assembly: GCF_012184425.1. Taxonomy (NCBI): domain Bacteria; kingdom Pseudomonadati; phylum Nitrospirota; class Nitrospiria; order Candidatus Troglogloeales; family Candidatus Manganitrophaceae; genus Candidatus Manganitrophus; species Candidatus Manganitrophus noduliformans. The sequence goes on from NZ_VTOW01000003.1 coordinate 213,734, forward strand.
AAATCAACCTCTTATATATTGAATTTCTTTCATGTGGTTGTTTGGCATGTCCTTTGCTCTATGTGTGTCCGAGTTTAGATCAACAAACAATCAAATTAAGCAAGGACTCGAAATGATGAATCTGCGGCGAAAACTTCGAACGGCAATCTTGAGTGTGTTCTTGTTCTCTTCGCTCACATTGCTTTTCAACTCCCCTGCGTTGGCGGTTCCGATTGTCTTTAACTTAGGATACGGCGGAACGGTCTCTTATGCGGGTGGGAACAGTGCATTTATGACAACGAACGGGGCGGTGACCTCGGTCGGAAACGGCTCGACGACCCTCTCTATTGTGGGCGGGGATCTTGACTTTGCCACGGGAAACTTCATCGGCGGCGGAGCGACGGCGACCGGCTTTGAAAACGTCTATGCAGCGGGCGGATCGGTGACGATCTACGGAGATGTCGGGTCGGGCTCGGTTCTCCTCATGCAGGCGGACTTTGCCGATACCGCGACCTTCGCCTGCTGTTCGGGGAGTTCTCCTGTCCTCGTTTCCTCCTTCAGCGGTCTTCTCGATATCGCTTATGTCGATCCGACGCTGGCTGCGGCGCTGAACTTCAACAATCCCCCGGTCGGCGGATCGATTGCCCAGGTCGAAATCTTCTTCGGCGCTTCGCCGACGACCTCCGGCACCGCCTTCTCAGGAATTCAGGGCGGCGGCGCCGTGGCGGTGACAGATACGGCGGCGGTTCCCGAACCGACGACCCTTTTGCTCCTCGGCTCGGGTATGATCGCAATCGGGATCTGGAGCCGCAGGCTCAAGGGAAATCCGGTCCAGACGAAGACAAAGTAAGTCCGGAACAGGTAAAGAAACGACAACATTCAGAAACAAACAGAGGAATCTTAAATATGAAGGATTTCAGAACAATGAAGAAAGCGGCCGTGATCGCGGCTTTGTTCACCCTCTTCGTCGGGTTTTCCAGCATCCCCGCGATGGCCGTTCCAATCGTCTTCAACTTAGGCTTTGGCGGGACGGTCTCTTACGGGGGGGGAGATAGCGCGTTTACGACGACAAATGGAGCGGTAACCCAGGTCGGGAATGGATCGACCAACCTCTCCATCGCGGGCGGGGACCTCGACTTTGCCACCGGCAATTACATCGGCGGCGGAGCGACGACGAGCGGGTTTGAAAATAACTATGCGGCAGGAGGGTCTGTGACCATCCATGGAGATATCGGTTCCGGCTCGGTTCTCCTGATGCAAGGGAATTTCGCCGATACCTCGACATTTACCTGTTGCTCCGGTACTTCACCGGTGTATGCCTCCTCGTTCGACGGCCTCCTCGACATCTCTTATGTTGACGCCGATCTGGCCGCGGCGCTCGGTTTCAATCCCCCCGCCTCCGGCGGGTCGATTGCTCAGGTAGAGATCTTCTTCGGGACCTCTCCCACGGCCACCGGGGTTGCTTTCTCCGGAACACAGGGGGGAGGAGCGCTCAGCGTTTCGGAAGTGCCGGAACCGGGCAGTCTCTTGCTTCTCGGATCCGGTTTGGCCGGTTTCGCAATCTGGGGCCGTAAGAAGCTGGCGATCAAGCGATAATATTTTTTAGTAAAGATTTTCGTAAATGAAAGAGGGCCGGGTAACCGTCGGGTTATCCGGCCCTCTCCGTTTAGAAAGTTAATGAACCGGGATGCGATCGGAAGCGGTTCGCCCTCCCTGATTTCAAATAACGGTTCTTGCATCTTCCCCCCTTTATCTTGTAGGCTAGCGTTCCATGGAATCATTTCGCTTAAATAAAACAATCGCCACCCGCGTCGTACAGGGGCATCCCTGGATCTATCGGAACGAATTGCCGAAGCTCCCGCTCGATTTCCCGCCTGGAGAGCTGGTGGAACTCGCCGATCCAAAGGGGAGATTTATCGCGATCGGGTATTGTAATCCGAAATCGGTGATTTCGGTCCGTATCCTCTCCCGGGAACGGGAGAAAATCGACGGCGACTTTTTCCTAAGAAAGATCGCGGGCGCCGACGCTTACCGAAAACGGTTTTATGCCGGGGAAGAGAGTTATCGGGTCGTTTACAGCGAGGCGGACCTCCTCCCCGGGCTGATTGTCGACCGATATGGATCGTATATCGTCATTCAGGTCTTGACCGCCGGGATGGAGCGGCATACCGAATCGATCCTTGCTGCGATCGAGTCGCTTTTCTCGCCTCAGGCGATCGTCGCCCGCAACGATATTCCATCTCGCGCCCTGGAGGGGTTTCCTGTCGAGCGGAAGGTCCTTTCCGGGAAACTGGAGCCGCCCGTTGTTATCTTGAAGAACGGCCTTGCCTTTGAGATCGATCTATTGGAAGGTCAAAAGACCGGATTCTTTTTGGATCAATCCGAAAATTACCTTCAGTTGGAGGGGCTCGTTGCCGGGGGAGAAGTGCTCGATACCTTCTGTTACACCGGGGGGTGGTCGGTGCATGCGGCCCGATTCGGCGCCAAAGCGGTGATCGGGATCGATGCTTCGGAGGGGGCTCTCGATCTCGCGCGCCGGAACGCGGCGCGCAACGGCTTCGAGTCGCGATGCCGATTCGAGGCGGGGAATGTCTTTGATCTTTTAAAGGCGCAGGAGGGGGAGGGGAGAGAGTATGATTGCATCATCCTCGATCCCCCTTCTTTCGTGAAGCGCCGGAAAGAGATTGAGAACGCGGTCCGCGGTTACAAGGAAATCAATCTTCGTGCGATGAAACTTCTCCGTCCGGGCGGGTTTCTGTTGACCTGTTCCTGCTCGTATCACCTTTCGGAGGGGCGGTTTCGGGAGATCCTCCTCGATGCGGCGCGAGACGTCGGAAGAACCCTCCGATTGGTGACGCTCCGTTCCCAGGCAAAGGATCATCCGGTGTTGTTGTCCCTTCCCGAAACCGAATATCTCAAGTGCATCGTCCTGCAGGTGCTTTCCCCGTAGGGGCGATCCTTGCGATCGCCCTCGCAATCCACATCAGGGCGAATACAAGAGGGCGAATACAAGATTCGCCCCTACTTTACCGAATCTCCTAAATCCGCTAGAATAAAATACACTCACTGAAATTCTACGCGGAGGAGACTGATGAGCGACTATTCACCGGGATTGGCGGGGGTTCCTGCGACACGGTCCAAGGTTAGTTATCTGGATGGGACCAAAGGGGTTCTCGAGTACCGAGGGATTCGATTGGAGACCCTGGCCGATCGGAGCAACTTCATCGAAACGGCCTACCTTCTCCTCTTCGGAAACCTGCCGACCCCCACCCAGCTTGAGAAGTTCGACAAAGACCTCCGCGTGCACCGGCGGATCAAATACCGCATTACCGATCTGATCAAATGCCTTCCCGACAACGGTCACCCGATGGATGCGCTTCAGGCGGCGGTCGCGGCGCTCGGGATGTTCTATCCCGATAAAAATGTCCAGGATGAGCAGACCCAATATCTTTCAGCCGTTCGTCTGATCGCCAAAATTCCGACCATCGTCGCCGCTTATGCCCGTCTTCGGCGCGGAGACGATCAGATCCAGCCGCGCGACGACCTCAACTACACCGAAAATTTCCTCTACATGCTGACCGAAAAGGTCCCGGATAAGGTGATGTCGGAGATTCTCGACACCTGTCTCATTCTCCACGCCGAGCATACGATGAACGCCTCGACGTTCAGCGGATTGGTGACCGCTTCGACCTTGGCCGACCCCTATACCGTTGTTTCCTCTGCCGTCGGGACCCTGAAAGGGCCGCTTCATGGAGGGGCGAACGAAAAGGTCCTTACGATGCTGAAAGAGATCGGCTCGATCGATCGGGTGCGGCCGTACATCGAAGCAAAGGTCAAAGCCAAGCAGCGGATCATGGGGTTGGGGCATCGCGAGTACAAGGTCAAGGACCCCCGCGCGATTATCTTACAGCGCCTGGCCAAACGCCTGTTCGAGCATTATGGCAAATCACCCCTTTACGAGGTGGCGGTCGAGGTCGAGAAGGTCGGAGAAGAGTACCTTGCCTCTAAAAAGGTCTATGCCAATGTCGATTTTTACTCGGGGATTCTTTACCAGAAAATGGGGATCGAGACCGACTTCTTCACCCCGATCTTCGCGATGGCACGGGTGGTCGGCTGGCTGGCCCATTGGATTGAACAGGTGAAAGACAACCACATCTTCCGTCCCACCGAGATCTATGAGGGAGAGCACGACCGGGCCTATGTTCCCCTCTCGGAGCGGAAAGGATAGTCGCGCCTTAACAAGAACGGTGGGAGGACTTTAAACAAAACTACTTGACTCCTTTTTGGGAATATTGTAATTCTTGAAGCGGGATCTGATCACGCTTGTAATCGGTTACCTGTCTAAATACACGGGAGGGGGTCAAATCGATGAAGAGGGGAGTGAAAAAGAAAAAAGCGGCAACGAGGACCGCCAAGAAAGCGACCAAAAAGACGGCGAGTAAAACGACACGGAAGAAAACGGCTGCAAAACCGAAAAAGAAAACCGCGGCGAAGTCAAGAACGACGGCGAAGCGGAAAACGGTCGCGGCCAAGAAGAGCACGGCGAAGAAAAGCACCGCCAAAAAAACAACGGCGAAAAAGACGACGGCCAAAAAAACGGCGGCGAAGAAGACCACCGCCAAGAGAAGCGCCGCCGCCCCTCGAAAAGCCCCCGCCGCTCCGAAAGAGGAAAAACGACAGGCCCCGGTCATCCCGATGAGAGAAACGGCCGCTCCCTCCCCCTCCGCGACAACGACCTCACCCGCGCCGCCGCCGGCGGCCCCCCCGATGCCGGCCGAGCAACCGATCGGCGTCGTGACCCATTATTACTCCCACCTTTCCGTCGCGGTCGTTCAACTGAACGAAGGGCCGTTGCGGGTTGGGGAACCCATCCATATCAAAGGGCATACCACCGATCTGCGGCAATCGGTTGAATCGATGGAGGTCGATCACCAATCGGTTCAAGAAGCTTCAGCCGGTCAGATATTCGGGTTGAAAGTGCGCGATCACGTAAGAGAACACGACCAGATCTTTCGGGGTTAGCGCCCCCTCGATTTCGTCCGGTATCGACTGGTCGGACGAGGAGTCTGCGCGCAGGTACGATGCCGTGTCAATACGAGATCCGGATGCCGAGAAACATTTTAATCATGGTCTCGAATTATCCAAGAAGGATAAGGAAGGAGCGCTCGCCTCTTTCCGAAAAGCGATCGCGCTTTCGCCCGATTACGCCGAAGCCTATTACAATGCCGGCGTCGTTCTCGGCAACCTGGGCCGTCCGGAAGAAGCGGCGGAGGCGTTCCGAAACGTGATCCGGATCAAGCCGGAGCGCGCGGAAGGCTATTTTAATCTCGGCACCCTTTACGGGGTGATGGGCCGCAAGCAGGAGGCCGTCGAGATGTTAAAGCGGGCCGTCGCTCTGCGCCCCGCTTATCCCGAAGCCCACTTCAACCTCGGAATTACCTATGTCAGCCTGAAGAATCAGGCGGCGGCGCTGGAAGAATATAAAATCCTCTCCGGTATCGATCGCGACCGGGCGGAGCGGCTCTTCGGTCTCATCTATACGTAGTCCCTCCTGACCTCTTTCCCCTTTTTTTTTGCTCTTACTTGCATTTTCATTTTCAATCGATTTACACTTTGAGAGGTTTATATCCGAACGTGATCCTTCAACGAGGAGGGCGCCATGGCGACGTATATTATGCTCAGCACGCTGACCGACGATGGGAGCGAAACGCTCAAAGAAAATCCAAGCCGGCTCAAAGAGGTCAATAAAGAGATCGAAGGGATGGGGGTGAAGATCATGAGCCAGTACGCGACCCTCGGGCCGTATGACTTCGTCAACATTATCGAAGCGCCCGACAACGAGACGGTCGCGCGGCTCTCCGTGGAGTTGGGAGGGCGGGGATCGGTCAAGCTTTTGACGATGCCGGCCATTCCGATCGACCGGTTTATTGCAAGCTTGCAGCCGCAGAAAAAATAAATTCGGTTGTTTAGCTTTGATCGAGATAGACCCGGATCTTTCGGAAGACGGCGTCGAACATCGGCGCCGTCAAACGGCCGGTCTGCGTGTTCTGGCGGCTGGGATGATACGAGATGAAGAGACGGAGCGGGGGATGGCCGATCTCGTAAGCGGCCCCATGCTGAAAAGGGGTCGATGCCGCCGGAAGATCGATCCCGTGCGCCTCGGGAAGGGCGGCGCGAAATCCGTCCAAGGCGATTTTTCCAAAAACCAAGACCGCCTTCACCTTCGTTAGCGCCGTCAGCTCCGCCACAAGGTAACTCCGGCAGGTTTCAATCTCGGCCGGCAGCGGTTTGTTGTCGGGCGGGGCGCAGTGAACGACGGCGGTCAGGTAGGCGTCTTTCAATCGGAGGCCGTCCTCCCTGTGGAGTGATGTCGCCTGATTGGCGAAGCCGGCCTTGTGAAGGGCGCGAAAGAGAAAATCGCCGGAAGCATCTCCCGTAAAAACGCGGCCGGTCCGATTGCCGCCGTGCGCGGCGGGGGCCAGGCCGATCATCAGCAGCCGCGCATCGGGATCGCCCCACCCCGGCACCGGCTTTCCCCAATACGCCTCATCCCGGTAAGCCCTTCGTTTCGTCCGCGCGATCTCGGTGCAATACTGCACCAGCCTGGGGCAGCGGGTGCAGCGGATGACCTCTTCCTGGAGGGATGCGACGGTTCTCGCTTTCATCCGCCGGATCGTATCAAAATAGGAACGACGTGACAAGTCCGCTTCTTTTTACTCGATCCGTCGAAAAAGCGCGGCCTGATAGGGGGAGAGTCGAAGTTCGGCGGTGCGGTTTGCTTCCAGGCGCGCGGGGAGGAGTCGCTCTTCCGATCCGCCGAATTGTTTCTCCTGGCTGTCGAGGAGCCGTTCCCAAGTCCCTCCGGGAAAGGAGATCGGGAGGGAGACGATTTTGGGATGAAAGCTGAGAACGATTAAAATTTTATCCCCCCGTTGGAGCGTGAGACAGGCCTCCTGATCGTGACGCTTGATCTGAGCCGTTCCTCCTGTGGGATGAAGATCGGGCGCCGACTTCCGAAGCGCGATGAGCCGCTGATAAAACGCGAAGAGCCGGCTGTTCGGTTCCTGGAAGCGTTGCGAGAGATCGAGCTTGGAGCGCTGAAACGTCTCCTCCGACTGCGGATCGGGGACCTCGCCCTTCCATCCGAATCCGATCGCTTCTTCCCAACGTCCCTTCCGAACCGCCTCTCCGAGAATCGGATCCTGATAGTGCGTGAAATATTGAAAGGGGGCGGTCTCGCCGTACTCTTCCCCCATGAAGAGAAGCGGGAGATTCGGGGCGAGGAGGACCGCGGCCGCGGCGAGCTTTTGCGCTTCGAACGAAATGAGGGTCGAGAGCCGATCTCCCAATACCCGGTTGCCGGTCTGATCGTGGTTTTGAGAGAAGACGACGAATTTGGAAGGGGGTTGGCCGTCGGAGGGGCTCCCATGAATCCGATCGCGGTAGGGGGAATAGACGCCCGCCATGACGTATCCCTCCCGGATCGCCCGCTCCATCTGATCGAGCCGCCCGAAATCCTGGTAGTAGCCTTCTCGTTCGCCTGTGAGGAGAGCATGGAGGCAATGATGAAAGTCGTCGCTCCATTGGGCGTCGAGGCCGTAGCCTCCCTGCGCCGGCGCGCGGATGATTTTGGGGTCGTTCAGATCGCTTTCGGCGATCAAATAAACCGGCCTTCCGAGCCCCCGGGCGGTCTCATCCGCCGCCTCCTTCATCTCCTGCAGAATGTGTTTGGCGGAAAAATCATAGATGGCGTGGACGGCGTCGAGGCGGAGGGCGTCGATGTGATACTCCCGGATCCAGTAGAGGGCGTTGTCGATCACGTAGCGGCGGACGAAGTCCGACCCGGCATCGTCGAAATTCACCGCATCTCCCCAGGGGGTTTTGTACTTCGAGGTGAAGTAGGGGCCGAACTCTCGGAGGTAATTTCCTTCATGTCCGAGGTGATTGTAGACCACATCCAGCACCACCGCCAGGCCGGCGGCGTGACAGGCGTCGACCAGCCGCCTCAGCCCGTCGGGCCCGCCGTAGCTGTTTTGCGGGGCAAAGAGATGGACGCCGTCATAACCCCAGTTTCGGCGTCCGGGGAACTGCGCGACCGGCATGATCTCCACGGCGGTGATCCCGAGATCCCGCTTGAGATAATTTAAATGGGCGATGATCGCATCAAAGGTCCCTTCCGGGGTAAAGGTCCCGGGGTGGAGTTCGTAAAGGATATAATCTTCGAGCGGGATGCCGCGCCACCCTTGATCGGACCAGGCGAAGGCGTTCGGATCGACCACTTCGGAGGGGCCGTGCACCCCTTCGGGCTGAAAGCGGGAGTAGGGATCGGGGCGGTCCCGATCTCCGTTGAGATGGTAGAAATAACGGGTGCCGGCCGGAATGTTCGGGACGATCGCTTCGAAGCAGTGACGTTCTCCCGTTGCGCTCATTGTCGCCTGAAGGGGCAAGTCCCGGCCGATCAGTTTGATCTGTATCTCTCTCGCAAAGGGGGCCCAGACGCGAAACGCGACGGAACCGTTTTCCAATGTTGTTGCGCCGAATGGGCGGGGCGGGATCGTCTTCAGCAATGGACCCTCCTTGATGACCGGTTTCGTTTAGATACATATTGTAGCGGACTAAAAGCAGAGGATGCAAGAGAGCGGTGAAGATTGCCCCTACGCGATTGCGGCGGCGAGGAGGGCCTGATTTTGCATGATGATTTTCCCCTCTTTGAAGAAAGGGACAACCTGTTTGGAGGTCTCTTTTTTGATCGCTTCCTGCTCTTCGGCGCTGAACCGGTCGAGCGGTTCCCGGAGGGTTCCCGATTCGGTATTGATGGCCCAATAGGTTTCAAAATCGTCGAAGGTATACGATAAAAGAAACGGCCTGATCTCGAACTGTTCGAACCCGGCGGTCTTTAAAAGCGCTTCCAGTTTTCCCGGGGGGCCGAGGTCGGCCATTTTGGGGAGGGGCGGGCGCCCTTCCGGGGGAAGGCGCTTCATGATCGATTCCCAGATCAGATGGAGCGATTCGATCCGGTGGAATTCGCTCCAGACCGCGATCGCCATCTTCCCCCCCGGCTTCATCACCCGCCGCATCTCCTTGAGTCCCTGAAGGGGATCGTCGAAGAGCATCACGCCGAACCGGCTGATGACCCGGTCGAACCGGTTCGAAGGAAAAGCGAGCGCCTCGGCCTTCATCGGCTGGAAGGTGATCCCCGAAAGCCCTTCTCTCCGGCGCTTCTCTTCGGCCACGGCGACCATCGCCTCGGCGCCGTCGACGGCGGTGATCCGGACGGCCGATCCGAAGCGCCGGGCGATCGTCAGCGAAGGCTCTCCCGTCCCGGCGGCGACGTCCAAGATCTCGTCCCCTTCCGAGAGATCGGCCAGAGAGATCAGCGCCTCGGCGACCGGCTGAATATAAGGAAGCCACCGGTCGAAGCTCTTCGACATCTCATTCCAATCGATGGTATTGCTTTGAGAAGAATTCGGCGGGATCGACATGGGTCGATTTTTATCGAAGCGGAAAGAAAAGTCAAGCGGGATCGATGTGAAAGGTCAGGAAGGTTTCTTTGAGGCGGGTGGAATGAATTGGAGGAATTCGTCCGGGATCGTGGCTGTCTCCAGTTCGTCGATGAGGATCATCCCTTCTTCCGTTTCGTCCGATGTTTCCACCGGGACCGGGGGCCTCCCGGGGTGCGCTTTCTCGAATTCTTCACCCCATCTTTCGATCGCCTTTTTTAAAGTATCATTGTCCCAAGGTTTGACGATCAGATGAGAAATCAGGCCTCGATCGACGGCCGGCATCACTTCGTCAATTTCCTCTTGCCCGGCCAAAAGAATCCGGATCGACTCCGGATGCCGCCTTTTCACCTCGGTCAGAAAATCGGTTCCGGATCGGCCCGGCATCCGGTAATCGGAAATGACCGCCGAGAACGATTTCTTTTCAAGGATGGCGAGCCCGTCTTCCGCGCTCTCCGCCAAGAGGGTATCATATCCTTCTCTCTGAAGGAGCCGGGCCAGGCCGCTTCGAATGCTCGGTTCATCATCGACAATGAGGATAAAGTGCCTTTCCATAAGGCCTCCTGGGTGGGGGACCTTCCTTTGGGAGGAGATCCTTCCAAGGGATATCTGCCGAGAGTAAATGCAATCTCTATTCCGTATTGGATGAGATCTCTCATCGGAAAGAAATCAATGTGTTATGAGGGGATCTCTGGAAGGGGGGGTGATCACTGTCACAGGGAGGGGGTCGAAATTTGGCTTCAATGGGAAACCGATTCCCTTCGATAATTTTCTTTTTACTTCTTTTTTTGGAGGGAAATTTGGAAGAGGGTATTCCCCGCGCGGATTTGATCGTTATTCTTCAGGATCTCTTCCTGCACCACGAAGCCGTTGACCAGGGTGCCGTTTGCGCTCTTCAGGTCGCGAAGGATCGCCGTCTCGCCGTAAATTTGAATCACGCACTGTTGCCGGGAGACCTCCGGGTCCCTCAATACCAACTCCACCTCTTTCCGTCCAATCCGGATCACCGGCTTGGAGAGAAGAAAACGTTTTCCTTTGTCCTCCCCTTCCAGGATGGTAAGGATCCATGATTTTTCCGCTGGGAGGGAGGGGGCTTTTCCCGCGATCGTTTTGTGGACGGCGGAGCCTTCGCTCTTTCGTTCCCCTTCAATATAGTTCAGCATCGTCTTGCTGGGGTCGATCCCCATCTCTCCGCCGGCGCCCCCTCCGAACTGAACGGAGGCGACCTTCTTCTTCGGCTTGTTGATATGCTCGCAATAGGGACAGCCGGCGAGGCCGCTCTTTTCGGGGGGGAGTTCATAAACGGTAAAACAATTTTCACAAGTGATCTGCATGGCGATCCCTCTTAATATTTCTCAACCACATTGGCTTTGGCGATTTTCCAGCCGTCACTGACCTTCTCCAATTTCCAAAAAACAAGCGCCTTCTCGACCTGACGGGAGGCGGCTTTATCCGATTGAAGGACAATCGTTTCGAGGGCCGAGACCGACGCTTCATTCCCCTCGATTTTGAGCTCATAGACCTCATAATTGACCGAAACCCGGTCAAAGCGCTGAAACCACTCCCCCACTTTCTGCCGGAAGGCCGGCAGAGGGTGGAGGTGGCCTTGAAGGACCCCCTCGATGTTTTTTCCCTCAAACCCTCTTTTCTGGTTAGAGATGAGCAGCCGGATCTGTTCCTGATCGTCGACCATAGAGGGGGCGGCGGGGGAAAGAGCCGCCGATTGGAGCGGCGGCGCCGTCGGTTTTTCTGCCGTTTCCTCCCGCGTCTCCGGCTTTGGGGTGAGGGCGGGGAGCGCGGCGGCCGGTCGGGGGGGCTCCGTCTTTTTTTTCGGGAGAGAAGCGGCGGGCTGCGGCCGTTGCCCCAGTTTTTGTAAGATCTCCCGGGCGCGCTCCGCCTCCGGGCTCCGGGGGGAGAGCTTCATCGCTAAATTCAGCTCTTGTGCGGCGAGGGAGTCGACCCCCTTCTTGAAATAGAGGAACCCCAAATCATAATGAAGGATCGCTTCTTTTGGAAAGAGCGCCGCCGCGTCGGCAAAGATCCGAAGCGCTCTGTCGGGCTCTTTCTTCTCCTGGTAGACCGTTCCCAGGAGATGATACGCTTGCACCTCGTTCGGGTCGATTTCGATAATTTGCCGCAGTTTCCGCTCCATTTCATCCAGCCGGCCGGCATGGTAATCCTCTTTGGCTTCCCGATAGAGGCTCGGAATATCTGGCGCCGGAGGGGGGAGAGAAGCCGGTTGGACGCCTGTTTCCGAGTCGATCGTGTCGGGAGTCGCCGGCGGCGAAGCCGGCGCGGATTCGCGAGCGAGCGTCACGCCAACCGGCTTCTCGCCCGAGGAGGCGTGGGACGGAGGGCCGGGGTTTCCCGTTTCGACGAGTCGAAAGAGGCCGTTCTGGAAGCCATCCAGAAAAGAGAGCAGGCCGGTCCTCTCCAGCGACGCCGAGATCTTGGCCTTCGATTCCTCCAGGACCGGAAATTTCGATCGTAGCCGGGCGACAAAGTGAATATCCGAAAGAAAGAGAAGCAGCAAGAATATCGACCAGGAACTGAGCAAAAGGCTGACTGAGACCCACTGGGAGAACCGGCGTCCTTTCGGCGGAGGAAAAATCAGCTTGCTCTGGCTGATGCTTTTTCGCACGGCGGCCGCAGGGTCGGCGGGGACGGGGGGCGGGGCCGCGTGCGCGGGACGAACGATCGTGCTGCGATCTTCCACCGGCGCGACCGGATGCGCCTGGCTGGTGACCTGTTGGAGCCGCCGGGTATCTTTTAAAATCTCATCCGCGAAGAGGGCCTGCATATAATGAGAGAGGGAGAGGCTGCTGAAGGCGTATCCCTTTTTTGTGATCAGATCTTCCAGCGCCATCTCCATTTCCGAAGCGGTCTGATACCGATCCTCCGGCTCTTTGGCCATCGCCTTCTTGAGAATGACCTCGAGCTCGGGGGGAACGGCGGGGTTCAGTTGCGTCGGCGGGGGGACCTCCGCCTTTCTGACCTTCTCCAGAATAGAGATTTCATCGTTGCCGGTGAAGAGCCGCTCCCCCGTGACCGCCTCGTAGAGAACGATCCCGAGCGCGAAGAGATCGGTCCGGCCGTCGACCGGTTTCCCCCACGCCTGTTCGGGAGACATATAGGCGAGCTTCCCTTTCAAGACGCCGGTCTTCGTCTCCTGTCCCCCCGTCGCCGCCTTGGCGATTCCGAAATCGACCAGCTTGACCTCCCCTTCGTAGGAGACGAGGATATTCTGCGGGGAGATATCGCGGTGGACCAGGTGCAGGTCGTTTCCGTTGAGATCTTTCTTCCGATGGGCGTAATCGAGGGCGGAGCAGATTTTGCTGACGATCAGAAGCGCATCGCCGATCGAGGGGGGCATGCTCTTCGATTTTCCATGGTTGATCACGGTTCGAAGGTCTTTCCCCATGATATATTCCATCGCGATGTAATGGCACTGATCGACGTTTCCGAGATCGTAAATCTGAACGATGTTCTGGTGGCTCAGAAGGGCCGCGAGTTTCGCCTCATTGATGAACATCGCGATGAACTCGGCGCCTTGGGTGAGGTGCGGCAAGATCCGTTTGATGGCGACGGTCTTCTCGAAACCGGAGAGGCCGGTCTGCTTCGCAAGGAAGAGCTCGGCCATGCCGCCGGTGCCGATCTTGTCGAGGAGGAGATATTTTCCGAACCGGATCGGCTGACTCATTTTAAAATTCTCACTGGATTGGATCCTTTAGCGGTTTTCCTGTTCGGCGTGCTCAAACAGGAATGACATGGCCTGCAATAACGTGGCGATTCGGGCAGAACAAAATCTACCACCCGATCAAAAAGCTGTCAAATTACGAGGGGTTCAGAAGAGAGGCGATAAAGTCGGCTTAGGAAAGCGTGAAGAGTCGCTCGGCGTTGGCGGAGGTGGTTTCTGCGATTTTCTCGAACGGAGTGTTTCTGATCTGCGCGATCTTTTCGGCCACCGCGCGGACGAAGGCCGGTTCATTCCTTTTTCCCCGATACCCTTGCGGCGCCAGGTAGGGGGCGTCGGTTTCGATGAGAAGCCGCGAGAGATCGACGACGGCGGCGGCCTCTTGAAGCGGGATCGCCTTCGGAAAGGTCATGATGCCGGAGAAAGAGAGATAGAAGCCGAATTGAACCGCCTTCTCCGCGACCGCGCCGTCCCCGGTGAAGCAGTGAAAGACCCCGCCGACCTCGGCGGCATGGGATCGCCCTCCTTCTTCTTCCAAGATCTGAAAGGTTTCGTCCCAGGCTTCTCTTGTATGAATCACCAAGGGGAGCCGCTTTCGCTTCGCCAGACCGATCTGTTCGATAAACGCGCGGCGCTGTTCCTCCGGGCTGGAATAATTGTAGTGAAAGTCGAGGCCGGTCTCCCCCAGGCCGACCACTTTGGGGTGTTCCGCCAATTTCTCAAGCGCCTGAAGGAGGTCCCGGTCGAGCGACTTCGCCTCGTGCGGATGCAGGCCGACCGTCGCCCAAAAAAAGGGGTATTGCGCCGCGAGGGTCACCGCCCTTTGGCTGGAGGCGAGGTCGGTTCCGATCAGGACCATCTTTCGAACCCCCGCCGCGAGGGCGCGTTCGATCACGGCCGCCCGGTCTGCATCGAATTCGGGGTCGGCAATATGGGTATGCGTATCGATCAACATTTCAGAGCCCTCTTCATGAAGGGATCATGTTACTTCCGATGAATAAAAAATTCAACCTTGTGCATGTTTTTCACAAATTCGATCATCCTGAATCGAAAGTGGTCCCAAATGGATCACTCTAAATGAAACTTGGCTTACGATCAGGCATCGGGCAACGATTTTAGCGGCCTGGTTTTTGCTTTATCTTTGTTTAGGTTTTTAGTTCCATCCTCAGAAGACCCTTGTTCAAGACATAAGAAAATGTAAGCGATGAGAGGAGACTGTCTAATGAAGAGAACGGTGTGGGTTGTCTTGATCGTTGCGCTTTTTTTGAATGGTTGTGGCGCGAAAAATCGCCGCGCGGAGGCCCCTCCGCGGAACGAGGCGATTGAATCGAAGATTCAGAGCAGATTGAAAGGGGATCCCCTCACGGCGGCTTGGCAGATCCGACCGAAGCTGGAGGGGGATACCGTCGTCCTGACCGGTCTGGTCGACCGCGAGGAAGAGCGGGAGCGGGCGGAGGAGTTGACGCGGTCTGTTGTGGGCGAGCTTCGAAGAATCGACAACCGATTGATGCTCACCAGCGAGGTGATCCTGGACAATTCCATTGTCGCCAAACTGAAGACCGACCTCATCACCGATCCGGTGACTCGTCAGGCCGATATCGATGTGACCAGCCGCAAAGGGATCGTGGTCCTGGAAGGAGAGGTTGAATCAAGGGAGCAGCGGCGTCAGGCCGAAGCGTTGGCGAAGGACGTCTCCGGCGTCAAACAGGTAGAGAATAAACTAAAAGTGCAGGGGTAATCCCATGACCGATTATGATGTCATTGTGGTCGGCCTCGGTCCGGCCGGGGCCATCGCTGCGTATGAGCTGAGCCGTCGGGGACACCGGGTTTTAGCGCTGGAGCGATCGTCTCTCCCTCGGGGGAAGATCTGCGGGGGGGCCCTGACGGTTCGGGCCGCCGCGTTGATCCCTTTCGATATCAGCGGTGAGATCGAGCAGACGATCCAGGGGATTCGTTTTGATTTTTGCGGGAAGGATCCTTTCATGATCGAAACGCCCGAGCCGGTCGCCTCGACGGTGTCGCGCGACCGATTCGACTACCTTTTGGCCTCGAAGGCGGAAGCGGCGGGAGCGGTCCTTTGCGACGAGACCGAGGTGGTCGAGTGGACGGAGGAGGACGGCGAGATCGCGGTCCGGACCCGGCACGACGGCTGGCGTTGCCGCTACTTGATCGGCGCGGACGGCCTCAACGGCCTGATCCGGCGCGGCGGAGGGCTGCCGGGCGAAGGGGCGGTCGGCGTGGAGAGCGAGATTCCGTATCAGGGGGAAGCGCATGAGGATCACAGCCTCATTCGGATCGATCTCGGATCGGCCCCGCACGGCTTCGGCTGGCGTCTCCCGAAGCGGGATCATCACGCGACAGGCGTTTCCGGCGCGGACCGAAAGGTCAAAAGCGCCGGAGAGCTCTACGGCCAGTTCATCGAAAATCAGGGAATCCTCAAAGAGGCGTCGGGACAACCGGTGAGCGTTTTCCAACGGGCTTCCATCAGCGAGGGGACGCCGCTTCACGAGGGAGGGGTCCTCTGGGTCGGGGACGCCGCCGGCCTGATCGATCCCCTTTCCGGGGACGGACTTTACTATGCCCTCCTGACCGGCCTGATCGCGGCGGAGGTGATCTCGAATAACCTGAAGGGGACCGGAGAGGGCTTGTCGGCTTATACCGCGCGGGTCCGGGCCGAGACGGCGGAAGAGTTCAAGGCCGCCCGCCGATTTGCGCGCCTCTTCCACAAATGGCCGGAGACGAGCTACCGATTCCTTCAGAGCCACAAGTGGATCGCCGAGCTTTACTTCGAGGTCCTCCGGGGGCGGGAGCGGTACGGTCACATCTGGCCGGTGGTCCGAAGGGAGTGGCTTCGGTTTGCCTGGAAATACTGGCTGACGCCGAGACGGTCTCAGACCCAACCCCTCCGGCAGACGGCGCTCGGGACCTTTTGGAGAAAAGGGAGCGAGCTTCTTTTCCACCGCGGGGCCGACCGCACGCTTCATCCGGAGCGGCGGGCTCACCGGCGGGCGTGAGGTTAGGTTTCTCGGCCGTGCCAGCCCGCCATATGCTCGGCGTGCGTCTGCAAATAGGCGCCAGGCTCGAAATAGTGGTCGTAGAATTCTAAATCGAGATGATGGGCTTGCAGATACATCAGGGAAAAGATGCTCGGCACCGTGCCGGGGAACTTTCTGAACCGGTCATAGAGGTACTGCGCCTGAAGCGCCACGCACTCTTTGAATTCGTCGCTGTGCACCTGAGCGCTTGAGACGAGAGGGAAGCTCAGCGCCGTGTGGACCCCTGAGGGGAAGGTCTCTCTGCTCATGCTCGAAGTTTCCTTTCGCCCGAAGATGAGCCGCCGGAATCGAGGATCCATCCATGGCGGCGGTTTCATACAGACATCGACCGTTTGCGCGCGCGGCGTCAGAGCTGAGGGAACGTCAGGGCGAAGCGCTCGCAGAGCTTCGGAATGCTGTCGAAGTCCATGTCGAGGTCGTACTTCCTGTTGATCTCCTCGAATTTCGCGAGGTTGCCCCAGGTCGCGGCCACCTCCCTGAAGTAGTTCTCGAAGCCGGCCGGCGAGATGATTTCGATGATCTCGCAAGGGGTCTCCTCCGCGTTCCAGAATGCGTGCCACTGTCCGCGGGGTTTGAAAACCCACGTCCCCTGTCGGGCGGTGACGATGTCGTCCCCCAGCTTCGCGCCGAGCGTCCCCTTCAAGACGTAGCAGAGCTCATCCTCCTGGTGATGGTAGTGAAGCGGCGCGGCCAGCGCGCGGGGGGCGATCGGATGGTGAATGATGGAGAAGCGCTGGCCGGTTTCCTGTCCGTCCACCTTCCAGAGCACCCCGAGGCCGCCGAAGTCGAAGCTTTCATTATCCGTAGGCAGAACAATCTTAGCGCTCATTGCGTTGCCTCCTCAGTTAATTGTTTGCATCGGCCATTCCATGATGTTCGGAATTCTGCGGAACAAGGGTTTGCTGACGAGGGTGGCCATTTGTGGGAGGGCCGGGGAAGCGCTTGAAGGCCGTCGATAGGAGTCTCGCCATAAGTCGAAAGTAAACCGATTCCTTCGGGAGAGTCAAGAAGAACCGGATCTGGAACCGTTGCGCGAAGAGAGCGTCGAGGGAAGATCGCGAAGAATGTTCGCCGAAATGCGACGGCTTTCTGCGGCCGGCTCCAAGGCGCTTGCTTTCTGAACCCTGTAATTCAGTCGGCCGCCGTCCGCTGCGCTCCCGCAAACTACGGCTTTACGTCCAGTAGGTCAAGCGCGGGTGCGGGTCCGATAGCGGGGGGCGGCGCGGACGAATCCGTGGCCGGGACCGTAGACGACGCGGATCACGCGGCTCGGCGCGTCGGCTCGAAGCCGCAGCGTGCCGGGCGCGTCGGCGGGGGGAACGATCACCGTTTCGCCGACCGGCAGCACTTCGCCGCCGAGGCGGACCCGCCCTTCCCGCACGCTGATGAGACCCCCTTCGCCGGCCGCCAGCGGCAGGCTTAACTCGGCGCCGGGTTCGAGGCGCGAGTCGGTGAAGCGGCGGAGGTCGCCGTGTACGCGAAGCGGCGATTTTCCGCCGACCAGCTCTTTCGTCTCGACACCGCGTCCCTCGCCATAGCGAGGCGCTTCGTCGTCTTTCAGGACATGAAAAGCGGTTTCCTCCGGGACCGGATCGGTACTGTAGACGAGGATATAGGCGCGCGTGGGAAGGTCGCCGTTGTTCCACTCGGAGTGGAGCATCCCGCGCCTCCCCTCGGTAAACTGACCGACGTCGGCGGGGCCGATATGACCATGGATGTTGTTCCATGCGTCGTCATGGTCGAGCTCCCCCTGCTCGATGTAGAAGAGCCGCTCGTTGAACCGGTGCGGGTGATGTCCGATGCCGAGGTGCGGCGCTACGGTGGCGTCGTGCACGGTGATGAGCGGGCCGGAGGCTTGGATTTCGGTAAAGGGGCCGATCGACTCGACGGCGCGAAGGCCGGGCGTCCCGAACTCGCTCTCGCCGAGAACGGCATGCTCTTCGGGGCGGAGGATGAGGTAGGGGCGGTTGTTTTCGCTCGGAATCTCTTTCGGAGCGGTTGCATCTTTTTTAGACATGGCCTCTCTCCTTCTGCGAGGGTTCGATCCATATCAGATGCAATCTCTTTACCACCCCGTTCTTTAAAGTTCAACTGCCCGGTCCCGGATCCAGCTTTGCTATCTTGTGCCCTTTTCTTCGTAGGCCTGCTTGAGTTTCGTGATGTCGATCTTCTCCATTTGAAGCATCGCTTTCATTGCGCGCTGCGATTTTTCGGAGTTGGGATCGCCGACCCATTCGTCTATCCCCTTCGGAAAGACCTGCCAGGAGAGGCCGTATTTGTCTTTGAGCCAGCCGCACTGTGATTTTTCTCCCCCTTCGGAAAGTTTGTCCCAATAGTAGTCGATCTCTTCCTGCGTCTCGCATGGCACTTGAAGCGAAATCGCCTCGTTGAATTTGAAGACCGGGCCGCCGTTGAGCGCGGTGAACGGCTGGCCGTTGATCTCAAACTCCACGGTCATCACCGATCCCTCCGGCCTTCCGTGGATCTCGAAACCCTCTTTTCCGAAGCGGGTGATTTTTCCGATCTTTCCCTTTTTGAAGACGGAGGTGTAAAACTTCGCCGCCGCTTCGGCCTGGTTATCGAACCACAAACAGGGGGTAATTTTCGGAATAGACATTTTGATCCTCCTTACTCTGTAATCTCCGCCTCGACCAGTTTTGCAAGTAACGTGAGCGATTCTTGCCAGCCGAGATAGCAGGCCTCCAGCGGAATGACGTCGGGGATCCCTTCTTGGATGATGTTCATCTCCGTTCCGACGGAAACCGGCTTCAATGAGATCGTCACCTTCATTTCTCCCGGTAAATTCGGATCGTCGAATTTGTCGGTGTGGACAATCCGTTCATTTGGCACCAATTCAAGATACTCCCCGCCGAACGAGTGGCCGTGGCCGGTGGTGAAGTTCTTGAACGACATCTTGTAGGTGCCGCCTACCTTGGCCTCCAGATGATGAACCTTGCCGGTGAATCCGTTCGGCGGCAGCCATTTGGCCATTGCATCGGGGTCGAGGAACGCCCGATAGATTCTTTCCGGGGTGGAACGGAGGACCCGGTGAAGTCGGACAGTATTTTTAGACATGATTTGTTCTCCTATTTAAAATGTGGATTCGTTCATCAGTGGCTCATTGTCGATCCCGGTGTTCAGATTCACCCTCCTGCGATGGCGCCGATGATGAGAAACGGCTCTTCTCCGGCCGCCACCTTGTCGGGGAGCGGGGCGTCGGGAGATTCCAGCGAGAGATCTTCTCCGCAGGCAAAGAACCGGAGAAACGGCCGGCGCTTTTGCGTGACATGGTCGCGAATCGTCCCGGCCAGCATCGGGTAGCGTGCTTCGAGCGCATTCAGCACGGTCCGTTGGGTGACCGGGCCGTCGACCTGGAGTTGGACCTCCGCATCGACCCGCGCCAGGTTTCGCAGATGATAGGGGAGCCCGACGCGGATCATCTTAATGTCTGCACTTCGACCGAATAGACGGCCGGAAGATCGTGCACGATGGCGCTCCAGTTCTCCCCGCCGTCGGGCGACACATAGACCTGTCCGCCGGTGGTGCCGAAATAAATCCCGCAGGAGTCGAGCGAATCGACCGCCATCGCATCGCGCAAGACGTTGACGTAGCAGTTGCTTTGGGGGAGT
Organism: Candidatus Manganitrophus noduliformans; assembly: GCF_012184425.1. Lineage (NCBI taxonomy): Bacteria > Pseudomonadati > Nitrospirota > Nitrospiria > Candidatus Troglogloeales > Candidatus Manganitrophaceae > Candidatus Manganitrophus > Candidatus Manganitrophus noduliformans. The sequence goes on from NZ_VTOW01000003.1 coordinate 233,592, forward strand.
CCCTTTGTCAGCGCTTCCCATTCATTTCCGCCGTTGCGGCTGCGGTAGACGCGGAGCTTGCCCTCGAGCGGAAAATGCTCCGAATCGCTCTTGATCGGGACGACATAAATGGTGTTCGGCTCGTGCGCATGGACATCGACCACAAACCCGAAGTCGGTCGGCAAATTCCCGCTCACCTCCTGCCATAACTCGCCGGCGTTGTCGCTCCGCAGGACGTCCCAATGCTTCTGCATATAGAGCACGTCGGGGCGCGACGGGTGCATGGCAATGCGGTGAACGCAATGACCGATTTCGGCCTTGGGATCGGGAATGTATTGAGAGGTCAGCCCCTTGTTGATCGGTTTCCACGTCTTCCCGGCATCGTCGGTTCGGAAGACCCCCGCGGCGGAGATCGCGATATAGATGCGATTCGGATTTTTTTGATCGAGCAGGATCGTATGCAATCCCATCCCTCCCGCGCCGGGCGACCATTGGGGTCCGGTGCCGTGGCCCCGCAATCCCGCGAGCTCGTGCCAACTTTGTCCGCCGTCGGTCGTGCGAAAAAGCGCCGCGTCTTCGACGCCGGCATAGACCGTGTTTGGATCGTTCAAAGACGGCTCCAGGTGCCAGACCCGCTTGAACTCCCACGGATGCTGCGTGCCGTCGTACCACTGGTGGGTCGTGAGCGGCTTGCCCGTTTCGGGGGAGGTGTCGTAAACAAACTTGTTGCTCTCGGCCATCGGCATCCCCTCGGGGGTCGTGGTCGGCTCCCCCGGCTTTAGGCCGGGCTGGTGCCAGGTTTTGCCGCCGTCGTCCGATCGCTGAATGATCTGTCCGAACCAGCTGCTGGTCTGGGAGACATAGATCCGATTCGGATCGGCGGGAGAGCCTTTCATATGATAGATTTCCCATCCGGCAAAGAACGGTCCGCTGACCTCCCACTTGGCCCGCTTCCCATCCGAGTTTAGAATGAACGCCCCTTTGCGTGTGCCGACCAAAACGCGTACGCGACTCATACTGGATTCTCCTTGTTTTTGTTCAGATGAAGCCTATTTTAATCCGGATCAGTGTAATTCATCATCTTTTTTTTGACAATTACCGCCCTACACTTAATAGTCGTCGGGGAACCCTGAAATCGACATCGGGCATAACGAATTTTTATCATTCATTCAAGTTTTGCTTCGGTCCGGGTTTCGACGGTAAAGAAGACGGTCCCGAAGCCTGATGAAAAGTGGTTGCTGCCGGTGGTTGCCGCGTTGAGTGATGGGTGGGTGGGGGAAAGCGGGTGGGGCCTGCGTGTTTTTCCGGCTATGGCGGGAGGGTACACTTCTCCCTACGGAGAGTCAATCATGAAGTAGCTTCTCCCTGGAATTCGAAATTGAATCTCCCCGCCGCGAGCAGCGGGGAATGTGCCGTTATAAATCGGGTATGAAGTACCTCCATTCACATCGCGAAGCGATCTTCGACCCGAGAAGTTAGGTGGTCAATTTTTTGGAGATGGATCAGGGTTCGCCTTGGAGGCGATTTCTTTTTTCTTCAGCTTGTTCTGTCTTTTTTCTTCCTGTTTCTTTTTCTTCGCGATATCTCGCTGACGCTTTTCATGTTGATAATTCGGTTTTGCCAAATGGTTGTCCTTTTTGTTGAGGGAAAGGAACGAAGCTTCGGAGCGTTGTGCCTTTCGCGTTTAGGGGAAATCGGCGCGGCAGACTCAATTCGCCTTTGTTCGTTTACGCCGAAACAGATCAATTATCTTGTATTTCGCAAAAAGTGTCCATCCCTATTTTTTTAATCCATCTATGGAGCAAGAGGGGGGGCAAGTCCGTCTTCCTTCTTCGGGGGGAACGGCTCCGACGTTGACCCGCCGCGCCGCGATGTGACGGTCGCGCCGCTCCACCTCAGGATATCGTCGATCTGCTGATTCATGGTTGGCTTGAGGGCGCCACCTGCGAAGCCGGGCTCGGCGTCGAGGGAGAAGGGAACAACCCATAACGTGATGGGTTGATAGGATTTGAAATAATACTGAATGTTGAGTTCCGAAACGGATGGATCGTAGAACAAATGGGCATACGAGGCACTGTAACCTAGAGCAAAAATGCTGTGGATGGGCCAGGAGTCGCGAAGGTGCAACGTGTTCTCGTCCACCCGCTCAACGGACCACTCCGGCTCGGCCTGTTGTGCAACTCTCTGAAGGGGGTTGTCGGGGACGCTTGCCTTGATATAACTCGCCCCTGAACAACCAAAGGCGGCAAGCGTGAAGAACAGAAGAAAGAACCAGAATGGCGCTGAGACTTGACGACGCAGAGACATGGGCATATCCCTCCTTGACTGTCTATGTGGGTTTCTCGACGATCTTCCAGTACGAGTCCTTCCTGATGACCTTCCCGTCCCGGAACTCCCAGTGGTCGCAACCGCGTACTCGAACCGGAACTCCGTCGGGTGTCGTGCCGGTGAGTAGCCACTCCGACACGCCCATATTGCCGCTGACCCAATGCCGGTCATCACTGTAGTGGACGTCCGGGAGACCCTTAAAGCGTGTCGCTAACCCCTCCCGCACGGCCGCTTTACCGGTAAAGCGCCGCCCCCAGGGGTCCGGTCCCCGAGGGAGGTCTAACGAGCAATCGTCGGCAAAGAACGCCATGATGGCGTCCAGATCGTGGGCGTTAAACGCATCGGTAATCGTCTTCAATGTTGCGACGGAGACTGATTGCTGTTTAGCCATCGCGGTTCCTCTGATTGTTGGGCAACATTAGTCGGATATCCAAACGTGCTGCCACTTTTGGTCGTTATAGCAGTAAGCAACGCCTGAAGACTCCGTGGCGCCGAAAACGGCGACCGAGTGGGGACACGTCAGAGGGTTTACTTCACCCGGCTCCAATGGGCCATCCGAGGCCTTTGTCCGTCGGTAGACTCCGGGCGTATTCGCTTTAACGTAGAGGCTGATTCGACCTTCAGGCCACTCGTCAAGGGACTCGAGCTTCCAATCCTTGCCGCGCGCGAGTGCAACCACGATGAGGGCTCCCGATCCTTTGAGCGCTGTGAGACCCAACAGGATGTCTTTGGTTCCATCGCCATCAAAGTCTGCGACGGCCACACCGAGACACCCCTTCCCCCCCTCCTTCAAATGAACTCAATGTCCTCTTCCAAGTTGTCGGAGGCGAGCGGCGGACGGAACTTGGGAAAGGCCTTGGCTAAGGCGACTTTCAAGGAGGAGGGAATCTGTGCCTCGCAGGAATCGGCGGCGAAAGCAGGACCGGCAAATAAGATCAGAATGGCAGCAATGATTACTCTCATGTTGCCCTCCTAAAACGAATCTGGAAAAGGAGACAGATTTATTTCCTTATCCAGAAAGTGAAAAGATTATAAAGTTAACGCCAGAAAACGTTTCGACATTGAAGTTTTCTCCTCTTTGTTGAATTTGGTTGATTGGACGCTATTGTGGTCACAATGCTTTTCGGATCTCAGATTCATATGTATTTCTATCAAATACCAAGTTACTGGGTCGTGTGGGCCATGTGAGTTCTCGGGCGGGTTCATATCCATTCTCGTAAGCCCAGTCCGTCCATTTAATAAGGTCGTCTTCCCGAACCACGCGAACCGCGAAGGCACCGCATCCGACGTCGCCGCACTCTTCACAGACTAAAACTGGAACACGCCCAGATTCCAACTTCGATGGTATTTCGGCCAGAAACAGTGCGACGATTTCCGCTCGATGGGCTGCGGTGGCTGACCTCCAACCGAGAGGAGACAGTTGCGACGGATGAGTGCCGAGACGACCTGCAAAGTGATGAGCCAAGCGCTTTCCGTCAACTTCAATCTCTACATACCCCACTTCGTTCCTAGTTGCCCGAACCGTCCTAATCGCGTTCACGATAGAGTTCCTTGTCGTTTTTCACAAATTCCGGGGACACCATACATTAATTCATTCTTCCATGTTCGGCTCATGCTCTCTTGAGCACAACATGGGTCGCGTTCTCTGTTGCGACATGTTCGACGCATTGGTACCCCAGCTCCACCAGGTTCAATCCGGAAAAGAGCGGCTCGCCCGATCCGAGAAGGATGGGAGAGATGGCGACGTGCATTTCATCGATCCATCTTTCCTTCAAATATTGCCGGATCGTCGAAACGCCCCCTCCGACCCGAACGTCCAAGCCGTTGGCCGCCTTCTTGGCCGCGGCCAATGCGGCATCAATCCCGTCGGTCACGAAGTGAAAGGTGGTGCCCCCTTCCATTGAAATGGAGGGTCTGGGGTGGTGGGTCAGAACGAACACCGGCACGTGATAGGGCGGGTTCTCTCCCCACCATCCTTTCCATTTTTCATCCGGCCAGGGCCCGCGCACCGGGCCGAACATGTTTCGGCCGAGAATCCATGCGCCGATATTTTTGAAGCCGCGCGCCGCATAGTCATTGTCCGTTCCGGTGGTGCCGGCTTCGTTTCCGAACATCTTCTGAAAGGTGGCCGTCGGTAAGACCCATTCATGCAGCGCCTCTCCGCCGACCCCCAACGGATTCTCAAGGCTCTGATGGGGCCCCGCCCCGAAGCCGTCGATCGAGATGGAGAAACTTTCCACCCGCAGTTTGCTCATGACTCCCTCCTTGGCCGTTAAGCCACTCCCTCTTTCCAGCCGATGACGCCGATGGTCGCATAATAAATTGCCGCTGAATCGGGGTCGGCGGTGAAGGCTTCGTAGTCGTCGATATCGGCCGGGGTGGCTTTCTCCGTGGCGATATATTTTTCCTTCAATGGGATCGAGGACATCCTCATCATCTCGGCGATGTCCGATCCGCCTCGGGAAATCGGGGCGTCATTCTCAACCACGACCTCTTTCGCTCCCAACTCCTGAAAAAGGATCGGAAGCTTCATTCCCAAAGCGGGATCGATCCCTTTGGAAGAATACATCTGGTTGATGGCTTGGTGGATGTTTTTGAAGGCCCGTTTTCCCGCGTCGCTCCCTTCGATCGCGCGAAAGGCAGAAAAGTCCGGCTCCTCGATGACGATGCTTCCCCCCGGCTTCAGCGATCTCCAGAGGATTTGCAGGACGGTTTGATATTCCGGGATATGGACCAGAACGTAGCGGGCGTGAATCAGATTGAATGAATCGGGCTTCAAAGGGACCGTCTGAATGTCGCCGGATAAGAGCTGTACATTCGGCGGCGGATTGCCGATGAAGCGCGTGTTGATATCGACGGCGGTCACCCGGCCGGAGGGGCCGATCTCGGAGGCGATCCAGGCCATGATCGAGCCGGCGCCGGCCCCGACTTCCAGGCAGCGCATTCCTCTTTTCAAGCCGGCGGAAAGGAGTCGGCGGCGCGTTGCGGGGTCAAAGATCGCCTCGATCGATCTCAGACGATTCAATTCGGCTTGAAACGACGTGTTTTGAAAAACATACTCGGTCTGGCTCATTGGAACTCCGCTCCGGCCTCATCTGCGCTCAGCCGCTCTTTTATGTCCGCGTACGCGGCGAGGATCAGGGCTTCCAAAGCCGCACTGTCGATGGGGATTCCCGGTTTCAGTTTTACATGGCGCATGTATTTTCCGGTTCCCTCCAACAGGCGGGCGGGGTCGCGCAGCGATGCGCCGTGGAAGAAGCCGACGTTGACGTGCGCCCTGAAGACCCCGACGTAGCCGAAAGGGGCATCTTCTACACACGCCGTTGGATACCCGTCATGCATCAGCTCTCGAACATCGGCGCCGCACTGGCGCATTTTCGAAAACCAGGTCCGGGCAATGAAACCCAGCTCGGCGGGCCGTTCGGCCAGCCAGGCGTCGATCGACGGATCTCTTCGGACGGCTCCCGAAAATCGAAGTAAGGCGTACAGGGCCCAGACCTCCCCATTCTTTCACTGATAAATTGTTAGGCGTCGCCCCGTTCGGGTTGCCCGCGCGCGGCGCGCCGAAACAGCCAGGCCGATCCGGAAAACAACGCGATGAAGAACCCATTGAGCAGAATGATCTCCGCCGGCGGGCTCCACGGCAGACCCAACCCTGCGATCAGCGCGATCGCGGTAACCAACCCCTGCGCGAGCGCCGTCCCGAACAACGCGCGCGCCATCCCCTGGGGTTGGAAGCGCGCGATAATGGCCCCGATGATTCCGACGGCGAGCACCCCGAAATACATCCGGTTGGCGGGATCGCCGTCCGCCCCGATGATGCCGACGCCCAGACTCAGCCAGACGAGGAGGACTGCTGCCGCGAGCGCAACGCCGATGGCGGATCGGTACGCGGTATTGTTTACACGTGTTCGAATTAACGTGTCTCCAATGTCATGCTAGGCTCCCGCTTGCAACAGAAAGGTAAAGCCGTCACGGATTCTTTGTGAAGCGAAGAAGACGTCGGTGCCTAACGTATTGAATTCAGCTTAAGGGGTGTCAAAAATTAAGTATGGTGATCTTGCCCGGAATTAATGGTGTCCCCATGTCCCAAAATATTTACACTATTTCTTAAAAATGACATTTTATTCTGCCCTAGAATAGTAAGTGATGGTTCGATCAGTTACTCTTAACCATTCTACTTTGCCCTTGTGAAACTCTCTCTGCTTAATCCAATTTCCAACTGAATCATATTCATAACTGTAGGTGTTCTTCCCATCGATAGAACCATCCGGTTTATAAAAGAGTATTTCACTTATGTTTCCTTTAGTGTCGTATGTAAATACTTCCTTATCGGTAGCAGAACCCTTTCCGCCATAATGAACCACAGTCTTGTTCCCTTTAGCATCATAGGCCACTTCCTTTTTACGCAGCAACTTGCTTCGAGAGTCATAGACGGCTTCTTCAGCAACGTACCCCTCCGGAGCATATTTGTACACCCTCTTGCTAACAAACGAATCATCGTGAGCATAGTGAAGCTCTTCAGAGATGTTGCCGTTCTCATCATAAACATAGGCATTCCTGCTGCCCATTGAACCATCATTGATGTAATTCGTTTCTTCACTGATATTACCCTTTGAATCATACTTATAGATTTTCTTTCCACCAAAAGACCCCAAATTATCCGCCGAATTGATCTCCGTTATTCTTCCATGTTTATCATAGGTAATATTACTTCTTTCTTCTGATCGAAAAGTACCATCCGGATTGTAATTAATTCTTCCAACCCGGTTTCCTTTTTGGTCATAACTCATCGTTTGTTTAAACTTTACTTTCTCAATCCACTGACCAGACTTATTTGAAAACTCTACACTCTCGGTGTGTACCGTGCGAACCAAGCCAAGTAAACCCGCTTCCTCTTTAGCCGTTTTCTTTCCTGCAAAAGCCGGAACAAAGAGAATTGCGCTTAACAGTATCCCAATCAAAAACGGTTTCATATTCCTCACAGATCCCAGTAAAAGCTATATGAGTAAATCTTAAGTTTAGTAAGTTTAGGGTCGGGTCTTGCAATCATGTACTTCCCTTTTCTGCTCGCTTTAAGCGCCGACTGAGTAAAAATGAGTGAGTAAAAATGAGGGTCAGAGTACTATTCTGGAAGAGAAGGTGTTCATTTAAAGTACTCTGACCCCGATTCCTTGAGCGCCGTGGGATCTACCTCATCGATATGATCTTTCTCGACATGCCGCAGGACTTGGACAAAGGTTTTTGGTAGCGCGGAGGATTCCTCTGCGCTGATAATCTTTCTTTCGGCCTGGCTCAGCCCTATAGATGGGTTCATATCAATCGGTACACGATACCAAGAGACACGCGAGCAGTTGGCAGTTGCCAGACTGAGGGCGACGAGCAGAAATCCGCATATGAACCGAGAGCATTGCATTTGTGACCCACTATCTTGCCGTGTGGCTAGATCATCCTCATTTTTAGGTGGAAAAGGGGACAGATTTATTTCCTTTGTGCGGGACAACTCCAGCAATGTATCAGATAGCATGCCCCCGATCATTTTCAAGCAATCGCCGAGCGTCCTCAATAAGGTCCCGATCCACGTCGGCCCGGTTCAGTACCTCAGGGAGGGCATATGAGTCATCAGCGGTGTAGAACGGCATCAATATATCGGGATAGTTAAACGTGGCTGCCAGAAGCGCGCCCTCAGCTGCTATACGTCTTAAGTCGGCGCGGTCGGCAAGCACGAGTGAAGCAAGGTACTTCGCGACTGTCTTCGCTGCCTCGCTGACCGTTGGGGGACGGCGCCTCAGTTCTTGAAGGATACGCCGAAACAGATCGTGGGCCTCTGACAACTCCGAAGGGGTCAGGCCGGCAAGCCGTCTGATGGTCGGCGTGTCGGTTCCGGTTTCCAACAGAGCGACCGCGATCGCCGGGATCTCTTCACGGCGAAGTTGTGCATGAAAAAGCAGTGCTTCGGCTACATCGACTGTCATCATCCACTACGCCTTCTAACGTTTGTAATTCCGGGGATTTCCTTCGCGCTCTCTTGGCTGCGAACGTTAACTGGTCTGGACCAGGTCTACAAATTGTGTACTAGAGTTTCTATAGTCAAGTTTGTAGACTTGGCCCTATTTTCCCTTCTACTGTTCAGTGGTAAGAAAATATATTTTTGCTTCGATGTTCCTCGATTTTTCCAAAGCACATAATGATGAAGCTAAATTAAGTTTGGCGTCCTCGGAATTTAGTTAGATGACTTTCCGATCATTTCCGAATTCCGCAAGCCGCTAAGAGATCCTGAATCATACGACGGTACCTAGCGAGCACATCATCAATATCTTGTTTGCTCGTAATATAAACTCGATCATGAGCTGCGGTATCCCCAAGCTGCTTGACCTCGGTCATTGTTTTTGAGGTATTCCGCCCGAGCATGAGCTTATCGTCCGTCCGAATATGTGCAATAAGTTTCTCGAGACCGAGAAATACTCCACTGTTCTGGATCTCGTGATGCCTACTGTTGTGAATATAAATCTCGATAATTAGAGACTCCATAAGACGCCTACATAGGACTGCGCAAGCGTCATAAAATCCATACTCGTAGCTACCATTAATTTGATGAACTAATGTTTCAAGGTAGACCCGGGTACCTTTAACCCACTCCCCTGGAACCACAGAGTCCTGAACATCTACCTTTTTCGTTTTGAGGATCTGACCGTACTTCTCTTCAAGATTGGAAACATGCCGCACGTCAATCTGGAATGACCCTGCCCTTCGACCCTTTATGGTAAGACGGCTTCGTCCAAGATCCCGATTTAATCGGGTCACATTCGGCTGGGGAAAACCCTCGTCGTGAAGATCATTGGCAAGTTCAGAAGCCGTCCGCTCTTCAAATTCTTGAGTTTGGCGGTAATACCAGAGGAACGCAACCGCTCTCTCCGCATGGGACAGATCCAGCGAAGCTATGCCTTTGGCAAAGCGTGAGCGATCAGCCATTAGCGTTCCCTGCTAGGACCTCCTTCATATACTGGACGCCGCGTCTTGATAGTTTGTAACGAACCGGCTGGCCCTTAACCTTGACCTTATCGCCAATTACATATTTCGAAGCAGTTCCAGACAGTGTTCGTGAAGCATTTGGCTGAGAGATCGGGATTCCTAGGTCGGTCGTGATCTTCCTTATTTCTCCTGAGGTGAGACCAAATGCATTATCAAGGTATTCATGCACGACATATAGCGGAAGCAGCGTGCGATCCACTTGAGCAGTACGGTCCAAAATCTGCGTCTCAATGGTCTCCGCCTCATCGCATTCCTTGGTAAGCGTAACGATGTGGTTGAGATTGGGTTTACCATCGTTGCTGTCCGAATCTGATTTCGCTTTACCTACGGCAGCTCCCGATTTGCGTTTTTTACGGTATGGGGTTTCTGGTGCGGGCTGATTGCCGTCATAAAGTTCGAGGAGCTGCCTGACTTCTTCAGGCGTGCCTTCAAGTGTTACGACCGCTCCATTCGGAAGCTTCAGGGACGCTTTTGTCATAACTTATTCTCCTTAGTTATTTGAGCTGCCTAACATATATCCCCAATAGATGTTTTTGGGTATGGCTTTCCAAGAATGGGGTCAAGTTTTGATTGTTGATATTTTGGTTCTTTTATTACAGCGCAGCCTGCATTATCAATATTCAAGATTTGACCCTAATTTCTTCAATGATTTTTTAAGTTTCGAAACAAACCCTTGAATTCCAGGGATACCATACTTAATTCAGTGGATTCTGCTACTTGTCCCTTTCGAAGACTTTCAACTGTTCATTTGACTCAACGGCTTTTTTCCGGGCAGATACCAAGCGATCATCAATTTTTTCACCGAGAAGCTTGTCGCGTGCGATATAAAGCATGTCCACGGTGTCGATAAAGGTATTCGCAGGGTCCTTGTATAGATCGGTTATCACGGAGATGATTGTGTTCGGATCGACCATAATGAATACCTTTTTCCTGACTATGCCGACCTTTTCCGGCTCTGGTTTTTTAATTATTTCGCCGGGTGGCAACCATTCTGAAGCTGCTTGGAAGTACGCATGGGATCCGCCGTCAACAATTCCTTCAACATAGGCAGAACGGGCTATTGGTGGAAGTTGAGACCAATACCTACCATAATTGAACATGTCTCCTGCCCGACCCTTATCAGGTATCGCGCACAGCACCAAAAGTATCCCTAGAACAATTATCTTCATGTTGTATTCCTTCTTGGCCGAATGTTAAGGTAACCAGCAGCCGCGAGTGACGGGGCGCATCTGCATGGTGTGGCTGATCTTGACAACCGAAAAAGAAGGCATGCTCGCGGACATCCGCGTTCACCGAAATGTTACACGGCTTACCCGGCGCGGAGTGCGCGAAACTAAAACGCCCCAATGTTTCCACCAGACTGAAGCAAGCAGAATCACCGTTAGAACGAGAACAAACCTCATGGCCCGCAGATAGTTCTTAGACCTCGCTGCGCGGTTCTGCGCTTCAGCCGTTTCGCAAGAGGCTTAGGGCCAGGTCTACAAACTGCGTATTAACGTTAGTCGGATCACCCCGCTTTTGATCCTCCAGCCGCTGTTGAAGAAAGCCTTCAGCTCCAACCAAATCTTTAATTTTTCCTGGGAAAGGGGACAGATTTAATTCTTGACCACTGCTAGACACATCCCTTGCAGCTTTATCCCAATAATCTTTCACAAGCTGAAGATTCGCAACAAACACAATTTATTTTCTAATCAGCGCGCTCCCAAGACCCTGATGTATAACCGCCCAAGCTCGGAGAGTACTACTCCAATGTCTGTTTCACCGAATGTAGTCGGGGTGGATCTTGCCGTCTCAGCCAGACCAGCTCTAGTCAATCGGTGCAACAAATCGTAACTGGCATGTTCTTTTACTGAGGTGAGGGTTCCCAAATCATCAATGAACGCGATATCGATTGCGGAAGATAGGCGACGGAAGTCTTCGTAGGAGATGTCGCCCCGAATGTAGGCTTTAAAAGCATCTGCTAGAAATTGCGGTTTCTCTAGATCATCCAATCGGTCCAGCAATAAAATAAGGTTATCGCCAACCTTCCGCTTTAGTTTCGGATCTGTATCCAGCTTTCCTGCGAACTTTTCCTTTTCCTGTTCTGGGATATTGGATAATGGGATAAGAAACGTGCAGAGTTTCCGGATGAACAACTTATCCCGGATTGAAAAGCCGCTTCTCACAATATTGACGATGCTTCCTATAAGTGGAACTTCGCGGAGCACCCCTTCATCTAAGAAGGTGTCCAGCCCAATCTCTGCGATATCTACCGATACTTCGTTCAGCTTTGAGTGGACCACGGCTGTAATAATTGATTCTGAGAGATCGTTAGGTTTGATTGTCTTCTCCCCACTCGCAGAGGGGCTGCAGTGCCTTGGCAACCTATACGCACATCATGACAGCACAACTCATTTAATCCGCGTCCCCGGCGGAATCTCTTCCAGAAAAGTGGAAAAGGGGACAGATTTATTTCGATTTATTTCCTCATTGTTATGCCTTCTATTTTACACACTTCAACCTATCCATCATGGGCGTCACATACGCTTCGTATGAGGAAAATCCTTCTGGTAACGTAAATGTAACACCGGGATTTTCTTTTATGTGAAGCTGGTTGCTGACAAGGCTTTTCTTGTACTCATCACAGGCTTTTTCAGGTTGATTGGCGAACTCATATGTGAATCCCATATTGAGATGAACATTCGTCAGCGCATCGTTTTTGTGATGCTTCTCAAAAATTGCGGCCGATTTCTCAAAGTACTCAATCGATTTTTCATGCCGATTCGCGTATGTAGCGCCTTCTTCCATAAAGCCGTCTGATTCGTAGTGTTTGTGCCACTTCTCTAAAGCGCCGGATCGAAAAAAGAACCCATATGCGCGATATGCCTCCGCTAGCCCGAGGTCATTATTCTTCTCTTGATAAATTTCAATGGCCTCCCGTATTAGCCGTTCGGCTGGTAGCGGTCTTTGCTGTCGATCAAATAGCATGTATGCATATCCGATCTTTTTATCAGGATCGCTTGTGGCTGGTACTCCCATCGCCGCACAGCCAAGGAAGATAACGCCAAGGATCAGAGCCGAAAACAACACTTTTATATTGGACACAGGTAGTCTCTCCAAAGGAACATGATACATAATAGACATCCCTAAAACATCTTCTGTCTCGCCTGGCTTTTCTGTATAAGCCAGTTCACCCTTAATGTCAACGACTTATTTTCAAGAGGGATTTAAATGACACCACTATGATCGAAATGTTGGGAGAGAGTGGATGGCAAACGTCGGAAAGGAGTCCAGCGCCTTTGCACCACAAGAAGATGAATTTATTCTGATGCGGTTGATGGTACCAACAAAGAAATGGCGGACGGCTTACTTAATCCGCGTCCCCGGCGGGATCTCTTCGAGAAAGGTGGCGAGCTCCAAAACCTCCTCCGCCCCCGCCGCCAGCAGCATCCCCTGGGACTCCACCCCCATGATCTTCGCGGGCTGAAGATTCGCCACCAGCACGATCCGCTTCCCGATCAGCGCCTCCGGCGCATACTTCGTCCCGATGCGGTCGGCTCCAGCGCCGGGCTGGGCGCTGGGCTATGCCAATGCACGTTCCCACTTCTTCGCTCGTTCCGTCAACGCCTCGATGTGCCGAGACCAGTCGTGTAATGTCGCCGGGTCGAAATCCGCTCCGTTCGGCCAAACAAGCGTATGAACTTCAGGATCGATACGAACCTGGTTAAACAGAGTCAGATCACGCAGCGGTTTGTACAGCTCTCCTGCCAGGATCGGCTGAAAGTTGATCGTTTGTTCGGTGTTGTCGTCAAATTCTACACGCAAGGTATAAGGCGAAAGAATTTCAAAAGAGCGGACACGATAAATTGGATGAATCATTTCATCTCCCTATTTCAACGGCTCAATGGGAGTAGGCCTCCGGCCGGACTGCAACAAATTCCAGTCGGCCGTTAACTCTCCCTGATGTAGCTCTGCCCAGGCTTCCACCAGACGTTGTTGACGCTTCGGCAGAGATCCCGAAATCATTTCAATCGGATCAATACCGTAGACCGCGACCTGATCTTGGTAGTAAGCATGAAAATGGGGTGTATGATGCGGCGCATCGACCTCTGCAAACATACGAATGATGATTCCGAAAAACCTACTGAGTTCCGGCATGCCTGCCGCTCCTCCGAGCAGAGGGTGACGCGCAGCTTGAGCAGCTTCTTGGCGCCGCGGACCTTCCGCTATTTGATTCTCCAGACGCTGTTGAAGAGGGTCTTCAGCTCCAACCAAATCTTTAACTTCTCCGAATACGGCAGGGCGGCCAGCTCTTTCCTCCGCGCTTTCTTGGCGGCGAAGACCTGCTTCAAATATTGAAGATTCCCCTCAGCTTGGGGTCGGGGAATCTTCGACCCGAATGGAGAAGGTATCAATTTGCATTCGCGCATCTAGCCCGTTCTCAAGGGCTCGGAGTGCAATGCGCGTACGTGTTCACCTTTTGGGGTAGAGCCCATCACATCACCTTAAACGATTGTCCCAGCGGCTCAAAGTCCGCCGTTTCCTGGCGTTCCAGTTTGGCTCTGATTTCCTCAAACCGCCTGACCGTCTCTTGAGAATAAAGGCGCTCACCGCAATGAAGACAAACCTCGGCATGCACTTTCAAGACCGCCGTGTGGACCCCGCCACGTAAGATCTTTTCGACCTCTTTCTCAACCAGGTCGCCGCCACAAATTAGACATTTCTCAAAGGGCTTCATGGGCTCCTACTTAATCCGCGTCCCCGGCGGGATCTCTTCGAGAAAGGTCGCCAGTTCCAAAACCTCCTCCGCCCCCGCCGCTAGCAGCATCCCCTGCGACTCCACCCCCATAATCTTCGCCGGCTGAAGATTCGCCACCAGCACAATCCGCTTTCCGATCAGCGCCTCCGGCGCATACTTCGTCCCGATGCCGGCGACGACCTGCCGCTCCTCCGAGCCGAGCGTCACGCGCAGCTTGAGCAGCTTCTTCGATCCGGAGACCTTCTCGGCGGCGAGAATCACCGCCACGCGCAGATCGATCTTGGCGAAGTCATCGTAGGGAATGGCGGGCTTAAAACCGGCCGGGGAGGCCGGGGCACTCTTTTTCTCGGCAGGGGCTTTTTCAGTGGGGGTGGGAGCGGCGGCGGTCGGTTCTTTCTCCAATGTCTTCTCCGTCTTTTTTTCGATGCGTGGAAAGAGCGACTTTCCCTTGGCGATCGGCTGCTCGGCCGGCAGCCGGCCCCATTGCGCCGCCTCCTTCAGAGAGATCCCCTCGAAGAGAGAGGGAAGCCCCATCTGCCGCGCCATCTCCAAGGCTGTCGCCGGCATGAATGGAGAGACGAAGAGGGTGACGATGCGAAGCGCCTCGGCCGTATGGTAGAGGACCGTCTGCAACCGCTCCGCCTTGGCGGGATCTTTCGCCAGGACCCACGGCGCAGCCCCCTCGATATACCGGTTCGCCTGATTGACCGCGTCCCAGATCTCGATCAACACCTTCTGAAATTCCAGCCGCGCCAGCAGCACATCGACCCGCGCCGGCAGCGCCTCCATCTTTCGGCGCAGATCGAGATCTTCCGCCTGCTTCCCCTCGTGCGCGGGGGGGGTGCGGCCGCCGGTGTAGCGCTCCAGCATCGTCAGCGTTCGCGAGAGGAGATTGCCGAGGTCGTTCGCGAGATCGCTGTTGATCCGGTTGATCAGCGCCGTCTCGGAGAAGTCGCCGTCTTGGCCGAAGGGAACTTCCCGGAAGAGAAAATAGCGGAACGGATCGACGCCGTACTTTTCGATGACGTCGCCGGGATGAACGACGTTGCCGAGGCTCTTCGACATCTTCTGCGCATTGAGCGTCCACCAGCCGTGCGCGAAGAGGGTCTTCGGCAGCGGGAGGCCGAGCGCCATCAAGATTGTCGACCAGTAGACGGCGTGGGTCGTCAGGATATCTTTTCCGACGAGATGCAAATCGGCCGGCCACCATTTTTGAAAACGGGCCGGATCGGTGGCGTAGCCGGGGATCGAGATGTAGTTGACGAGCGCGTCGATCCAGACGTAGGTGACATAGTTCGGATCGAACGGAAATTCGATTCCCCACGGGAGGCGGCTCTTGGGGCGCGAGATGGAGAGATCGGTGAGCGGTTTTTCCAAAAATCCCAAGACCTCGTTGCGGCGGCTCTCCGGACGGATGAAGTCGGGATGATCGCGAATGTATTGCCGGAGTCTGTCTTGGTATTGTCCCATCTTGAAGAAGTAGTTCTGCTCCGAAAGATGCTCCACCGGCCGGCCGCAGTCGGGGCACTTCCCGTCGACCAGATCTTTCTCGGTCCAGAACCGCTCGTCGGGGAGACAGTACCATCCCTCATAGCTGCCGGTGTAGAGTTCCTTCTTGTCTTGAAGTTCTTGGAGAACGGCCTGGACGACCCGCTTGTGCCGGTCTTCGGTTGTACGGACGAAATCGTCGTTGGAGATGCCGAGCTTCTTCCAGAGCGCT
The DNA here is from genome assembly GCF_012184425.1 of Candidatus Manganitrophus noduliformans. Lineage (NCBI taxonomy): Bacteria > Pseudomonadati > Nitrospirota > Nitrospiria > Candidatus Troglogloeales > Candidatus Manganitrophaceae > Candidatus Manganitrophus > Candidatus Manganitrophus noduliformans. The sequence goes on from NZ_VTOW01000003.1 coordinate 249,389, forward strand.
TGAAAGCGAACGACCGTCTCGTCGGCATGCTGCTGCGGGGGGACGTTCCGCTTCGCCGCGGCCTGCGCCACCTTCTGCCCATGCTCGTCGGTGCCGGTGAGAAAGAAGACATCATGTCCAAGCAGCCGGTGGTAGCGGGCGAGGACGTCGGCGGCGATCGTGGTGTAGGCATGGCCGATGTGGGGCTCGTCGTTCACATAATAGATCGGAGTGGTCAGGTAGAACTTTTCTTTCGAGGTCATCCGGAGGCCTTCTGTTTTTGGCTCAGCACTTTGTCTCTTAATTGCATCAGGAGGGTTTCGAGGGCGAGCTGGCGGTTGACGTTGCGGACCTGCGCCTGGTAAATCTCTTGAATGTCGGCCAGGAACGATCCGACTTCGTGTGAATTCATCCGCGTCGCCCATCGCCGGATCTCCTCATGGCGCCAGCTGTAGACGAGCCAGGAGGGATCGAGGATTTCCGGGTTCGGGACCGATTGCAGCACCAGGACGTCGCGGAACCAGGCGGAGAGATAGTGGAGCGATTGGGCCATGACCGCTTCATCCCGGGAATGGGCGGTGGCGGCATCGAAGAGCGCGTCATAATCGTTGAGGGTCGTCTCGGAGACGAGGGTGTAGAGCGCCGCTTCGAGCTCCCGCGCCCCTTCGATCTCCAGCGAGAGCGCTTCCCCCAGATCGCCGCCGGTGAGGGAAGCGATCAACCGGGCTTCCTGCGTCGAGCATCCTTTCCGCTCGGTCAAAAGGCGCTCCACCTGCGAGAGGGAGAGGGGATAGAAGGAAATTTTTTGGCAGCGGGAGAGGATCGTCTCCGGAAGGGAAAAAGGTTTCGAGGTGACCAAGATCAGGATGGCATGGCTCGGCGGCTCTTCCAAGGTTTTCAAAAGGCCGTTCGCGGCGGCGGCGTTCATCTTGTCGGCCGGGTCGATGATGACGATCCGCTTCGGCCCGTCGAGCGGCTTGTAAATGATTTTATCCTGCAGGGCGCGGACCTGCTCGATCTTAATCGAGGCTCCTTCCGGTTCGATGATCGTCAAGTCGGGATGGTTCTGCGCGGCGAATTTCTGGCAGGAGAGGCATCGATTGCACGGCTCGATCCACCCTTCCGATTCCCCCTCCGGCATCTGCCGCTCGTGGCAGAGGAGCGTCTGCGCGAAGGTGAGGGCGACGGTGCGCTTGCCGATCCCCGCCTCCCCCATAAAGAGGAGGGCATGGGGGACCTCCTCGGAGAGGAGCATCGATTGCAGAATATCGAGCGCCCGCGGGTGCCCGATAATATCACGAAAGCCACCCTGAAAAGCGGGCTTGTCAGGGGACCCGGAAATAGTCATCCACCGCCTCCTTAATTTTTTTTGCGATCTCTTCGACACCGGCGTCGGTCCGGATCACCCGGATGCGGCGCGGATTTCTTTTGGCCAGATTGAGATAGCCTTTTCGGACCGATTCATGAAACTGAAGCGCTTCCTGGTCGAGCCGGTTGATTTCCTCTCGTCCCTTCAATCGGGCGAGACCTTTTTTGACATCGATATCGAGCAGCAGGGTCAGATCGGGGGAGAGCCCCCCCGTGACGAAGCGGCCGATCAGCTCGATCTCCCGCTTCGAAAGGCCCCGGCCGTATCCCTGGTAGGCATAGGTGGCGTCGGCGAATCGATCGCAAAGGACGACCTTCCCCTCCGCCAGGGCGGGGAGAATCACCTCTTTCAGATGCTGCGCGCGGCTGGCGAGGTAGAGCAAGAACTCGGTTTTGGCGTCCATCATCTGATTTTTGGAGTCGAGAATGAGCGAGCGGATGGCGTCGCCGATCTTGGTGCCGCCCGGCTCGCGCGTCCGAACGACGGGGTATCCTCGTGTTTCGAGGGCGTGGCCGAGGATCGCCATTTGCGTGGTTTTCCCGCTCCCTTCGACCCCTTCGAATGTGATAAAATGCCCCTTCATACAACCTCCGAAACAATCATCATAATGGAGGGGTCACTAAAATGCAATTAGGAATTAGGAGTCGTTCAATTAGGAATCAAGAGCGAAACTTTTCTTCCTGAATTCGATTCCTCATTCCTAATTTTCAGATTCGTAATTGATTGTCGGGTATTTTATGCAGCACGACAACTTTAACCCGGCCTGGTGGTGTCCCGGCCCGCATCTGCAGACCGTCTGGCGGCGGCTCTATGGGGAGATTCCGACCGTCACCCTCCGGCGGGAGCGGTGGGAGACCCCCGATGATGACTTTCTCGATCTCGACTTCTTCGATCCCGATCCGGCGAAAGAAGGCGTCGGGCCGGTCCCGACCGTCTTGTGCCTCCATGGTCTGGAAGGCTCTTCCCGCGCGAAGTATATTCTCGGCATGCTCCGGGAGGCGAACCGGCTCGGCTGGCGGGGGGCGGCGCTGAATTTTCGGTCGTGCAGCGGGGAGATCAACCGGCAGCGGCGGTTTTACCATTCGGGGGAGACGACCGATATCGATTGGGTCGTCCGGCGGCTGATCGAACGCTTTCCGGGCTCTCCCTTCTTTCTGATCGGCTTCTCGCTCGGAGGAAACGTCCTCCTCAAATGGCTCGGCGAGCAGGGGGAGAAGGCCCCCGATCCGGTCCGGGGAGCGGCGGCGATCTCGGTGCCGTTCGATCTTGCCGAGGCGGCGCGGAACATCGACCGCGGATTCAGCCGGATTTACGGCAAGGTCTTCTTAAGAACGCTCAAGGAGAAGGCGTTGATCAAAGAGCGGCAATATCCCGGCCTGGTCGATCCGGCGCGGCTGCGGCGGATCGCCTCCTTCGCCGCGTTCGACGATCAGGTGACCGCGCCGGTCCATGGATTCCGGGACGGCGTCGATTATTGGACGAGCACCAGCTCGAAAAAGTTTCTCGATGCGATCCGCCGGCCGGTCCTCCTCATCAACGCCCAGAACGATCCCTTCCTGCCGCGGGAGTGTCTTCCTTTCAAAGTCGTCGCGCAGTCGAAATGGCTCACGGCCGATTTTCCTCCTTCCGGCGGCCACACCGGTTTCGTCGGAGGTTCCTCGCCCTGGAAGGTCCGTTATTGGACTGAAGCGCGCGCGTTTGCTTTTCTCTCGGCGGTGCGGGATCGCTCGTAACATCGGGGATCAATCGCGTAGGAGGGAGCGTTCGGGGGTTGTCCGGACAGGGGAGGCTTACTTCGTAATCTTCAGGACTTTGACTTTATCGACCGGGGCATTGGCCGAGACATAACCGACGGCGTCGGCGTTTTCCGCGACATAGGCTAGCACGTCGGCGTCGGATGATTTTTCGGGAGGGGGGACGTCGCGGCCGGAGAAGATCTTCTGCCGCCAGTAACTGTTGATTGCCGTCACCGATTTTTCATGGATTTCTTTGGAGAACTTTTCGCGGATCGTCGAGGCGGTGACCTGATCGACCGGGAGGGCCTTCCGCCCGTTTTCCCACTGTGTCACCTTTTTCAAGAACAGATCCGAGATCTGCTCCTTCGTCAGGGAAGAGATGCCGTTGGAAGGATTCACAACGATCTTGAATGAGGCGGTCTCTTGCGCCGAGGCGGCGCCGATCATCAAGAGGCGCATGACCAGCGCCAGAAGAACGATTTTCATCGAAAGACGATCCCTTCGATCTTATGATGGAGGAGGAGATCGTCCATCGATCTCCCCCTCACCGACTCTCCAGGTTCAGACCCCCGGAATCATCCCTACCTTATCTAAAAAAGGCTCGCCTGTCAAAGGTGGAGCCGTTTCCACGATTAGAACAGAAAAGAGATGCTGGTGGCGTAAAGCCGCCATTCCTCTTCGGGGGAGGGGTTATCCGCCGCGGCGAGAAGGGCGGTGCCTTTGATAAAGTGGACATCCGCCTTCCAAACCAGAAAATGGGTCACGTTGTAGTTGAAGCCGACGGTGAGATCCTTTTGATAATCGGCGGCGGTGTTCACTTCGCGCCGGCGGGGATAATAGACATCATAACGGACCACCGGCATCAGGCGCTCTGCGATCATGTAGGTCGCTTCCACATAGTAGCCGAGCCGTCGGGGGTCTTTCGGGTTCTTCAGCTCACCCTGGTGGTAATGCAGGCCGAGCTCGCCGCGTATGTTCAGCCCGATGGGAGAGAAGTATTCGATCGACGGAATGTAGGTGGTCATCCGAATCCGCTGTCCGGCGGTCGCCCCGGTGTCGGGCATCTCGGTGCCGGAAAAGAGGCTCTGCCCGAAACGGAGGACACGGTTCGGTGAATTCAGCCAGAGACGGGCGCCCGTCACAGATTCGTATCGACGGGTGTTTGTCGAGTGATTGAAGTAGCTCGTTCCCCCGAAGAGGTCGTATTCGATCTCCATTCCGAGGGCGGAGGTTCGGCCGCTGAGCCCCACCCCTTTGAAGGTCGCCGGGCTGAACTCGGTGGCCTCGGCATAGAAGGCGGGAAGGAGGGAGAGGGGCAACATCGGGTAGACGTCCCGCATCTCGTTATAGATCCCGATCGGCGCCGGGATTTTCCCGAACTTCAGATGGGCCTGATCGTTGAAGATATATTCGCCGAAAGCCCACTCCAGCATGATCATGTCGTCCAGCTGGGAGGAAGAGAACAACTCCAGCCAGACATGAAAACGCTCGGCCGGGTTTGCTTTGATCAAGAGGTTGTAGGCGCCGAAATCGAAGGTCCCCCTCGAATCGGTGCCGAGGAATTCGTTCTCGCTGGTTCTGAGATACCCTTGGGTTCCGAAGGCGTCGATCCGCAGCCGATCGTTGACTTCGAAAGACCATCCCATCTTCGGAAGCGAAACAAAGAGCATTGCCGCTACGATCAGCTGTAACAGGAATTTCGGTGGTCGCATTCTCTCCTCCATTTCAGTTTGGATTGAATCGAAGGTCCGCGCTTTTCAAAGCCGGAGCCTATCCTGAGCTGGAATATACCGCTCAAGGGCCTGAGATAGCCGCTTGCGCGCTTGACGCCATCCCGGCCGGAGATACCTAGGACGATACCTTAAAGCAATAGTGGTGCCAAGAATGGCGGATGTCGGATAGGTTCTTTTTCTTCAACAATTCCAATTGCGAAGGGAAGAATCGAACGGATGGCCGGGAGAAGGCCGGCAACCTTAGAAGTTTAAACTTGTGGAGGCGATTTCACAGCGAGTGACATTTTGGGGCAAAGGGGGAGTGGATGTTCCATAAAGAGGACGGAAGGCGACCCGGAGGGGTTCATCAATAAAACCGGGTTTTTTAAACCGGTTCACGCGTGGCTCACCGGCGCGTCGTCGCGCCGGTGAGCGTCCGCATTGTTCGAAAAGAGGAGGAAAGGTGATCCGGTCCGCTCAAAGCGTTTTACGGAATGGGTTGAGCGACCGGCTTTCTGGCGGACAGTTGATGAAGCCGGGCCATCGGGAGGGCAGGGCGTCTTGTCACCTTTTTTATCATCAGCTTGGCCGATCTGGGCGCCCGTTTTTTTCTCATCGTGCGGGGGGGAGGAGTGATGGCCGTGTCCCAAAACCAAACAAGGTTGCTGAAAAGAAAGGCCGCCAGGATGAACCATCCAAACCCAATCGATTGGAGCATCATTTTCTCCTTTATTGAAAGTCTCGGTAAGAGTAACGGCATCGGGTCGGCCGGATTCCGGCAGATTGAAATTCGGTCCGATCGCGATGCCGGATCACCCTATCAAATTTGATTTTTAAGGGATACGGGGTGTTTTCTAGATTGACTTTAAAAAAGTTACAAGCCGGAAGTGTTTTCGGAGGAATTCGAGAAGAGAGTTATGGTACAATCTCGGAATTCTTAGGAGAAAGCAGCCATGCGGGCGATCGACATGCATGTCCATCCCGGGACCAGGGAGTATCTGGTCGATGCCGGGGGGAAATATCTTTCCGACGCGCTTCACTATTTTCACCGGCACGACGCCGTCGTGAGCATCGAGGAGATGGCGGCGTATTATCGCCGGCTCGACATGATGGGGGTGTTGCTCGCCTGGGATGCGGAGACGCATACCGGCTTGCCGCCGGTGACCAACGACTATGTTGCCGGCATCGTTCAGAAGTATCCCGACGTCTTCATCGGCTTTGCCGGCGTCGATCCCTGGAAAGGGGCCCTGGCGGTTCGCGAGTTGGAGCGGGCGGTCAAGGCGCTCGGGCTGCGCGGATTAAAATGCCATCCGATCATCCAGGCCTTTTATCCGAACGATCGGAAGTTTTATCCGCTCTGGGAATGCTGCGAAGGGCTGAAGATTCCGCTGCTCCTTCATACCGGGACGACCGGGGTCGGGGCGGGGGTCCCGGGGGGGAACGGCCTGAAGTTGAAATACGCCCGGCCGATTCCCTGCATCGACGATATCGCCGCCGATTTTCCCAACCTGACGATCATCGGAGCGCATCCTTCGTGGCCCTGGCAGGAGGAGATGCTGGCGATCGCCGTTCATAAGACGAACGTTTACATCGACCTCTCCGGCTGGTCTCCGAAGTATTTTCCCCCTTCGCTGGTGCAGCATGCCAACAGTCTGCTTCAAGATCGGGTCCTCTTCGGTTCCGATTACCCTTTTCTGACCCCCGAACGCTGGATCGCCGATTTCGAGAAGGCAGGGTTTAAACCGGCGGTGTGGGAGAAAATTCTTTTTGGAAATGCGAAAAGGCTGCTTGGGTTGTAGGCGGCTTCCCTTTCCGAGTTCGGGGAAAAAAATATTGCAAGCAGCCTGAAAAGTCAGGTATATTGTCTCGTTTGCATCGATTGTATTACCCTGATGGTCCTTTGCATCCCGTTTTGAAGCCGATTTGAACGATTCTGAAGGTCTAAACTGATCCAGCCATGAAAGACGGAAAGAAAAAGGGGGGGCATCACCCTTCAGCGCCGCGACGAAACAGCCGAAAGAGAGGAATCGCTGCGGGTAAACCTGGGGAATTTCCGCGTCCCTCGGGCGAACGGGCGGCGATTGTTCTGGCGGCCGGCCAGGGAAAACGGATGAAGTCGAAGCGGGCGAAGGTCCTTCATCCCCTCGCCGGGGTGCCGATGCTCTTCTACGTTCTCGATCTGGTCAAGCGGCTGGAGATTCAGCGGACCTTCGTCATCATCGGCCATCGCGCGGAACAGGTCTCCGAGGCCGTTTCATCATGGGGAGTGACCTCCCTTCTTCAAGATCCCCCTCTGGGGACGGGGCATGCCGTTCTCCAGGCGAAGAAAGCGCTCGAAGACTTTTCCGGCTCGGTCTTGATCCTCAGCGGCGACACGCCGCTTCTGCGGCCGGAGACGGTGCAGCGGCTTTGGGAGGTTCATCAAAAGGAGCGGGCGACGATGACCCTTCTGACCACGCGCCTGGCGAACCCCCATGGGTACGGCCGCATCCTCCGAAAGAAAAACGGCGCGATCTCCAGGATCGTTGAAGAGAAAGATGCCACGCCGGCGGAGCGCTCGATCCAGGAGATCAACACCGGGGTCTACATCATCGAAGCGCCGTTTCTCTTCGATGGGCTCGGGGAAGTCCAGCCGAACAACCAGCAGAAGGAATACTATCTGACCGACCTGATCGGGATCGCCGCCCGCCGGGGGGAGCGGCTCGCGGGTGCTGCGGCCGATCCGGACGAGGTGATCGGGGTGAACAGCCGCGCCGATTTGGCGACGGCCGAGGGGACGCTCCGGAAGCGGATCGCCGCCCGCTGGATGGCCGAAGGGGTGACGATCCTCGATCCTTCCCACGTCCGGATCGACGCCTCGGTGGAGATCGGACGCGATGTGGTGATCCATCCCGGCGTCGCTTTGGAGGGGAAGACGAAGATCGGTGAAGATTGCGTCCTGCACGCCTGCCGGATCGAGAACAGCCGCTTAGGAGAGCATGTCGTTGTGAAGGATTACAGCGTCATTGAAGAATCCGAGATCGAATCGGGCGCGTCGATCGGCCCCTTCGCCCATCTCCGGCCCGGAACGGTGCTTCGGAAGGGGGCCAAGGTCGGAAACTTCGTCGAGATCAAGAAGAGCGAGTTGGGGGAGGGTTCCAAGGCGAACCATCTCAGCTATATCGGGGACGCGGTGATCGGGAAAGAGGTCAACATCGGCGCGGGGACGATCACCTGCAACTACGACGGCGAAAAGAAATACCAGACGATCATCGAAGATGAAGTTTTTATCGGAAGCGACACGCAGCTGGTGGCGCCGGTCCGGGTCGGCGCTGGCGCGTTGATCGCCGCCGGCTCGACGATCACACGAGACGTCCCGCCGGAGGCGCTCGCGATTTCACGCATCCGGCAAGAAAATAAAGAAGGCTGGGTCCGTCGGAGAAGAAAAAAACGGGCGGAGTGAGGCGGGAGCCTTCCGCCGTCCGTCATTTGGAGTCGTTCATATGTGCGGCATCATCGGTTATATCGGGGAGAAAAACGTCGTGTCGATTCTGGTCGACGGGCTTCGGCGGTTGGAGTACCGGGGGTATGATTCGGCCGGGATCGCGTACTTCTCGGACGGGGCGTTGGAGGTGAAGCGGTCGGTCGGGAAACTCGCCGCGCTCGAATCGACCCTCTCGGGCATCCCGCCGAAGGGCTATTTAGGAATCGGCCACACCCGGTGGGCGACCCACGGAAAGCCCTCCGAGCAGAATGCCCATCCCCACCGGGCCGGCTCCTTGGTCGTGGTTCACAACGGAATTATCGAAAACTACCTCTCGTTGAAAAAGGGTTTGCAGTCCGAGGGGCGGGTTTTCACCTCCGATACCGATACCGAGGTGATCGTCCAGCTCGTCGATCACCTTTATCAAAAAGGAATGCCGCTGGAGCAGGCGGTCCGGACCGCCATTGAAAAGATGGTCGGAAGTTATGCGATCTGCCTGATCTCCGAGAAAGAGCCGGAGAAGATGATCGTTTTCCGGTCCGGCTGTCCGCTGGTGATCGGGGTGGGAGACAAAGAGTTTTTCGTCGCCTCCGATATCCCTGCTTTTTTGAGCCACACGCGCGAGGTGATCTTCTTGGAAGATGGGGAGCTGGCCGTCCTCTCCCGGAACGGCGCGGAGATCTCCGACCTCAAGGGAGCGCTCCTCTCAAAGAAGAGCCAGCATATCTCATGGGACCCGGTGATGGCCGAAAAGGGGGGCTATCGCCACTTCATGCAGAAAGAAATTCACGAGCAGCCGCGGGCGATCGTCGATACCATCCGCGGCCGCGTGGCGCAGGAGGCGGGGGAGGTTTACCTCGACGAGATCGGCTGGTCGGAGAGCGACCTTCAAAAATTCCGGCGGGCGATCCTCGTCGGTTGCGGCACCTCCTGGCATGCAGCGCTCGTCGGAAAATTTTTGATCGAATCGCTCTCCCATCTTCCGGTCGAGGTCGATATCGCGTCGGAGTTTCGCTACCGAAATCCCCGGCTCTTGGAGAACGATCTTCTGGTCGCGATCTCTCAATCGGGAGAGACGGCCGACACCCTGGCGGCGCTCAAGGAGGCGAAATCCAAAAAGGCCCGGACCCTCTCGATCTGCAACGTGGTCGGCAGCAGCATCAGCCGGGAGGCGGAGACCGTTTTCTACACCCATGCCGGTCCCGAAATCTCCGTCGCCTCGACGAAGGCTTTCACCACCCAATTGACCGCATTGACCCTGTTGGCGATTTATCTCGGCCGTAAACGGGGAGTTCTTCCGGAAGAAGAAGGAAAGCGGTTGATCCATGCCCTCGTCCATCTTCCGAAGCAGATCGAGGAACTCCTCCGGCACGAAGAGCGGATCGCGGCGATCGCGAAGCACTTCTTCCGGCACCGCGACTTCCTCTACCTCGGCCGGGGGATCCAGTACCCGGTCGCCTTGGAGGGGGCGCTCAAGTTGAAGGAGATTTCCTATATCCATGCGGAAGGCTATCCGGCGGGTGAGATGAAACATGGCCCGATCGCCCTGATCGACGAGAACATGCCGGTGGTCATTCTGGCGCCGAAGGACGACGTTTACGATAAGATCGTCAACAACGTGATGGAGGTGAAGGCGCGCGGCGGGATCATCATCGCTTTTGCGGAAGAAGGGGACAGCGAACTGGCCTCCCTGGCCGATGAGATTTTCTATGTCCCGAAGATTCATCCCCACGTCAGCCCGATTTTGATGACGATCCCGCTCCAGTCGCTGGCGTATCATATCGCCGTGCTGCGGGGGAGCGACGTCGACCAGCCGAGAAATCTGGCGAAAAGCGTGACGGTGGAATAATATCCGGATGTAGGGCGAACCTGTCTGTTCGCCCCGCCTAGAATAAAGGACGAAAGGATTTTCGATTGACTGATCTTCTCAGTGGTTTGAATCCAGAGCAGCGCGAAGCGGTCCGGCATACGGAAGGGCCGCTTCTTATTTTGGCCGGCGCCGGAAGCGGCAAGACCCGCGTGATCACCCACCGAATCGCTTATCTGGTCGAGCAGCGCGGCGTTTCGCCCTCCGCGATTCTCGGGGTGACCTTCACCAACAAAGCCTCCGAAGAGATGCGGGAGCGGATCGCGCAGCTGGTTTCGCCGGAGAAATGCCGGCGGCTGACGATTTCGACCTTCCATGCGGCTTGTCTCAAGTTCCTTCGGCGCCACATCCATCTGCTCGGCTACAAGAACGACTTTTTGATCTACGATGCCGGCGATCAACTCGCCCTGGTGAAGGGGTGCACCGAGGCGCTGTCGGTCAATGAAGATCTCTATCCGCCGCGGACTTTTTTGACCCGGATCAGCCAGCTGAAGCACCAGTTGATGAGCCCCGCCGAATTCGCGGAGAAGGGGGCCGACTACGGTCTGGACGACAAGCTCAAGAAAGTGTATGCCCTCTACCAGGAACGGTTGATCGCCGCGCAGGGGCTCGATTTCGACGATCTGCTCGGGTTGACGATCCGGCTCTTCGAGTCGGTCCCGGAGGTCTGCCGGCGCTATCGGGAACAGTACGAATATATTTTGGTCGACGAGTATCAAGACACCAACCCGGCCCAGTATCGGCTGATTCGGCTCCTCACCTCGGAGCGGCGAAATCTCTGCGTCGTCGGCGACGACGACCAGTCGATCTACGCCTTTCGCGGGGCCGACGTCGGAAACATCCTCAGCTTCGAGCGCGATTTCCCCGACACGAGGGTGGTGATCCTCAACCAGAATTACCGGTCGACCCGGACGATCCTGGCGGCGGCATCGGCGGTGATCGAGAACAACACCAAGCGAAAATCGAAACAGCTCTTCACCGAGAACCCGACGGGGGAGCCGATCCTCTGGTCCCAGGTCGAAAGCGAGGAGGAAGAAGCGGGCTTCGTTCGCGACACGATCCGGGGCTTGGTCGATCGGGAAGGACGAACCCTTTCCGACTTCTGCATTCTTTATCGGACGAACGCCCAGTCGCGCGTGATGGAAGAGGCCCTTCGCAACGCCGGCATTCCTTACTTCATCTTCGGCGGCCTTCGATTTTATGAGCGGAAGGAAATCAAGGATCTCATCGCCTATCTCCGGCTGACCGTCTATCCGGAAGACGCACTCAGCCTCCGGCGGGTGATCAATCTGCCGCAACGGGGGGTGGGGGCGACTTCTCTGGATCGGCTCGCGACCTATGCGGAGACACACGCCCTTTCGTTGTACGATGCCATCGGCCGAATTGTCTCTGGGAGCGACGCGATGCTTCCCGATCAAATCGAGCTGACCGGCGGGGCGAGACGGGGCCTCTCGGCTTTTTATCAGTTTATTGAGGCGATCCGAATCGTCTCCGAGAGCCAACCGTTATCGCAGGTCGTCCGTTATCTCATCGAAGAGCTTCATTATCTCGATTATCTGAAGAAGGAATTCACGACGGAGGCCGAAGGGCGGATCGAAAACGTGATGGAGTTTATCGACGCGGCCGATCAGTTCCATCCGATCGTCGACGAGGAGGAGCTTTCCGGCGTGGCCGAAACCGAGCGTCCGACCGACCTGAAGGCCTTTCTCGACCAGATCGCATTGGTCTCGAATGGGGATGAACGGGACGCGAGCGGCGGCGGGGTGACGCTGATGACGCTCCACTCGGCGAAGGGGCTCGAATTTCCGGTCGTCTTTCTGATCGGGATGGAGGAGGGGCTCTTTCCCCACTCCCGGTCGCTCACCGATCTTCGGGAGATGGAAGAAGAGCGGCGACTCTGCTATGTTGGAATGACCCGTGCGATGGAGCGGCTCTACCTCGTCAGCGCCGCGCACCGGCGGCTCTACGGCAGCGCTCAGTGGAACGCGCCGTCCCGATTTATTCAAGAGCTGCCGAAGGAGGGGATCACGATCGTGAGCCGCCGGCCGGCCTTCCGTCCGGAGGCGGACGGCCGCCGCGCGCAGAGCTGGCGGGTCAAGAAAGAGTCGGACGATCCGGTCTATAACGACATCCAGGAAAGCGAGGCGGGGCTCTTCCCGGTCGGCGCGATGGTCCGCCATCCGCTCTTCGGAATCGGCCGCGTCCAGCGGTGCGAGGGAGAGGGAGAGGGGGCGAAAGTCACCGTCGCCTTCTCCTCGGCCGGGACGAAGAAATTGGCATTGAAATATGCTAGACTGGAAAAATGTTTGTAAAAAATCAGCGGGTGATCGGGGGAAAATAAAGTGAAAATCAGTCGGGAAGAGGTGTTGCACGTCGCGAAGCTGGCGCGGCTGGAGTTGTCGTCTGAAGAGATCGAACGGTTGACCGATCAGCTCAGCAACATCCTCACCTATGTCGAGAAACTCAATCAACTCGACACAAAGGAGGTCGAACCCACGTCCCATGTCATGTCGATCTCGAACGTCTTTCGAGAGGATCGCGCGAGACCGTCGCTCCCGGTTGAAAAGGTCATGCAGAACGCTCCGGATGCGGAGGGACCGTTCTTCCGCGTTCCGAAGATTATCGAGTAGTTGTTTCATAAATAATAACATCGGGATGGGTGAACGGTTTTAACGCCTATCCATTATAAAGAGGAATTGGATGTTAAGACAGATGTTACGATCCAAAATTCACCGGGCCACCATCACGGAGTCCGAGTTGGATTATGAGGGAAGCATTACCATCGATCAGGGATTGATGGCGGCGGCGGGGATGCTCCCCTATGAGCAGGTGATGGTCTCCAATCTCAGCAACGGCGAACGGTTTGTGACCTATGCCCTGCCGGGAGTGAAAGGCTCCGGCACCATTTGTCTCAACGGGCCGACGGCCCGAAAGGGAGTGGTCGGGGACAAGGTGATCATCTTCTGTTATGCCGCTTATAACGAGGAAGAGCTCAAAGGGTATCAGCCGAAGGTGGTCAAGGTGGACGAAAAGAACCGAGTCGAAGCGATCAGGAGCGGGATTTGAACTGGGTGGAGTTAACCGCGCATGAGCTGCATGACGCGCTGAAGAAGAAATCGGTCTCTGCGAAGGAGCTGGTGGACGCTTTCTACGCGCGGATCGAATCGGTCGAAAAGGGGGTCCGCGCTTACAACACCCTCACTCAGAAAGAGGCGCTCGCGCAGGCCGACCGGATCGATCAGGCGATTGCGCGCGGAGAGGCGATCGGTCCGCTGGCCGGCATCCCGATCGCCCTCAAAGACAACCTCTGTCTCGAAGGAGTTCGGACGACCTGCTCTTCTAAAATCCTCGACGGTTATCGCCCCCCCTATGACGCAACGGTGGTTTCTTCTTTGAAAAAAGCGGGGGCGATCTTTCTCGGAAAGACCAACATGGATGAGTTCGCCATGGGCTCCTCGACCGAAAATTCGGCCTTTGAGAAGACAAAGAACCCCTGGGACCTCTCCCGGATTCCGGGGGGGTCGAGCGGCGGATCGGCCGCGGCGGTGGCCGCCTCGGAGGCGACGGCGGCGTTGGGGTCCGACACCGGCGGCTCCATCCGCCAGCCGGCGGCCTGCTGCGGGGTGGTCGGGTTGAAGCCGACCTACGGACGGGTCTCCCGATACGGTCTGGTGGCGTTTGCCTCATCGCTCGATCAGATCGGCCCGCTCACCAAAGATGTCACCGACACGGCGACCCTGATGAACGTGATCGGCGGATACGATCGGTCCGATTCGACCTCGGCCGATCTTCCGATGCCCGACTTGACCCGCGCTTTGAGACGCGACGTTCGGGGGATGCGCCTCGGCGTTCCGAAAGAATATTTCATCGAGGGGATGGACCCGGAGGTGGAAGGGGCGGTCGCGCAGGCGATCGAGACGCTCAAGAAGCTCGGGGCGGAGGTGAAGGAGATCTCGCTTCCCCACACCGAATATGCCGTCGCGACCTATTATATCTTGGCGACGGCGGAGGCGAGCTCCAACCTGGCGCGCTACGACGGCGTCCGGTACGGTTATCGGGCCCCGGAGGGGCGCGATTTACTGGAGATGTACATGAAGACGCGGGCCGAGGGATTCGGGCAGGAGGTGAAGCGGCGGATCATGCTCGGGACCTACGCTCTCTCCGCCGGCTATTATGATGCTTATTATAAAAAAGCCCAGCAGGTCCGGACGTTGATCAAGCGCGATTTCGACGAAGCCTACAAAGCAGTCGATGTCATCGTCACCCCGACCGCGCCGACCCCGGCGTTCCGCTTCGGGGAGAAGACCGCCGACCCGCTCCAGATGTATCTTTCCGATATCTTCACGATCTCGGTCAACCTCGCCGGCATCCCGGCGATCTCCCTCCCCGGCGGTTTCTCCAAGGGGGGGCTTCCGATCGGCTTGCAGATTTTGGGTCGCGCGTTCGACGAAGAGGGGATTCTTCGCGTCGCCTACACCTTTGAACAAGAAACGGAATTTCACACACGGAGGCCGTCGCTGTCGTGATTTATTTTGCCTACGGATCCAACATGGATCATGAGCAGATGCAAACCCGCTGTCCCGGACACCGCGTGATCGGTACGGTACGGCTGCCGAATTACGCCCTCGCCTTTACGCGGTGGTCCCGATCGTGGAACAGCGGGACCGCCGATATCCTTCCGGAGCGGGGAAAGGAGATCTGCGGCGTCCTTTATGATTTGACGCTGGATGACCTGAAGCGGATGGATAAGTTCGCCGACTATCCGAATTCCTACATCCGCCAGGATGTCTTCGTGGAGATGGATGGGGAGACCCTTCCGGCGCTGACCTATGTGGCGATCCGTCAAGGCGTTTTCCTTCCCTCCCGGTCCTACCTGAGTAAAATGATCCAAGGGGCCGAGAAGAACAAAGTTTCGGAACGTTATCTCGGTTTTTTGAAATCGCTCCGAACGCATGATTGAAATGAACCTGTAGTAGGGGCGACGCGTGCGTCGCCCCTACGTCGTCATTTATAGTAGGATGATTTGAATGAAGTACGAAGCTGTCATTGGGCTTGAAGTGCATGCCCAGGTGTTCACCGAATCAAAAATCTTCTGCGGCTGCAGCACGAAGTTCGGCCAGCCGCCGAACAGCCAGACCTGCCCCATCTGTTTAGGCCATCCGGGGGTCTTGCCGGTGCTCAATCGGAAAGTGGTGGAGCAGGGGATTCGGATGGGGCTGGCGACGCATTGCAAGATCGCTCCTTATGCGCGCTTTGCGCGGAAGAACTATTTTTATCCCGACCTGCCGAAGGGATATCAGATTTCGATGTATGAGCTGCCGCTCGCCGAGCACGGCCTGGTTGAGATCGCCGTCGGCGGGAAGATGCGGGAGATCGGGCTGACCCGGATTCACATGGAAGAAGATGCCGGGAAAAATCTTCACGAGGGGATCGAGGGGGCGAGCCATGTCGATTTGAACCGGGCGGGGGTCCCTCTTCTGGAGATCGTCAGCGAGCCCGACCTTCGGACGCCGGAAGAGGCGGTCGCCTATCTGAAGAAACTCCGCGAGATTCTGGTCTATACGGGTGTTTCCGATGCCGACATGGAGAAGGGAAATTTCCGTTGCGACGCCAACGTCTCGCTCCGGCCGGCCGGAAGCGAAAAGTTCGGCACCCGGGCCGAGATAAAAAATATGAACTCCTTCCGATTTGTCCAAAAAGCGATCGAGTACGAAATCGCGCGGCAGGAGAAAATTTTGGAGGAGGGGGGAAAGGTCGTTCAGGAGACCCGGCTTTGGGATGCCAAGAGCGGAATGACCTTTTCGATGCGAAGCAAAGAGGAGGCCCATGACTACCGCTACTTTCCCGAGCCCGATCTGGTTCCCCTCGCCGTCGATCAGAAATGGATCGATGAAATTGCGGCGACCCTGCCGGAGCTTCCCGACGCCAAGCGGAAACGGTTTGTCTCGGAATACCAGATCCCGGAATATGATGCGGTGATCCTGACCGGTTCGCAGGCGCTGGCCGCTTTCTTCGAAGAAACCGTCCGGCTTTATCCGAAGCCGAAGAACGTCAGCAACTGGGTGATGGGGGATCTTCTCCGGGAGCTGAACAATGAGAATAAGGAGATCGGCCAGGCGCAGGTCCGTCCCCGGCAGCTCGCGGCGATGCTGAAGATGATCGAGGCCGGAACGATCAGCGGAAAGATCGCCAAGACCGTCTTCGAAGAGATGTATCGGAGCGGCGCCGATCCCGAAAAGATCGTCGAGGAGAAGGGGCTCGTCCAGGTGAGCGATGAATCGGCGCTCGAAGGGGTGATCGACGAGGTGATGACGGCGAATCCGAAAGAGGTCGAGGGTTATCGGGCCGGCAAGGAGAAGCTTCTCGGATTTTTCGTCGGACAGGTGATGAAGCGCTCCGGGGGAAAGGCGAACCCCGGAAAGCTGAACGAACTGTTGAAGAAAAAATTGCAGACGTAGGGGCGATCCTTGTGATCGCCCTGACTGCGAAACGATTGAGACCGGGCGAATACACGGTGGAACAGTGCAGGCAAGATTCGCCCCTACGAATTTTGGGTGTGGAGGTTCGAATGAGTCAAATCGCTGATGTGCATGCGCGTGAGATTTTAGATTCCCGCGGCAATCCGACGGTCGAAGTGGAAGTGTTTCTCGAAAGCGGCGCCGTCGGCCGGGCCGCGGCCCCTTCGGGAGCGTCGACCGGGGAGCGGGAGGCGCTGGAGCTTCGCGACAAAGACGCGAAGCGATACCATGGGAAAGGGGTCCTCAAGGCGACCGAGAACATCCGCAAGAAGATCCGGCCGGAGATCATCGGCCTTTTTGCCGAAGAGCAGGCGTCCCTCGATGAAGCGCTGATCAAGCTGGACGGGACCCCGAACAAGCGGTCTTTGGGGGCGAATGCGATCCTCGGCGTCTCCCTCGCCGCGGCGAAAGCGGCCGCGGAGGAGCGGGGAATGGCGTTTTATCGTTATCTCGGGGGGCTCGGGGCGCGGGAGCTTCCGGTTCCGATGATGAATATCATCAACGGCGGCGCGCACGCCGACAACGGTCTCGATTTTCAGGAGTTCATGATCATCCCGGCGGGGGGAGCCACCTTTTCGGACTCGCTCCGGATGGGGGTGGAGATTTTCCACAGCCTCAAATCGGTTTTGAAAAAGAAGGGGTATACCACCGCGGTCGGCGATGAGGGAGGATTCGCCCCGGCGGTCCGGTCGCACAAGGAAGCGTTGGAAATGATCATCAGGGGGATCGAGGAGGCCGGCTACCGGCCTGAGCGGGATGTGCTGTTGGCCCTCGATGCGGCGGCGAGCGAGTTCCACGAAAAGGGGAAATATCATCTCAAATCCGAGGGGAAGGCGTTTTCTCCCGAAGAGATGGTCCGCTATTATGAGGAGCTGATCGATCTTTTTCCGATCGTCTCGATCGAAGATGGGCTTTCGGAGAACGATTGGAAAGGGTGGAAGATGCTGACCGAGCATTTGGGGAAACGGGTCCAGCTGGTCGGCGACGATCTCTTCGTCACCAATGAAAAGATCCTGGAGAAAGGAATTCGGGAGGGGATCGGAAACGCCGTCCTGATCAAGCTGAATCAGATCGGCACCTTGACCGAGACCCTCAATACGATCGGGCGGGCGAAACAGGCGGGATATGGTACAATCGTTTCACATCGGTCGGGAGAGACCGAAGATACGACGATCTCCGACCTGGCGGTCGGCACCGGGGCCGGACAGATCAAGACCGGCTCGCTCTCCCGGACCGATCGAACCGCCAAGTACAACCAACTCCTTCGAATCGAAGAGGAACTGGGCGATGCGGCGGTGTTTCGAGGGAAAAACCTTTATTTGAAATAACGCGAGGCGTTCGGCGTCACCCCTCCCGTTATTTCGATCCAATAGGGGAGGCGGAATGGGCGTCGCGGGGCGAGGCGGGGGTTGTGTAAGGTCGAGGGAAGGACGGTTATCGCACTTTCTTTTGTTGGTCTCGGGATTCTTTTTTCTGATCTGGGCGCAGGAAGCAAGGGCGGGGGTCATCGGAGAGCCGACCGCATCGGGGAAGCCGAACACCCTTTCCCAATTCAACCTCGAATATGATCTGGTCCAGCGCGACATGGACGCCGGCCAAAACGGGTTCGGCGGGGAGGCGACGAGCGAGCGGATCCTCCTCCAAGGGGTCTACGGGCTGACCCATTTTGTCGATCTCTATCTTCGGGTCGGCGTCGCCGATCTGGAGACCGGTCCCCGGAATTTTCAAGGAGACTTCGGGATCGCCTTCGGAGGAGGGGGACGGTGGACCCTCTTCCAAAAAGACAAACTCAAAATCGGCGCCGGAATTCAATTTCTCGAATTCTTCAGCCGGGACGGCGGGTCGGCGGCGCCGAAGGTCACCTGGACCGAGATCGAATCGTTCCTGGGCGGATCGCTCCAGGGGATGGAGCAGTTCGTCCCCTACTTCGGTCTCCTGCTTTCGAAGGCGCAAGGGAAATTCGAAGGAGGCCCGACGATCCGATCGGACGACTTCATCGGTTTTTTCATCGGCGCTGAATTCAAGATTTACGGAAACTATTATTTCTCGAGCGAGGCGCGGATCATCAACGAGAACTCCCTCACGCTTCGGCTGAACTATCACCTTTAAAGGCGAATAGACGTGAGGGGCGAGGCGTAAGGGGTCAAGTCGAAAGATTTAAAGACCTTCATCTTTTACCCCTCACGCTTCTAATGGCCGCTCCATTTTCTAGGCTACACGCCTAACACCTCACCTGTGCTCTCTCTTATGAGGAACCGGACAAAAGGGGAAGTCGTGCATCGGCAGACCCGTCTGAAACGCCTCTTTTGCGCGATGGCCCTCGTCGCCAACGGCTATCTCCTCCTCTCCCTTCTTTTCGGCGAAATGGGGCTGCTGAAATTCATCAAGATGAAGCAGACCTATGCGCATTTTCGGAGAGAGAATGAAGCGCTCCGGGAGGAGAATGAAAGGCTCGGCCGGCGGATCAAGACATTAAAGACCGATTCCGATGCCATTGAGCGGATCGCCCGGGACCGTCTGGGGCTGGCAAAAGAGGGAGAGCTGATTTATGAATTTTTTGACTGAGGGGAATCCGATCTAAATCGGGTGACCGTTTTATGATTGAGGCGATCCGAAGGGTGGCCTCTTCTTTTTTGTGGTGATGTCGATGTCTTACCGTTCAGGATTTATCGCGATTATCGGGCGTCCCAACGTCGGGAAGTCGACGCTGCTCAATCACCTCTTGGGTCAGAAGGTTTCGATCATCTCGGACAAGCCGCAGACGACCCGCAACCGAATCGTCGGCGTGAAGACCCTTCCCGAAGGGCAGATGGTCTTCTTTGATACCCCCGGAATTCATAAGGCCCGGAACAAGCTGAACCAGCGGATGGTCCAAACGGCGATCGGATCGCTTCAGGAGGTTGACCTGATCTTTTTCATGGTCGAGCCCGATCCGGAGCCGGGGGAGGGGGACCGATTCATCGCCGAACACTTGCAGCAGATCAAGACGCCGAAGGTATTGGTGATCAACAAAATCGATCTTGTGAAGAAAGATCGATTGATTCCGCTTCTTTCTTTTTACAACGAGCAGACCCAATTTTCGGAGATTTTCCCGATCTCCGCCCTTACCGGGGAGAACATCGACCGCTTGGTTCCCATCGCCCTCTCCTATCTCCCCGAAGGAGAGCCGATTTTTCCGGAGGATCTGGTCACCGATCAGCCGGTCCGTTTTTTGGCCGGCGAAATCATCCGCGAAAAGGTCTTCCAAAAGACCCACGAAGAAATCCCCTACGCCGTCGCCGTCTACATCGATACGTTCAAAGAGGAGGAAGAGAAGAATCTCATCACGATTCAGGCGACCCTTTTTGTGGAGCGGGACTCCCAGAAAGGCATTTTGATCGGGCAGAAGGGACAGATGCTGAAAGAAATCGGAAAACAGGCGAGGGAAGAGCTGGAAACCCTCCTCGGGACCCGCGTCTTCCTGGAGCTCTGGGTCAAGGTCAAGAAGGGGTGGGGCAAGAATGACGCCTTCTTGACCGAAATGGGATACTGAAGGTTTTCTCCGCCAGACCCTCTCGGTCTTTATCCTCCTTTTTATAGGGTATTTTCTTATCAAAACTACGCTTCCTTCCGAATGCCGATGAGATCGTGATCTGTTATTCTTTCCTTTACGATCGGGCGGGTTCTCGATGTCCTCCATCGACAGACGCTCCTATCCCATTTCGTCGGAAGGAAGAAAAATCATGAAGAAACGTGTCGCCCCCCTCCTTTTTTTCTTGATCCTTTTTCCCGCCTTGACGCTGGAGAGGATCTCTCCCGGCGCATTCGGCGCCATCCCCCCCGTCTCATACCGCTCGCCGGTTCCCTTCGCCCCCGGCGAGCGGTTCGTTTACGATGTCCTGCTCAATGACGCCAAGGTGGGGAAGGCGGTCATGAAGGTGGAGGAAACGATCCTGCAGGGGAGGGCGGTCTACCACCTGATCTCCGAGGTGAAATCGAGCGGTTTTTTTTCCCTTCTCGTTCCGATCAACGATCGGGTGGAGTCCTACATGGATATGAAGGGCCTCTATTCGCACCGGATTGAAATCCGAAAGGAGCGGCGCAGAAAGACGGAAGAAAAGGTGGTGACCTTCGATCAGGTCGGCCATCGCGCGGTTCAGTGGAAGAACAATGAAGCGGAGACGTTCGAAATTCCTCCCCGGGTTCAAGATTCCTTGAGCTCGCTTTATTTTTTCAGAACGCAGCCGCTTCCGGAGGCCGGCGAGGAGATTTCCATCGATATCCATGAGAGCGAAAAGAACGGCAAGCTGGAGGTCCGGAGTTTATCCAGGCAGCTTGTCACGACACCCGCCGGGACCTTTCAAACGACGAAAGTCGAGACGGCCCTCCCGAAAGAAAGCCCCCTTTCAAGCAAAGGCCGCTTTTTTATCTGGTTTACGGAGGACGACAAGCGGGTTCCGGTCTTGATGCAGACCGAGAGCAAGCGGGGGGTGATCACGGTGCTTCTCTCCTCGCAACGGGAAGGGAAGGCGCCTTCTCTCACCGCCGAAGCCTTTTGATCTCCCCTCCCCCTTTCTGGCCCTTCTCTTATTTGTTCAGCAACGGTTTGATGATCGGCCAGATTCGATCGACGATGACGCGATAACCCTGCCCCGTCGGATGGATGCCGTCGGCCTGGTTGAGATTCGATTGCGCGGCGACCCCGTCTAAGAAAAATGGGATCAATGTCAGTCGGTATCGCGCGGCGAGTCTCGGAAAAATCTTCTCAAACCCTTCCGTATACTCCTTCCCATAATTGGGCGGCATCTTCATCCCGGCTAAAATCACCTCCACCCCGGCTTCCTGGAGGCGCTCGATGATGCCGGCAAGGTTTTTTTCGGTTTGAATCAGGTCGAGCCCGCGCAGTCCGTCATTGGCGCCAAGCTCCAAAATGACGATCTCCGGCCGGCTTCGTAGGACCCAATCGACCCGGCGGAGTCCCCCCGCGGTCGTCTCCCCGCTCACCCCCGAATTGATGACCCGATAAGAAAAGCCGGCCTCTTTCAACTTTTCCTCCAGCACCGCCGGGTACCCTTCGCTCGCCGCGACCCCCAGGCCGGCCGTGAGGCTGTCGCCGAAGGCGACGATCACCCGCTCCCGTTCCTGCGCATGGGCCGCAAAGAAGGGGCTCCTTCCGGGATCATCCGCCGTCCCGAGAAGAAAAAAAACCAGTAAAAATAAAACGATCCCTTGCTTCAACTCTCCTCCCTCTTTCCGAAACTTGCTTTTCTGCGACTTTCAAAAAATTATTTTGTCATAAACAGGGCGATTGATCAAGTTTGTATCGGTAAGTGAATTCATGTTGTCTAATCGTATTCCTTGACGGAATGAAAAGATGTGCTAGATTTCATTACTGTGACGATCGGAAAGTTGACTGCGGAGAGAAAAAGGGAGGGAGATCGTGGGACGAAAGAAGATTTTGTTGGTGGATGACGCCAGCACCATCCTGATGATGGAGAAGATGATCCTGGCGAAGGGGGGATACGATCTGGTGACCGCCAAAGACGGCCGGGAGGCGGTCGAAAAAGCGGCGGCGGAGCGGCCCGATCTGATCCTCATGGATGTGATGATGCCGAATATGACCGGATTCGAGGCCTGTGTGCAGCTCCGGCAGAGTGATGCGACCCGATCGACCCCGATTATCCTGGTTACGACGCGGGGGGAAGAAGGAAACGTCGAAAAAGGCTATCAAAGCGGGTGCACCGATTATGTGACGAAGCCGATCAACGGCGTCGAGTTGATGTCGAAGGTCAAGACATATCTGGGCGAGTAGCGCAGGGAGGATTCGGATGGGCGAAGAGGAGAAGGGTGGAGAGGGATATGTCTGGAAGGTTCATGAAGAAACGCGCCGTTTTGCCAAGGACCTTCTGACGGAGAACGAGCGGCTCCGCAACCTGGTGGCGGGGCTGCAAAAAGAGAGGCGGGATTCCGAGGAGGCGCTTTCGACGATGCGGGCCGAGATCGAGCATCGTCGAAGGGAAGAAGAGGCCCTGAAGCGTCAAATGGCCGAGATTCGGGAGGAGAACCACAGCTTTTCCCAAAAATACCTGGAGGTCGAGGTTCAGAATTCCAACCTCGCCAATCTCTATGTGGCCAGTTACCGCCTGCATGGGACGTTGGACCGGAGGGAGATTCTCAGCTCCGTCCAGGAGATCATCATCAATCTGGTCGGTTGCGAGGAATTTGCGATCTTCGACCTGGATGACGGGGGAATGCTTACGTTGACCGCCTCGATGGGGATTGATACGGCGCGCTACGGGCGCATTCCGGTCGGGGAGGGGAAGATCGGCGAGACGGTCAGGGCCGGGGAAATTTATCTCGCCAAGGAGAACGGGGCGGACCCCGCTGCCTCCGACCGGACCCCGCTGATCGCCTGCATTCCGTTAAAGGTGGAGGGAAAGGTGACCGGCGTGATCGCTATTTTCAGGCTGCTCCAACATAAAACGGCGTTGGAAGCGATCGATCAGGAGATGTTCGATCTTCTGGCAACCCACGCCGCCATGTCCCTCTATTGCGCGGGCCTTCACGCGCGAGTGGCCGCGGGGGTGAGGGGGGCGTGAGTGGAAGCGCCGGCCGCCCCGCCGGCAGAGAGGCGCAGGGCGGGCGCTTGAAGGTCTATCTCCATCCCGGACAGTTTCGTGTCTCCTCCGAGCCGGCTGCGGTGACGACGATTTTGGGATCATGCGTGGCGGTCTGTCTCTGGGATCCTCTGTTGAAGGTCGGCGGAATCAACCATTATCTCCTCCCCCACTGGGCGGGGGGTGTCGCCGCGTCGTTTCGATACGGCAATGTGGCGGTGCAGTGCCTCATTGAAAGTCTGCTCTCCCTCGGATGCGTGAAGGAGCGGCTGGTGGCCAAGCTCTTCGGAGGGGCTTGCGTCATCGAGGCTTTTAAAGAGGGTGAGAACCATCTCGGAATGAAGAACGTCGGGGTCGCCCGAAGGCTTTTAGAAGAAGCGGGGATAGGAATCATCGGGGAAGATGTGGGGGGGCGGTATGGCCGCAAATTGATCTTCCAGACCGATGACGGCGTTGTCTGGGTGAAATCGCTATAAGAGGGATCGATGGAACGAGAGCCGAAAGAGATGAGTCCCGAGGATATCACCCTGGAAATGGTTCTGAAGACCTTTCTGGTCGAGGCGGAGGAGAATCTCTCCAAGATGGAGGAGTTGTTGATCACGCTCGAAACGGAGCCGGAGAATGACGAACTCTTTCACACGATCTTTCGGATGGCGCACACATTGAAGGGGAATGCGTCAAGCCTCGGCTTCGTCCAGACGGCCGAGTCGGCTCACGTCGTCGAGGATCTTCTTCAGCGGTTGAGAAACCGGACGCTTCCAGTCCATGATCGGCTGATCAGTCTGCTGCTGCAAGCCGTTGATTATCTCCGGCGGATCGTCATCGAGGAAACCGAAGCCGGAACGGTCTCTTCGGCGGCCCTCAATTTTTTTCGGCGACTTCCATTGGCGGCCGTGGAAGGAGAAGAGATCCCTGTCGACGCTCCGACGCAGGATCGCCGCAAGGAGCCGGGAAGAAGGGAAGGGGATCGCCATTTTACGAATGAACGGACCAAGACCCTCCGAATCGACATCGATCGATTAGACCGGCTGTTGAATCTTGCCGGCGAGGTTGCGATTGCCCAGGGACGCCTCGGACAGTTGCTGGAATGGAAAGGGAGAAGAGAGGATCTCCTGGAAGCGCATCAGGAGGCGAACCGCCTTTTCATCGACCTGCAGGAGCAGGTGATGAAGATTCGAATGGTTCCGGTCGGCCCGATCTTTCGACCGCATCTGAGGACTGTCCGGGATGTCGCCAGAGCCCATGGGAAAAGCGCCCGCCTCAGCCTGGAAGGGGAGGAGGTGGAGGTCGACACCACCGTGATCGAGCATTTGAAAGATCCGCTGGTTCACATGATCCGGAACGCCCTCGACCATGGGATTGAGCCGCCCGACCGGAGAAAAGCGCTCGGAAAAGATCCATGCGGCCGCCTGGTCCTTCGCGCCTTCCATGACGCGGGAAGCATCGTGATCCAACTCGAAGACGACGGGGCGGGACTCAACCGGCGGCGGATCATCGAGAAGGCCCTCTCGAAAGGGATGATCGCGAGCGCGGAGGGGCTGTCGGACGAGGAGGTTTACCGGTTCATCTTCGAGCCCGGGTTCTCCACCGCGGAAGCGGTGACCGATCTCTCCGGACGGGGGGTCGGGATGGATGTCGTCAAACGAAACATTGATGCCTTGCGCGGATCGATCTCGGTCGAGAGCAACGAGGGGAAGGGGACGACGATTACCTTTCGGCTCCCGCTGACCCTGGCGATCATCGAAGGGTTCGCGGTGGGGGTCGGCTCCGAGACCTATATCCTTCCCCTCGAGGCGGTCACGGAATGTGTGGAGCTGCCGAGGGAGGAGAGCGTCCATCCGAACGGCGACGGCGTGATCTCCCTTCGCGGGAGGCCGCTTCCCTATCTGCATCTTCGGAGTCTGTTCCATCTGGGGGGAAGCCCTCCCCGCCGGCAGAGCGTGGTGGTTGTGAATTCGGGAGGGAAGGAGGCCGGTTTGGTGGTCGATCTCCTCCACGGCGAGATGCAGGCGGTGATCAAATCGTTGGGAAAACTTTTTCATGGCCTTCCGGGGATCTCCGGCTCGACGATTTTAGGAGACGGACGGGTGGCGCTGATTTTGGATGTGCCGGGATTGCTGCGTGAGGCGGTGAAACGCCGACCGGAGAGAATCGCCGGGTAAGTGAACACGCACGCGCGTCGCATTCCCCGCCCCCTGGGGGCGAGGGTTAGACGCGCGAATACAAATAGAATTTTCTCCTTTCGGTCGAAGATGGCTTCGCGATGTGAGTAGAAGTACTTCGTACCCGATTTATAACTGCACATTCCCCGCTGCTTGCGGCGGGGAGCTTCAATGGAGGTGGCTCCGGGCCGCTGATGAACGGTCTTCCGTTGTACGGTTTTTCTTAACGCCCTTTGCAGGAGGTAGAGATGTTTAAAGATATGACGGTGAAATCGAAAGTGATCCTTTTGCCCATCCTGGCGACCGTCGCTTTTGTCATCATGATTCTTGTCGTCCTCTTCATGGGGAACAAGAACAGAGCGCTGTTTGATCGAATCGAGACCGGCTACTATCCCGCATTGCGATTGAGCCAGGAGCTGCAGAAGTCGTTTGGCGCGCTTCATCTCGTCTTGGAAGAGGTCGTCACGGCCGGAAAAATCGAGGAGCTCAAAACCGCCGAAGCGATTCAAGATGAATTGATCAAGAAGCTGGAGAGCGGGAAGCAAAATCGGGAGATCGCGGCGTCCGAGATAGAACGGATGATCGGGATGTTCCAGGACTATTATTCCGAAGCGCGACAGGCCGCGCTGCAAGGGAGGGGAAGGGGCGCTTTCCCCGACGCGGTCAAGGCAAAATACGACGACCTGGCCGAGAAACTAAACACCGTCATCCGCCAGAATGAATCGGTCATCTCCGCCGCGTTCGTTCAGGCCGACAATAATGAGCGGATGTTGATGGTGATCATCGCCATCATCAGCTTCGTCTGCGTGGTCTGTCTGGCGGGACTGTCGATCGCCCTCATCATCTCTTTTACCACCCCCCTCGGCCGGGCGGTGGATGTCGCCAATCAGGTGGCCCAGGGCGAGATGACGGCCCGAATCGACGTCACCTCGAAAGACGAGGTCGGGCAGCTCCTGCTTGCCTTGGATGTCATGATTTCGAAATTCAGACAGATCATCACGCAGGTCCGGAGTCAAGCCGATTCCCTGACCTCCGCCTCGTCGCAGGTCTCCGCTTCGTCGCAGGGGGTGTCGAAGGGGACGAGCGAGCAGGCCGCGTCGGTGGAAGAGGTCACTTCCAGTCTGGAGGAGATGAGCGCCTCCATCACGCAGAACGCCGACAACTCCCGGCAGATGGAGCAGATGGCGGTCAAAGGGGCGAAGGATGCCGAGGAGAGCGGAAAGGCGGTGACGGAAACGGTCGACGCGATGAAGGAGATCGCGGAGAAGGTCTCGGTGATCGAAGAGATCGCTTATCAGACGAACCTGCTTGCCCTGAATGCGGCGATCGAGGCGGCGCGGGTCGGAGAGCATGGAAGAGGGTTCGCCGTGGTGGCGACCGAGGTCAGAAAGCTGGCGGAGCGAAGCCAGACGGCGGCGGAGGAGATCGGGAAGGTGGCCGGCTCCAGCGTCAAGATGGCGGAGCGCGCGGGAGAGATGCTCTCCGCGCTGGTTCCTTTGATCCGGAAAACGGCGGAGTTGGTCCAAGAGGTGGCGGCGGCCTCCCGGGAGCAATCGTCGGGGGTGATGCAGATCAACAAGGCGATGGGACAGGTCGACCAGGTGACCCAGCGCAATGCCGCGGCGGCGGAGGAGCTTTCGAGCACGGCGGAGGAGATGTCTTCTCAGGCGATTGCATTGCAACAGCTGATGGCCTACTTCCGGTTCGGAAAAGACGAGATGGGGGAACAACGCCAGGATCTCATCGAAACGGCTCCGGCGCATGAGAGGGAGGAGCTCCTGTTACAGGAAGCGAAGGACAGGGCCGCTTCACTCGCGGGGGTGAAGGAGGGAAGGCGAAGCGAGGAGGGAAACGGTGCGACCCCTGCGGAAGAGCACGATCATGAATTCAAGCGTTTCTAATAAAGGAAGTGCGGTAACAACACCAAGCAAGGAGGTATGAAATGTTAAACACAGGGATGAATATGGCCATGACGAGCAGCTACGACATGCTGCTGGTCGTTCTTTCAATTGTCGTTGCCATCGTGGCATCGTACACGGCGTTGAACCTCGCCGGGCGGGTCACGGCGGCGCAGGGAGGGTCGCGCACCGTATGGTTGCTGGGAGGGGCCACTGCGATGGGAATCGGCATCTGGTCGATGCATTTCATCGGCATGCTTGCCTTCAGCCTTCCGGTTCCGATTTCGTATGACATCGGAATTACGATCTTTTCGATGATCGCGGCGATCATCGCCTCGGCGATCGCCCTCTTTATCGTCAGCCGCAATGAGATGGGGCTTACCCAGTTGCTGCTCGGCGGGGTTTTGATGGGGGTCGGAATCGGGGTCATGCACTACTCCGGGATGTGGGCGGTGCGGGTCGATGCGACCGTTTCGTATGATCCGGTTTTTTTCCTTCTCTCCGTCGTCATCGCCGTGGTGGTGTCGGTTGTCGCCCTCTGGCTCTCTTTCCATCTGCGTAACGAGACGGGGGGGATCGGGTTGCTTCAAAAGGGAATCAGCGCCTTCGTGATGGGGGGGGCGATCGTCGGACTCCATTATACGGCGATGATGGCGTCGAATTTCATGCCGACCGCCTCCTCGGCGACCGCGTCGGCGGCCTCCGCGACGGGGATGAACAGCTCCTCGCTGGCATGGGGGGTCGGCATTGCGACCCTGCTTGTCCTCGGGCTGGCGTTGATCAGCTCCATGATGAGCCAGCGAATGTCGGTCGGCCCGGTCGGCATTCCGAAAGAAGCCCGGCCGGCCCGTTAACACTTTCTGGCGAGGAAGGACAAAATCGTGAATCAGATGACCCATCAGATGCAGTACCTGACCTTCCATCTGTCCGGAGAGGAATATGCGATCGATATTCTCCAGGTGAAGGAGATTATCGAATATGACGCTCTGACGAAGGTTCCGATGACCCCTCCCTGGGTGCGGGGGGTCATCAACCTTCGGGGGAGCGTGGCGGCGGTGATCGACCTGGCGGTGAAGTTCGGACACCCGGAGAGCCCGGTCGGCAAGCGGACCTGTATCGTGATCGTCGAGGTCGATCTGGGAGGGGAGCGTTCGGTCATGGGGATCATGGCCGATGCCGTCAGCCAGGTGATGGCGTTCTCTCCCGAGCAGGTGACCCCGCCGCCGGCCTTCGGAACCAAGATCCGAACCGATTATTTGAAAGGGATGGGGAAGGCCGGGAAGAAATTCGTTTTGATTTTGGATGCCGACCGCGTTTTATCCGCCGACGAGCTGCAGGTGGTGGCGTCGCTCCAGGAAGCGGCCGGGTCCGATCCGCGTCCTGCTGAAGAGCGCGAGCCGGGACGGTGATGAAAGAGGAAGAGAGGCCGGCGCGGGAGCGGATCGCTCTTCGGCCGATGACGGATCGGGAATTTTCTCTCTTTCAGGAGCTGATTTACAAAGAGGCCGGCATTTACCTCTCTTCAGTCAAAAACACGCTGCTGGCCGGTCGATTGACCCGCCGGCTCCGGGAGCTCGGCCTCCCCTCCTTCGAGGCTTACTACCGCTTCGTCCTTCAAGAGGGGGAAGCGGAGCGAATTCTCCTTCTCGACGCCGTCACCACCAACGAGACCCATTTCTTCCGCGAGCCGGGACAATTCGAGTTTCTCGAACGGCGGCTTCTGCCGGAGTGGTCCCGCGAGGGGGAGTCGGGACGGCGGCCCCGAAAGATCCGGGTTTGGAGCGCCGGCTGCTCCACCGGGGAGGAACCCTACTCCCTCGCGATGAGTCTGCTGCTTCAATTCCCGTTCACTTCCGGGTGGCGGATCGAAGTCTTGGCGACCGATCTCTCCACCCGCGCGCTGGAGCGGGCCCGGAAGGGGGTCTGGCCGATCGAAAAGGCGAAGGAGATCCCGCCCCGCTATCTTCAACCCTTTATGTTGAGGGGGACCGGAAGCCAAGAGGGGAAAATCAAAGCCGGCCCGGAGATCCGCTCCATCGTTCAATTCGAGCGGCTCAATCTCAACGAAGAAGTCTATCCCACCTCAGGACCGCTGGACCTCATTTTTTGCCGGAACGTTCTCATCTATTTTGACGCCGAATCGAAACGCCGCGTCATCGACCGCTTGCTCCGCGCGCTCTCGCCGACGGGGTATCTCTTTATCGGTCATGCGGAGAGCCTCACCGGACTGGCCGATCGCGTCCGGAGCGTCCTCCCGACGGTCTACGTGAAGGGGGGAGGTCGGGGGAATGCCGAATGGAGCCGAAAACCATGACGATGGAAAACGGAGCGGGGCGTTTTTTGAATGTGTTGGTGGTGGATGATTCCGCCGTCGTCCGCCAGACGATGATCGCCCTGCTCTCGCGGGAGAAGGACATCCACGTCGTCACCGCGGCCGATCCGTTGATCGCCATCGGCAAGATGCAGCAGACCCGGCCCGATGTGATCCTCCTCGACCTCGAAATGCCCCGGATGGACGGTTTAACCTTTCTCAAAAAGATCATGGCCGAAGATCCGATTCCGGTCGTGATCTGCTCCAGCCTTGCCGAAGAAGGGTCGGAAGCGGCGCTTCGGGCGATGGAAGAGGGAGCGGTCGAGATCATCACCAAGCCGAAAATGGGGGTCAAAGATTTTCTTTCCGAATCGGCCCGCGCTTTGACGGAGATGGTGCGGGGGGCGGCCCATGCGCGCCTCCGGCCTTCTGCGTCGCCCCTCCGATCGTCGGGAAAGAAACAAAACGCCGATGTCATCCTCCCGCCGGGGAGCAGGCGTCCGCTGACCTTTACAACCGACAAGATCGTCGCGATCGGCGCCTCCACCGGGGGAACCGAAGCGCTCCGGGAGTGCCTCGAAGCGATGCCCCCCGACGCCCCCGGGATCGTCATCGTCCAACATATGCCGGAGGGTTTCACCAAAGCGTTCGCCAATCGCCTCAACCAACGCTGCGGGATCGAGGTCAAGGAGGCGGCGCACGGGGATCGGGTGATCCCCGGCCGGGCTTTGATCGCGCCGGGGAACCATCATATGCTCCTCACCTGCGACGGCGCTCATTACGCCGTGGAGATCGTCGACGGCCCGCCGGTTTCCCGCCACCGTCCGAGTGTCGATGTCCTCTTCCGCTCGGTTGCCAAGGCGGCGGGGCCGAACGCGGTCGGCGTCATCATGACCGGGATGGGAGACGACGGGGCGGCGGGCCTCCTGGAGATGAAACAGGCGGGGGCGACGACTGTTGCCCAGGACGAGGCGACCTGCATCGTCTTCGGCATGCCGAAGGAGGCGATCGCCCGGGGGGCCGTCGATGAGGTTCTCCCTCTTCCTTTGATATCCACCTTCCTCCTTAAGAAGTTGGCTCGATAAGCGAATCTCTTCCGCTTCTGTTCCTTCCTTTCCGCCTGGTGTATAATACGAGCTTGTGTTTGAGGACGAGGAGCGCCCATGATTGAAATTTCCAATCTCACGATGCAACTCACCAGCGGCGGAAGGACCGTCACCATTTTAGACGGGATCGATCTTTCCGTTCCCGCCAAGCAGTTCCTTGCCGTGGTCGGCCCTTCCGGGAGCGGCAAGTCGACCCTGCTCGGGCTGATCGCCGGACTCGACCGGCCGACCTCCGGGTCGATCCGGATCGACGGCGTCTCCCTCTCCGCGTTGAGCGAAGATGATCTCGCGCGCCTCCGCCGGGAAAAGGTCGGAATGATCTTCCAGTCGTTCCATCTCATCCCGACGCTGACCGCCCTGGAGAACGTCCAGGTCCCGCTGGAGCTTCGGGGAGAGGGGTCCGCCGACCGGGAAGCGATCCGTCTTCTCGATGCGGTGGGGCTGGGCGATCGGAAACATCATTATCCGGTCCAGCTTTCGGGCGGGGAGCAGCAGCGGGTCGCCGTCGCCCGGGCTTATTCGGCGAAGCCGGCCCTTCTCCTCGCCGATGAGCCGACCGGCAATCTCGATTCCGCCAACGGCGCCCGCGTCATCGATCTCCTTCTTCAGCTTCACCGCGATCAGGGGAGCACGCTGATTTTGGTCACCCACGATCCGTCGCTGGCGGCCCGGGCCGAGCGGGTCCTCTCGCTGCGCGACGGGAAGGTCGTGGGGGATGAGTTAAGGAACGAAGGATAACGGAAGTCTGACATGGCCTTTTTTATTTTCAAAATGATTTGGCGCGAAGCGCGCGGCTCCCTCCGGCATTTCCTCTCGTTTCTCTTCTCGATCGCCCTCGGCGTCGGATCGATCGTGGCGGTCGGCATCATCGCGGCCAATCTGGAAGAGATGACCTTCCATGAGGCGCGCAATCTCCTCACGGCCGATCTGGAGGCGCGGTTAAGGCAGCCGTTGTCGCCGGAGGGGGAGGCGGCGCTGGCCGATTTGACCGGCCAAGGAATTCGACTGGTCCGGATCACCGAAATGATCGGCATGGCCGCCACCGACCCCTCCTCTCAAGACGCGCCGCAAGGGTATCAGTCGCAGCTCGTGGAGTTAAAGGCGGTCGAGCCGGGCTATCCTTTCTACGGGCGGTTTGCCGTCGATCCGCCGACCTCCGACCCGTTTCAAGATCCCGAAGCGGCCTGGGTTCAGGAAGGGCTGTTGATTCGGCTTGGCCTTCAGGTGGGCGACCGGCTCAAGCTGGGGGAGGCCGCCTTCACGATCAAGGGGGTCATCCGCAGAGAGCCCGACCGGGCCGTCGGAACGTTTACCCTGGGGCCGCGCGTCATGTTGTCTCAGGAGGGATTGGCGCGGACGAAGCTGGTCCAAACCGGGAGCCGGATCAACCGGCGAATTCTCTTTCAGACCCCGGAGCCCTGGAACGCCGACTCCCTCAAAACCGAATTAGAGGAGCGGTGGGCGAGCGAATCGGTCCGGCTGAAGACCTACCGGGAGTCTCAGCCCCGTCTCGGGCGGTTTCTTGAGAATTTCACCACCTACCTCGGTCTCGTCGGCCTGATTACCTTGATGATCGGGGGGATCGCCGTGGCGAGCAACATCCATGCTTTTTTGACCGAGCGGATCGGGACGATCGCCATTCTCAAATCGCTCGGGAGTCCCGCTTTTTCCGTCCTTCTGATCTATCTTCTCCTGGCCGCTTTTCTCGGGGCCGTCGGCAGCCTCCTCGGCGTCGGCCTGGGGGTGGCGATGTATCAATCGCTCCTCGGGCTTCTCACCCGATTTCTCCCCCCCGGTTTCGCTTTCGAGATGTCTTTCCTTCCGATTTTCCGGGGCGTGGCCATGGGGGTGGGAACGACCATCCTCTTCTCCCTCTGGCCGCTTCAAAAAGTCTGGCGGATCGCGCCGTCGCGGGTCTTCCGGCAGGAGGTGGAAGATTCTTTTGGGGAGCCCGGGAGAGGGAGGGAGGCGATCGGGGAGAACTCCAAAAGGTTCTTCTCTTTTTTCTCATCCCGCTCCTTCGCGCTGGGCCTCCTCATTGTCCTCGGATGGGCCGGGCTCTCGATCTGGCAAGCGGGGTCGTGGCGATTGGGTAGCTGGGTGATCGGCGGGGTGGCGTCGGCGGTCGTCCTTCTGCTCGGGGCGACCTGGGGGGCGTTACGATTGATCCGCATCTTCGGCCGCCCCCGGCCGCTGATTTTCCGCTACGGGATCGGCAACCTCACCCGCCCCGGACGGCAGATCATGACGGTGGTCCTTTCGATCGGGATCGGCGTGTTGATTCTCCTCACGCTGTTGCAGGTGGAGAAGAATCTCCTGGCCAATCTTCAGCAGAATATTCCGGACGATGCGCCGAGTCTCTTTTTTATCGACCTTCAGCCCGACCAAAAAGAGCCGTTCGAGAAGATCATGGCGAAGTGGGATCTAAAAAAGCCGGTCGAGCTGACCCCGCTGGTCCGCTCGCGGCTTTTCGATTTAAACGGCCAAAAGGTCTCCGAGATTCAGGTCGAGGAGCGTCCCGACGGATGGTACTTCACCCGGGAGTATGTTCTGACCTACCAACAGGGTCTTCCGAAGCACAATACGATCCGCAAGGGCGAATGGTGGGAAGGGGGGAATCCCAACGGCGCGGTTGCCCGGATCTCGGCGGAGGCGGAGGCGGCGCGGCATCTCGGGATCGGGATCGGCTCGAAGGTCACCTTTGATATCCAAGGGGTTCCGATCGAGGGGGAGGTGACGAGCATCCGTGATGTCGATTGGGGAAGCCTCTCGACGAACTTCTTCTTCATCTTCGAGCCGGGGGCGCTCGACGGCGCGCCGATTACCTATGTGGCGACCGCAACGACGACCCCCGCGGAGGACCTTCCGATCCAGAACGCCGTCATTCGCGCCTTTCCGAATGTCACCGTCATCCATCTGCGGGAAATCCTGGAGACGATCGCCGGAATCCTCAGAGAGATCACCCGGACGGTCCGGTTCATGGCCCTTTTCGGCTTTGCCGTCGGGCTGATCGTCCTCTCCGGCGCGATTGCGGCGACCCGCGCCCGCCGGCTTCACGAAATGACCCTCTTCAAAACCCTCGGGGCGACCCGGCCGACGCTGCTTGCGATCATGGCGGTGGAGTACGGCCTTCTCGGCCTTCTTGCCGCCGCCGTCGGCGGCCTCCTCTCGATCGGGCTTTCCTGGGGGATCGTCCATTTCTTTCTCGATCTGCCGTGGCGGTTTGACGGCGTCTCCCTCTTGCAAGGGGTGATCGCGACCCTTCTTCTGACCCTCCTGACCGGTTTCTTGATGACCTACCGGATCTTGGGACAAAAGCCGCTGGCGATTCTCCGCGCCGAGTAAATTCCCCCTTCCCTGTCATCCTATTGAACGACCCTCTTTAATGCCGTAGAATAAATAAAGAGTATCTACATAATAACCACAGCTCAGACACATCCGGGAATTGATGAATGGATCGCGATCGGGAAGGCATCCGAACGAGCAAGACCCAGTCAAAATTAAAGAACCCCATCGAAAAAAATCGGATCGGCAAGCGCTCTCCGTCGAAAAAAGGGGGTGAAGCGCCATTTGAATCGATCCATCTCCAGTGGAAGCGGTTTCTTCAAGGGCTTCCGCCCGAGGGGCCGCTGCGAAATGTGATCCTGGAGTCGTGGCGGCGGAGCCGCGCCGACGGCATCGATCCGGCACCGTCTCAACTTTCCCCCCGTCGCATTACAGAAGATGATCTTCAGGCTCGGCTCGACACGAACCGAGAGTTGGTCGATATCGCCGCCCTTCATCTGGATTGGATCTCCTCTTCATTGGCGCAGATCCTTCATGCCGTCTTTTTGGTCGATCGGGACGGCATCGTCCTTTATGCGACCGGAAACGATTCCCGCATGAGAGAGTCGTTCCATGTGGAACCGGGATATGATTGGTCCGAACGGAAAATGGGGACCAATGCGGTCGGAACGGCCCTGGCGGGGAACCAGGCGATCGCGGTCTCGGGGCCGGAGCATTTCATTCAACTGTTTCATCATTATGCCTGCACAGGGGTTCCGATCCATGCAAATGGCCAGGTCGTCGGCGCGATCGGCATCGGGACCCCCGTTGCGGACGGCCATCCGGAGCGGATGATCCTGACCTCCCACACGGCCTATGTCATCGAGCAGGAGTTGATGCATCGGCAGACCGCAAGCCAAGCGGAGTCGATCAAAGCCGAGGCGATGATGCTCCTGTCCAACTCGCTCGATTATAAAACCATCCTTTCCATCATTGCGCGCCTGGTTGTCCCTCGGTTAGCCGATTGGTGCATCATCGATATGGTCGAAGAGAATCAGTTAATTGTTCGATGTGCGGTGGCGCATGCCGATCCTTCCAAAAGCACCCTCGCACATGATCTTCGGCATCAGTCGCTCAATCCGGATGTGCCTTATGGCGCTCCTCGGGTGACACGGACCGGTCGATCGGAGCTCTACCCTGAAATTTCCGATTTGGCCAAGAAGGAAGGGGCCTCGGATGAGAGGCACTTTCGCTTGATCCAGCAAATGAATGCGATCTCAGGTATGGTGGTGCCGATTCCGGGTCGGGGTCGGGTGATGGGGGCGATCACCTTCATCTCGGCAGAATCGGGCCGGCGTTATAACCGGGTCGATCTGGCTCTCGCGGAAGATCTCGCCCGCCGGGCAGGGCTTGCTATTGAGAACGCGCAGCTCTATCGCGCGGCCCAAGAAGAAATCGCGGAGCGAAAGCGGACGCAAGAGGCGCTGCGTCGAAGTGAGGAGCGGTTTCGCCAGGTGAGCGAGAGCGGCATCGTGAGCCTCGCCTTCTTCGATCTAACCGGGCGGATTACCGATGCCAATGATGCGTTTCTCAAAATGATCGACTTTACACGGGAGGAACTCCTCGAAGGGAAAGTGCGTTGGGATCAACTGACGCCGCCGGAATGGATGGAGCGGACACGGCAAGCGGTCCAAGAATTTAAGACGCGAGGCCGGTGCACCCCTTATGAGAAAGAATATTTCCGAAAAGACGGCACCCGGTTCTGGGGTCTGTTCGGCGGCGCCATGCTTGAAAGTGGAGCGGAGGGGGTTGCCTTTGTGGTCGATATCACCGAGCGCAAGCGGGCGGAGGCGGCGCTTCGGAACAGCCGGGAACAGCTCCAGGCGATTCTCGATAATACGACGGCCGTGGTTTATCTGATGAGCATCGATCATCGGTTCATGATGGTCAACCGGCAATTTGAAAGGCTCTTTGATTTAAAGAAAGCAGAGGTGGACGGCAAATCAATCGATGACCTCTTCCCTAAAGAGGTGGCCGATGCTTTCCGCGCCAATAATGAAAACGTGCTGGAAGCCGAACACGCTTTGGAATTCGAAGAGGAGGTTCCGCTGGTGGACGGCGTCCACGTTTACCTTTCCATGAAGGTTCCTCTCTTCGATCAAACCGGGAAACCGTATGCGATCTGCGGCATCTCCAGCGACATCACCGATCGAAAGCGGATGGAGGAGACCCTCAGGCAAAAGACCCGCGAGGCGGAGGAGGCGAGCCGGGCCAAATCACAGTTTGTGTCGATTATCTCGCATGAGCTGCGAACGCCGCTCAACGCCATCATCGGTTACTCCGGTCTCCTGAAGCGTCCCGAATTTACCGAACGGCCGGGCAAGCGGTCGGAGATGAACGACCGTATTTACTACAACGCCCACATTCTTTTGGAGCTGATCAACAATCTTCTGAACCTCAACCGGATGGAGGCGGGGCAGATGCCGGTGGAGGCGGAGACGGTGTTTCTCGCCGACGTGGTCGGCGGCATTGTCGAGAATCTCAGGCCGATGGGAGAGGAGAAGGGGCTGAAGGTGGCGTTCATCAATGAAGACGGCCCGCTGCCGATTCACTCCGACTCCAAGAAGATCGAGCAGATCGTCACCAACCTCATCTCCAACGCCATCAAATTCACCGATCACGGCGCGGTGACGGTGCGGCTGTCGGACCGCTCGGCCGAGCAGCGGGCCGTCATCGAAGTGTCGGACACCGGCATCGGGATCGGCGAGGGGGATCTTCCGCGTCTTTTTGAGCCGTTCTACCAGGCCGATCCTTCCGATACCCGATCTTATGAGGGGACCGGATTGGGGCTCTCCATCGTGAAGAAATTTACCGAACTGCTCGGAGGGACCGTCCGGGTGGCGAGCACGTTGGGGGCCGGGGCGACCTTCACCCTCTCCCTCCCCTATGAACGGAAGCCTCCGTCGTAAATCTCCGTTTTCCCTCCTCTTGAACCGTTATTTTTGTAGGCGTAAGATAGATAGAGTGAACAGGCTTACATTCAAGAGATGAGCTTGGGTCATCCCAAGCGAGGATGAAGATGGATCGCGATCTAGAAAAGCTGCGGTCGAGGAAAACATCTCGAAGTCAAGAGACCGCAGAGCAAACGAGAAAAGGGATTGGAAAGTCTTTCCCATCGGCACACATCAAGATGAATCAAGAAAACCCCATCCATCAACAGTGGAAACAATTTATGGAAGGGGTTCCCCCCGAGGGGGGGCGAGGCGTCATCCTGGAATCGTGGCAGCGATGTCGCGCCCAAGGCGTCAATCCGGAGCAGGTTTTATTCCAACGTATTGCGGAGGAGACCCTTCAGCGTCGACTCGAATCGAATCGTGAGCTGATCGAGATCGCCGCCCTCCACCTCGATTGGATCTCCTCGTCATGGACCCGTCTCCCGCACGTTTTGTTTTTGATCGACCGCGACGGCATCGTCCTCTACGTCACCGGGAACGATTCCGAACTTCGGGAAAAACTCCACCTGATTCCGGGCTACGATTGGTCCGAGCGGCAGGTGGGGACCAACGGCGCAGGAACGGCTTTATCGGCAGATCAGGCGATTTCGATCATCGAGATGGAGCATTTCGCCCGGCCTTTCCACGCCTATACCTGCACCGGCGCGCCGATTCATCTGAACGGAAACGGCATCGGCGCGATCGGCTTCGGGACCCCCGGGGCCGACGACAATCCGGAGCGGGTGATTCTGACGGCGCATACGGCGTATGTCATCGAACAGGAGCTGACGCATCGGCGGACAGCGCGTCAAGCGGAGTTGATGAAGGCCGAGGCGACGGCGCTCCTGGCGAACTCGCTCGACTATAAAACCACCCTCTCCAGCGTGGCCCATCTTGTCGTTCCCCGCTTTGCCGACTGGTGCTTGATCGATATGGTTGAAGAAGACCAGTCGCTTCTCCGTTTGGCCGTGGCGCAAGCCGACCCTTCCAAGAACCTCCTCGCGCGCGACCTGCAACGTCAATCGCTTAATCAGAATGTGGGGGTCGGCGCCCCGCAGGTCATACGGATCGGTCAATCGGAACTCTACCCGGAGGTTTCCGATCCTCTCTTGCGGCAAGCCGCTTCGGATGAGAGGCACTTAACGCTGATCCGGGGGATTCATCCAAAGTCGGTGATGGTGGTTCCGATCGCGGGCCGCGATCGGATTTTGGGCGCAATTACCTTTATCTCGGCGGAATCGGGGAGGCGATATAACCCGACCGATCTCGCCTTGGCGGAAGACCTCGCCCGCCGGGCCGCGCTGGCCATCGAGAACGCGCGACTCTACCGCGCCGCTCAAGAAGAAATTGCGGAGCGCAAGCGGGTGGAAGGATCTCTGCGGCAGTCGGAAGAAAAATACCGGAACCTGTTCGAGACGATGGCGCAGGGGGTCGTTTATCACAATGCGTGGGGAAAAATCATCTCGGTCAATCCGGCGGCGGAGCGGATCTTGGGGCTGACGTTGGATCAGATGCCGGGGAGGACCTCGTTTGATCTCTCCTGGCGGGCGATTCACGAGGATGGATCTCACTTTCCGGAAGAAAGCCATCCGGCGATCGTCGCGCTGAAGACCGGAAAAGCGGTGCGAAACGTGGTGATGGGAATCTTTCATCCTCGGGAGGAGGCCTATCGTTGGATTAATATCAATGCCGTCCCGCAGTTCCATCCGGGGGAAGAGAAACCCTATCAGGTTTATACCACTTTTGACGACATTACGGAACGAAAGCGGGGGGAAGAGGACCTCAAGCAAAAGACGCGGGAGGCCGAGGAGGCGAACCGGGCCAAATCGCACTTTGTGTCGATTATCTCGCACGAGCTGAGGACGCCGCTCAATGCGATCATCGGCTACTCCGGCCTTCTGAAGCGTCCGAATGTCGCTGAAGATCCCGCGAAGGGAGCGGAACGGATCGACCGGATCTACTACAATGCCCACATTCTTTTGGAGCTGATCAACAATCTTCTGAACCTCAACCGGATGGAGGCGGGACAGATGCCGGTGGAGGCGGAGACGGTGTTTCTTGCCGATGTGGTCGGCGGGATTGTCGAGAATCTCAGACCGATGGGAGAGGAGAAAGGCTTAACGGTGGCGTTCATCAATGAAGACGGCCCGCTGCCGATTCACTCCGATTCGAAAAAGATCGAGCAGATCGTCACCAACTTGATTACGAACGCCATCAAATTCACCGACCACGGCTCGGTGACGATTCGGCTCTCGGATCATTCGACGGAACAGCGCGCTTGCATCGAAGTCTCCGACACCGGGATCGGCATCGGCGAGTCCGATCTGCCGCATCTCTTCGAGCCGTTCTACCAGGCCGATCCTTCCGATACCCGATCTTATGAGGGGACGGGATTGGGGCTCTCGATTGTCAAAAAGTTCACCGAGCTGCTCGGGGGGACGGTCCGGGTGGCGAGCGCATTGGGGGCCGGGGCGACCTTCAAGGCGATTCTTCCTTACAAGATGCCCCACTTGAGATCGAAGGCCGCTTAAGGTATCCTCTACCGCATGACTCCGAAACATCCCAACATGCCGCCGGGCCCGGCGGGAACGCCGCTGGTCGGGCAGCTTTTTCCTTTTCGACGCGATCCGATCGATTTCCTGATGCGGCTTGCCCGCGAGTACGGGGATATCGCCCGCTTCAAGATCGGATCGCAAGAGCTGTTTCTTTTCAACCATCCCGATCTCATCAAAAACGTCTTAACGGTCGATCACCGCAGCTTTATCAAGGGGCGGGGACTTCAGTGGGCGAAGCGCCTTCTGGGTGAAGGGCTTTTGACCAGCGAGGGGGAGTTCCACCGCCGCCAGCGGCGGATCGCGCAGCCGGCCTTCCACCGGCAACGGATCGGGGCCTACGGCGAGATGATGACCGGCTACGGCGTCCGGACGCGGGAGCGCTGGGAGGAGGAGAAACCGTTCGATGTCTTAAAGGAGATGATGCACCTGACGATGATGGTTGCGGCGAAGACCCTCTTCGATACCGAGGCCGAGTCGGAGGCGAAGGAGATCGGGGAGGCGCTGTCGGTCTCGGTCGAATTTTTCAACCGGTTTACCCTTCCCTTCGCCGATCTTTTGGCGGAGCTGCCGGTGCCGAGCACCCTCAAATTTCGAAAAGCAAAGCGCCGCCTGGATGAAACAGTCTACCGGATGATCGCCGAGCGGCGGGCGAGCAAAGAAGACCGAGGCGATCTTCTCTCGATGCTCCTTCACGCCACCGACGAGGAAGGGGGGACCGGCGGGATGACCGACCAACAGCTTCGGGATGAAGCGATGACGATCTTCCTGGCGGGACATGAGACGACCGCGAACGCGCTGACCTGGACCTGGTATCTGCTGTCGCAACATCCCGACGCGGAGACGCAACTCCACGCCGAGATCGACGCGCTGGGAGGAAGGCTCCCGGCGGTCGACGATCTGCCGAAGTTGACCTATACCGAGAAGCTGCTGGCCGAATCGATGCGGCTATATCCCCCCGCGTGGCTGCTCGGATATCGCGCGATCCGGGATTACCCGGTCGGCCGGTATGTCGTTCCGAAGGGGGGGATCGTCCTGATGAGCCAATATGTGATGCATCACGATCCCCGTTATTATCCCGATCCTTTCCGGTTCGACCCGGAGCGTTGGGAGCCGGCGGCGAAGGCGGTCCGTCCGAAGTTTTCGTATTTCCCTTTCGGCGGCGGCCCCCGCGTCTGCATCGGCGAATCGTTCGCCTGGATGGAGGGGATTCTCCTGATTGCGACCCTCGCCCAACGCTGGCGGCTGCGGTTG
Source organism: Candidatus Manganitrophus noduliformans (assembly GCF_012184425.1). Taxonomy (NCBI): domain Bacteria; kingdom Pseudomonadati; phylum Nitrospirota; class Nitrospiria; order Candidatus Troglogloeales; family Candidatus Manganitrophaceae; genus Candidatus Manganitrophus; species Candidatus Manganitrophus noduliformans. Next base: position 290,169 of record NZ_VTOW01000003.1, read on the forward strand.
GTTCCGGGCCATCCGGTGGTGCTTCAACCGCTGATCACGCTGCGGCCCAAACACGGAATGATGGTAACGGCGGAGCGGCGTTAGTTCGATTTCTTTTTTCCCGCCGCCCGGAGCATCTGCCGGAACATCGCCCGCAACAGCTTTGCCTCTTCCGAATCAACCTCCGCCCGCATCAAAATTTCCCTCAGCCTTCTTATCGTTTTTTTCTTTGCAGGCGGTTTCAAAAAGCCGATTTCTTCCAGCGTCCGTTCCATCTCATGAAAGAAAGATTCCGTTTCGGCAACAGAGGCGATCCCTGGCGCGGGCCGGCCGTTCGGATCCGAGGAGGGAGAGGGGGCGAGGGAACTTGCCCGGTGGAGGGCGGCGGCGACCAGCAAGACCGCCTGGGCGAGATTCAGCGAGGAGAAACGGGGGCCGGTCGGGATGAAGGCGGTTCGGTGGCAGCGGGAGAGGGCTTCGTTGGAGAGGCCGGTTCCTTCCGAACCGAAGAGCAGCGTGATCTTTTGACGGCCGGCCCGCTCCCAGATCTCCGCGGCCAGCGTCTCGATCGATTCAACCCCGGCCCCTCTTCTCTTTCGCCCGCTGATGCCGACGACCCACTCCGTTTCGGAGAGGGCCGCGGAGAGATCGGGAAACAGCCGGGCTTCATTGAGAATCTCGCGGGAGCGGTAGGCCATCCGGATCGATTCCTCGCCGCGCGGGTCGGTAGGGGAGACGAGCGCCAAGCGGCTGAATCCCATGTTCTTGAGGGCACGGGCCGCGCTTCCGATGTTGCCGGGGCTTTCGGGTGAGACAAGACAAAAGGTGATCCGGTCGATGCGTGATGAAGGAGGGGGCGCGCTGTCCACGATCGATTCAACCGGCCGGATCGCACTGTTGAGGGAGCCAGAGGGTAAATTGCGTTCCGGCCCCCGGCGTGCTCTTCACCTTGATCTTTCCGCGCAGCCGTTGAACGATGTGGTGGACGATCGTCAGGCCGATCCCGCTCCCTTCATATCCCGACGCGTGGCTGAACGTGTCGAAAATGCGGGCCAGCCGGTCGGCCTCGATGCCGATCCCGGTGTCCGTCACGACGATTTGAGCCCCCTCTTCTTCTTTCTCCTTCGCCTTCCGAACCCGGATCTGGATGCTTCCGGTGGGGGTGAACTTGGCCGCGTTGGACAGGAGATTCGAGAGGATATGTTTGATCAGGTCCGGGTCGGAGACGCGGATGCGCACCCCCGGCTCGATCCGGCTCTCCGCCTCCACCTCCTTCCCGAAGAGGAGGGGAATCAGCTCGTTTTGGATCTGCTCCCGGACCAGCTCGCTCAGATCGACCTCGGCCGCCTCGGTTGCTTTGGAGCGGAACTGGTCGAGCCCCTTTTCGAGCATCCGGAGAAGGTCTTTCGAATTGGTGAGGATCCGCTCGACCGCCGATTTCTTTTTTTCGTCATCCATGTTCGCGTCCCGAAGGAGCGAGGCAAATCCGATGATGGCGTTTAACGGCGTTTTCAGATCGTGAGAGGTGTAGGAGACGGAGGTTTGGTGCTGCATCGCCTCTTCTCGAAGTTTCAGGTTGGTCCGGGAGAGGACCTCGTTCGTCCGGTGAAGATATTGGTAGGCCTCCCGGTTCAGCAGTCCGGCGGTCATTCGGGAGGAGAGAATCTCAATGGGATCTTCCTCCTCGGGGGAGAGGAGCGGCCTGCGAAGGGCGATCAGCAGCACCCCCTTGGTGTACGTTTGGTAGGAGAGCGGCGAGAGGACCAATCCCTCCAACTCCTTTCCGGCCAAGATTCTTCCAAGAGAAGGATCGGCCGCGACCTCGGCGCGGGAGAGAACCGTCCGCCGCTGCTTTGAGAGCACCTGCGCCAGCAGCCCTTGGGTTTCCCCCGTGAGCGCGTCGGGGTCGCTCTCCAGCCCCGCAAAAATACCGCCGGTCATCGTCCAGCGGAAGTGCCCCTCCGACCGGTCTCGAAAGAGGACGGCGGCTCCCGCCGCGTCGAACATCTGCATGATCTTCGTCGCGATCTCGGAAGGGAAGGGACCGCTTGAGACGGAGGCGAAGAGAAGATTCCCGACTTCGGTCATCCGCTTGAAACGCTCCGCATCTTTGACCGCCCGGTCATAATAGTATTTTGACCGGAGGTTGCTGTGGACGCGGGCCAACAGCTCCCCCTTGTTGACCGGCTGGGTCAAATAGTCGATCGCCCCCAGCTCGATGCCGCGGACGCGGCTTTCGAGATCGTAATAGGTGGCGGAGATGATGATGACCGGGATCACCTCGGTCTGTCGATTTTTTTTGAGGCGCCGGCAAACTTCGAACCCGTCCATGTCGGGCATATTGATGTCGAGGAGGATCAGGTCGGGCCGCTCCTCGGCGGCGCGGGCCAGGGTTTGGGCGCCGTTTTCGGCGGAGATGACCTGGAAGCCCTCGGTCTTTAAAATTTTCTCCAGGATATACCGGTTGGTTTCGGTATCATCCACGACTAAAACGGTCGGCATATTCTCTCTTCCTCCTTCAAAATATGGGTTGATTGAATCGGCTTGGCTCATTTCCGTCGGCTCACCTTTCTTAAGCGCTTGCGGTCGATCGATTGTCGCCGTCCTTGATAATTCGATAGACCGCGTCGATCACTTCCCGGTATTTGATCGGCTTGGAAAAATAATCGGCGCATCCGAGGTTCAGGCACCACTCCCGGTCTCCCGGCAGGGCGTCGGCGGTGACGGCAATGATCGGAAGCGAGGGGATCTTCTTGTGGAGGAGGGTCACCGCTTCGTACCCGCTCATGCCGGGAAGACGCATGTCCATCAGGACGATATCGGGTTTTTCCTTTTCGGCTTTGCGGACCGCCTCTTTCCCGTCGGTCGCCTCCAGCACCTCGAATCCTTCCTTGTTGAAGACGCGCTGAAGGACATACATGTTCACCGGCGTGTCTTCGACCAGTAAAATCCGTATCGGCATCGATCACTCCTGAAACTTCGCGCCGACCCCTGTTTTGGCCATCGGAAGGGTGAAGGTGAAGGTCGATCCTTCTCCCTCGCTGCTGTTGGCCCAGATCCTTCCCCCCATCAGCTCCACCAGCTGTTTGGAGATCGAGAGTCCCAAGCCGGTCCCGCCGTATTTACGGGCGGGGGTGTTGTCGATTTGATGGAACGGCTCGAAGATGTAAACCAAGTTTTTCTGGGCGATTCCGATCCCGGTGTCTTGAACCGACACGGCGATTTCCCGTTCCTCCTTCACGGGCAGGGCCAAGCTCACGAGAATCGAGCCGGCGGGGGTGAATTTCACCGCATTGCTCAAGAAATTGAGAAGGATCTGCCGCACGCGCGCTTCATCGGCAAAGACCTGAGGAAGGGAGTCGGGGGCGACGAAGCGCAAGGTCAGCCCTTTTTTCTTCGCCAAAGGCTCCATGCTGGTGATCGCCTCTTGCGCCACCTTGCGTAGATCGATCCACATCTTCTCGATCCGGACCTTTCCCGCCTCGATCCGGGAGAGATCGAGGATATCGTTGATCAGCTGAAGGAGCCGCTCGCCCGAGTCTTGAATCATCGTTACCTGTTTTTCCTGTTCGCCGGAAAGATCGCCGTCGATCCGGTCGAGGAGGATCTGGCTGAGGGCCAGGATCGAGTTGAGGGGGGTTCTCAGCTCGTGAGACATGCTGGCCAGGAACGACGACTTCATCTGATTGGCGCGGGAGAGCTCGACGTTTTTTTCATCGATCTCGCGATAGAGGGCGATGATCCCTTCGTTGGTGACGTTGAGCTCATTGTTCAATTGTTCGATCAATTGCTCTTTTTCGCGAAGGGAGGTGACGAGCTCTTCGATGTCGGGCTGCTGGGCGAGGGTCTCGTGCAGGCGCGCCATCCGCCCTTCATCGAGCCCTTGCGCATAGAGATGCCCGACCTCTATCCGGCCGCACGCCTGGGTCCCTTTTCCCAAGACGGTCTGCATCTCGAATTCATCCAAGAGGCGTTTGGCCGAAGCGATTCCAAAGCCCCGCCCCGGCGCGAAGCGGTAGGCCCCTTGCAGGATCTCGTCGAGATGGGCGATGCCGGGGCCTTTGTCGGAGAGAACGAAGGCGATCGACCAGGTTGATCCCTCTTGAACGGCAGACAGGGTCATCTCCCCCGACTTGGCATACTGAATGGTGTTGCGCATCAGCTCCGAGAGGGCGATGATCAGCCGGTTCTGCTCCCGGCGCGGGATCTCCAGGTGATCGAGAACCGTCCGGATTTTGTTCCGAACGGTCAAGAGCCGGCTCTGTTTTCCGATTGAGAGCGATAAAACTTTCTTTTCCGTGAGGGAACCCATCATCATCCAATTCGTCCGACGACCACCGTGGCGTCGTCTTTCGGGCGGCTGTGGTCTCTCAACAGGAGAGAGCCGAGGAGAAGGGGAGACGCCGAGGCCGATTTGCCATAATCGGCCGGATCCCACTTGGTTGAAATCCCGTCGCTCGTAAGAACAAAAACGTCCCCCTTTTCGAAGGGAAACGACTCTTCACGAAATCGCGGCGTGACCACCCCGAGCGAGCCGTTCATTGAAATCGGTCTGGCCGGGTGCGGCCCGTAAATCCGGCAATCGATGTTGCCGACCCCGGCGTAGACCGCCCGTCCTTCTTTCAGGTCGATCCGGAGAATCCCGACGACCGCTCCCTGCGTCCGCTGGAGCGCGCGATGAAGCCGGTCGAGAACGGCGTCGAGGGGGAGCCGGCCGGTTCCATTGAGCCCCTCCCGCGCCGCTTGGGCCGCCTTTTTTGCCCCCAGGCCGTGTCCCAGGCCGTCGATGACCGCCACCTGCAGAGAATCGCCGCTTTGCCCGAACCAGACCCCGTCACCGTTATCGATCTCTCCCGGCTTCGGCCGGGTGAGCGCTTCGCAGTCGAACAGGTTGTCGGAAGAGGGGCCGTTGCTCCAGATCCGCGAGACAACGACCGTTCCGGGGAAGCCTCCCCTCGGACGCGTCGTCTCGGAGTAAATCGCGAAGTCATCCGAGAGGCGCCGGATGGCGCCGAGCCCCCCTCCCAATGTTCCTGCCGTCGAATAATGGTCTCGAAGCGCCTGCTCCGGATGAGGGATGCCGGGGCCCCGGTCTTCCGAGATCATGAGAAGGCTTCGGCCGCGCAGATCCGATTCGGTCACGCCGTACCGGATGACCGGCAAGACGGCGCGGTGTTTTTCCAGATTGGTCGCCATCTCCGTGGCGACCAGGGCGACATCCGAACATTTCTCCTCGGAGAAGCCGACCGATTCCGCCAGGCGGACCAATCGGCGCCGGATCTCGCCTGCCCATGCCGCTCCTTCGGGAACAATCACACAGAGCTCCGTTGCTTTCAGCGCCATTTCGAAATCGTCACCCGCGTCCCTTTCCCGACTTCCGACCAGATGTCGAATTCGTCCACCAGCCGTTTCGTTCCCGGCAGGCCGTATCCCAACCCGTTGCTGGTCGAATAACCTTCCTTCATCGCCAGGCCGATGTCAGGAATTCCGGGGCCCTTGTCGTGACAAATAATCCGAAGGCCGATGCGGACCCCATTCCGGACCCCCTCGATCTCCATCGTTCCGCCGCCGGCATATTTCATCATGTTCCGGATCAGCTCGCTGACCGCCGTGGTGATGCGCGTTTGATCGACCAGGCTGAACCCGAGCGCCTGCGCCTGAACGCGGACCTCCTGGCGGGCCCTGACCAGATCGACTTCATTCGAAATCGAGAGGCGGGTTGCCCGGCTAACCGTGACCATTGCGCGCGCGCTCCTCTTCCCGACCGAGCTCCCTCGATTCCGCGCCGTCTGCGACGGCATGATCCTCCCATGCGATCCTCTCCCGCAGAAGCTGCAGGCCCCGTTCGACGTTCAATGCGGTCGGAATCTGTTTTAGCTCCAAACCGAGCTCGACCAGGGTGATGGCGACGGAGGGCTGTATCCCGACCACCACCACCACCGCGTTCATGATCCGCGCCATCGAGGCGGTGTCGGAAAGGACACGGCCCAGGAACGAATCGACGATATCGACGACCGAGATATCGATGATCACCCCGCGGGCGGAGGTCTGCTCGATCCTGCCGAGGAGATCGGTCTGCATTGTCATGGCGACCTGGTCCTGAAGATCGGTTTGAATCGAGACGAGAAGGGTGTCGCCGACTTTGATGATCGGAATTTTTTCCATTTAGCTCCGTCCCTTCCGGGCCTGCGCCGTCTGGGCCGCTGCAATTCCCTTCTCCAGCAGGTTCACCCCGTTCCGGGCCTCCTCGGTCATTTGTTGTTTGGTCATCCGGAGCGCCAGCTTCAACCCCTCCGCCATGGTCGCCCGCGTTTGAATTCCGGAAAGATCGACCCCCAGGTGAACGATCGTCTGCGCGATGGCAGGCGAGACCCCGGTGATGATCACCTCCGCGCCCAACAGTCGGGTCGCCGCGACCGTTTTCATGATGTGATTGGCCACCAGGGTGTCTACGGTTGGGACGCCGGTGATGTCGAGGATCGCCACGGTGGCCGTGGTATCGACGATTTTCTGAAGAAGTTTTTCCATGACGGTCATCGTCCGTCTGGAATCGAGGGTTCCGATGAGCGGCAGGGCGAGAATCCCCTCCCAAATCTTGACGACCGGGGTGGAGAGCTCGGTCATGTCGAGCTGTTGTCGAGCGATGACCTCTTCGCGGTTGTTCAGGTATTGCTCGAAGGTGAGCAATCCCATCTGGTCGAGAAGAAGAGAGAGCGGCATTACTTCGCTGGAGAAGGTCTCCTCATTCTTGGCAAGCGGTTGGAGCATCGGGAGGACTATTTCTTTGAGACTGAAAATGAAGACGGCCGTTTCGGTCGGAGAGAATCCTCTCATGACCCGATCCCGCGAGACCTCCTTGAGGAATTCGACGATCGGCGCCGTTTTCGGATCATCCGGACTGGAGGCCCCGCTCTGTATCACGTTTTCGAGCAGGTCGAGGAACTCGACGCATTGGCGCCGAAGCTCATCCGAAGTGACCCCTCCCTTGCCTGCCAGAGGAAGTTGCCGCTTCACCCAGTTCTCCAGGATTTCGTCTTTTCGCTTTCGCAAGATTTCCAGAAATTTTTGTCCCTTCATGGGTCGGCTCCATTGTGAAGTTGATTCGCAGACGTCGGATCGGCTTCCGCTTATACCTTAGAATAGAATTGAAATGGATTAAAATCAAAGGTTGGAAAAACATTTCTTAGAATACGCAGAGCCCTTAAGGAAGTCAATCCCCTGCCTTTCCATCATACCGTTCAGGCAGAGTTTTAGACTGTAAGGGAGATGACAAAACGATCCGAACGGGGTAAAGTAGCGATGATTTATCATTCCACTCCACCGACGCGAGAAATTATGAATCTCTATCTTCAAGTCTTCAGCAACCGGCGGGTCGCCGTGTTGCTGCTGCTCGGTTTTTCTTCGGGCCTGCCGCTGGCGCTCACCTTCGGCACCTTGCAGGCCTGGATGAAGGATGCGGGGGTCGATCTCGCCGCCATCGGCGCAATTACCTTAGTGGGGTTGCCGTATACGGTGAAATATCTCTGGGCGCCCCTCATGGACCGCTATACTCCCCCTTTTCTGGGACGGCGGCGGGGCTGGCTGGTGGTGACGCAGCTAACCCTCATGGCGGCGATCGTCTTCATGGGAAGTTTGAATCCGGTTTCACAGCCCTGGCTCCTGGCGGTGACGGCGGTGCTCGTTTCGTTTCTCTCCGCGAGCCAGGACATCGTGGTCGACGCCTACCGGGCGGACGTTCTCAGAGAGGAAGAGCTCGGCGCGGGGGCGGCGGTCTCGGTGCTCGGCTACCGCCTGGGAATGCTCTCCTCCGGGGCGATGGCGCTGATCCTGGCCGACCACTTGCCCTGGGCGGCGGTCTATCGGATCATGGCGGGGCTGATGCTGGTCGGCGTGGCCGCCGCGTTGTGGGGAACCGAGCCGAAGAGCGGCGGCAGCCCCCGCAGCCTGGCGGAGGCGGTGGCGCTCCCCTTCAGGGCTTTTTTCAGCCGCGATGCCGCGCTTGTTCTGCTCCTTTTTATCATTCTTTATAAACTCCCGGACGCCGTTGCCGGGGCGATGACGACCCCCTTCTTGCTCGATGTCGGTTTCTCCAAAACCGAGATCGGGGCGGTGAACAAAGGATTCGGGCTGGTCGCCACGATCTTCGGCGCCGTCGCCGCCGGCGGCCTCATCGCGCGCCTCGGGATTTACCGTTCGCTCTGGGCCTTCGGCATCCTCCAGGCGGTCACCAATTTGACTTACATGGGGGTCGCCCTGGCGGGGCAGAACAAGGCCGCGCTGATTCTGGCGGTCGGCGTCGACAACCTCTCCGGCGGCATGGGAACGGCGGCGTTCGTCGCCTTCTTGATGAGCCTTACCGAAAAGCGCTACAGCGCCACCCAGTATGCTCTCCTCTCCAGCCTGATGGCGATCACCCCGAAAATCGCCGGCGCGCCGACCGGCCTCCTGGCGGCCGGGTTGGGGTGGCCGATGTTTTTCGCCGCCAGCGTATTGGGGGCGGTTCCGGGACTGGCGGTGTTGTGGTGGCTGATGCGGCGCGGGGCGATCGGGGGGAGAGTGGCGTCGCCGCCAGTGGCGGCGGATTAGATCTCACTCGTTTGATTTCTTGGAATAATATGATATGATCGCGGGCAAATGATGAACTTTTTCCGGAAGGGGGCGAAGAATGGATCCTGAATTCAAGAAGGCGGTCGATTTTCATCGGCATCTTTGTTTGGATATTGCGGTCGGTTATCGGGCCGCAAAAGTCTTGATGCGGGAGATGGGGGACCAGATGAAGAACATGAAGGAGCTGGTCGCTCTGGTCGGGAATGAGACCTGCGCGCTCGATGCGATTCAAGAGATCACCGGCTGCACCTTCGGCAAGCGGAACCTTTATCTCACCCAGGTCGGCAAGCCGGTTTATATTCTCCAGAACACCAAAACCGGAAAGGCGGTCCGGGCCTACTGCACCTATTGGGACACCTTCGATCATGCGCAGCTGCGAAAGCTGCGGAAGGAGGCGACCGCCCCCAACGCCACGGCGGAGAACAAGGCGGCTTTCCAAAAGCTGACCGACGACAAGATCAATGAGATCCTAAACGCGCCTGACGCAGCCCTCTTTAAAATTGAGCATGTGACCCTTCCCCCGCCGCCGAAGAGCGGTAAATATGACGCCGAGCCGTGCGGAAATTGCGGCGAGCAGACGAACGTCGCCCTCCTGTTGGAGGAGGGGGGAAAGAAGCTTTGCAAGGAGTGTCTTCAGGTCGGCGTGCACTAACAGCTTTAATCCGTCATTCCCGAACGTTTCATCGGGAATCCAGTGCACTTAAATCAAAGACCGCTGGATTCCCGCTTGCGCGGGAATGACGCTTGGTGTCAGGGCGGGTCGATGACCCGCCCGGTTTTTTGGGAGAGGGGATGTCGGGAAGCAGCTTCGGACAGATTTTTCGGGTGACCACCTTCGGCGAGAGCCACGGCATCGCGCTCGGCGCGGTCGTCGACGGCTGCCCCGCCGGGTTGTCCCTCTCGGAAGAGGATCTTCAGAAAGACCTCGACCGGAGAAAGCCGGGCCAGAGCAAGCTCGTCACACAGCGGAAGGAGTCCGATGCGGTGAAGATCCTCTCCGGGATCTTCGAGGGGCGGACGACCGGGACGCCGATCGGCCTGATCGTCTACAACGAAGATGCCAAGTCGAAAGATTACGAATCGATCAAAGATCTTTTCCGCCCCGGCCATGCCGATTACACCTACTTCAAGAAATACGGTTTTCGCGATTACCGCGGCGGCGGACGCTCTTCCGCGCGCGAGACGGTGGCGCGGGTGGCGGCGGGGGCGATCGCCCGGAAGGTCCTGGCGCGCGAGGGGATTGAGATTGTCGGCTATGTCGCGCAGGTCGGTCCCGTGAAAATTAAAAAGATCGACTATGCACAAATCCGGCAGAACCCCCTCTTCTGCCCCGACCCCGATGCGGTGGAGGCGATGACGCGGGTGATCCAGGAGGCGCAGTCGGAAAAAGATTCGGTGGGGGCGATGGTGGAGGTGGTCGCGAAGGGGGTCCCCGCCGGGCTCGGAGAGCCGGTCTTCGATAAGCTCGACGCGGCGCTCGCGGGGGCGATGATGTCGATCAACGCCGTGAAGGGGGTCGAAATCGGGGCCGGATTTAAAGTGGTCGAGATGCGGGGGAGCGAGAATTGCGACCCGATCACGCCGGCCGGTTTCAAATCAAACAATGCCGGCGGCATCCTCGGCGGGATCTCCAACGGGGACGAGATCGTCGTGCGGCTGGCGGTGAAGCCGACCTCTTCGATCGCCATCGAGCAGGAGACGATCGATATTCACGGCCGTCCGGCGAAGATCGCCACCAAAGGGCGGCACGATCCCTGCGTCGGCCTGCGCGCCGTTCCGATCGCCGAGGCGATGATGGCGCTGGTTCTGGTCGATCATTTCCTCAGAAACAAACTTTCCAGATTAGGCTGACCGGCTATTCGCCCATCAGCGACTCCATCGCCGCTTCTTTTTTCTTCTGGGCCTCTTCCATCTTTTTTACGGCTTCTTTGGCCTGGTGAATCGGCCGGGGGGTGGGGAGGAACGGCTCGGCCGCTTTCTGAAGCGCGGCCGGGGTGATCGCCTTGTCTTGTGCGGAGAGAACGCTGTAGATCGCGGCGCCGAGAAATCCGACGAAAAGGAGTTTCATGACGAGTCCGAGCAGGAAGCTCTTTGTCCTCCGTTGGACGTAAAACATGGCGATGGAAAGAAGAATAAAGCCGAAGGCGTACTTGGCGAGGGGATGATCGATCCAGCGTTCATATTCCTGGCGGGCGAACTCCTGCGCGGGGGGAGGAACCGATTCAGAGAGGGCCGGAGGGATCTCCGGCTCGATCTTTTCGATTTGAGAGCGCAGCGCCTCCGGGACATTCTCGATATTATCGGTAAAGGCGACCGCGCCGTTTTCGTCGATATACTTTAAAACCTCGGCGCGGCCGAGGGTCGGCTGAAGGATGAAAACGATCATGAGGAAGAGTCCGGCGCGCATCGTCACCTCCAATGGTTTCTACTTTAGCCGGTCGGTTCCGTTCTGTCAATTAAGGGAATGGTCGTGCGGCCCACGGTTCGGATTGCCGAGAAACAAGAAGATTTCTTTCGATTGATCCGCCTTCGGGAAGAAGTCTTCGTGATCGAGCAGGGGGTTCCGCTTGAGATCGAGCTCGATGACGCGGATGACCGTGCGATCCACTTCGTCGCAATCTTAGGAGGGGAGGTCATCGGCACGGCGCGCCTGGTCGTGAAAGGAAAAACGGGCCAGAGAAAATCGGGAAAGATCGGCCGGATGGCGGTCCGGAAAGATTGGCGCGGAAAGGGGGTTGGGACCGCCCTGATTGATTTCATCAAGAAGACTTTTGGGAAGAAGAAGCGGGTCGGACTTTATCTCCACGCGCAGGAATCGGCCTTATCCTTCTATGAAGCGCTCGGATTTACCGCGGAAGGGGAGCGCTTTTACGAGGCGGGCATTCCGCATCGAAAGATGGTTTTAAATGACGGCAGGCGGAAAATCGACAAAAGGGGGGGATGAGCATTATAAATGCAACAAATTTTACTTGACGTGGCGTTTCTCTTTGCATTTAAATAGGGACTTAGATCGCGCGGAATTATATGTTGAAATAGAAGAAAGTAACGGTCCATAGGCTCAGAAACTCGGGGAAATTGAATTTTTCAAGTGAGGAAAAAATCATGACGACAAAAGCAACCAAAATTCTTTGGACAAAAACGGATGAAGCGCCTGCCCTGGCAACCTATTCTTTTCTTCCGATCGTCAATGCATTTACAAAAGTATCGGGCGTTTCGGTTGAATTGAGGGATATCTCGCTGGCCGGCAGAATTATCGCCGCCTTTCCCGAAAATCTCACGGCCGCCCAGAAGCAATCGGACGACCTGGCCGAATTGGGAGAACTGGCCAAGACGCCGGAAGCCAACATCATCAAGCTCCCCAACATCAGCGCTTCGGTCCCCCAGCTGAAAGCGGCCATCAAGGAATTACAGGCCCAGGGTTACAAAATCCCTGACTATCCCGAAGACCCGAAAACCGACCAAGAAAAAGAGATCAAGGCGCGATATGCCAAGGTTTTGGGAAGCGCCGTCAATCCGGTGCTGCGCGAAGGAAACTCCGATCGCCGCGCGCCCCTCTCGGTGAAAAACTACGCCAAAAAGAACCCGCACAAGATGGGGCCGTGGACCCCCGACTCCAAGACCCATGTCGCCCATATGACCCAGGGCGATTTCCGGTCGAACGAGAAGTCGATGACGGTCAACGAGGCGACCGAGGCGCGGATCGAGTTCGTCGGCCAGGACGGAAAGACCACCGTTCTGAAACCGAAGGTCACGATCAAGGCGGGCGAGGTGATCGACGCCACGTTCATGAGCCGCAAGGCCCTCCGGGAATTCCTCGAAGCGCAGATTGAAGATGCCAAAAAGCAGGGGATCTTGTTCTCCGTCCACCTCAAGGCGACGATGATGAAGGTCTCCGATCCGAAGATTTTCGGCCATGTCGTCTCGGTCTTCTTCAAAGAGGTCTTCGAAAAATACAAAGACACCTTCCAGAAGCTCGGCGTCGATCCCGACAACGGCTTGGGCGACCTCTACGCCAAGATCAAGAACCTGCCGGACGATCAACGCGCCGCGATCGAAGCCGACATTCAAGAAGTGTACAAAAAGCGGCCGGCGCTCGCGATGGTCAACTCCGACAAGGGGATCACGAACCTCCATGTTCCGAGCGACGTGATCATCGACGCTTCCATGCCGCCGGTCATCCGCGACTCCGGAAAGATGTACGGCCCCGACGGCAAGCTTCAGGACACCAAGGCGGTCATCCCGGACGGCAGCTACGCCCCGGTCTATAAGGAAGTCGTCGAGTTTTGCAAAAAACATGGCGCCCTCGATCCGAAGACGATGGGGAGCGTTCCGAACGTCGGCCTCATGGCGCAAGCGGCGGAGGAGTATGGATCGCACGACAAGACCTTCAAAGCGCCGGGCAACGGCACGATCCGGGTCGTCACCACGTCGGGCCAGACCTTGCTGGAGCACAATGTGGAAGAAGGAGACATCTGGCGGATGTGCCAGGTGAAGGATGCCGCGATCCAGGACTGGGTGAAGCTCGCCGTCACCCGGGCGAAAGCGACCGGCGCTCCCGCGATCTTCTGGCTCAACAAGGACCGGGCGCACGACGCGGAGCTGATCAAGAAGGTCAACAAATATCTGCCGAACCACGACACGAAAGGCCTCGACATCCGGATCATGTCTCCGGCCGAGGCGACGCGCCTGTCGTTGGAGCGGATCAAGGAGGGGAAGGATACCATCTCGGTGACCGGGAACGTGTTAAGAGACTACCTCACCGATCTTTTCCCGATTCTGGAGATCGGCACCAGCGCCAAAATGCTCTCGATCGTTCCGCTCATGAACGGCGGCGGCCTTTTCGAGACCGGCGCCGGCGGCTCGGCCCCGAAACATGTTCAGCAGCTTCAGGAAGAAGGGTTCTTGCGATGGGATTCGCTCGGCGAATTCCTGGCGCTCGCCGCGTCGCTGGAGCATCTCGCCAAGGCCGGCAACAATTCCAGGGCGCAGCTCCTGGCCGACACCCTCGACCGCGCCACCGGCAAGTTCCTCGACACCAACAAGTCGCCCGGCCGCAAGCTCGGCGAGCTCGACAATCGCGGAAGCCACTTCTACCTCGCCTTCTACTGGGCGCAGGCCCTGGCCGAGCAGACGCAGGACAAGGACCTTCAAGCCCGCTTCTCCAAGATCGCCAAAGAGATGGAGCAGAACGAGCAGAAGATTCTGGCCGAGCTGAAGGCCGCTCAAGGAAAACCCGTTGATCTCGGCGGCTACTATCATTCCGATTCGGAGAAGACGACCAAAGCGATGCGTCCGAGCCCGACGTTGAACGCAATCGTCGACGCGATTAAATAGATCTCGGAAGTTTTTAGAAAAAAGCCTGAGGCAGGATGTTCTGCCTCAGGCTTTTTGTTTTTGAGCGCCGTGATGCTGTGACCAAACACATTTCTAATTTGCCCTATCTGTTTCGGCTTTATCTTGATACCGTTAGAGGCGTATTTAAATGTTTCCTGCTTTACGCTCTTTCCCTGAAGCGTTTGACAACATGTCGTTTTCGGCGTATATCTAAAAACCAATCGTAAAAAAGCGGCTTCTTGGGCCTGGCGACCCGAATCTTATATAAGAGGACCCATGCCAATCATTTCAACGTTTTTTGGGATTATCATCCGAATGTATTTCGGGGATCATAATCCTCCACACTTCCATGCCGAATTTCAGGGGGAGAAGGCAACATTCAATTTCGAGGGCAGACTCCTTGCTGGGAGTATTTCCTCCGGAACGGCGCGGAAATTGGTGCGTGACTGGGCCCGTCGTCACAAACTCGAGCTTATGATAAACTGGAGAAACATCGAGAGGGGACGGCCACTCAATCGAATTAAGCCCTTGGAGTAATTTTATGAATTATTTGCCACAGGTAATCGCAGCGCGCCATATAAGCGGATTTATCGTTTCAACTCGTTTCGATGACGGAACTGAGAAACACATTGATCTTTCTCAATGGTTCAAAGGCCCGGTTTTTGAGCCTCTCAAGGATCCAAAGCTGTTTAAAAAGTTCTTCATAGAAGGGGGAACACTCGCTTGGCCAAACGGCGTCGATATCGCTCCTGAAGCCTTGTACGCCGCGCGTGACTTAGAAAAAAAGCACCACAAAAAAATGGAGCGGATACGGAAAACACCCCGCTCATCTTAAACATTCAGTACGCGAAGCATCGCCGAACAATTGCTGAAAGAGCCTAAGCGAAAGACGCTAAACTAAGTATAGTGTCCCCAGATTTCGACGTTGAACGCGATCGTCGACGCGATTAAATAGAATCTCAGAAGCTTTTAGAAGAAAGCCTGAGGCGGAGTGATTCTGCCTCAGGCTTTCTTCTTGAGAGGAAAAACCGTCTGTCTTAAAGCATTAAGTTCCGGGGACACCATACATAATTATTGACCCTCCTTCCTTAAGAGGAATTGGTTGTGTTCTTCATCGTCAAAGACCAGGACCTAACCAACTGAATTAAGTATGGTGTCCCCGGAATTCCTAGAGTTAATTGGCAGTCACTGTGGATTTCACTTCTGAATATTATGAAGCAGAGAATGAGCCGTATACTTCTATTTATGATGATATTGTTTTTGAACCTCTTTTTTCTGGTTTCAGCTTGCAGCAATAATTCTCCCTCGACGGAAGCAGATCCGGTGCGTATCAAGATAGGCACCAGAGAAATCTCATATGAAAAGCTTGCACTTATCGGGAAGGTGCTTATTTTTGGAACGGATAATCCTCAATTTGGAAAAAGTGAGACTCCTATCGGAAAGGGACGATGCTCCCTCTGTCACAGACTATTGCCTGAGCAACATGCCGATCGAGCCCCCTTTCTTCTTGGAGTCGAGGCGCTTTCACATAAACGGGTTAAGGAAGAGCGATATCAAATGTTTGTTGATAGGTACAGCGCAGATGGGGATCCTGAAACCGGAACCAAACCTCACGCAAAGACAGGAGGAGAATATCTGATTGAGTCGTTGTACTGCCCTAGATGCTACGTGGCCAAGGATCATGGGATAAAAGGGACCAATGATCTAGAAAGCGGCATGCCCGTTATAACCCGATCTCCTGTGAACTTGACCGACTTTGAGATTGTTGCCGTAGTAGCTTACCTTCAATCAAAAGATACACCAGGAGATTACTCAAAGGTGACAGCCATCGAAGATTGGGAAAGCTACTTTGGGAAAAAAATTACCTTCACTCCCGAAGAGGCGAGCATTAATAAGTACATGCCTGCCGAGCCTGAGCCAAATAAGTAGTCATAGTTCAGAGTCGAATAGGGCTTTGAATATACTTACGATATGATCGGAAGTCGCCCAAGTGTGACCTGCCCCCCCATGTGGCCCAGTTTCAAAAATCCTATTTGGACCTCAAAAGTTTTTCACGCAGGTAGAGCACATTAAATTTTAGTAGTATATAGGCTTCGCTTGTTAGCGCGACCTTTTTTTTGTTTTCCACCTCATTAATAAGATCATTTAGATCAGTAATCGCGGCCGCATTGTTATTGGCCGTCAGGCTTGCTTTCACCAGATCAAGCTTGGCATCGAGCGCGGGGATAATGCTCGGCTGAGTGATCCAGAGGTGGGTTTCGGCTTGGCGGCGAAGACTGATTAAGTAGTTGATAAAATCAAGCGCTACGAAGTTCTTTTGTGGAGATGTTGGTCCGATAGTCGTGATCCGGATCGAGGTTTCATCCCGCACAACTTTATTAATCGCAACCACTTGCTCTTCCGTCATCTCTTCGGGGGGAGTCGTTTGATAAGCTTTATTAAATGCCTCCTCTAATAGTTTTGCGAAGGGAACGGAAACATATAATCTGACAATCCGAATCCCAGGAAGACCGTAGCTCGTTAATTCAAAACCATCTTTTGTCTCACCTGGGCGGATTAAATGTCGGCTCTCACCGAAAGGTGTCGTTGCTGCCCAGGAGACGGATAAGCTCATTGTAGGTACTGCAACCCAATTATCTGGTGGATGAAATCCAACTGGGATGATTGATTGCATCAATCCAGGAAAGCCTTTGGATTTTAAAGTCCAGTAGTTCTCATATTCGGTCTGAGTCCCATTACGTTCAATTATCATCAGGCCCTGGTTTGGCAGGTTCTTGCTTCCAGTTGGCTTTTCAATATCGATATCAATAATCTGGATATTATAGGTATTATTTATATCGCTTGAGACTGAGTATTGGTATTTATAAATTTCTGTTTCTTTCGAGAAAGCCACGTTCGCATTGACCACAGCATCTAATTGAACGGCATTTGTAGGGGGTATAAACAAAACTACGTTTGCAGATAATAAAAATATTATTTTGAAAAGTTTTGCTGACACAATCTACCACGATAAAGATTGTAATAAAAGCCTACACTCATTTTTAGTATATCAGACGTTCCGACCACAACCTAAAAAATGACGCGATCGGCATGTTAGGAATGAAGCTTTCCACTGGACTGATTATTTAGCAGAAAACTTGCATTTTATAGAATGCTCGCGGTTATTTATTCCAGGAAGGAGAAACTACTGGCAGTAATCCAGCCATGCAAAAATATTAACATGGCCTGAAACAAGTTAACAGACCCGCGGGGGTCGCATCTTTACTTTTGATTGTTTTCTTTTTGACTCTCTCCTAATAGTCAGAAATCAAAACGCGCCCCCCTGAACTCACTCACGGATCTTTTTACCTGAAGGAGTGTTATTTTTTCTTCTGCAAGACTTCGAAGACCTGCTCGACGCTTGCATTCGGAAGGACCTCACCATCAATGATCAACGTCGGACTTTTGCTTTGACCCGACTTCTCTTCGACCTCCCTTTTGAAATCCGGGTTCTGGGTCATATCTCTTTCCTCAAACGGAATATCTTGCGCTTTCAGAAATGCCGCGACGGCCGCCGCCCAAGGGCATCCCGTCTTTTTATAAATGGCAATGTTCATCTTCTGATCTCCTCCTGGCGCTGCTCACAAACATAAAAAACCGACATACTTCAATGTTAGCACACGCGAGGATGCCGATACTATCTGCCGGCGGACTTAGACAAAAGCCTGAGGCAGGAAAACACATTCTGCTTCAGGCTTTTTGTTTTGAAGAAGTATGAAGGGCGATCAGAGGATCACCCTTAACCCCAGATCATTATTCCTTGTCTTGCCTTATTTGTTTCGTTTCATTCAATTGAACGGGTAAAAAAACGGTAAAGGTCGATCCTTCCCCATGGCTGCTCTCGACGCGGATCTCTCCCTGAAGGAGGTGGACCAAATCTTTCACGATTCTTAAGCCCAAACCGACGCCCCCATAGGCGCGCGTCAATTCGGCATCGGCTTGATGAAATGCGTTGAATAGTTTAGGCATCTCTTCCGCCTTAATGCCGATGCCGGTATCCTGAATGGCGATCTCAATCCCTTTTCTCTCCGGCAGATTTTTTCCGGTGACCGTAATACTCCCCTTGGACGTAAATTTGACGGCGTTGGAGAAGAGATTGGTGAAAATCTGCTTGATCTTCCCGGCATCCGATTCAATCGGGGGAAAACGATCCAACCCCTTCCATTGAATCTGAATCGGTTTCTGATCCAAAAGGGGTTTCATCCCGATGATGATTCCTTTGAGTAAGTCGGGGAGATTCAGCGCTTCGATATGAATGAGCACTTTTCCCGCTTCGATTTTGGATAGATCCAGGACATCATTGACCAGGGCGAGGAGATCACGGGCGTTCCTCACCACGCCGTCCAGAGGGGCCTTTTGCTCGTCGCCGACCGGGCCGTACGTTTCATCCAACAAAAGAGAAGCGTAGCCGAGAATCGAATTGATCGGCGTCCTCAATTCGTGGGAAACGTTCGAGACAAATTGTGATTTAAGGCGGCTGGCTTCTTGCGCTTCGATCGTCCGCTGTTTGAGGGATTCTTCCGCTTCCTTCCGTTGGGTAATATCGCGCAGATAGCCGGTGAACAGGGGGGGGCCGTCCAAGGGAATGCGGGTGACGGCAAGCTCGACCGGAAATTCGGTTCCATCCGCCCGAATCGCGGTCATCTCAATCCGCTTTCCCAAAATGGGTCCGTTTTCGGTGGCGAGGTAACGCGTCAAGCCTTCGCGATGTTTCTCTCGCAGGGCGGGGGGGATAATGAGCTCCGCCATCTCCTTCCCGATCACCTCATCCCGCCGGAAGCCGAAGGTCCTCTCCGACGCCGGGTTGAACTCGATGACTCTCCCCTGGTGATCCATCGTAATAATACAATCCAACGCCGACTCCAAGACAGCCGTTTTGCGGGCCTCACTTTCTTGCACCGCTCTCTCCGCCTGTTTTCGTTCGATGAACTGCCCGATCGAGCTTCCGATACTGGCCATCAACTGAAGGACGTCCGCATCCGGTTCTCGGATCTGATGGCTGAAGAATTCAATGACCCCCAAGAGATCTGTCCCGCCCCGGATCGGGAATCCAAACGCCGCATGCAGCCCTTCATCGATTGCGATTCCCTCTCTCGGGAAGTTCGCGTCTTCGACGACGTCGGAAATCCAGGCCGGCTCCCCGTTGGCCCAAATCCGTCCCGGCAGCCCTTCGCCGACCAGGAAGGTCTTTTTTCGGCAGACCTCTTCGAAAGCGGCAAGCGCCTCGGAAGGCTTGTGCCATATCTCGACGTACCGCAGCCGGTACCGCTCCTTGTCCACGAGCCAAATCACGCCAAGTTCCCATGTTAAGCTGTCGCAGATGGCCTGAATGATTTTAGGGGCGGCTTGATTTAAAGTCGTCGATTCCGCCAGGACGCGCGTCACGGCATATTGAGCCGACAGGCGTCTTCGCGCGGCCTCGACGTTCAGACGCTCTTTTTGCTCTTGCAGTAGCTTCCGGTTCTTTTTATATAAATCGACAAAGACGGAGACTTTAGACCTTAGAATGAGCGGGTTGAACGGCTTGAGGACATAATCGACCGCGCCGATGGAGTACCCTTCGAATAGCTGTTTCTCATCCTGCTGGAGTGCGGTGAGAAAAATAATCGGAATATGTTTTGATTGTTCCCTTTGTTTAATGAGCTTGGCGGTCTCCAATCCGTCGAGGTCCGGCATCCGGACATCGAGCAGAATGAGGGCGAAATCTTCTTTGAGAAGATGTTTGAGGGCTTCTTTTCCTGAATGGGCCTTGACCAAATGATAATCGGGGGAGTCGAGGAGCGCTTCCAGCGAAAGAAGGTTTTGAGGATGGTCGTCTACCAATAATATATTTATTTTTTCCTGAGGATTCATTTTTCCGGAATGTGTCGATTGGATAAATAGATAAAATCTTTAGTATCCTATCATAAACATAAATCCAATTCATAGGGACTCTCCGGCGGGTCGTCTCCGCTGCGATTCGCCTGTTTCCTTAAAAAAATCCCGCCAGTTCCATCCCGACGAAAATCAGAAAGATCCCAAACGCCCGGCTCAGATAGGCCGGGTGGAAGCGATTGGCGATGGTTGCTCCGACCGGCGCCGTCAGCGTGCTGGTGATTGCAATCAGGAGGGCCGCCTTCGGTGAGACAAATCCCCAGGCGTCGGGGGGAAGGGCGGAATGTTCCCAGCCTTGATAAACGAAACCGGCGGTTCCGAAGAGCGCAATCACCACCCCTTGCGCGCCGGCAGTCCCGATCGCGATCTTGATCGGCCGGTCGAGAAGGTAGACGAGGAGGGGAACGGTGAGGGTCCCTCCGCCGATGCCGAAGAGGGAAGAGACGGCGCCGATGGTCAGTCCGCCGACCGGGTAGATCCGTCCGGTTGAGACCGGTTTCCCGCCGGGCTTCGGCGCCGCGACGATGAGCATTCGAGCCGCGATCATCAATTCAAATAAACCGAAGAGGCGCTTGAGGGTGATTCCATGAAGCGTCCCCGCCAGAAGGGCCCCGATCTGTGTCCCGATCACGATGAAGAGCGACATCCCCCGGACCGCGCCCCAATCGACGTTTCGATTCTGATGATGGGTCCAAGCGCTGGATGAGCCGGTGAAGAGGATGGTCGCGAGGCTGGTTCCGACGGCGAGCTGGGTGACGATCTCCGGCGCGGTCCCGCGCGACTGAAAAAGAAAAATCAACGCCGGGACCAGAATGACGCCGCCGCCGATGCCGAGCAGGCCGGCCATTACGCCGGCGGCCGCGCCGATCGCTCCGAGGAGGAGCGCCTCGGTCATCGGCGCTTCTCGTCTTTCGGATTGGATGATGGCGGATCGGCCGGCGGGGCCGAGAGGGCGCAGCGGAAACCGTTGTCGGGGCCGAAGACGTCGGGGCGGTTGTAATTGCGAAACGTGACCTGGGTGAACATCTCGTCGGCGAAGTGCCGGTCCGAATTAAACGAGCCCCCCCGGACGACCTTGTGAAGAATGCCGTAGTCGGACGAGTTGTATTTGTTGCCGGGATAGGGCTGATACCAGCTGTCGGTCCATTCCGACACGTTCCCCCCCATGTCGAGAACGCCGTAGGGGCTTTTGTCTTGCGGCATGGCGCCGACCGGCATCGGAAATTTTCCGACGTTCGTTTTTTGCGGATCGAACCCCTCTCCCCAGACGTAGGCGCGGCCGTCTGTCCCGCGCGCCGCCTTTTCCCACTCCGCCTCGGTCGGAAGCCGTTTGCCGACCGCCCGGCAGTAGCGGTCGGCCTCGAACCAGTTGACGTCGGTGACCGGAAAGGTCTCGGTCCGGCCCGGTATCCTCAGGCTGGGATCGACTTTTTTGTAGTCGCCGTAGGTCACCTCCGTCCGGTCGATGTAAAAGGCGGGAAGATTCACCTCATGTTTCGGCTTGGCGTCTTCCTGGCCCCAGGGGGTGTCGGGGGGGAGTTTGTCGAGCCCCATCCAGAACGGTCCGGCGGGGATCAGGACCATCCCGGACCGGGACTCTTTTTCCGGCTTTGCGGAAAGAGCCGGCGGGTTGTGCAAGACCCAGCCGACGACAAGCGTGAGTCCGATGATGATCCATTTTCTGATTTTCATGGGGCCGATTGTAGGGCGCAATGCAAACGGTGTCAAGTAGCCGATGGGGTTTTACCGACGAAAAAAGACGGCCCCGGAAAAGGGCTGGACCGCTCCTATTCGAAAGGGATAAAATGCGGTTAATCGATTCTGAAGGAGCAAGGCTTGTCTTTACAAGTCGAGGATGAGGCCGTATAATTCGGAAAGAATCTGGAGAAAAGCGATGGAAAACAAGGCTCTTCCCACCTACGACGATCCGACGGTTCAGAAAATGATCGAGATTTTTTTTGACGGTAACGAGGCGGCCCGGGTTTATGCCGATGAATGCCGAAAACAGGGTTGGCCGCTGGTCATCGACCACATCACGATCCGCTGCATGAATGTCGATCGGCGCGCCGAGCCGTTTTTGAAAAACGGATATCGTTTCGAGGGAGAAGTGGTCGAGTATCCCGATCAGGGGTGGTGGGCCAAGGTTTATCGACGTCCCGGCTATCCGGCCCTCTTCGTCGACCAGGCGTACGAGGATGAACGCGGGCGAAAGAGCATCATCCCGGCCTGGGTCGCCCGGTTCAGCGACCAGGTGCTCCATCACGTCGCCGTCCGGGTTCAGGATATCGATCAAACGATTGCGGCGCTTAAGAAGCGGGGGGTGGAGTTCTCCGGCGCGGTGGTCGGCAATAAGGGAACGCGCCTGCGGCAAATCTTCACGGCATCCGAAGTCCGGGAGGGAGAGGCGTTCTCCGTTCTGGAATTGACGGAGCGGAACGGCTACGACGGATTCTATCCGGAACAGGCCGACAGCCTGATGCAATCGTCGACCAAAACGCGATCCAAATAATCTGAATGCGGAGGCGGACATGATGATTAAACGGCTGCTGCATACCCGATTGCGCGTCTCAGACCTGAATCAGGCGCTATATTTCTTCA
This sequence comes from Candidatus Manganitrophus noduliformans, assembly GCF_012184425.1. Taxonomy (NCBI): domain Bacteria; kingdom Pseudomonadati; phylum Nitrospirota; class Nitrospiria; order Candidatus Troglogloeales; family Candidatus Manganitrophaceae; genus Candidatus Manganitrophus; species Candidatus Manganitrophus noduliformans. The sequence goes on from NZ_VTOW01000003.1 coordinate 312,600, forward strand.
CCGAGGTCCTGGATCTCCAAGTGACCGAGCGTCACGACTCCCCCCGGGGCTCCAAGCTCGCCTTCCTTTCCGTGCCGGGGGGGAAGGAGGAGATCGAGCTTTGCGAATACAAGCCGAGCGGCCCGGTGCAGGTTCAGGAAGATTTGGTCCATCTCGCCTTCGAGGTCAACCACCTCGATGCGATGCTCGTCTACCTCAAGTCAAAGGGGGTCCCGATCACCGACGGTCCGACCGTCTCTTCCAGCGGGAGCCGCTTCGCTTTCATCGAGGCGCCCGATAAGTACGAAATCGAGCTGATCGAGAGAGCGCGCTAAAGCAGGGACAATTCAGAAATTGTCCCTACTCCAATCTTAATACCAATTCCTTCGGCAAGAACAACAGAAGCGACTGCGTCGCCCTTTCAAGATACGCTTTGTCTTTCGATTCCAGGGTGAGGATCACTTTGTATTCGGGATGATGGAGGATCGGGTACGATCCGAGGAGAAGGCGGGGGAAGAGGCGGAGGACTTTGTTGAGATCTTCGGCGACGAGCGCTTCATCTCCGGTGAGGAAAATTTTCCGGAGATGGAAAGGCGTTTCTCTGAATCGCTCCTTGATCGCTTCGAATTTCCGGACCAATAAAGAGGGGATTCCCGGGAAGATATAAATATTCTCAAAGCGAAGCACCGGAACCCGGAGCCCCTCCGCGTGGAGAAGCTCGAGCCCCTCCGGCACATCGGCCAGCTTCAGTTGCGCCGGATTTAAATCCCCCCCGTAAACGGTCCTGAGGAGCTGATCGAGGATGGGATGATGGGTCAACGGCTTCCCGACCCCTCGGGCAATCCCTTCCATCGTCACATCATCGTGGGTCGGCCCGACCCCGCCGCTGGTGAAAACAAGATGGTATTTCTTCCGGCAAGCGGCGATCTCTTCGCCGATGGTATCGATTTCATCGGGGATCACCGAGATCCGCTGGACGTCGACCCCCAAGGCCCGCAGCTCGCCGGAGAGGTAAGGGGAGTTCGCGTCTTGAACTTTTCCGGAGAGGATTTCATTGCCGATGATGATGATTGCGGCGTTTTTGCTCTGCTGCGCCATGATGCCGGTCACCTGTTTCCGTTCTTTCTGACTATTGCGCGTAGCGGTCTTCCGTCCAGGGGTCGGCGGTGTTGGAATAGCCGCGCATTTCCCAGAAGCCGAGCCGGTCGTTTTTCATGAAGTGGATCTCTTTGATCCACTTGGCGCTCTTCCAGGCATACCGTTTCGGGACGACCATCCGGACCGGGCCGCCGTGCTCCCTCGAAAGGGGCCGGCCGTTCCACGCGCGGGCGAGCAAGACATCTTCGTCGGCGCAGACCGAGAGGGGGAGGTTGGTGGTATAGCCGTCGTAGGAGGTGAAGTAAACGAATTTCGCTTCCGGGGCGGGCCGGACCTGTTCAATCAGCTTCCTGAAGAAGAGCCCCTCCCAATGCGCATCGAAGATGCTCCAGGTCGTCACGCAATGGAAGTCGGTGACGATCCGGTCGGTCGCCAGCGCGCTGAACCGGTCCCAATTCCAGACAAGCGGGTTTTCGGTCTCCCCTTTGACCGATAGCTCCCAATCGTCGGCATCGACCTCGGGAAGGATGCCGAGATCCAACACGGGAAAGCTTTTGTTGAGCTTCTGTCCGGGAGGAAGGCGCGGCCGTTCGTCCTTTTGGATCTCTCCCGTCAGGCCCCGTCCGGTCCGGGCCCACCCTTCTTTTTTGGCAATCAGCCGATCATCCGGCTCCAAAGTAAATTCCTCCTTGCAGTGCGGATTGTACCATCGCGCCCCTGAACGGATCAAACATCTTTTCGGGGTTCGATCGGGGCGCCGCAGTGTTCACATTGTGTCGCATCATATTTGCTGGTCTTGCTGCAGGAAAGGCAAAGACGGGGCTCGAATCCGGGAGGGGGACGGCGAAGGGCCGGAATGGCGAGAAGAACGGCCCAGATGGCAACGAGGGTGAAAACAGTCGCCAAAAAGAGTGGGCTTCCCATTTTTAAGACCTCTATTTTATCTTTATGGTCTTCTCGGATGGACCATGTCCACCAGGTGTTGGAGGGTCCCGAGAATGACCTCCAGGTTTTCCCGAGCGGGGCCGGCGCTGCCGGGAAGGTTGATGATCAGGGTGTCTTTCCGGATCGCGGCCGTGGCCCGGGAGATGATCGCTTTCTTGGTTTTTTTTTGAAAAACTTCGGTCCGCATGATCTCGGCGATCCCCGGCACTTCCCGGTCCATCGCGGCGCGGGTGGCGTCGGGGGTCCGGTCTTGTTTGCCGAGGCCGGAGCCGCCGGCGGTGAGGATGACGTCGGGCATGATCCGGTCGCTCCATTCGATCAGCTTGTCCCGGACTTTCTCTTCCTCGCTGGTGATCACCTCTTTCACGACGATCTCTCCGCCGGCTTCCATGATCATCTTCGAAAGCTCGTTGGTGACCCGGTCCTCGCCCGGCACGATCCCTCGTTCTTTAATCGATAAAATGCCGACCGTCAGCGCCATCCTTCCTCCTTAAGAACAATGGGTATTACTATAAACGAAAATTTTTTTAAAATCCAATTCATTTCTCGAATGCGTCACGCCCGCTTCGCCCGCTTAGCGCTTCGTTAGAATGATCAGCTCAATGAAAACGCCGCGGTCCCTCTTCATCGCCCGATAAGTCTTGAATAAACAGGGAACTTCGTGATATGAATGGGAGTTCCAACCGGCCGGGAGGGTCCGATGTTATTATCGTCGTTGGTGATGATCGGGATCGCCTTTCTTTTCTTCATCAGCTATCATTTTGAGAATCAGTTTTCATTCTTCAAATGGATCATGCGTTTTTCCACGGAGGTCCATTTTCTTCCGTCGGCCCGAGGGAAAAGGTACTGGGCCTTTTTCTACGGCCTCATCGCCTTGCTTTGGGGGCTCGGGGGGCTGGTGTGGCATTTCTCTTCCTGATCCGAAAATCACGATATGGTATGTAAGGAGCGATGATGAGTCAAAAAGACGATCCGGTTCAAGCGGCCCTGGAGAGCTTTCTGGCGGTGGTCCCGCAAGGGGTCTCGGGGGCGGAGAAGGTCCCCCTTTCATCGGCGCGCGGGCGTATCCTCGCGGCCGATGTGACGGCGGGCGTCGACGATCCCCCCTATTCCCGCTCGATCATGGAGGGATATGTTCTGGTTGCGTCGGAGGCGGCCGCCGCCTCTGCTGAGCGGCCCGTCACGCTCCAGGTCGTCGGGGAGATTCCGGTCGGGGCCGGAGAGGCGAAGGGACTGGGACCCGGCACGGCGATGCGGGTGACGACCGGCAGCTTCATCCCCGCCGGCGACTTCGCCGTCGTCAAACAGTGGGACGTGACCCAGGAGGGGGACCGGATCCGGCTGACCCGGCCGCTTGCGCAGAATGAAAACATCGAGACGCAAGGGTGCGACCGGAAGAAGGGGAGTCTTCTCTTTGCAAAGGGGCGCCGGATCACGCCGGCCGACATTTTTCTCCTCGCCGGCCAGGGGATTTTGGAAGTGAGCGTGGCGAAGCGGCCGCGCGTGGCGATTTTCTCGTCGGGGAATGAAGTGATTCCGCCGACCGAGCCGTTTCGGGTCGGCGCGATATGGGACTGCAATTCGTTCGGCCTCTCGGCCCTGGTTGAAGAGGCGGGGGGAGCCCCCCTTTTCAAAGGGATCATTCAAGACGATTTCGATCTCTTCGCAAAGCGGCTCAAGGAGGCCCTTGCGGAGGCCGAGATGGTGGTGATCTCCGGGGGAACGGCGATCGGCGGGAGAGATTTCACCGTCGATCTCGTCAATGCGGCGGGGGCGCCCGGCGCGGTGGTGAAGGGGGTCCCGATGCGTTCCGGAAAGCCGCTCGTGCTGGGGGCGGCGGGATCGAAGCCGATCGTCTGCGTGGCGGGCCACCCCCCCGAGGCGGCGCGGGGCTTCAACCTCTTCGGCCGGCCGGCTTTGGGGCGCCTCCTCGGTGAGACGGTCGAAGCGCCGGGGCAAAAGTGATTCATGACACCGAATCCCGCCGGTTGAAAAAGGGGATAAAATAGATTAGTCTGAACCTTCGGTTCATCGCGATAGGGAGGAAGACACGAATGAAGATGTGGCGGGATCTGGTGGCGGAAGCGAAGCGGGAGGTGCCGCTTCTCCAGGTAAAAGATGTTCAGGAGAAGATCGAGCGGGGAGAAGCATTCACCCTGATCGATGTCCGGGAGGCGGACGAATTCCAGGCCGGACGGGTCCCGAAGAGCCGGAACATCCCCCGCGGGATCTTGGAAATGGAGATGGAGCGGCATTTTAAAGATGCGACGCAGCCGGTCATCCTCTACTGCGCGGCGGGCGGGCGAAGCGCCGTCGCGGCGCAGGTCTTAAAGAAGATGGGCTATGAAAACGTCTCCTCGATGGAGGGGGGCTTCGAGGTGTGGCGGCGGCTCGGCCTTCCGGTGGAGAGGTAGGCGATCGAGCGATACGTCGAGAAAAAATGGAAGATCAACGCCGAAAAGGTCGCCTTCGCCAAGACCTTCCCGGGACGGCTGACCGACTGGGCCTCGACCGAGGGGAAGAAAATCGAGAAAGTGATTGCGACGGGGCCGTCGAATGCGGTCGTCATTTTCTCCGACGGAACGTTTGTGGTGGCCTCTCCCCCCGATGTCGAGCCGGCCGATTTGATCGCCGCCCTTCTCGCCGCGAGGCCCTTTCTGGAATCCCATCATGCCAACGCCTATGAGACGCTCGATCAGTACATCGCCTCCGACAAAGAGACACAGCGGATGGCGCGGCTGGAGAACATCATGGGGGCGATTCAAAACAACCTCCCGCAGATCCCCGAGTTGAAAGACGCGCTCCGGCGATTTCTGGAAGAGAAGGAACGGTAGGGGCGGACCTGCGTGTCCGCCCATGTTTAAGGAAGGGCCATGTCAAAATATAAGTATCATCTTTTTATCTGCACCAATCGGCGTCCCGTGGGCGATTCGAAAGGATGCTGCGCCACGAAGGGGGCCGACGATCTTCGGTCGTTCTTCAAGGAAGAGATCGCGAACCGGGGATTGAAGGGAGTTGTCCGCGCCAACCAGGCCGGCTGCCTCGATACCTGCGCGATGGGACCGTCGGTCGTGATCTACCCGGAAGGGGTTTGGTACACCGTGAAAAACCGGGAAGACGCCTTGGAAGTGATCGAAAAACATCTCCTCAAGGGAGAGATCGTCGAGCGGCTGCTGATGCCCCGATCGTGGGCAAGGGGGTGATGAAGGTTGAAAGATGGACTTCTCCAGATCTTTTCACCGGGTAAACCGACCATCTCCTTCCATACCCTCGGCTGCCGGCTGAATCAATCCGAGAGCGCTTCGCTCGGCGCCGGATTTTATTCGGCCGGTTATCGCGTCGTCGATGAAAAGAGCGAAGCCGATCTCGCCGTGATCAACACCTGTTCCGTCACCGAGCAGGCCGAAGCGAAGTGCCGCAACCTGATCCGGAAGATCCTCAAGCAAAACCCGAAGACCTTCATCGCCGTGACCGGCTGTTACGCCCAGGTCGGAACCGAAGCCCTCCGGAAAATGCCGGGGATCGATCTGATCGCCGGGACCGAATTCAAGATGGACCTGCCGAGGCTGGTCGAGGATGTCCTCGACGGGAGGCCGCCGGCGAAGCGGCCGGCGCCGATGGTTTTCCATACCCCGAAGATCGGCCGGAACGATTTTACGATCGAAAGCTACGCCGCCTTCGACCAGGCGACCCGGCCGAACATCAAGATCCAGGACGGCTGCGATTTCTTCTGCTCCTTCTGCATCATCCCGACGACGCGGGGACGGGAGCGAAGCCGGAAGCTCGACGATATTTTGCTCGAAACCTCGATCTGGGTGGCGCGCGGCCATCGGGAGATCGTTCTCACCGGGGTGAACCTCGGCGAATATCGATCGGAAGGGGAGGATCTGGCCGATCTGATCGAGGCGCTGGAGACGATTGACGGACTTCATCGGATCCGGATCTCATCGATCGAGCCGACGACCGTCTCCGACCGGATTCTCGATCAAATGGCGCGGGGGGGGAAGCTCTGTCCCTATCTTCATCTCCCGCTCCAGAGCGGGAGCGACGCCGTCCTCTCGGCGATGGGGCGGCGATATACGCGGCGGGAGTATATCGATTTCGTTCGGGAGGCGACGGCGCGGGTTCCGAATCTGGGACTGGGGACCGATGTGATGGTCGGATTTCCGGGGGAAGGGGAGAAGGAATTCGCCGAGACCCTTGCCCTGATTGATTCGCTTCCTTTTTCCTACCTCCATGTCTTCCCTTTTTCGAAGCGGAAGGGGACCCGGGTGACCAAAATGGATCTCGCGCCGGTGCCGTCGAAGGTGATCAAGGAGCGCTCCCGGATGTTGTGTGATCTCTCCCGGCAGCGGCGGAAGGCGTTTTACGCGGGCGCGATCGGCGAGAACGTCGAGGTCCTCTTCGAGACGCGCAATGAAGCGGGGCTCTTTTGCGGTCTCACCCCGAATTACATCCGCGTCGGGGTGGAGAGCGGCCGGGATCTCTCCGGCCGGCTCGGCTCGGTCCGGATCGAAGCGGTGACCGGCGGGCTGGCGGTCGGGAAGCTGATTGAGGAAGTCCGATGAAAGTGTATCTCGAAACCTACGGCTGCCAGATGAACGAATACGATTCGGAGCTGATCCGGTCGATCCTGGCGCCGCACGGCCATGAGATGACGGCGGCGGTCGAAGAGGCGGAGGTGGTCCTGATCAATACCTGCGCCATCCGCGAGAATGCCCATCGAAAAATTTATGGCCGGCTCGACATGCTTCGTCCGCTCAAGAAGGAGAAAAAGCGTTTTGTCGTCGGCGTCCTCGGCTGCATGGCGCAGAACCTGAAAGAAGAGCTCTTCGATCATCCGGTGGTCAGCCTCATCGTCGGCCCCGACAGCTATCGATCGCTCCCGAAGCTGATCGACGAGGTGATCGGGACCGACCGGCAAGAGATCGAGGCTTATTTATCGGAGTATGAGACCTACGGCGACATCGCCCCGACCCGGGTCGAAGGGGTCAACGCCTGGGTGGCGATCATGCGGGGCTGCGACAACTTCTGCACCTTCTGCGTCGTCCCCTACACCCGCGGCCGGGAGCGGAGCCGATCGATCGAGAACATTTTGAGCGAGGTCCGATCGCTGGCGCAGAAGGGGTATCGTCAGGTCACCCTCCTCGGACAGAACGTCAATTCCTACCGGGATGAAGGGAAACGCTTTGCCGATCTGATTCTCAAAGTGGCCGACGTTCCGGGAATCGAGCGGGTCCGGTTCACCTCGCCCCACCCAAAAGACTTTCCGAAGCCGCTGTTGGAGGCGATCGCGTCGCACCCTCGCATCTGCAAGCATATTCATCTTCCGCTTCAGGCGGGGAGCGATCGCATCCTCGATTTGATGGCCCGGACCTATACCCGGAAAGAGTACCTCCGATTGGTGGAGGAGATCCGGCGGACGATCCCCGAAATTGCGCTGACGACCGACATCATCGTCGGCTTTCCCACCGAGACGGAGGAAGATTTTCAAGAGACGGCCGGCCTGTTTAAAGACGGCCAATTCGACAGCGCCTACATCTTCAAATATTCCGAGCGGAAAGGGACGATCGCGTCGCGGAAATATCCCGACGATGTCCCCCCCGAGGTGAAGACCGATCGGATCGTCCGGCTGATCGATTTGCAGCGGGCGATCTCGCTTCAGAAAAACCGGGAGAAAATCGGCCGGACCCTGACGGTCCTGATCGACGGCGAGGCCGATGGCCCAGGAAAAGGGGCGGCCACCAGCAAACGGCCCGGCCACCAGATGGGGAAGACGGAAGGGAACACCACCGTCGTCTTTCCGAGAACCCCCTTCGGACCGGGAACGATGGTCTCCGTGCGGATCCATGATGTCTCTTCGAGTACCCTCTATGGCCGTCCCGTCGAACGATAAGACCGACTCGGTCGGTCGGATCGTTTGCAAGGGGGGGACGATCCTCCGCGACGGGATGACCCTTTCCTTTTCCGCCGTGATTCCCGATCCGATCGAAATGGTTCTCGTCATCGTCCACGGTCTGAGCGAACATCGCGGGAGGTACCAGCGCCTTCAACTCGATCTGGCGAAAGAGGGGTTCGCCTCTTATGCTTACGACCAGCGGGGATTCGGAGAGTCGGACGGCTCGCGGACCCACATGGAAAGCTACACCGACATGCTCCTCGATCTGAAGCGCGTTCTGGATTTTGTCCGGGAAACGCATCCCGATCGGAAAGTGGTGATCCTGGGACATAGCTTCGGCGGCGCGGTCTCGGCCGCCTTCTGCATCGATTATCCGAACGCGGCCGACGGACTGGTCTTATCGGCTCCGGCGTATGATGTTCCGGCGCTTCCGTTCCGTCTCCGTTTTATCGGCGTCTTGCTGAATCGTCTTCTTCCGACGCGTCCGGTCCGCTACCCGAGCGTTCCGGATTGGCTCAGCCACGATCCGGCGATCGGGGTCGCCTTTCGGAACGATCCGCTGGTGCAGCGGGCCGGGACCCCCCGATTTTATGTCGAGTTCGGAAAGATGAACGACCATCTCCATCAAAATGCCTGGAAGATCGTCCTGCCGACCCTCCTCTTGCAGGGAAGCCAGGACCGGATCGTCTTTCCGTCGGGGGCGCGCGCCTTGTTTGAGCGGATCGGCTCCGCGAAAAAAAAGATCCTCTGGTATGAGGGGTTTTATCATGAAGTTTTCAACGAGATCGGCCGGGAACGGGTGATTGCCGACGTCGTTGGTTGGTTAAAGGAAACGGTGCGATGAAGAAGAGCATACAGCTGATAACGATGATTTTTCTCTTGACCGCCGGCGTGGAAGCCGAGGCGGCCCTGCCGCCCGGTTTCGGCAAGGCGACGTGGGGGATGACGCAGCCGGAGTTCATGTCGGCCTATCAGGTTCAACTCGCTCCCCCCAAGCATACGCATGACAACGAACCCTGGGCGGTGCAGGGCCCGGCCCCCGGCGAGTTGACCGTTTCGGGAGGGGCGCTGGGAGAGCCCGACATCCGGTCGGTCAGCCTCGGATTTCATCCCAAGTTCGGGCTGACGATCATCCACGTCCGCTTCCGGGACACCAATAATCCGGGCGAGCTGGAGGCGCTCCTCCCGAAGTGGGCCGGCGCCTACGGAAAACCGAAGGAGCAACTTCCCGGCCCCACCGTCATCTGGGAGGACGAGAAGACCCATATCGAACTGACCTATCATACCGTTTCCCCCCGGCATCCGACCCCTTCCGATCATCTCGCCTTGGTCCTCTGGAGCATTCCGCTGATGGACGAAATCGAAGCCCTTGATGAAGAGGGGCATGTCCCCGATGTCGAGAAGCTCGTGCCTCTGGAAGCGCCTCACCTTCAGGATTAGTCTCCCCTCGATGATCTCCCCCGTCCGGAGGTTGACCCGGACGGGGCATGTCTCTTTCCTACCGGAATATAGGCTTTTTCCCCCCTTGAAGTAAGTCGGCTTACCAATGGCGGAAACAATCGCTCCGTTGGTAATCTTAATTACAGAGAACCTGTTATCCGCATTACGTTCAGTGGAGAAAGGGCCGATATGAAAAGGGTGATTGTTATCTTTTTTGCCGTTGTGCTTTGCGGGCTGGCCGCCTGCAGCGATGAGGGAAGGAGAGAGGGGACCGGGGTCGCGCCGATTGGGGGGGATCAGGTCGACGGAGGGGAAGGTTCCGTTCCGATCAGGGTCACCCCCGGGCAGACGGTCGTGACGACCGGGACCCGGCAAACCTTCAAGGCCGAGAGAACGGACGGGGTTGACCCGGCGGTTCGATGGGAAGTTCAAGAAGGGGAGAGCGGCGGGTCGATCTCTCCCGATGGAAATTACACCGCCCCCGTGACCCCCGGAATTTATCATATCGTCGCCGTGAGCCTGGAGGACCCGGCGGTCCGCGCCATCGCCGAGGTGGAGGTGGTCACCCTGCCGGTCGTTTCGGTGGCGATCGAGCCGGCGGCCGTCACCCTTCCGCCGGGGGGGCGCTTTCGCTTCGCCGCCACCGTTTCGGCGAGTGATCAGGCCGCCGTGAGCTGGGAAATCGAAGAGGGGACGGTCGGCGGGTCGATCGATTCCGATGGAAACTACACCGCTCCAGCCGCGCCGGGGACGTATCACGTGGTTGCAACGAGCGTCGCCGATCCGACCAAGCGGGCCGAAGCGACGGCCGAAGTCTTCCCGGTGGAAGCATTGGCCCCGCGATTTGCCTACAGCACGAATTCCGCTTCCGGAGATGTTTCGATCTTTTCCGTCAATCCTGAGAACGGCGCGCTGACGCAGATCGGCTCCATTCCGGCCGGGCGCGATCCGTATCCGATCGGCGTCGATCCGACCGGACGGTTCGTTTATGCCGGCAATTTCGCCTCAAACGATATCTCGATCTATGCGATCGATCCCGCGACCGGGAATCTCACCGCGCGGGGGAGCGCTCCGACCGGCGCCGGGATCTATTCGATCCACTTCGATCCGTCGGGCCGATTCGCTTATTCGGCGAATGAGAACGCGGCGGACGATGTTTGGATTTACCGGATCGATCCCGAAAGCGGCGTTTTGACGGTGCTCGGGACGGCCGATGCGGGGATCAGCTCGGTTTCGGTCGCGATCGACCCGCTCGGTCGATTTGCCTATGTGGCGAATTACAGCACGAATAATGTCTCGATGTACCGGGTCGATTCCGAGTCGGGATTGTTGACCCGTCTCGGCGAGATCGGCGCGGGCCGCGCCCCGATTTCCGTGGCGGTCCACCCCTCGGGGGCATTCGTCTATGTTTCACACTATGACAGCGACGATGTCTGGTCGTTTCGGGTCGATCCGGCGACCGGCCGGCTCACGAGAATCGGCGTCGTCCCCGCGGGGGGACAGGCTTTCTCGATCGCCGTCGATCCCTCCGGCCGATTCGCCTACGTGGCGAATTCCGCGACGAACGACATCTCGATCTATCGGATCGATCCGGAGAGCGGGACGCTCAGCCCGCTCGGCGCGATCCGGGGGGGCGCCGGCCCGCGGTCGATCACCATCGACCGGTCGGGCCGGTTCGTCTACGTCGCCAATCTCAATTCAAATAACCTCTCGATCTTCTCGATCGATCAGACCACCGGCCTGCTGACCCCCTTCGGCCAGGTCGCCGCCGGAAGACAGCCCCGCTCGGTCCGAGTGACCACCGGACCGAACCGGCCGTAGGGGCAGGCCCCTGTGCCTCCCCTGTCTTGTTCTGAATCGGTCCATGCGGGCCGCCGTGGGGGGATCGCCCCTCCGATTCCTACTCAGGGGGAATCATCGGCCATCGGATGTTCACGATGCCGATTCCAAGAATGATCATTCCGCCGCCGATCGTCAGATGGGGGGTGAGCGGATCTCCGAGAAAAAGATGGCTCAGAGTCACGCCGAAAAAGGGGACCAGGACCGAGAACGAAGCGATGCTGCTGGCCGCGTAGCGTTTCAACAAGACGGTGGAAGCGACGAAGCAAAAGGCGCCGACGACGATTCCTTGATAGAGCATCGCCCCCATCAACCGCGCTGAGGCGCGATCGGGAAGGGTCTCTCCAAAAAAGAATGCGATCAAACCCAAGAGGGGAACGCCGATCGCCATCTCCCAGAAGACGACCTTCACCGGATCGATCCGTTCGATCAATCGCTTGATGTAAATGATTTTGACGGCAAGAACAAAGGCGCTGATCAAAACGAAGCTGTTCCCGAGGAGCGAGACCGTCTCCATCGCCCGCTCGGGCCGGTCCCTGAAGAGAACGACCGCTCCCAGAAAGGCGAGCGCCAGACCGGAGATCTTCCGAACGCTGAGGCGGTCGTGAAGGATAAAAAAATGGGCGAGGACGGCGACGAAGAAAAGATGGGTGTTGATCAAGACCGAGGCGTGAGAGGCCGAGGTGCGGAAGGTCCCCAAGTAGAAAAGGGCGATCTGAACGGCGAAGAGAAGGCCGTTCATCAGGTGGAGGAAAACTTCCTTCCGGGCGAGGCCAAGACCGATTTTCCGGAACGCGGCGTAGAGGAGAATGACGCTTCCGCCGATGAGAAAGCGGAGGGTCGCCATCGTCAGGGGAGAGATCTCCCCCGCCCCCAGCTTGATGGAGACGACGTTCCCTCCCCAGAGGAGGTTGATGAGAACGAGATAGGGGACGAGGCGCGCCTCAATGGGATTCAAGGGGGATGCTTTTCCGAGGCAAGGAAGGGGGCGTCTCTTTTAGTGGGAGTGCCCGTGATCGTGGTCATGATGATCGTGTCCGTGATCATGTCCATGGTCATGGTGATCATGGTCATGCCCGTGATCGTGGGAGTGTCCGTGGATGGCGGGATTGTCGTGGTCGGGGTCCCAGGTGGTGTCTTTCCCTTTCCCCACGGTCAATTCGATTCGGATCACCGATTTCACGTTGCTGCACGCGTTGTCCCCGTGCGGGACGATCAGCCGAATCGGTCCCCCCTTCGAATCGGGGAGGGGGCCGCCGGACCGCTTGTAGATCAGAATTCCTTTTTCAATCGCCTCTTGCAGAGGAACACTGGCGGCGAATTTTCCATCCAGCGAATGGAAAGTCACATGGTCGGCCTTGGAGAGAGGATTCGACTCCTTTAAGACCGCCTTGACGCGAACGCCCGCCCCTTCCATCCCGGCGACCAACCGGCTGACATCTTCTATTTGATGCTCCTGGGGAAGACGGGAGAGATCTTCATAACTCCACTCTTTCTTCTCTTGAACCGTTCCCTCTACGCTTAAAATCGATTTCCCGTTGGTCGCCATTCCTTTTGTCTCCTTTTAAACCGATGATCCTGTTCCTGAAGCTCGTATTGAAGCGTCCTGTAGTCTATCAAACAGACAGCTCAAGGTCAAGAAATTTGGGGAACCTTTTTAAGGGTTTTATGTGCGGCTTGAATTGAGGATACAAGCCGGCGGGATGTGGTGTTACCTGTAACAAAACTGCACGGCAGAGGTCCTTTGTCAGGTACCGGCGGGTCGAAACGGAACGGATAGAGTCGGACAGGTCTGATCTTTGCTCATCCTCCCCTTCTAGTTTGAATGTGGGATTGGCATAAAAGTTGAAATCAAATTATAAATCAATACCAAACGTTCGCAGCGGAATAAGTCAAGGTAGCCCAAGCCTCAAGGCGAAATTAATCTAGAGAGAGGGGCATTATTTGAATTTTAAGATGGAGGAGTAAAATGGCGGAAAAAAGCCCGCGCGGATTTGCCGCAATGGATACGGAAAAACAAAAGGAAATCGCCCGAAAGGGGGGAAAAGCGGCCCATGAGAAGGGGACGGCGCATGAGTTCACCCCTGAAGAGGCCAGAGAAGCCGGCCGAAAGGGGGGACAGGCGGCCCATCAAAAGGGGACGGCGCACGAGTTTACCCCCGAAGAGGCCAGGGAAGCCGGCCGGAAGGGAGGACAGGCGGCCCGCCGGAGGTTCGCCCAACAGCAGTCCCAGCCCCAGGCCGAAGAACAGCCGGTTTCCCAATCCACTCAGGAGGTCAAGGAGGAAGAGGAAAGAAAAGCAGCCTGACCGCCTCCCGATCCGTTCCAACTTTCCACTTTTCGATGAGGAGATAAGATGGTGTTTCGCTCCGCTCCGCATCAGTGACCAACGAGAGGAAATGGGGGCCTCTCGTCGGTTGCTGCCGTTTCCTTAGCAAAGAATAAGCCTTCCGAATCATTGAATTATTTTCTTCCCTCTCCTGCAAATCCATTCATCTCGACTTTCACCGGTTTTTTATCTTTGAAGCCAGCCTGATCCGATTTCCTTTTTAGCGGATCACTCAGTCGAGGTATATCCTTCAGATCAGGTCCGTCGAAGAGATCATCAGCGGGAATTCCCGCGAATACATGGAAAAAATTCTTGACAAAGCGACTGTCACCTCCCTATATTCTCTAATTACGGTTCGGTCTTCTTTTTTTGTCGGAAACACTTCAATTGTCGCATCATGCCCGTTGGGGCTCAGTAGCGAAGTAAACGAAAACTAAAGGAAATTGACGGAGGACGCTGCATGGCAAAGGTGTTGGAAGGTCCTGGAATGGGGCTTCTCTCAAAGTGGGGGATGACGGTTCCTCACTACGTCGTCATCACGGCGGCGGATCAACTCGATCGGCTCTCTCAAGCGAATCCCTGGCTTCGGGAATCGAAGCTGGTCGTCAAGGCGCATGAGGCGATCGGCTCCAGAATGAAGTTGGGACTCGTGAAAGTCGGGCTCGATCTGGATGCGGCGCGAAAGGCCTCCGGCGAGATGCTCGGGAAAAGTCTCAATGGGATGACGATTTCTCAGGTCATCATTTCCGAAATGATCCAGCATAAAGAAGAATTCTACCTGGCCGTCAAGTCGGTTCGGGAAGGGGCCGAGCTGCTCCTGGCGAGCGTCGGCGGAATCGAGGTCGAAGCGAATTGGGAGAAGGTCAAGCGGATCGCGATTCCTTTGGGAACCGATCCAACGCGGGATCAATTGGCGAGCCTCGCCAAAGAGGCCGGGTTCAAAGGAGATCTCGCCGGAAAAGTCGCCGACTTCGCCCTCAAGCTTTATCAATGTTACGACCAGGAAGACGGCACCTACATCGAGATCAACCCCCTCGTCACCCGCGAGTCGGACGGAGAGCTGGTCGCGCTCGACGCCGTGACGATGGTCGACGCGGACGCCCGGTTCCGCCATCCCGATTGGAATTTCACCTTCGCCTCCGAATTCGGCCGCCCCTACACCAACGACGAGCGGGCGATCATGGAGATCGACTCCCGGATCAAGGGTTCGGTGAAGTTCATTGAAATCCCCGGCGGCGATACGGCGCTTTTGCCGGCGGGGGGCGGCGCTTCCGTCTATTATTCCGATGCCGTTTTGGCCTTGGGAGGCAAAATCGCAAATTATGCGGAGTACTCCGGCGATCCCCCCGATTGGGCGGTCGAGGCGCTGACCGAGAAGGTCTGCTCCCTCAAGGGGATCAAGCGGATCATCGTCGGCGGGGCGATCGCCAACTTTACCAATGTCAAGAAAACCTTTGCGGGAATCATCAACGGGTTTCGGAAAGCGAAAGCCGAGGGGAAGCTCGAAGGGGTGGAGATCTGGGTTCGGCGCGGCGGGCCGTTCGAGAAAGAAGGATTGGCGGCGATGAAGGCGCTGGAAGCGGAGGGATTCAACATCCATGTCTATGACCGCTACACACCATTGACCGATATCATCGACTACGCGATTAAAGGAGTGGGAAAATGAGCATTGTCGCCAATAAAGACACCCGCGTTGTGATTCAGGGCGGACCGGCCGGGGTCAACGCCGCCCGCCGGATGGCCGAGTTCTGCCACCTGACCCGCCAACCGCTCCAAGTCCTTGCGTTTGTTTTTCCGCCCGATGCCGGAAAAACGGCGGAGGTCCCCTTCGGAAGCGAATTGGTTTCGATTCCTATTTTCAAAACGATGGCGGAGGCCACGGCCGCTTTTCCCGCCTTGAATACGACCTTGATTTTTGTCGGACCGGATCGCGCGTTTAAAGCGGCGATGGAAGCTTTGGCCGATCCGAAGATCAAGCTGGTCTCGATGATCACGGAAGGGGTGCCGGAAAAAGATTCCAAGCGGCTGAGCCTCGAAGCCAAAAAGCTCGGCAAGGTTTTCAACGGGCCGTCGGCGATCGGGATCATCTCGGCCGGCGAGTGTCGGCTCGGCGTGATCGGCGGGGCATTCGACAACCTGATTCTCTCGAAGCTCCACCGGCCCGGATCGTTCGGCGTGATCACCAAGTCGGGCGGTCTCTCCAACGAGATCATCTGGATCTGCAGCCAGTTCGCCGACGGGATCACAACGGCGATCGGAATCGGCGGCGACGCTTATCCCGGCTCCGACTATGTCACTTACCTCGAGATGTTCGAGCAAGATCCCCAGACCAAAGCGGTCATTATCGTCGGCGAGATGGGGGGAGATCTCGAAGAGCGGGCGGCCGAATGGTACGGCGCCAAGAAGCGTCGCATCCAGCTGATCGGCGTCGTCTCCGGCTTCTGCCAAGAGCAACTCCCGAAAGGGATGAAGTTCGGCCATGCCGGCGCGAAAGAGGGACAGCACGGCGAGGGCTCGGCCCGCAGCAAGGCGGACGCCTTGAAGAAGTCAGGCGCCATCGTGCCGGCGACCTTCGGCGGGCTCGGCCCGACGATCAAGCAGGTGTACGAAGAGATCGTGGCGAAGGGGCTGGTGAAGCCGGTGGTCGACGGCGACGTCACCGCGCTGCCGAAGCTGCCGAAGCCGGTCGAAGAGGCGGTCAAGTCGGGCGATGTCTTCGTCGAGCCGCTCATCAAATCGACGATCAGCGACGACCGGGGGGACGAGCCGCTCTACTACGGCTATCCCGCTTCCGACCTGATCAACAAAGGTTATCAGATCCCTCACGTGATCGGATTGCTCTGGGACAAGCGGTTGATCACCCCGATCGAAGCGGAGATCGTCAAGCGGATCATCATGCTTTCGGCCGACCATGGTCCCTGTGTCTCGGGAGCGCTCACCACGATCATCGCCGCTTGCGCCGGAATTCAGATGGCGCAATCGGTGGCGGCCGGTCTGATCATGATCGGCCCGCGGTTCGGCGGCGCCGTCACCGATGCCGGGAAGTGGTTCAAATACGCGGTTGATAATAAGATGGCGCCGGAAGCGTTCCTCGAACATATGAAGAAAAACGTCGGGCCGGTGCCGGGAATCGGGCATCGGGTGAAGAGCGTGAAGAATCCCGACAAGCGGGTGAAAGAGCTCGTCTCCTTCGTGAAGTCGACCGGCATTTCGACCCCGCACCTCGATTTTGCTTTGTCGGTCGAGAAGATCACCACGGCGAAGAAGGATACCCTGATTTTGAACGTCGATGGGACGATTGCCGCCGTGTTGGTCGATCTCGGCTGGCCGATCGAGTCGCTCAACGGGTTCTTTATCCTGGCGCGGACGATCGGTCTGATCGGTCACTGGGTCGATCAAACCCGCAACGGGAGCCGCTTGATCCGGCTGTTCAATTACGTGGTCAATTACGCTTCGCCGAAGCGAAGAGAAGCCCCTCCCCTCGAGACGAATGCCAAGAAGATCGAGGTTAGGCAAGAGGTATTGAAGTAGTCTTGACCATCTGAGAATTGCTCTGTAAGATGAAGATCTCTTTTATTTCAGGCGCGACGAAACCGTCGGGGCCGCTCAAAGTGGATGGAGGACAATGATGTCTACCGAAATGATTAAGAAACTATATCAATCGATGCCGGCTCGTCTGGCGGAAGCACGTAAAAAGTTCGGCCGTCCCCTCACCCTGACGGAAAAGATCCTGGTCGCGCATGTCGACGATTTTGGAACGCAGAAGTGGGAGCGGGGGAAGGCGCAGCTGGCGCTTCGGCCCGACCGGGTCGCGATGCAGGATGCGACCGCCCAGATGGCGATGCTTCAGTTCATGCAGGCGGGGAAGAAACAGGCCGCCGTTCCGAGCACGATCCACTGCGATCATCTGATCCGGGCGCAGAGCGGGGCGAAAGAAGACATCGAGCGGGCGATCAACGAAAACAAGGAGGTCTACAACTTCCTGGCGTCGGCCGCGAAGAAATACGGGATCGGTTTCTGGAAGCCGGGGGCCGGAATCATCCATCAGGTGGTTCTTGAGAATTACGCCTTTCCGGGTGCCTTGATCATCGGGACCGATTCGCATACGCCGAACGGCGGCGGGCTTGGCGCGATGGCGATCGGCGTCGGCGGGGCCGATGCCGGTGAAGTGATGGCCGGCCTTCCGTGGGAAGTCCTCCATCCGAAACTGATCGGCGTTCGCCTGACCGGCAGCCTCACCGGATGGACCTCGGCGAAAGACGTCATCCTCTACCTCTGCGGTCTGCTGACGACCAAAGGGGGAACCAATAAAATCGTCGAATATTTCGGACCGGGCGCCGAAACGATCAGCGCCACCGGGAAGGGGACCATCGCCAACATGGGGGCCGAGCTCGGGGCGACGACTTCGATCTTCCCCTATGACCAGAAGATGGCGGCCTACCTCAAGCTGACCGAACGGGAGGAGTGGGCCAAGATTGCCGATGCGAACAAGGAACTCTTGACCGCCGATCCGGAGGTTCTCCAGTCGCCCGAGAAATATTACGACCAGGTGATCGAGATCAATCTCTCGGAGCTGGAGCCGCATGTCGTCGGTCCGCACACCCCCGACCTCGCCCGTCCGATCTCCAAGCTCGCCTCCGAGGCGAAGGAGAAGGGCTATCCGATCCAGCTCAAAGCGGCGTTGATCGGCAGCTGCACCAACTCTTCGTATGAAGATATCAGCCGGTCGGCCCACATCGCCAAGCAGGGATTGAAAGCCGGTCTTAAAGCGAAGGCGCAGTTCCTCGTCACTCCCGGCTCGGAGCGGATCTACCATACGATGAAGCGGGACGGTTTCATGCAGACCTTCGAAGAGATGGGAGCGACCGTTCTGGCGAACGCCTGCGGTCCCTGCATCGGCCAGTGGAAGCGGGACGATGTGAAGAAGGGAGAGTCGAACTCGATTATCTCTTCCTTTAACCGGAACTTCCCCGGCCGAAACGACGGGATCGCCGAGACCCTCTCCTTCCTCAGCAGCCCGGAGATCGTGACGGCGATGGCCTTTGCCGGCGATCTGACCTTCGATCCGGTGAAGGGAACCCTCTCCGCCGCCGACGGCACGAAGATTCAGTTCGAGCCGCCCCGGGGTGAAGAGCTTCCGGCCAAGGGATTTGCAAAAGGGGAAGAAGGATTTGTCGCCCCGGCGGAGAACGGCGACAACCTCACCGTCGACCTCCCGCCGACCAGCGAGCGGTTGCAACTGCTTCAGCCCTTCCCGAAATGGGATGGGAAAGATTTTTCGAAGCTCCCGATTCTGGTCAAAGCGAAGGGAAAGTGCACCACCGACCATATCTCCCCGGCCGGGCCCTGGCTGAAGTACCGGGGGCATCTCGACAAGATCAGCGACAACATGTTCCTCGGCGCCAACAACGCCTTCACGACGGAGGCGGGGAAGGCGAACGATGTCCTCACCGGCGAGTCGAACCTCACCCCGGCCCAGGTGGCCCGAAGATATATGGCCAAAGGGGTCGGGTCGGTGGTGATCGGCGATGAGAATTACGGCGAGGGAAGCTCCCGCGAGCATGCCGCGATGTCGCCCCGTTTCCTCGGCATCAAGGTGGTGATTACCAAGAGTTTCGCCCGGATCCATGAGACGAACCTTAAGAAGCAGGGGATCTTGCCGCTCATTTTTGCGAACCCGAAGGATTGGGAAAACTTTGAGCAGAACGACCGGGTCAGCGTGATCGGTCTCTCCGAGTTGGCCCCGGGCAAAGCGGTCGACGTCGTGATCCACAAGGCCGACGGTAAAGAGATCACGGTCCAGGCGAATCACAGCATGACCGCGCAGCAGATCGACTGGTTCAAAGCGGGGTCGGCGCTCAACGCGCTGAACGCGTAACGTTCATTGAAGAATAGGGGCGATCACAAGGATCGCCCCTACGATTTTGGACAAAGATGCCGACGGTGGAAACGACCGAAAAGAAGAATCTGGTGACGGTGGAGATCATGGGGAAGAAGTATCAAGTCCCCCAGGGGATCACGCTGATCCAAGCGATGTGGCATACCGGCCACCGGATCACCCGCGGCATCGGCTGTCTCGGCGGCGTCTGCGGGGCCTGCTCGACCCTCTATCGGACCAAGGGAAGTTATGAGCTCAAGCAGGGGCTCGGCTGCCAATTGATCGTCGAGGAGGGGATCTCTTTCTCTCTTTCCGCCTCCTTTCCGGTTCAGAAGCCGATCTACCGGATGGAAGAGATCACCGATCCGAAACAGGATCTCTTCAAATATTTTCCCGAAGTCGCCCTCTGCCGAAACTGCAACGCCTGCACCGAAGCCTGTCCCCAGGGAATCGACGTCCGGACCGGCATCTGGAAAGCGGCGTTCGGAGATTTCAAAGAGGCCTCCAACCTCTTCCTCTCCTGCGTGATGTGCAGCCTCTGCGTCCCGGTCTGCATCGCCGAGATCTCCTCCAATCAGGTCGGCCTCTATGTTCGCCGCGCGGAGGGGGTTTTCTTCAACGAACGGCCGCCGCAGCTTTCCAGCCGAATCGAAGAGATTCACTGTGGAAAGTACAATACGCAATGGGAGACGCTGATGAAGATGTCCGAAGAGGAGCTCAAAACCTGCCCCATCGCCTGATCTGCGCTCATCCGCACAAAAAGGAAACGTCTTGATGTCCCATTCCGATTCTCAGTCTTCTCTGATCCGCATCGAGGTCGATGGCGCCGAACACCCCGTCCCGGAAGGAATCACCGTCATCCAAGCGATGTGGCATCTCGGCCGGCCGACGATCCACGGGGTCGGCTGTCTCGGCGGCGTTTGCGGCGCCTGTCCCATCACCTATCGCCTTCCCGATCAGATGAGTTCAAAAACGGGGCTCGCCTGCCAGACGGCGGTTCGCGATGGAATGGCGATCACCTTCATCCCCTCCGACAGCTCCAAAAAGGCGATCGCGCTTCTTCCGAAAGAAGCCCCCACGCAGAAAACCCTCTTTCAGTATTATCCCGAAACGCGCCGGTGCACCGCCTGCCGCGCCTGCACGTCGGTCTGTCCGCAGGAGATCGACGTCATGGGGGGGGTGCGGGCGGCGATCAACGGGGAGCTTGCAACCGTGGCGGAGAAGTTCACCACTTGCGTGATGTGCGGCCTTTGCGCGGCGGTCTGCGAAGTGCAGATCAAGCCCCACCGCGTCGGGATGTATGTCCGCCGTCTGACCGGCGCCTTCTATCCGAAAGAGGCGACCGGCCTGCTTCACCGGATCGAGGAGGTTCGATCGGGGAAATATGCGTCGGCGTGGGACAGGCTTCTCTCCGCCGACGATGCGGCCTTGTCCGAATATTGCCGATCTGAAGAGAAATGAGGAATTGAACAAAGCAACTAATAAGGAAAGGTGAATGAGTTTGGAAGATTCGAAAACACGGGTGAATGAGAGCCGGGCGGCGCGGATGAAAGAGGAGAGGGCGCTCCTCTCTCCGGAAGACAAAGACGCCTTGATCCGGAAGTTTCATCCCGATTATAAGAAAGAGGCGTATCGGACGATTCAGATCGGCCCCAACCAAGGGGAGCAGACGGTTCATGAGCTGGCCAACCTCCTCGAAGGGAAAAGCCCGATCGCTTCCGAAGAGATTTCCCTCTCTCCGCACCATCAGGTGGACCTGCTGATTATCGGCGGGGGGGGCGCGGGGGCGACGGCGGCGCTCACGGCGAAGGCGGCGGGGGCCGGCGTCCTCCTTGCGACCAAGCTTCGGCTGGGCGATTCGAATACGGTGATGGCCGAAGGGGGAATGCAGGTGGCGGTCTCGGCGGAAGATTCTCCCGTGCGCCACTTCCTCGATTCCCTCCGGGGCGGCTACATGAAAAACGATCCGGCGCTCCTGAAGACCCTCGTCGAAGAAGGGCCGGAGGTGGCGAAGTGGCTGATGGACATCGGCGTTCTCTTCGACCGCGAGGCCGACGGCAACCTCAGCATCCGCGGCGGCGGCGGGAGCAGCAAGCCGCGTCTGCTTCGCTGTAAAGATTATACCGGTCTTGAGTTGATGCGGGTCCTCAAGGATTGCGTCCTCAACGAGCAGGTCGAGCTGCTGGAGTTTTCTCCCATCGTCGAGCTTCTGACCGACGGGGAAGGGGCCTGCACCGGCGCCGTCTTGAAGAACCTCGACAACAATCAGTATGTCGTCGTCCAGGCGAAGGCGGTGATCCTGGCGACGGGGGGGATCGGGCGCCTTCACATTCAAGGTTTCCCGACGAGCAATCATTACGGCGCCACCGCCGACGGACTGCCGATCGCTTACCGGGCCGGGGCGAAGCTGACCCTTCAGGATACCTTTCAGTATCATCCGACCGGCGCGGTTTATCCCGAGCCGATGGCGGGGATCTTGGTGACCGAAGCGATCCGGTCGGTCGGGGCGCAGTTGGTCAATGTGAAGGGGGAGCGGTTCATCAATGAGATGGAGACGCGCGATGCGGTCGCCTCCGCCGTGATCCGAGAGTGCGCGGAGGGGCGGGGGGTGGAGACGGCGGCGGGCCGCCGCGGCGTCTGGCTCGACATGCCGATGGTCGATATCGTCAACGGAGAGGGGACCCTGGCCCATCGCTTCCCGAACATGGTCCGGCAGTTCTCGCGTTATCAGATCGATATCCGAAAAGAGCCGGTCCTGGTCTACCCGACGTTGCATTACCAGAACGGGGGAATTCAGATCAATGTCGACGGCGAATCGACCGTCCGGAATCTCTTTGTGGCGGGGGAAGCCTCCGGCGGGATTCACGGCCGCAACCGGTTGATGGGGAACTCCCTTCTCGACATCATCGTCTACGGGCGGCGGGCCGGGCGCGCGGCGTCGAAGCGGGCGACGGAGATCGCCCCCGGAAAGTTGACCCTGGCGCACCTCGATCAATTTCGCGAGGCGCAGAAGAAGGCGGGGGTCGAGTCGAAAACAGTCTCCCCGATGTTATTTCCCGATTATGTGAAGAAGAATTAATTGATGTAGGGGCGCACCGATGTGTGCGCCCTCCCGGTAGTGCAGGGCGGACACGCAGGTCCGCCCCTACGAGGACAATACAGATAAGGACGAATCGATGAACATTCATGAATATCAGGCGAAGGCCCTTTTCGCGAAATATCAGATCCCTGTTCCGAACGGCAAGGTGGCATTTAATCCGCAGGAAGCGCAGGCCGCCGCCGACACCTTGGCGACGCCGATCACGGTGGTGAAGGCGCAGATTCATGCCGGCGGCCGGGGAAAAGCCGGCGGCGTCAAGCTGGCGAAGAATAAATCGGACGTCGCTTCGATCGCCCAGGAGCTGTTGGGAAAAATCCTCATTACCCCTCAGACCGGCCCGCAGGGGAAAGAGGTGAAGAAGCTCCTCGTCGAGGAAGGGGTCGATATCGCGAAAGAGCTCTATGTGAGCTGGGTGGCCGATCGGGGGACCGCGTCGATCGTCCTGATCGCCAGCACCGAAGGGGGGATGGAGATCGAAGAGGTGGCGGCGCACTCTCCCGACAAGATCGTGAAGCTCTCGGTCGATCCGGTGATCGGATACCAGGCGCACCAGGGGCGCACGGTCGGCTTCAAGCTCGGCCTTCCGAAGGAGGTCATCGGGCAATGGGTGGCGATGCTGGGGAATCTCTATCGGCTCTTCATCGAGAAGGACGCCTCTCAGATCGAGATCAATCCGCTGATCATCACCAAGCAGAACAAGCTGATGGCGCTTGACGCCAAGGTGAACTTCGACGACAACGCTCTCCTCCGCCATGAAGATATTCGGGCGTTCCGCGACCTTGACGAGGAAGACCCGCTTGAGACCCGCGCGACGGCGCATGGCCTCAACTACGTGAAGCTCGATGGGACGATAGGCTGCATGGTCAACGGCGCGGGATTGGCGATGGCGACGATGGATGTGATCAAGCTCGCCGGGGCCGAGCCGGCCAACTTCCTCGACGTCGGCGGCGGCGCTTCGAAAGAGACGGTGAAAGAGGCGTTCCAAATCTTGCTCTCCGATCCGAACGTGAAAGGGGTCTTCGTCAACATCTTCGGCGGGATCGTCCGCTGCGAGCGGATCGCCGGGGGGATCATCGAAGCGGCGAAAGAGGTCTCGATCAACGTTCCGCTCGTCGTCCGCCTTGAAGGGACCAATGCGAAGGAGGCGAAGCAGATGCTGGCCGAGTCGGGACTGAATCTGACGGTCGCCGACACGCTGTGGGACGGGGCGCAAAAAATCGTGGCGCAGGTAAGATAAGCGGTCTTCGTTGTGATTCTGAGACGAAGCTGAAGAATCTGAGATCTTTCGCTTTAGCTCAGGATGAAAAGTTGCTGAATGGTATTTAGATTATTTCCAATCTACTTTGAGGAGCGTCGATGAGTATCCTGGTGAATAAGAACTCGCGGATCTTGGTGCAGGGGATCACAGGGAAGGAGGGCTCCTTCCATGCCTCGGCCTGCAAAGCCTATGGGACGAAGGTGGTCGCGGGGGTCACCCCGGGCAAAGGGGGAACCGACTTCGAGGGGATTCCGGTGTTCGATACGGTCGAAGCGGCGGTGGAGAAGACCGGCGCCGACGTGTCGCTGATCTTCGTTCCCCCCCCGTTTGCCGCCGACGCCATCATGGAGTCGGCGCAGGCCGGCGTTCCGTTGATCATCTGCATTACCGAAGGCATCCCGGTGTTGGATATGATGAAGGTGAAGCGGTTCCTCGCCGACAAGCCGGTTCGTCTGATCGGGCCGAACTGTCCCGGCGTCATCACGCCGGAAGAGGCGAAGATCGGGATCATGCCCGGCTTCATTCACAAGAAGGGGAACGTCGGCGTCGTCTCCCGAAGCGGGACCCTCACCTATGAGGCGGTCTGGCAGCTGACGCAGCGGGGACTGGGGCAGTCGACCTGCGTCGGTATCGGCGGCGACCCGGTGAACGGGACCCACTTCGTCGATGTTCTTGGCATGTTCGAGAAAGACCGGCAGACCGAGGCGATCGTGATGATCGGAGAGATCGGCGGCGACGCCGAAGAGCGGGCGGCCGATTACATCAAGCGGAACGTTAGCAAGCCGGTCGTCGCTTTCATCGCCGGGATCACCGCCCCTCCGGGACGGCGAATGGGCCATGCCGGCGCCATCATCGCCGGCGGCAAGGGGACGGCGGACGACAAGATGTCGGCCCTCGAAGCGGCCGGCGTCACGGTCGTGAAAAATCCGGCGCTGATCGGAGAGGCGATCGAGAAGCTGCTCAAGAAAAAGGGGACGGGTGTCAGGGGACGGGTGTCGGGAGGGAAAGCCAAAGCAAAGCCGAAGCTGAAGAGCGTGCCGAAGGCCAAGGCGAAGTCCAAAGCCAAGCCGAAGGGCAAAGCAAAAAAATGAACTTTCTCGATCTTCATCGATGGGATGTGACCCCCCTCGAAGCGATCGAGATCCAGAACCGGCTCCGCAGACAACTTATCTTAGATCAGGCCCCGGCGGTGATCCGAACGATCGCCGGGGTCGACGTTTCCAACGCGTTCGGGTCGAATCGGCTCTTCGCCGCCGTGGTCGTCCTCGATCTTCAACATCCGCAGCCGAAGGGATTCCCGATCCTGGAGGTGGCGACCGCCTCGTTGGAGGTCGCCTTTCCGTATGTCCCCGGTCTTCTCTCCTTCCGAGAAATCCCCGTCGTTTTAAAAGCGTGGGAGAAACTGCAGATCCGCCCCGATTGTTTGATGGCCGACGGCCAGGGGATCGCCCACCCGCGGCGGATCGGCATCGCCTCTCATCTCGGTCTGCTCGTCGATCTTCCTTCCATCGGCTGCGGCAAGACGCGGCTGATCGGCGCCCATCGCGAGCCGGGACCGCTGCAGGGCGAGTGGTCTCCCTTGATCGATCGCGGCGAGACGATCGGCGCGGTCCTCCGGACGCGCGATGGAGTGTCGCCGGTTTTTATCTCCCCCGGTCACCGGATGACCCTCGACCGGGCGGTCGAGATCGTCCTCTCCTCCCAACTCCGCTATCGTTTGCCTGAGCCGACACGGATGGCGCATCAACTCGTAAACGAAGCCCGCCGGGCGGCGTAGCGCCTTCATACGGTCCGAGTGACAGACCTTTCATCTCCGATCGACGCGTGATCTCGATCGTCGCCAATGTAATCCTCCTTTCGAAAGAATTATTTCTTCATCCGTTCCCTCCACCGAAAGTTTTTATTTTTATCAAACAGTGTATCCGCTGTTACAGCAGCCGAAGATCTCTTTGCGATAAAAATTTAAAGACTGGATCGCAGAAGGGTCTCCATCTCATATTTCTACCAAGATGCGAACCTCTCGATCAAACTCATTGATGGATGATGCATCGTGGTTGAAATTGTCGACCGTCTTGAGGATCTCCGCATCCTTTCGACGCCTTGGAACGAGATTGCAGAACCGTTTGGAAATCCCCTGCTTCGTCACGAGTGGTTTGTCGCTTGTGCCGAGGCCTTTTGCCCGCCGCAGCAACTCTCCATTGTTATCGTCCGTTCAAAAGGGAAAATCACCGCGGCGGCGCCGTTGGTTTCTGTTCGACAAAAAGGGATCGAACGACTCGAATTATTGGGTTGTTCTTTTTTGTTTGAGCCGGGCGGGTTTATTTATGAGGACCTCGCCGCGCTGGAAGAACTGGTGGAGGGCATCGTCGCTCTGAAGCGGCCGCTGCTCCTACGAAGGGTCCCCTCCTCCGCTGAAGAAATCCGCCTATTGCGCGGGCGCAGCGAGCGGCATGCCTATACGACGGTCAAGGAAACGGAGGGGTCGCTCTGGCTCTCTTGTAAAGGGGGATGGGCCGAATTCGAGTCGGCCCTTTCTTCTTCCCGCCGCGCCTGTTTCCGGAGGGCGAAAAGGCGGGCGGAGGCCGAGGGAAAGGTGCAGTTTGAGATGGTCTCTCCCGATGCCGAAAACGTCGATCGTTATCTTGAAGAGCTCCTTGTTGTGGAGACGGCCGGCTGGAAAGGACAACATGGAACGGCGCTGCAGTTGAACGAACCGCTGAAGCGGTTTTTTTATCTCTACGCTCAGGCCGCGGCGCGCCTCGGACTCCTTCGGCTTGGTTTTTTCAGGATGGATAAAAAGGCGATCGCCTCCATACTGGCGGTTCAATGCGCCGGCCGGCTCTGGGTCTTAAAGACCGGCTACGATGAAAAATGGGCCCGGTGTTCCCCCGGTGCGCTTCTGATGCATGAGATGATCCGTTATGCCTTCAAGCAGGGGCTCGAAGGATATGAATTCTTGGGAATCGATGAACCTTGGCTGCGGGTCTGGACCGACCAGGCCCACGCCTATGTCTCGACCCGAACCTATCCTTATTCTCCGAAAGGCTTGTTCGGCCTGGGGGTCGATCTCTCTTGCCAAGCGGGCGGCAAGGTCATGCGGCGCTTCAAATAAGAAGGCAGGTTCGGAATGTTGATCCAAATAAAAGAATGGATGGTCCGGCGTCTGGCCGAAAACTACATCGCCGGCCCTCATCTCACCGATGCCCTTCGTCTTTGCCGCCGGGTGGCTGCCCGAGGGTGGGGGAGTATCCTCTGTCCCTGGGACGGGCCGGGGGATACACCGGAAGAGGTTCTCTCAAATTATCAAACGGCGCTGCAGACCATCGCCTCCGAAAAGTTGGACGCCCATCTCTCGATCAAAGCCCCTTCGCTTCGGTATGATTTTGAGGCATTGAAGGAGCTTCTGGCTGTTGCCGGCGAGCGAGGGGTCCGGATTCACTTCGATTCGCATGATTTTGATACCGCCCCGCCCACTTTTCGGTTGCTTGAGAAAGCCGTTCCGTATTACCCCCACATCGGCTGCACGCTTCCTTCTCGATGGCGCCGGAGTTTTTTCGATGCCGAATGCGCCATCGATCTTGGCGCTCCGGTGCGGGTGGTCAAAGGGGAGTGGCCCGATCCTACCGGAGAAGCGATCGATCCGAAGGGACGCTTTTTGGAGCTGATCGATCGGCTGGCCGGCCGGGCGAGGGAGGTGGCGGTGGCGACGCACGATCCGGTGCTGGCCCGGGCCGCGTTGGCGCGGCTTCAAAAATCAGGAACCCCGTGCCGGTTGGAGCAGTTATGGGGGCTGCCGATTCGGGCCAAAGAGGTCGCGGAACCACTGGGGGTCCCTGTTCGGGTTTATATCCCCTATGGCCATGCGTGGCTTCCTTACTGTATCGGTTCGATCCGAAGGCGGCCGGTCATTCTGGCCTGGGTGGCCAGAGATTTTTTTATGACGCGGCGAGGCCTTGGGATTCCTTGATGATGGGGAGACCACTTAAAGCGACTTCCGAAAAATAACCAGCGTCTCCACCTCCTCGAACCCAAGGGCCGCATGGGCGTCGCGGCTGAGACGGTTGACTACTTCCGTATCCGAGCCGATCTCCGTGTAGCCGTGGGCCCGACTCCATCCCTCCGCGGCGTTCATCAGAGCACGGCCGATGCCGCGCCGCCGCCGGTCGGCCTCCACATACCATCCTTCCACGTAAGGCACCGGCGAGCTGATGCAACCCTCCGCGACAGACCGGAGGCCGAGCTCCAGAAATCCGACGAGCGGGCCGTTCTCCTCGGCGACGAAAACAATCAGCGGCGGTTCCGCGGTAAGCATGACAGGTCCCTCCGCTTCGAGTTCGGACCGCGACTCCTGGGGCCACAGCCTGGCGCGAAGCTCGATCCACCGTGGAATGTCTGGAGGCTCGATCGGGCGTATCTGCATTTTACTACCTTTGTGGGCTTTCGAAGGTTCGCGCCGCGAGGGCGCGGGCCTACTTGTTTCGGCGCGTCTCGACGAATGCCGCGAGCTTGTCGATCGCCATTCGCCAGCCGATTTCATTGTCGGCCGGCGAGAGGCCGGGCGGCAGGTTGTCGTGGACGGCGAGCAGATCGGCGCCGCCGGCCGCATCAATGAGTGTGAAGGTGACGGTCATCTCGCCGCGCATCGCGGCATCGTCCGTCTCGAACTCCAGCACTTCAATGACCTGTTCATTGGGAACCAGTTTGACGAAGCGGCCATGGTAGGTGTCGGTGTGGGCGGTCGTCTTGCCGGTCCCGGTCGGCGCGTCGTAGGTAAGCGAGATTCTGAATAGACCCCCTTCGCGGGCATCGAAGGCATGCACGCGGCTGGTCATCCCGTCCGGCACCATCCATGTCGCGACCGCTTGCGCGTCGAGAAGGGCGCGATAGACCTCTGCGCGAGGGGCGTTCAGGTGGCGGCGAATGCGTGTAGAGGCGGCGGCCATCAGTCGAATCTCCCTCAGCGGACGTTGCTTGGTTGGTCATGTCGAGCGGCTGCGTTACCTGTACCCGGTGGCGTCGGCCGGTTTGCCGGGATCCTGCACCTCCACCATGTAGCGCCAGGCATCGGGCTGGGAACCGTCAAGATCGGTGAAGCCGTAAACTTTTGCGAGCTGGCCGCTCGAAAGAGATTGGCCGTTCCAGCGTGATACCTTGGGATCGGCGGCGAGGTGGGCCACGGCGCGGCCGACGTAACGGGGCGTTTCGCTGATCACGAAGTGGGGCTGCTTCGCGGTGGCGTCCCGCCAGTTGGCTTCGGTGACGCCGTAGATATCCAACATCATCTCGGAGCGCAGCCAGCCGGGGGTCAGCGCCACGGCGGTGCATTGATGGGGCGAAAGCTCCTTCGCCTGCGCCCAGGCCATTCGAATGACCGAAGTTTTGGCGAGATCGTAGAAGAGCGACAGCCGGTAGTTTGCATTGTTGTATTCGGCGGTGCCGTCGGTCATCTCGACGAGCAACCCGCCCGGATGTTTGATCAAGAGGGGGAGGGCGAAGTGGCTGGTGATGATGTGGGTGTCGATCGCGAGCCGCAGCAGGCGCAAGCCCTTTTCGAGAGAATGCTCCCACACCGGCACGTTCCACTCGGTCAAGAGTTCCCCTCCCCAGACATCATTCACCAGGAGATCAAGGCGGCCTTGCTCGCGCTCGATCTGCGCGACCAACGCCTTCACTTGCGCCGGGTCTAAATGATCGACCTGCAGGGCGATCCCTCGGCCGCCGGCTTGCTGGACCATCTTGGCGGTCTCTTCGATCGTTTCGGGACGGTTATACTCCGAACGTTGCGCGCGGGTGGTCCGGCCGGTGCAGTAGACCGTGGCGCCCGCCGCGCCGAGCTCGACCGCGATGCCGCGCCCCGCGCCGCGCGTCGCCCCTGCGACCAATGCGACTTTGCCTTGAAGGGGTTGATTCATCTGCCGTTCTCCCGCTTTTATCCGCCCAGGTTCGTTTGATGCCAAACAGGTAGACGCCTTAAAGGCTTTTCTTGCGGCTGGTTTTTAGGTATACGCCGAAAATAGGTGGGTTGTCAAACATTCCATAAGATCAAATATTCTGTTCTTATGGGAACGTATATAAAGAATGAAGAGCAGGGAGAGATCAACCTCGTTGGAATGAGGGTCCCCTCAATGAACTTTCAATGGGGTGGGCTTGCGGGGAGGGGGGTAGGCCTGGTCCAATGCTTCCAGATCGCGGATCGTTAGATGGACATCGAGCGCTTCGCGGTTCTGTCGAACGTGCTCGATCTTGCTCGCCTTCGCGATGACGATCACCTCCTGCTTTTGAAGCAGCCAGGCGAGCGCCGCCTGGGCCGGGGTGATTCCGTGACGTGAGGCGATCTCCTTCAAGAGGGGATCGTCAAGCATGCGCCCCTGCTCGATCGGGGAGTAGGCCATGATCGGAATGTGGCGCTTCAGACACCAAGGGAGGAGCGCGGTCTCCACCTCGCGGTGATAAAGATTATAAAGCACCTGGTCGGTCGCGACCTGTTCGCCGTTCGGGACGGTCACCAGCTCTTTCATATCGGGGAGATCGAAATTGCTGACCCCCCAGTCCCGAATCGCCCCGGCCTCTTTCAGCGCTTCGAAGGCTTCGACGGTTTCGGAAAGGGGATAGTCGCCTCTCCAATGAAGCAGGTAGAGATCGAGGCGATCGGTCTTCAAGCGCTTGAGGCTCCGCTCGCAGGCGGCGACGGTTCCGCGCCGGCTGGCATTAAACGGATACACTTTGCTGACCAGATAAACCTCGTCGCGGCGTCCTTCGATCGCTTCCCCCACCACCTCTTCGGCGCCCCCTTCGCCGTACATTTCCGCCGTGTCGATGAGGGTTAGGCCGAGGTCGAGGCCGAAGCGAAGCGCGGCGATTTCTTCCTGCCGCCGTTCCGGCGTCTCGCCCATTCCCCAGGTCCCCTGGCCGAGCACGGGGACCGGTACTCCTGATGGAAGCGTCACGGTTCTCATTGGGTTTCTCCGATCACACTATGAGATCTTGAAGTATCTATAGATATTCTAAGGCGGTTGAGATGGTTGGAGCAATACTTCGGGGTGATGATCCTCGTGTGATGGAGTGAGGGAGATTTTATTTTCCGTGTTTGGACGTAGATTGTGTTCGCTGTCGATTTCTTCTTTCTCCACCATCACCCATCCGGACATTGCCCGGCCGTTGATGTCGAATGGTTTGACATGCTTTTGTTCAAAGCGCGGTCGGCTTCCTCTTTTCCCAGCCGGAGGATCAAGAATTCTTTATAGACGCCCACGCACATGTTTCCGTTCAGCAGAAATCCGACACCGCCGAACATCTCTTTTTCGGAGAAGCCTTTGCGGGTTTTGAGGAGGGGTTGGAGGCGGTCAGAGAGAGACTTATTATAAGGCATGGCGGCGCCGTTAATGCAATGACGGGTTGTGTTGTTTCGGAGTTTACCCTCGGATTCTAATTTGCTTCTCTTCAACGATCCAGAGATGTCCTTTGACCGGTTCACGAGAAAATACTTGCATCACATGCGTGAAGATGTCGAGAAGATGCGGCTTGTCTTGCCGTTCCAGGCGCAGGACGATTATTCCGGAAAACTGGTCAGGAGGGTAAAGCCGAATATCAGCGAAGTCCGTATCCAATGTTACTAAAGCACGTTCTTCTTGTTGACAAACACTTGCGATATTGGAATCGGCACTACCGCCAAGGTGTTGTTCCGATACCGTCCTCGCATCGTGGCCTTCTTCGCGGAGAAGGCCGGCAATTTCAATGGGAAGATTTTCGTCAACTTTGAATTTCATTAGGTCGTTCTATGCCGGCATGATGACAACCCGCTCTCGCGCGAGTTCGGCTGCGTATGCGATGGCGGCCTGCACGGCTTCGCGAGTGAGGGAAGGATAACTCTGTAAAATCTCATCTGCTGTGAGACCGGCGGCAAGATTATCAAGCACCACGGACACCATGATTCTTGTCCCCTTGATGCACGCCTTACCATGGCAAATCTCCTGATCAACCGTTATATACTCTTTCCAGTTCATCTGAAAAAACCTCCAAAGAATGAGGGACTAAGATATTCTATCACGGTTAACGGGGTGTCGTGGACTTTAGTTCAACTTGACTCCTGATGGTGGCTCAGATGTTGAGGTACTTCGGAACCTTTGTTTCTAAGAGTTGAACGAGTTCCTTTTGCATATAATCGTAATCATCTGGAATTCCTAGGACGATGATCCGTTTTCCTTTAAGTGGTCCGTTGAACTGCTTGCTGAGATTTTTCTTGTGACCCGCTTCCATGACAAAGATGGCATCGGCCCATTCGATCATCTCCGCCGAAACCCGAAGCTCCGCGTCGTGATTGAGCCCGGCGGACATCGCCTCTACGTTCGGCCATTTTGAAAAGACCGCTTCGGCCGTCGGGCTCCGAAGACGATTCTGGCTGCAGATGAAAAGAAGTTTTTTCATTGCTGGTTTATGGAATTAACGAGCGGGGTGACGAGGTTATCCAGATTCAAGACCCGACCCCCATAACCAGACCCCCAGACCCCCATAACCAGACCCCCATAACCACGTGAATTAAGTATGGTGCCCCGGAATTCGAAATGGGTAAAAAGCAAAAAATCAAGAACGGGTTTTGACGAAATTATCAAACTGTCCGATAGCGTGCGAGACGGCATTGCTGATCTGCACAATCGTTGGAATAATCGGTTGAAACTTGAAAAACTCGATATCGCCAAAAAATATATCAACCGTAGAATCGGTATCGGGATTGAATTCAATGGTGCTGCCAGGTACAATTCCGAGGGTCATAATTCTACTCCGGCCGATTTTGTCCATCCCACACATCTGATTCGTGACTGTAAGAGCTACTATTCCATCAGGGCGGATAACAGTCATACGACGGATAGAGGACACATTTACTGTGGGCGTGAGAATAATATGCTTGTCCTCAACGTCAAGGCAATGAAGCGCGTAAAGTATCTCGCCCTTCCCCCCTTTATATGCTTCGAAGGAAGCAAGGAATTCCTTCGTATCGCTCCGGGGTGTTTTTATTCCATTACACGTGCCTTTATACCCAGGTAATTCAGCTCCGGTCGGAAAGGTTGTGTATCGATCCTGTGTGCCGCCATCCAAACCGATCAATTCCCATGTCGCATGATCAAGGGCGGTCCTAAGATTATGGATACTATCCCCCAAGATGAGTGGAATGGCGGATGGAGCTTGCTCGCGGAGGTTCATCTCGATAGTGATTTCGTTACCGTTTGGATTATGGCGAACGCTAAGAGTGTAGGGGTGACGCTGCAAAAAAGCATTGATAGTAGACCTCAGATCAACGATGTGTTGATTGCCCCGTTCAATCTTTAGTCGAGCACCTTCGAACATTATTTTTCTTGGTTAATGTTTGCGCACTTTCTCGTCTGACGGAGTCATGATTCTAAGGGTTTGACATTGAGAGAGTTAAGTTTCGTCAGCGTTCTGAACAGTATTGTTTCTCCCAGATTGTCTATCGAACTCAATATGGTAATCGTAGAGACTGCGAAAAAGTTCTTCATCGCCAAACGCTTTTGCAACAAGAGCGAAGGAAATTATGCTGCGGAAAAAGTAGTTCCAAAGGTCATGCTGGTGTTCCTCTTGGAGGGGGGTGCCGCGCATGCCATTTACATGAAAATGGGGTGGATTTCCGCCAAACATATCCATGATCTGTGGTGAGGCACCATGTACATATCCCGAATAGGTTTTTGAAAGCGTGCGCGCAGCTTCCACGCCAGTGCTTGGGTCAAGCCCGGGTCCACTTACTTGCGCAATATAGGCGCGAATCTTGGTGCGCTTTACCATTAGGCGTTTCTGAGTTGATTCAATCGCTGAAGGTGCGTCGAATTCTTCCTCATAGAATGCGTCGAGATACTTTTGATGAAGCGGTATTCGATTGTTGAAGATGACGGCATACGACAGGAACGTGATGTCCTCGTGAAACTCATCGAGCATTCGTTGCAACGCAGCTTGTTCTTGGACGAAACCTTTCTCCATAAGCAGGCGCGCTGCATGCAAACCTGAAATGACCCGGGCGAGTTTCTGGACCATCGCTTGATGAATGGTCTTTTCGATGTACCGGAAGGCAAAGGAGTCCATATGGGGTACCCTCTGCGGAGGTGGTACACGCCCTTCCAACATGCGAAATGTATCAGTCATAATGTTGAGAGCTTGATTATACAACGTGTCCACAGCGGCCTCATATACATTAGACGTTTTAAAGGCAATTATCCAGCCACTCCGGCACCGGCAACTTTTGTTCCCGGAGGAAAGCCGGATTGAAAAGTCTCCGTTGATACCGCAGGCCGCTGTCGGCCAGAATCGTCACGATGGTATGCCCCGGCCCCAGCTTGCGCGCCAGCCGAACCGCCCCGGCGATGTTGATCCCTGATGATCCCCCCACGCAGAGCCCTTCGTCGTCGGGAATCTGATACGCCTCGTCGATCGGGCGCCGATAAAAGTAATTCTTACGGGGCGACGGGGGTGAGAGTGAAGACACGGGCGAATCGTGTTGCATCCTTAATATCGCCGCGGCGTAAGGCTTCCCGAACGTCATCGAGCTTGTAGACATCTTCGAGAGCCAAATACGGCGACCAACCCTCATCCGTCTCGATGAGTTCAACCTCGACCTCGGCAATATATTTTCCCTCTCGGACCAGTTTTGTATGGGATCTTCTCTTCATTGTTTTTTTCTCCGTAGAAAGTCATCTGTCCATTGCGAAGGATCGGGTCGATAGGCCGTGACAAGAACCGCAGGGGAGGAGGTGTTTTTAGGAATTCCCCAAACGACGTGAACCGGTTGATCATCTCGATCTTTTTGTAAAACCAATACGCATGGACCTTTTAGATAGTCAGGATAATCTTCCACCACAACGGCCTGTGCGATTCCCTTGATAATATCTCTCACAAAAATCTGATCTGCGGCCAATTCGTCATAACCGTGATCAGAAATCTTCACCTCTCTGCGTTCCACTAAACTCAGAATACGGTTAAAGGTTTCGCTCATAGAGATATGTTAGCATGTAAAAGTAAGTATTGCATGTCAATCGATGCGATGAGGTGATGAACTTGAATAGGCCGTAGAACGACGCAGTTCATTGCTTGAACCCGGATGCACTTTAATGAGAACTCGCTTCCAGCCACTCCGGCACCGGCAATTTCTGCTCCCGCAGGAACGCCGGATTGAAAAGTCTCCGTTGATACCGCAGGCCGCTGTCGGCCAGAATCGTCACGATGGTATGCCCCGGCCCCAGCTTGCGCGCCAGCCGAACCGCCCCGGCGACATTGATCCCCGATGAGCCCCCCACGCAGAGCCCTTCGTCCCGCAATAAATTAAAAATATAGGGGAGGGCTTCGTCGTCGGGGATCTGGTATGCCTCGTCGATCGGGGCGCCGACCAAATTTTCGGTGACGCGGCTCTGACCGACCCCCTCGGCAATCGAATCCCCCTCCGACTTCAACTCGCCATGCTTGTAATAGTTGTAGAGCGCGGCCCCCATCGGATCGGAAAGGGCGATGACTACCTTCGGGTTCCGCGCCTTCAGCGCCATGCCGACCCCCGCCAGTGTTCCCCCGGTTCCGACGGCGCAGTTGAACCCGTCGATCTTTCCGCCGGTCTGCTCCCAAATCTCCGCGCCGGTCGTCGCGGTGTGGAACTCGCGGTTGGCGACGTTGTCGAATTGTCGCGCCCAGAAGGCGGCGCCGGGGGACACTTCGTTCATTTCTTGGGCGAGCTGACCGGCGATCTTGACGAAATGCCGCGGCGTCGAATAGGGGGCCTCGGGAACCAGCTTCAACTCCGCGCCGAAGAGCCGCAGCGCCTCGAACTTTTCCGGGCTTTGCGTTTCGGGGATGACGATCAGGGTGCGATACCCCAGGACCCGCCCGATCATCGCCAATCCGATCCCGGTATTCCCCGCGGTCCCCTCGACGATCGTTCCCCCTTTTTTCAAAAGGCCCTGTTTTTCCGCATGGCGAATAATGCCGAGCGCGGTCCGATCTTTGATCGACCCGCCGGGGTTGAGAAACTCCGCTTTCCCTAAAATGTTGCAACCGGTCGCCTCGGACGGCCCCTTCAGCCGAATGAGCGGGGTCCCGCCGATCAGGTCGAGTACATTCGAACGAATATCCATTTTTATCCTTTTTTATCCTTTGGATAGGTTTTAATTAAAGCATGTTCACGGAATGATTAAGAGCATTGGAATGGGGCTCTTCGCCCCAAGCCCCACGACTTCGGTGTTCACGACGACAATCCGGCTTATTTTAAAACAAACCGGAGTTCATCGACAAGGCCAAGCCGTCTGGCCTGCGAAGACAAATAATCAAAGTCGATTGTCTTTTTACAGTTCACCGCAAGGGCGTTCGCATCTTCAAAATCGCGCGGTCTTCCCACGCGGAGTTTCATTAGAATGAGGTCTTCCGGAGAAGCAACCCAAAGTGTATTTTCCCCGAGCCGTTTGCGCCGCTTTCGTTGAAAAATGTTTTGCTCGAAGGGACCTTCCGCCCGTCTCAGATCGACCGAAACCGATCCCCGTCTTAACCGAATCTGCCGGTCCTGAAGAAGGGGATTTTCGGCCCACCACTGCCGGTCGACCTGAAATCCCGCTTCAGGGGCTGCATCAGAGAGCGCGTTAAAATTTTCGGGGATAGAAATCAGAAGGTCGATGTCGAGCGTGGTCCGGGGACGGGCCCAGAGACCGACGGCCAGGGCGCCGATAAGGAGATGCGGAATCTTTTTACCTCGGAGGAATCTTAAGACTTCCAGAAGAACCGTTTCGGGTTGATCGCTTCTTGTTCGCTTCACGCCAATTTTCCCACTCGGTTTTCCACATTTGGTCAATCCGGTCCTGGCGGCGCATCCAAGCGGAGAGATCTTCTCCTCTCTCCCGGCACTGCGCTTCCACCATCCTGATTCCCAAAGACATCAATTCAAAAACCTGCCGCGACCGCTCTTTTGCAGAGAGGGAAGGAAGCGTTCGATTCTCCTCGCGGACCCGATCGAGACGCTTCAGCCAAAGAGGGATGGGAAGAGGTCCCGCATCGGTCCGGTTCCGCATCGATCAACCGCGCTTGGATGGTTTTAGTCTGACGATCTCTTCCGGCTTGAAGACCCCCTTGTCGGTGATGATGGCGGTGATGTATTTGGCGGGAGTGACGTCGAAGGCGGGGTTGGCGGTGGTGGCGCCGGTGGCCCAGATCTGGTTTCCGGCGATGTGGGTCAGCTCGGCCTGATTCCGCTCTTCGATCGGGATTTCGTCTCCGGAGGAGATGCTGAAATCGATCGTGGAGTAAGGGGCGGCGACGTAGAAGGGGATGCCGTGCTCTTTGGCGAGAACGGCGACGCTGTAGGTGCCGATCTTGTTGGCGGTGTCTCCGTTGGCGGCGATCCGGTCGGCGCCGACGACGCAGCGCTGGATCTTTCCCCGCCGCATGAAGAAGCCGGCCATGTTGTCGGTGATGACGGTGACCGGGATGCTGTCTTGCACCAGCTCCCAGGCGGTCAGCCGCGCCCCTTGAAGGACCGGCCGGGTTTCGTCGGCGTAGACGGCGATCTTCTTGTTCGCCTCCCAGGCGCTGCGGATGACGCCGAGCGCCGTGCCGTAGCCGCCCGTGGCGAGGGCCCCCGCGTTGCAATGGGTCAGGACGCCGTCGCCCGCCTCGATGAGCGCCGCGCCGAATTTCCCGATGGCGCGGTTCATCTCGATGTCTTCTTGCAGGATGGCGTGCGCTTCATCCAACATGATTTTTTTGAGCGCTTCGGGCGATTCGGTCCGATGGGCCTGCGCCGTTTCCTTCATCCGCTGGATGGCCCAGAAGAGATTGACCGCGGTCGGCCGGGTGGCGGCGAGCAGATCGCAGCTCGGAAGAAGCTGTTTGTAGAAATCATCGAAGGATTGGGCGGAGATCTTCTGCGCCGCCAGCGCGATCCCATAAGCGGCGGTGATCCCGATGGCCGGCGCCCCGCGGACCCAGAGCTCCTTGATCCCGCGCGCCACGGTTTCGACATCGGTGCAGTCGACGAAGATCACCTCGGTCGGCAGCTTCGTCTGATCGAGCAGGCGGACCGCCCCTTTTTTCCATTCAACGGCATTGACCATGGGGCCGATTTTAGGGGAAGAGGGAGGGAATTGTCAATCGATTTGAGGCTGTCATTTTTATGAAAAGAAGGGTCCGGTCCGCCCGGGGGGTGAGGCGGCGGACCGGACCCTTTGCTGCGCGGGTGTTTATCGGTTATCGGTCATTTGAGGGGGCTCGACGGAAGAGACGATCTCCTGGAGGTCTTTGGGATAGAGAACGATCTCGATTCGTCGGTTTCGCTGTTTCCCCTCGGGGGTGTCGTTCGGGGCGACCGGCCGATACTCCGCCAGCCCGACGGCCGACAGGTTCTCCGGAGAGATGCCGAGCTCGGAGAGATATCGGACCACCTGGGTCGCGCGCGAGGCGGAGAGCTCCCAGTTGCTCGGGAATTTTCCGGCCAGCCGGGGGCCGATCGGGACGTTGTCGGTATGTCCCTCGATCCGGATACTGTTCTCCTTCACGTTCTTCAAGATGTCGCTGACCTTCTTGAGAACCCCTTTTCCTTCGGAGGTCACCTGGTCGCTCCCGGAGGCGAAGAGAATTTTATCGACGATCTCCACGGAGAGCCGGTCCTTCAGCTGCGTGATTTTGACGCTTCCGTCGGTGATCTCCTTTTGAAGCTCCCCGATCAGCTGTTGATGGGTCTTCTCCGATTCCCGGAGCTCTCTCTCGCGCCGGGCGGCCTCCTCTTCGGTGACTTTCAATGCCTCCTCCAGCCGGTTGATCATCGCCTGCCGGGACTGATCGGTCTCTTCAAAGGTTCCCTTCATCTGAAGCATCTGGTCTCTTAATTCCTGCTCCGTCTTGTTTCCGGTCTCCTTCGCGAGGGAGAGCTGCTGCTCCAGCAGAGCGAGATCCTTTTCCCGTTTCGACGCGGCCGCCCTCGCCTCTTCGAGCGATTTCTCCAGCGCGGCCCGTTTCTGCCGCTCTTCCTGAAGCTGCGCGGCGGAAGATTCCCGTTGAGCCACCTCCGCCAGGTAGCGGCTTTTCGTGACGCAGCCCCCGGTCCAGAAGAAGAAAAACAAAAGAATGATCCCACTCAAACGATGTTTCGACTTCATAACGCTTTCTCCATACAGAGAGGTGAGTAAAAAGGGTCCATCGGGATAACAAGGAGATCATCATGATCTTCGCAGATCCTCCTCAGATCAGAGAGGAGGCGTGGTTCGGAAGGAGCGTAGTCCGATCGAACGAAAAGTTCAAGCCGATCTAAACATCTTACGCAATTTCGTGAAAAGCTACAAATCCGCCGGATGGATTAGAGTGATCTGGCGCACCGAAAGCCGATCAGCGGATCTCGCTTTTCGGGATCGGCGTAGAAGCGGGTTGTCGTTCGGGTAAGGAGACGAAGCGCGCCGGGTTGATCGCCTCCGATCCCGCCGCGGATGGCGCGGACATTTTTCCGGAAGGGATCGGCGCGATAGGGGTTGTTGGGGTAGGGACGATAGAGGTCGGCGGTCCACTCCCATCCGAACCCGACCATCGCTTCGGCGCCGTAAGGGGAGAAGATCGGTTTGGCGGGGAGGGAAGCCCGGACCGCTTTTTCGATTTCCGGATCGAATTGATTTCCCCAGGGATAGATTCTCCCATCGGTCCCCCGGGCCGCTTTTTCCCACTCTTCTTCGGTCGGAAGACGTTTGCCGATCGAGTCGCAGTAGTCGGCGGCCTCCTGCCAGGTGAGGCCGGTGACCGGCTGGTCCGGGTCGGCTTCTCCGAGGCCGAAGGGGAGCGGATGGCCGGAGATCATCGCGAAGCGTTGATAGTCGCGGTTGCGGACCTTGGTCCGGTCGATGGCAAACGTGTCGAGATAGACGGCGTGGGCGGGGCGCTCGTCTTTGAGGAGCGGTTTGTTCGGGAGGATGGAGGCAGGATCGACCGAGTAGCCGGTTTCATCCGTTCCCATGATGAATTCGCCGGCGGGGATCAGGATCATGCCGGCGGGGGCATGCTGGCTGGGTCTGTTCCAGAGGTAAAGTCCGGCGATGAGGATCGTAAAGAGAATCATCACGGATACGATTTTCGACTTCAAAACAAAACCTCCTTCTTCATCGCGACTTGTTTAAAAAGCGGAAGAAAAGATTTACGCGTCGGGTGAACTTCGGTTGATTTATAAAAGGTGAGCGCGGGAGCAGTAATAGTAATAATGATAGATCGATTATCTCTTTGCCCCTTTTCCCCGGCCCCCGGCGTTCACCCCTCCGACGGCGTCTTTTGCGCAGCGGAAGCCGAAACCTTTGTTCTTGATCTCGGGGGTGAAGCGGCTTCGGTTGTACGACGGGGCGGAGAGGCCGCAGCCGTATGAGAGGCAATCATACCACGATCCCCCTCTTAAAACTTTGTTTTTCATTCCGTAATGGATATTGGGAAAAGGATTACCGGGGTAGGGAAGATACCAATCGCTGACCCATTCATAAACGTTGCCGGCCATGTCGTAGAGGCCGTAGGGGCTCTTTCCCTCTTCGAAGCTGGCGACCGGCAGGGTGCTCCCCTTCGAGACGTCGATCCCTTTGGCCAGCCAGTATTGCGGCGTGTTCGCCTTCTGGAAAGAGAAGGGGGTTCCCCAAGGGAAGTGGCGTCCGTCGGTCCCGCGGGCGGCCTTTTCCCATTCCTGCTCGGTCGGAAGACGTTTGCCGGCCCATCGGCAGTAGGCGTCGGCATCGTACCAGCTGACATAGACGACCGGATGGTTCACCTTGGCGGGAGGGTAGTCGCCGTTTCGCCAGAGGAGCGGCGGCTCGGCGCCGCCGGCGTCGACGAAGTTTTTATAGTGGGCGTTGGTTGTTTCATACACATCGATATAAAATGATTTCACGAAGACTTCATGCTCCGGCTGCTCGTCTTCGTCTCCCGCCCCTTCCCCCGTCGGCCGCCCGTTGTTCCCCATGACGAAGGCGCCTTCCGGAATCAAGACCATCTTCTGCTCGATGATCTTTTCTTCCTTGATCTGGATCGGCGCCCGGACCGGCGTGATCTCATGTTCCGGAACGGGCGGGCGGTCGCTGTGGCATTCTTGGCACTCGGGCTTGGAGGGATCGGTCTGCAAGGTCGACCGGTCGGAGTGGCAGTGCAGACAGCTTGGATCGGAGAGGGTCGCGCGGCGGGCGGGGGCCGGGAGGCGGCGCGTCGGAAGCGAGGAACCCTCCGTCGCCAAAAAAGCAGAGACGAAGACCGCCCCCGCCAAAGAAAGGGTGATGATGGATGCGTGACGGATGATTGTGCGGAATGGCATCAATCGATTCCTAGTTCATTCCAGATTCGGTCGATCCGATCGACCACGTCGGGGTCCATCTCGATCCGTTTTCCCCATTCCCGATGGGTCTCGGGGGGGATCTTGGTCGTGGCGTCGATCCCCATCTTCGATCCGAGCCCCGATTCGGGCGATGCGAAGTCGAGATAATCGATCGGGGTGTTCTCGATCGTGAAGGTGTCGCGCGCCGGGTCGACCTGGGTCGAGATCGCCCAGATGACGTCGTCCCAGTTCCGGACGTCGATATCATGATCGACGACGATAATATATTTAACATAAAGAAATTGTTTTAGGAAGCCCCAAATACCTAACATCACCCGCTTGGCATGGCCTGGGTATTCCTTCTTCATTGAAATCACGGCGATCCGGTAGGAGCAGGCCTCCATCGGAAGGTGGAAATCGACGATTTCGGAAAAATTCTGCCGCAGAAGCGGGAGAAAAACCCGGTTGAGCGCCAGGCCGACGACGGCGTCTTCGCGCGGCGGCCGTCCCGTCGTGGTGGTGAGATAAATCGGGTCTCTCCGGTGGGTGATGCAGGTGATATGGAAAATGGGGAACGGCTCGACCGAATTGTAGAATCCGGTATGGTCGCCGTGCGGCCCCTCGTCGGCCATCTCGCCGGGGCGGATTTCCCCTTCGATGACGATTTCGCTCGTCGCCGGGACCTCCAGATCGACCGTTTTGCAGCGGACCAGCTCCACCGGTTTCTTCCGAAGCAGCCCCGCGAAGTGAAACTCGCCGATCTGATCGGGGACCGGGGTGACGGCGGCGATC
Source organism: Candidatus Manganitrophus noduliformans (assembly GCF_012184425.1). Taxonomy (NCBI): domain Bacteria; kingdom Pseudomonadati; phylum Nitrospirota; class Nitrospiria; order Candidatus Troglogloeales; family Candidatus Manganitrophaceae; genus Candidatus Manganitrophus; species Candidatus Manganitrophus noduliformans. Next base: position 354,453 of record NZ_VTOW01000003.1, read on the forward strand.
GTCATCGCCGGATCGCAGCCGAGGGCGACGGCGACCGGCATCGTCTTTCCCTGCGCCATCCACTGCCGCCAATGTTTGGCGCCGCCGCGATGTTTGAGCCAGCGCATGATCGTCGTCTTCTTGTCGATCTGCTGCATCCGGTAGATCCCGATATTGTATTTCCCCTCCTCGCCGGTCGGCGGCTTGGTGATCACCAACGGCCAGGTGACCTGCGGCCCGACGTCGTCGGGCCAGCAGTGGAGGATCGGGATCCGATCGAGATCGATTTGATCCCCCTCCAGAACCACTTCCTGGCAGGGGGCGCGGCCGACCTTCTTCGGCGAGAGGTGGAGAATCCGGCCGTAGAAGGGGAGATGTTTGACCGCGTCGATGAACCCTTTCGGCGGCTCCGGATGCTGCAGGAAGGCGAGGAACTCGCCGATCTCAAGGAGCCCCGCTTCGTCGGTGTCGAGTCCCAGCGCCACCCGCTCGATCGTCCCGTAAAGGTTGATCAGAACCGGGATCGAATGCCCCTTGACCCGCTCGAAGAGGACGGCGGGGCCTTTTTTGGCCAGGAGGCGATTGTAGATCTCGGTGATCTCCAGCTTGGGATCGACCTCTTTTTTCACCCGGACAAGGAGTCCCTTCTTCTCGAGCATCTCCATAAATTCGCGCAGATCGGTGTAAGGCATTTCTCCTCCGTGTCTAATTCTTTAAATGATAGTTCAATGTAATCCCGACCAAGATGATCAATCCCACCCAGACGTGGGATCGGAAAAGGGCGAAAAGGGCCGGCCGCTCGGGCAATCTGCGAAGCTGGATTGTCTGACCGAAAAACAAAAGGGCGGCGCCGGCCAGAGAGAGGTAATAGATCAGATTCATCCCGAGCTGTTTCCCGGCCAGGGTCAAAAAGAAAATAACAAGGAGATAAAAGAAACTGACCGCCATCCAGCTCTGCGCGCCGAAGAGGACGGCGGTCGATTTCACGCCGATCCGAAGATCATCGTCCCGATCCATCAAGGCATAAACGGTGTCGTAGCCGGTGGCCCAGAAGAGATTGGCGAGCAAGATTAAAAACGGGGTCAGGGCGAGCTCGTTCCGGACCGCCGTCCAGGCCATGACGACCCCCCAACTGAAGGCGACGCCGAGGATGATCTGCGGGAGATAGGTGAAGCGCTTCGCGAAGGGATAGAAAAGGGCGGTGAAGAGGGCTGCAAAGCTGAGGAGGAACGTCAGCGGGTTGAGAAGGAGAACCAAAAACAGAGAAGATAAGAGCAGGAAGAAAAGAACGACAAGCGCTTCCATCAACGTCAACGCATTTTTTGCCAGGGGGCGATCTTTCGTCCGCTCGACCCGGGCGTCGAATTTCCGGTCGGCCATATCGTTCATCACGCAGCCGGCGCTCCGCATCATAAAGGAGCCGAGGACAAAAACGGAAAGATGCTTCAAGCTGGGCCTTCCTTCCGAGGCGACAAAAAGCGACCAGAGGGTGGGGAAGAGAAGCAGCAGGGTCCCGTATTGCTTGTCGAGCCGGATCAGTTTTGCGACTTCTTGCCGTTTCCGCCAAAGCTGCTTCATTCGTGGATCACCCTACTTCGACTTCGCACATCGAAATCCGACGTCGTCCAATCGCTCCGCGGGGGGATCGTACGATCGGGTCGATGCCCTTGCATAGATCTCCAGCACCCGTCGGTAAGCCCCCTCCGGATAATGTCCCAGGCTCAAGTAAGAAAGGCCTCGAACGACGCGGTGCTTCATTCCGAAATCGGGATGCCGCAACGCGCTTCCCGGATAGGGAAGATACCAACTGTCGGTCCATTCCCAGACATTGCCGATCATGTCCTCGACTCCATAAGGACTCTTCCCGGCGGGGAAGCTGCCGACGGGTCGGGTGATCTCGTTCAGACCCGATCCCGATGAGAGATGGGCCCGGTCGATCTCGAAGGTATCCCCCCAGGGATACCGGCGGCCCTCCGGGCCGCGCGCCGCTTTTTCCCATTCCTCTTCGGTGGGGAGCCGCTTTCCGGCCCATCGGCAATAGTCGTTGGCTTCGTACCAGTCCACGTTCGTCACCGGATGCCGCTCTTTTCCCTTCTCCACCCGCCCGTCGGGCCAATGGGCGGGGGGCGGGTAGTTCGTCGCCGTGACAAATTTGAAATACGCTTCCTGGGTCGTCTCGTGCCGATCGATGTAGAAGCCGGGGAGGGATCGCTTCCTGAGAGGATGTTCATCCTCGAACCAAGGGCGAGGGAAACCGAGCTGAATCGCTTCCTTCGTCTCATCCACCTCATCCGATCCGATCATGAATTCCCCGGCGGGGATCCATGCCATCTGATCGATCTGATCGAATCGGGTCCCGTGATGAAGTCGGGCCCCGCAGCCGGTCAGGGCGAAAACGAGGAGGAAGAGAAAAGGGAGGGTGAGAATGCCTCGAAAATGACGCCCGAGACCTGATCGGAAATGTTTAAGCGGTAACGTCTTGCCCAAAATAACTCCCGTGGTTGCAGTCCGAGCGCTTCGGCGACCTGCGGGAGGGCGAGGCGGGTGATCTCCAGCCGATCTCGGCGGGTCGGAAGCTGTTGCGCCTCAATGATCCGACCGATCGGTTTCTGACCGAGTAGAACCTCCTGATGAAAATCGGGTTTCAATCCGGAGAGGGGAAAGATGGAGACCGCAAAGACCTTCCTCCCCCCTCCCGCCGACAGCCAGACCTTTCGTTGAATTCCTTTTTCTCCCGCGGGAATCCCGATTCGGGAAGCGTGTTCCTCGTCGATCAGTATTTCCCGTTGATCTTGAATGGTCACTTTCACCGAAGCCAGGAAGAGCGATTCCAGATGGCGAATGAGTGTTCCGTCCGACGTGAGAAGCAGCCGGAGAAGAGGATCGATCGGATTCCGCCGACAATCTTCCCAAAACGCCTCCTTTGTGAGCCATTCATTTTCCATGCAGGATCGATCTTACTGAAATCGATTTTGGGTGTCAAGTTTTTGACTTTATGGGGATCGTGATATATACTTTTTATGCTTTTTGAGGATCAATCATGGATGACAGAGCTGAAGCGCCGATGGCCGATGAAGAGCCCGTTGAAGAAGGGGAAGCGTACGACAAGGAAGAGGTAAAATCGGCCAAAGAGATCGTTCAGTATCTGACAAAGACCACCAAGACCCTCCAGATCTACCTGCCGAACAATCCGATTCATCAAAAATTCATCAACGAGTTGGCGGAGAAAATCCAGCGTCACCTCACCGAGCACGGTCCGCTCCGACTGCGGATCAAACAGTTCGAGCTCTTTTGCTCCGGCCAGCCGGTTTACGAGAACGCGAATCGGATGGAGAGCGTGGCCTTCAAGCTTTTCATCGACGGATTGAGGGAGCTCTCATTCCATCCCGGGATCGAGAAAGAAGAGCTGATCACCTTCCTTGAAGTGATCGGGAAGCGGGGGGAGGGAGACAATGTGGACGACGACATCGTCACCCTCCTCTGGGAAAAACATCTGGTGCACGTGAAATATATCGTCGTCGACGAGCTCCAAGGAGACGTCCGGGCGGAAGAGTGCAAGGAGATGCAAACCGTTCCGGCCAATCCGAATCAGCTTCGGGAAATGTTCCATCAAGAGGCGGCGCCCCAGGCGCTGGAGGCCCCCAAGGGGGTTGAAATCCCATCGCTCCATATCTTCAAGCTCACCGATGAGGAAATCCGCAAGATGAAGGCGGAGGTCCGGGGGGAAGAAGAGCTCGATATGGTGGCGGAGCTGGAAGGGATTCTCTTCGACATCCTCCGGATCGAGCGGGACCCGGCTCTTTTCGGTGAAATCCTCGGTATCATCGATAATATCTTCGAGAGCCTTCTTCTGCAGGGGGATTTCCCACACGCGCGCGCGATTCTGGAGTTTTTCCAGGAGATGATCGATCCATCGATGGGCTTGCCGCAACCTTTGGTCGATCAGATTCAGAAGGCGAAGATCCAGGCCGGAAATCCAAAACGGATCGGGATGTTGGAAAATGTATTAAACGAATGCGAGCCGGACCGGCTGGAAGAATTTTCTTCTCTGATGATGTTTTTTGATCAACAGATCGTTCCCTCTCTGGTGGAACTGCTCGGCGCGGTCGACAAAATGAAAGCGCGGCGGGTTCTTTGTGAAATCCTGGTCAAGCTGGGAACCCAGCAGGTCGACTTCCTTGTTTCAAAGCTGGAGGATGATCGTTGGTTTCTCGTGAGAAATTTAATTTATGTGGTCGGGAAAATCGGGGATCCGAAGGCGCTTAAAAGTTTCCCGCGTCTGCTCCAGCATAAAGATCCCAAAGTTCGGAAGGAAACGCTCCATGCGCTCGATATGATCGAAAGCCCGAAGACCAACGATCTTCTGGTGAAGGTCCTCTCCGATCCGGATCTTTCCAACCGTCTCTTTGCGACCCGGGCCCTGGCCAAAAGAAAGTCCCAGGAGGGGCTGGAGCCGCTGATGAACCTCCTTACATCCAAAGAGTTCGATGAGAAGGAGATGCACGAGAAAAAGGAAATCTTCGATGCCATTGCAAAGATCGGGGGAGACAAGGTGGTTCCTCGATTGCGGCGGCTCCTGGAGGTAAAGTGGAGTCTGTTTAAGAACGCGCGGGCGGAGGAGATGGGGCTCTGCGCCGCCTTTGCGCTTCAGCGCATCGGGAGCCCTCCCGCCGTGGAGGCGCTTCGAGAGGGAAGCGGTTCGAAGAGCAAGCCGATCAGCGAGGCGTGCGTCAAAGCGCTGGAGCTATTGGGAGCGGGGAAAACATGAGCCGGAATACCGCCGTGCGAAGCTACGATGAAGAAAGGGCCCAGCTTGGAAAGCAGGTGGTCAATCAATTTGCCATCTTGATCAAGACCTCCCAGATCCATGACGCGGGAAATGTGGCGCTGCAGCAGCCGGCGGAGAACTTCGGCAAAACGCTGGGCGATCTCTTCATCGACGATCCCGAGGTGGCGCTGAGCCTGGAGGGGGAGGCCCTCTTCCTCGGCGACATGAAATTAAAGCTCGATATCGACATCTTCACCAACTTCATGCTGGTGAATGAAGAGATGAAGAAGCGGAAGGTCGGGAGCATCGTCTTCTCGCGGGGGATCGGGGAGCGGGAGATACGAAAGTTCTCCTCTCTGTTTGCTTCTCTTGATACGCGCCTTCCCGAACCGTTCGAGCGGCTGGAGAAGGAGCTGGAAGACGCCGGCCTGACCAATCCGCAGATCTTATTCCTGGAGGAGAAGAAGGAAAAGGAAGAGGTCGCGCAGGCCACCGAGGATAATGAAAAGGATCTGGCGAAGAAGACCTATTTCAATACCGTGACGGCGGTCGGCGAGGTGATGGAGAGTGTGAAGCTCCGCCAAGCGGTGAGCCTGAAGCGGGCCAAGCGGATCGTTCAATCGATGGTCGATCTGATCATGCAGGAAGATTCGACCCTCCTTGGATTGACCAATCTCAGAAGCCACGACGAATACACCTACAATCATTCGGTCAACGTCTGCATCCTGGCGTTGGCGATCGGGCAGCGGCTCGGCTACAGCAAGAAGCGCCTTTGCGAGCTCGGCATGGCGGGACTTTTCCACGATCTCGGCAAGTTCGGCATTCCGCTCGATGTGTTGAACAAGCCGACCGACTTCACCGAAGAAGAGTGGAAGGTCATGCGCCGCCATCCGATCTTTTCGGTCAAAGAGCTGGTCCGCCTCAAAGGGGTCAACGACATGGCGATCCGGGTGACGATCGGCGCCTTTGAGCATCATCTCAATTACGATCTCTCCGGGTACCCCAAGTTGGCGAAGAAGCGAAACTTAAGCCTCCTCGGACGGATCATCTGCATTGTCGATTGTTACGATGCCTTGACCTCTTCCCGGGTTTACAACCGGGTTCCTTTCCCTCCCGATAAAGCGCTTCGGTTCATGTTGAGCAAAAGCGGTAAGGCGTTCGACCCGATCCTGATGAAGCTCTTCGTCAATGCGATCGGCGTCTATCCGATCGGAACGCTGGTTCTGCTGAATACCAAAGAGATCGGCGTGGTCTTCACCTCCAATCCGAACCCGGAGCGGGGCGACCGCCCCAAGGTAAAGCGGGTCATGGATGCCGAGGGAAATGAGGCGCATGGAGAGCTGGTCGATCTTTGCGAGCAAAACGAGAGCGGCCATTTCAAATATGAGATCGTCAATGCGATCGACGCCGGCAAATATAAAATCGATGTGGCCAAGTATTTCGTCTGAGTTTTCCCCTACTTCGGGTGTTTCCTCGCTTGACAATCCCTTCCGATGATTCTACGATTAAGCCATGTGGAACGTGAACGGAAGCAAAACAGTTGAAAGAAGAATCGGAGTGCCGCACGAGGCTATTTTATGAGGCCGACCGCCGCGATAGAGGATCTTTTCTGGAAAGTCCGGCCGATCGACCTGGATGAGGCGCGGCGTCTCTCGGCGCGGTTTTCTCTCCACCCGATCACGGCCCGCCTGCTCCTCCAACGGGGGGTCGGGCCGTCGTCCGTAAAGGGGTTTTTGGACCCTTCCACCGACCTTCTCAACGATCCCTTCCTGTTCCGGGAGATGAAACGGGCGACCGCGCGAATCCTGCAGGCGATCGAGAGAAATGAGAAGATCCTGATTTACGGCGATTATGATGTGGACGGGATGACGGGGGCCGCCCTTTTGGTGGAAACCTTCCGGCTGCTCGGTTATCCTGTCGATGTGTACATTCCGGATCGATTCGAGGAGGGGTATGGCTTGCATCTTCCCCCCCTCCGGCGGGCGCGGGAGGCCGGAACCGCGCTGGTGATCACGGTTGATTGCGGCACGACTTCCCACGCGGAGATTAAAGAGGCGGCCTCCTTCGGACTCGACATCATCATTGTCGATCATCATCAGCTTGCGGGAGGGGCCCCCCCCGCCGTTGCGTTTTTGAACCCGGAGGGACCACCTCAGGAGACCCCTTACCCTTTTCGGGGCCTTTCCTCCGTCGGTGTCGCCTTCAAATTGGCGGAGGGGCTCTTTAAAGGATCGGGGCTCTCCCCGTTGCGGCTCCGCCCGCTTCTCGATTTGGTCGCGTTGGGGACTGTCGCCGACGTGGCGCCGCTGACCGAAGAGAATCGTTATTTCGTCAGCGAGGGTCTTCGCGTGATCCGGGAGGGGATCCGGCCGGGGATCGCGGCGCTCCTTGAGATCGCCGGGGAGGACCGGGCTTCCGCGAACGAGCAGACCCTCGGTTATTGTCTCGCCCCGCGGCTGAACGCCGCGGGCCGTCTCTACCACGCCGGAGAGGGGGTCGCCCTCTTGACCGCTCCCTCGCGAGAGAAAGCGCTCCCTCTGGCAGAGCGATTGGAGGCGTATAATCGGGAGCGCCGGCGGATTCAGATGCGGATGTGGGAAGAGGCGGAGCGACAGGTGTCGGAGATGAGAGATGCGGATCGCCATCCGCTCTTCGTCCTCGCTTCGGAAGGGTGGCATCCGGGGGTCGTCGGGATCATCGCATCGCGCCTTGTAGAACGGTATCGCCGTCCGGCGATCGTCATCGCCCTCTCGCCGGAAGGGATCGGGAGAGGATCGGGCCGATCGGTCGAAGGGATCGACCTCCACCGGTCGGTCTCGGTTTGCCGCGCTCTGCTTGAGAAATTCGGCGGCCATGCCGGAGCGGTCGGCCTGATGATTCGGGCCGATCGCGTCGATCTCTTTCGAGAGGGGCTGGTGAATGTTTTCTCGGAAATTCCCTCGGTCGAAACATCCGAGACGCTTTGGATCGACGCCGAGATCAAGCTGGAAGAGGTGACTTTCGATTTCATTCGCGCGATCGCGCCGTTGGCCCCGTTCGGACCGGCCCATCCGGAGCCGGTCTTCTTGGCGCGGAATATATCATTGATCGGGTTGCAACGGGAGCTCGATCGGTCGGTCCGCTTTAAGGTTCGGGACAAGAAGGGATGGACCTTCGATGTCGTTGGGCCCGGCGGAATGAATCTTCCTTGGAACGATTTTGTAGAGGGAGCGGCCGTCGATCTCGCTTTTGCCCCGGAAGTGTGGACCTGGCAGGGGGAGCCACGGATTTTTCTCAGATTAAAAAGAATTCGGAGGGTGGGGGCGATTGAACAGCGCCCGGAAGAGCAATGCTGAATCGACTGATCTTTAAGGAACGCCCGGCAAAGAAGCTGACGCTAGAAGATATCGTCAGGCAGATCCACGCCTATGCGCCGCAGGCCGACGTCTCGCCTCTGAGAAAGGCCTATGCCTTTTCCGAGAAGGCGCACGCGGGACAGCTCCGCCAATCCGGGGAGCCGTTCCTTCAGCATCCGCTTGAGGTCGCCAACCTTCTGACCGAATTAAAGCTCGACGTTCCCTCCATCGTCGCCGGGTTGCTGCACGACGTGGTGGAGGACACGTTTCACACAAAAGAAGAGCTGACGCGGGAATTCGGGGAAGATATCGCCGCCATGGTCGACGGCGTGACGAAAATTGGAAAGATCGAGTTCCGGAGCGTTCAGGAAAAACAGGCCGAGAATTTCAGGAAGATGATCGTCTCGATGGCGGAGGATATCCGGGTCATCCTGATCAAGCTGGCTGACCGGCTCCACAATATGCGGACCCTCGATGCGCTGGCCGAAGAAAAACGGGAGCGGATCGCCCAAGAGACGCTTGAGATCTATGCTCCGCTGGCGAATCGGCTCGGGATCGGCTGGATCAAGTCGGAGCTGGAGGATCTCTGTCTTCGATACCTGAAGCCCGATATTTACCTCTCGCTCGTCAAAAAAGTGAAGACCGGCCGCGAAGAGCGGGAAAAATATATGGAGTCGGTCATCGAAGCGATTCAGAAAGAGCTGGCGGCAAACCGTTTCGCCTGCAAAGTCACCGGACGATACAAACACCTCTTCGGGATTTATCACAAGATGGAGAAGCGGGCGATCCCTTTCGAAGAGGTCTACGACCTCATGGGGATTCGAATCATCACCGACAACAAGATGAATTGTTATGCCATTCTCGGTCTCATCCACTCCCTCTGGCGGCCGGTGCCGGGGCGGTTTAAAGATTACATCGCCATCCCGAAGTCGAATCTCTATCAGTCGCTCCATACGACCGTCGTCGGCCCGGAAGGGCGGCATGTCGAATTCCAGATCCGGACGGAAGAGATGCATCGGATTGCGGAGGAAGGGATCGCCTCGCACTGGACTTACAAGGAGGGGGGGACCCTCAATCCGAAAGATGAACGAACCTTCGCCTGGCTTCGGCAGCTCGTCGAGTGGCAGCAGGAGCTCTCCGACACGCGGCAGTTCATGGATTCGGTCAAAACCGATCTCTTCACCGATGTGGTCTATATCTTCAGCCCGAAAGGAGACGTGAAAGAGCTGGTCAAGGGGGCGACCCCGATCGATTTCGCCTATGCCATCCACACCGAGGTCGGCAATCACTGCGTGGGGGCCAAGGTGAACGGAAAGATCGTCCCCCTCCGGTATCAGCTCAAAAGCGGCGATACGGTTGAAATCCTCACCTCGCCGACGCACGTCCCGAGCAAAGACTGGCTGAAAATCGTCAAGACCTCCAAAGCCAAGGCGAAGATCAAGCACCTCATCAAAGAGGAAGAGCGGGCCCGAAGCCTCGATATCGGTAAAAAGATTCTGGAGCGGGAGCTTCGGAAGGAGAACCTCAGCCCGTCGGAGGTCCTCAAATCGGATCAGATCTTAACCGGCCTCAGGGAGCAGGGGATTCGGACGATCGAAGAGCTCTTCGTCGCGATCGGTTACGGGAAGGTGTCGGCGCATCATGTGATCAAGCCCCTCCTGCCGGAGCCCCGGATGAAGGAGGGGCTCAAGGACAAGTTCATCAAGAAGGTCGGCCTCGCCAAAAGCGAGGTGAAGGTGAGCGGCCTGGATGATATCATGATCCACCTTTCCAAATGTTGCAATCCCGTTCCGGGAGATCAGATCATCGGCTTCATCACGCGGGGGCGGGGCCTTTCGATCCACACCGTCGACTGTCCGAACATCGACGAGCTCGATTACGACAAAGACCGGCTGGTCGAAGTCGATTGGGACAAGCGGATCGCGGCGACCCATCCGGTCGATATCTCCGTGTTGACCCTCGACCGGCCCGGTCTTCTCGCCTCCGTCTCCACTTCGATTGCAGGCGCCGGCGCCAACATCAGTCAGGCCGAAATCATCACGACCGAGGACAAAAAAGCGACCCTCCACTTCGTCATCGACATCACCGACACCAAACATCTCGAAAAAGTCTTAAAAAGCATCGAGAAGGTCGAAGGGGTGCTGCAGGCGAGGCGGGTGAGAAAGGGGTAACAACGTTAAAGGTTGTTCGTTTAACGTCGTCATCTCCTCGTAACAACTTCCACCTTCGGCGACTTGTTGGTTACCTCGATCAAGGCGCCGGTTCTTCCCTCCCGAACGATAAAGTCGACCCGCTCGTTTCCGACCTGAAGGTTGGTGATGTCGACCCATTTGAGCCAGGTCGGAAGGACCGGGTCGGTGAAGTAGAGGCGTTGATTGGGCGCATCGGCCGATAGGCCTAAAAAAGAGCTGAGGACGGAGAAGATGGACGCGGCCGACCAGGCTTGAGGGCTGCACGCGATCGGATAAGGGGTCGGGCCGTGACCCATCGTCCTCGCAAAACCGCAGAAGAGCTCCGGCAGCCGTCCGTTTTCGAGAAAAAGGGTCGATTCAAAGAGGCCGGTCGCAACCAGACGAAGATGTTCATTCAGACCGTACCGTTTGAATCCGGCCAGGATGATCGCGTTATCGTGCGGCCAGACCCCGCCGTTGTGATAACTCATCGGATTGTATCTCGGTTCCCCTTCCGCAACGGTCCGGATTCCCCATCCGCAAAACATGTCGGGACTGATGAGCCGGTCTGCGATCTTCCTCGCCTTCCGGTCGTCGATGAGCCCGGTCCAGAGGCAGTGGCCCGGATTGGAGGTGACCACCTCGCACTTTTTCTTATCCTTGTCCAACGCCAGCGCATAGAACTGCTTCTCGTCGCTCCAAAAATCACGATCGAACCGCTCGCGCAATGCTTGGGCTTCGCTGATCAACTCCATCTGCAGGTTGATCTTCCCAAGCTGCGAGGCGATCGATCCGAGTCCGACCAGCGCCGCGTAGAGATACCCTTGCACTTCGACCAGCGCGATCGGAGAATCGGCGAATTTTCCGTCGGCGTGAAAGACCGAATCGTGTGAGTCTTTCCACCCCTGCTGTTGCAGACCGATCGGCGACTCCCGGTGGTACTCGATATAGCCGTCTTGATCGAGATCGCCGTACTTTCGAATCCATTCCAGCGCCGCCAGGGCATTCGGCCAGAGCGATTCGACAAACGCGACGTCGCCGGTCCACGAGAGGTATTGATGAAGCAGAATCAAAAAAAGCGGGGTTGAATCGACGCTTCCGTAATAGGGGATGAAGGGGATCTCCCGGAGATTGGCCATTTCTCCCTTTCGGTATTCGTGCATGATCTTCCCCGGCGCCTCATCGAGGAAAGGATTGTGCTCTTTCCCCTGAAGCTTGGCGAGATATTGCAGGGTCCCGCGGGCGATCTGGGGCTGAAAGGGGAGGATCTCCAGCGAGGTGATGATCCCGTCCCGGCCGAACGGGGCGACGAACCAGGGAATGCCGGCGTAAGGATAGGGGCCGTGCGGGGTCTCCGTCTCGAGCATCCGGATGTCGGAGAGGGATCGGCTGAGCAGCTGGTTGAAGGATTCATTGCTCGTGACGATCCGCGTTCGCTCCTGTTCCCACTTGATAATCCCTTTCCGGACCCGCGTGATCACCTGCGGGAAGTTCCATCGTTTGTTCCATCGGCGCTCTCCGGTCAGCGCGGTCGCCGAGAGGTGGAGCTCCCACTCTTTTTGCGGCGGAAGCCGGATGAAAAAGGTCGCCTCCTCCCCGTTCGCCTCCTCCGGGAGAGGATCGAACTTGAGGTGAAGACTTCGGAGAATGTCGTCGAGACCCGAATATTTGAATGAGACCGCCCCCCGCTGATACTCCGGCGGGAAGAGCTCGCCCCGTTTCGGCCGCTCGGTCCCGCGGATCTCGAAGACATCCAAAAAATCGGCGCCGTACTGGAGGCAGATCTTCAATTCGATCTGATGGGTATGGAAGTTCTTGAACTGAAGGGTCTGAAAAAAAGTATTCCGATAGAGAAGGAGCCGCTTGCGGATAAAAACGGTGTTCCGGGGGATTACGAGGTGGCGGTCGATCGTGTAGTCGGGGTTGGTCAGATCGACGAGAATCTCGCTGTCGTCGGAGGAGACCGTCGAGTAGAGGAAAAGGGGAAATTCCTCGTTGATCCGAAGCCCCAGCAGGTTGAGAAATCGTGTTCCCTCGAAATAGAATCCCAGTTCTCCCTGAAAACGGCTTCTGAAGTTGCCGAACTTGTCACAGACGATGAACCCTTCTTCCTGCTTCAGGCTGAGCTTCTTGATTCCGGCCGCAACCGGAGAGGTTAAAATATAATAATCGTCCCGGAGGGCGGTCTCGTCGTTCATGCTGTCTCCTTGAAAGAGGGTGTGATCCCTTGATTCATCCGATGCGGCCCGCGCGTCCGTTCGGAGGTCAGGCCGCTTCGGCCAGCTCGTCCGCCGACAGCGGCCTGTTCCAAAAGGCGATGACCTCTTCATATGCCTGCTCGTAACGGCGGACCATCCTTTCGGCCGAGAAGGCGTCCTCGACATATTCTCTGCATCCCTTTCGGGAGATCTCGCCGATCCGCTCGACCGCGCGGACCAAATCATCGACCTCGGAATGAATGAAGCCGGTGGTTCCGTGGACCAAGATTTCGTTCACAGAGCCGTAAGGCCGCGCGATCACCGGCGTGCCGCAGGCGAGCGATTCGATCATGACGAGGCCGAACGGCTCCGGCCAGTCGATCGGGAAGAGGAGCGCCAGCGCGTCGCCGAGGAAAACGTTTTTTTCCTCGTCGCCGATCTCCCCGATATATTCGACCAGCGGCGGCTTGATCAGCGGCCGGATCACCGCGTCGAAATAGTCGCGATCCTGATCGGCGATTTTGGCCGCGATTTTCAGGGGGATACCTGTCTTCTGCGCGACGGCGACGGCGATGTCGGCCCTTTTTTCAGGAGCGATCCTTCCGAGAAAAGCGAGGTAGCTCCCCGGTTCCGGGTGGAAACGATACTTCTCCATCGGCAGGCCGTGATGAACGGTGCTGACCCAATTGGCGAAGGGAAAGGGGGTCCGTTGGCTGTGACTGATCGAGATCAGCGGATGCGACTTATAATAACGGTGGATTCCCTGAAGTTCGGGCATATCGAGCCGGCCGTGCAGCGTCGTCACGGTCGGCGTGGCGCTCCTTTGGGCAAAAGGGAAGGTAAAGTAATCGGCGTGGGAATGGATCAAATCAAATTCTTCGGCATGATCGTAAACCGTCGAAAGTTGAAGAATATGGTCCGCGTAAGGATCTTTGACATTACTTAATCGCAACGCCGCACGGCAAACCGAGACAAGACGTGCGCTGGTCTTCGAATCGCCGCTGGCAAAGAGGGTTACGTCATGGCCGTTTTTGATCAGTCCTTCGGTTAATACCGAAACGACCCGTTCCGTTCCCCCGTAAAGCTTGGGCGGAACACTCTCAAAGAGAGGGGATATTTGCGCAATCTTCATTCGGGACTCCAGGTTTCCACTTACAATGGGAAGGGGGGAGATGTCGGCGGATTATGAAGGTAAACCTCGGAATAATTTGCATCTTATAAAAAGTAACATAAGGTTTTTCTGCGAGTCAATATAGGGGGGAAAGGCTTGGCTTGTGTTCTAAAAAAATCGCGGAGGCCCTTTCGGATCTCTTCTCCGAAGCGGGAAGAGAATTGGCGCGGCCGGTCCAAAACGGGGGTTGGGAAAGGGGCGGTATTTGAGAATGACAATAGCGGATGGGAAAGGGATTTTTCTTGACAAGATTTTTGCGATATGATAAAATCCTACTCAATTCATTTTCGGAAACTTGGAAGACAATGGCGTCTTCTCCACGCGGAGAAGACGCCATTTTTTTAGGGACAATGTCGTCCTTGCAATCGTCGATTGCAAGGCGTTTTATTTTGGAGATCGATGCGGACCCTTCGGCTGGCGCTGGCCCAGATCAACAGTACGGTCGGGGACCTTGCGGGAAACGTTCAAAAGATCTCGGAGGCAATCGAGCGGGCGAAAGGAAACAAGGTCGATCTGATCGCTTTCCCGGAGCTGGCCATCTCCGGCTATCCCCCCGAGGATCTCCTCTTGAAACCCCAGTTTATCGAGGAGAACCTCCAGGCTTTGCACAAGGTGGCGAAGCGTTGCAAGGGGCTGACCGCGATTGTCGGCTTCGTCGATCGACAAGAAGATATCTACAACGCCGCCGCAGTGATCCACGATGGGGCGGTCCGGCTCGTCTACCACAAATCTCATCTTCCGAATTATGGCGTCTTCGACGAAAACCGTTATTTCCAGGCGGGAAAAGAGGCGCCTGTTTTCACCTTGAACGGGATAACCCTCGGGGTGAATATCTGTGAGGATATCTGGTACCCGGAAGGGCCGACCTTCGCGCAGGCATTGGGCGGGGGGGCCGAAGTGATCATCAACATCAATGCCTCTCCGTACCATGCGGGGAAAGGATTATTCCGGGAAGAGATGATCGCAACCCGCGCGCGGGACAATGCGGCGATCATCGCCTACGTGAATCTCGTCGGCGGACAGGATGAGCTTGTTTTCGACGGGGGAAGCTTTGTCGCAAATGAACGGGGGGAAATTCTCTGCAGGGCGAAGCAGTTTCGCGAATCGTTGATCATGATCGATCTTTCGGTCGATTCCGTTTTCCGCGCCAGGCTGCACGATCCCCGGCGCAGGACGGAGAAGCGGGAGCGTGTTTTCCCGGAGGTTCAGAAGATTGTCTTAGGTCATACGGAACGGAAGGGGAAGTTGAAGCCCCTTTTACCTTCTCTGGAAGATCGTCTTTCGCGTCTCGATGAGATGTACAGCGCCCTGACGCTCGGCTTGGCCGATTATGTTCATAAGAACGGTTTCAAAAAAGGGGTGATCGGCCTTTCGGGGGGAATCGATTCGGCTCTGACGGCGGCGATCGCCGTCGATGCGCTCGGGAAAGAGAATGTCATCGGCGTTTTCATGCCCTCGCGCTACACCTCGCAAGAGAGCGAGGAGGAAGCCGAGATGTTGGCGCGAAATCTGGGAATCCGCTTGATCACCCTCCCGATTGAATCGTCCTTCGAGTCGTATCTTTCGCTTCTCTCTCACGAATTCAAGAATTTCCCCGCCGACATCACCGAAGAGAACCTGCAGTCGCGGATTCGCGGAAACCTGATGATGGCCCTCTCGAACAAATTCGGGTGGCTGGTCCTGACGACCGGGAATAAAAGCGAGTTGAGCGTCGGGTATGCGACGTTGTACGGCGATATGGCCGGCGGTTTCGGCGTGATCAAAGATGTCTGGAAGACGCTTGTGTATGAGCTGGCGACGGAGAGAAATAAAAAGGGGAAACCGGTGATTCCGGAGCGGACTTTCACCCGTCCTCCGACCGCCGAGCTCCGCCCCAATCAGACCGATCAGGATTCCCTTCCTCCTTACGAGCTTCTCGATCCGATTTTAAAGGCGTATGTCGAGGAGGATAAGTCCTACGATGAAATCGTTGCGATGGGGTTCGATCCGGCGGTCATTGCGAAGGTGATCGCCTTGGTCGATTTATCGGAGTTTAAGAGAAGACAGGCCCCTCCCGGGATCAAGCTGACCCCGCGGGCCCTGGGCAAAGATCGACGGATGCCGATCACCAATCGGTATCGCAGTTTTTATCAGGCAAAGAAAAACCGGATCAAAAGTAAAGAAGATCATCAAATCATCGGAGAAGAGGGAAAGGAGAAGACATGACACCCAAGGAAGTAATGGAGTTTGCCAAGAAGAACAAGGCGGAGATGGTCGACTTTAAATTCGTCGACTTTCCCGGCATGTGGCAGCATTTTGCCGTCCCCATGATCGAGTTTACAGAGAAGACATTTGAAGAGGGCTCCGGTTTTGACGGATCGAGCATCCGGGGTTGGCAGGCGATCAACGACAGCGATATGCTTGCCGTTCCCGATCCCAATACCGCGATCATGGACCCCTTCACCAAGATCCCGACCCTCTCGGTCGTCTGCAATATTCAAGATCCGATCCGCAATGAGCCTTATCCGAGAGATCCGCGCTACATCGCGCAAAAGGCCGAGGCTTATTTGAAGGCATCGGGGATCGGCGATACCGCCTTTTTCGGTCCGGAAGCCGAGTTCTTTATCTTCGACAACATCCGGTTCGATCAGAACATGAACTCCGGATATTATTTCATCGAGTCGGAAGAGGGGATCTGGAACGCCGGAAAAGAGGGAGCCAACCTCGGGTACAAGCCGCGAAACAAAGAGGGCTATTTCCCCGTCGCGCCGATCGACAGCCAGGAAGATATCCGGGCCGAGATGGTGCGGGAGATGGAAAAAGCCGGCATTCATGTTGAAAAGCAGCATCATGAGGTGGCGACCGCCGGTCAGGCCGAGATCGACATGCGGTTCGATTCCATGGTCAAAATGGCCGACAAGCTCATGCTCTACAAGTATATCGTGAAGAATGTCGGGAAGCGTCACGGCAAAACCGTCACCTTCATGCCGAAGCCGCTCTTCGGCGACAACGGCTCCGGAATGCATACCCATCAGAGCATTTGGAAGAAGGGAAAGCCGCTTTTTGCGGGGGATGAATACGCCGGCATCAGCAAGATGTGCCTCTACTATATCGGCGGCATCTTGAAGCATGCGCATGCCCTGGCGGCATTAACCAACCCGACGACCAACTCTTACAAGCGGTTGACCCCCGGCTACGAGGCGCCGGTCAACCTCGCTTATTCGAGCCGGAACCGGAGCGCGTCGATCCGAATTCCGATGTATTCGAACAATCCCAAGGCGAAGCGGATCGAGGTCCGGTTCCCCGACCCCACCTGCAACCCCTATCTGGCCTTCAGCGCCATGTTGATGGCGGGACTCGATGGAATCGAGAATAAGATCGATCCGGGAGAAGCGATCGACAAAAACCTCTACGAGCTGGAGGCGCGGGAGGCGGCCCAGGTCCGCAAGATGCCGGGAAGCCTTGATGAGGCGCTGGCGGCGCTGGAGGCCGATCATGCCTTCTTGCTCAAAGGGGATGTCTTCACCGAGGACATCTTGCAGACCTGGATGGAATATAAGAAGAGCAAAGAGATCGACCCGATGCGGCTGCGGCCCCATCCGTACGAGTTCTTTCTCTACTACGATCTTTAAAAACAAGTTCCACCGGAAAAGGGGCCTGTCCTCAACGGACAGGCCCCTTTTTTATACATTTCCGGCTTTGCTCTCCCGCGTCATAGACGCTGCATGGTTTGACAAGACCCCAGGTTTCTTATATATTTACATTCGATCCGACCTATTTATTTTTCTCAAAGGGCACAAAGGGTTATGAAGTTTCACACCATCGAAGAGGCGATCGCCGACATTAAAAAAGGGAAGATGATCATTCTGAGCGACGACGAGGATCGGGAGAATGAAGGGGACCTCGTCATCGCCGCCGAAAAAGTCACCCCCGAAGTGATCAATTTCATGGCGAAGTACGGCCGGGGCTTGGTCTGCCTGACCTTGACGGAGGAGCGGACCGAGCAACTTCAACTCGCCCCGATGGCCCAAGAGAACACCTCTTCTTTCGGAACCGCTTTTACCATCTCGATCGACGCCCGAAAGGACGTCAGCACCGGGATCTCTGCAAAAGACCGCGCCGTCACGATTTTAACCGCCATTCATCCCGACACGCGCCCCGGCGATCTTGTTCGGCCCGGCCATATCTTTCCGATTCGCGCCCAAAAGGGAGGGGTGTTGAAGCGAGCCGGTCAGACCGAAGGTTCGGTCGACTTGGCGCGGCTGGCCGGCCTCATTCCGGCCGGGGTCATTTGTGAAATCATGAATGAAGATGGGACGATGGCCCGCCTTCCCGATCTGATCGAGTTCGGCAAGCAGCACGATTTGAAACTGGTGACGATCAAAGATCTCATCGAGTATCGAATGAAGCGGGAGTCGCTGGTGCATCGGGTCAGCGAGGCTCGGCTTCCGACCGAATATGGCGATTTTAATGCGGTCGTTTATCAGAACGAAATCGATCATGAGGTGCATATCGCCCTGGTGAAAGGGGAGATCGAGGGGAGCCAGCCGATGTTGGTCCGTGTTCATTCCGGCTGCGTCACGGGAGATATCTTTGGATCGAAGCGATGCGACTGCGGCGAACAACTCCACGCGGCGATGGGCCGGATCGAGAAGGAAGGAACCGGCGTTCTCCTCTACCTCAACCAAGAGGGTCGGGGGATCGGTTTGGTCAACAAGCTGAAAGCGTACCGGTTGCAGGACGGCGGTAAAGACACCGTCCAGGCGAATCTCGAGCTCGGCTTCAAGGCCGATCTCAGAGATTACGGAATCGGCGCGCAGATTTTGGTCGACTTGGGGCTTCGCAAAATTCGACTGATGACCAATAATCCGCGCAAGATCGTCGGGATCGAGGGTTACGGCTTGGAAGTGGTCGAACGGGTTTCCCTCGAAATTGCGCCGCATGAAAAGAATGTCCATTATCTGAGAACCAAGAAGAATAAAATGGGACATATGCTTGATAATGTCTAATGTGGTGAAAAATGCCGGAAAGCGGAAGGCGGGAGGCGGGAGGAGTAAGAGAAGCCTTCCGCCGTTTCAGTCTCAGGTTTTGGAATGGAAGGGAAAGACCCATGGGGCGGGGTTCCGCTTCGGGATTATCGTCAGCCGGTTCAACCAATCGATTACCGATCCGCTCTTGAAGGGAGCGCTTCGGGTCCTGGGAGAACAGGGGGTCGGCCCGGAGGATATTGAGGTCGTAAAGGTGCCGGGCGCTTTTGAGATTCCCGGCGCGGCCAAGAAGTTGGGCCTCCTGGGACGATTTCACGCACTGATCTGTTTGGGGGCCGTCATTCAAGGGGAGACCCCGCACTTTCATTACATCTCCACCGAGGTCAGCCGCGGCATCGGTCAACTCTCTCTGGAACTGGGGCTCCCGGTTATTTTCGGCGTGTTGACCACCGACTCCATGGAACAGGCGATCGCGCGATCGGGAAATGAGATCAATAAAGGGGCCGAGGCGGCCCTGGCGGCGATCGAGACGGCTCATTTGTATCGAACATTAAAGTAAGACTAAACCGGGTGTAAAAAATGGGTTTTAGAAGAAAGGCCAGAGAGCTGGCCCTTCAATTGCTTTTTCAGATCGATTTTACGGAAGACCGCATCGAGATCCCTTCTTCTTTCTGGGCCGAAAACGAATCGCTTCCGCAGGTGAAAGCCTTCACCGAAATCCTGGTCAACGGGGTCTTGAAGCGCCTCTCCGAGATCGATCCGATCATTGAAAAATATACACAGCATTGGTCGCGCGATCGGATGGCCGCAATCGACCGAAACATACTGCGATTCGCAATCTTCGAGATGCTCTATTTAAAAGAGATTCCGCCCAAGGTCACCATTAATGAGGCGATCGAAATTGCAAAGAAGTATGGAAGCGAGGATTCAGGGGCATTCGTAAATGGAATTCTCGACCGAATCCACCGGGATGAAACGACGTCCGGTTTGACCGACCTGAAGCACGGGGCCATGTAACCGTTCCGGTCGGTCCTGTCCAGTCGGTATCGAACTCCTGAACGGATCGCATCCGGTGGACGGGGACATCTGGAGTGAACAGTGCGGGTAGGGATCTTCTCCGGGAAGCTGACGAAGCTGCATGCGGAAATTTTGGTCGTTTCCTGCTTCGAAGATGTCCGGCCTCTCCGGGGATTCGCCGGCGAGGTCGATTGGCTCTACGGCGGAATTTTCTCGAACCTTTTAATGCAGGGGAGAGTCACCGGGAAGCTCGGTGAGATTCTCCTTTTGGCGACCCAACAGAAGATGCAGGTTCCCAAGGTCATCTTGGCCGGACTCGGTCCTGCCAACGCTTATGAGGCGGCCGACTTCGGCTTGATCGCCAAGCGAATCGCCGGGGTGATGATGGGACTTCAGGCGCGCGAGTGCGCGATGGAACTACTCCCTCCTCCCTCGCGGTCACTCGACCCAATCCTTTTGATGGAATCTTTTCTCAAGGGGATGGAGGAGACAAAAAAACTGGAGCCGTTTGATTTGACCTTTGTCGTCAAAGACGGTGAAAAAGCAAGGGCCCTCCAACAACGGATCAAAAACGGATCGTATGTTTGGAGCCACTCTTATTCGTTAGCGAGATCGGAAAATGATTGAACGTTACAGCCGGCCTCAGATGGCGGCGATTTGGGAATCAAAAAATAAGTATGAAACCTGGCTGAAGGTTGAGCTTCTGGCGTGTGAGGCGATGGTCGATCGGGGGGAGGTGCCGAAATCGGCGCTCAAGACCATTCGATCGAAGGCGAAGATCGATCCGGTCCGGATCGACGAACTGGAAAAGACGGTCAAGCACGATGTGATCGCTTTTTTATCGTCGATTACGGAGAAGGTCGGCGAGGAGGGGCGTTACCTCCACATGGGAATGACCTCTTCCGATGTGCTCGACACCGCCCTGGCGGTCCAGATGGTCCAGGCGGCCGATATTTTAATCGAGGACCTTCAGTGCCTCCTGGAGGTGTTGAAGCAGAAGGCGGAAGAGCACAAAGAGACGGTCATGATCGGCCGTTCCCATGGAATCCACGGCGAGCCGATCACCTTCGGTCTGAAGATGGCCCTTTGGTATGAGGAGACGAAGCGAAACCTCCTGCGGATGGGGCAGGCGAAAGAGATCGTCTCGTTTGGAAAGATCTCAGGCGCGATGGGGACGTTCGCCCATCTTCACCCTTCGGTCGAAACCTTCGTCTGCGAAAAGCTCGGGCTGAACCCGGAGCCGGTCTCGAACCAGATCGTTCAGAGGGATCGCCACGCCCAGTTTCTTCAGACGCTGGCGTTGATCGCCGCGAGTCTCGATAAATTCGCCACGGAGATCCGCCATCTCCAACGGACCGAAGTGCTGGAAGCGGAGGAGCCGTTTGAAAAGGGCCAAAAGGGCTCTTCCGCGATGCCGCACAAGCGCAATCCGATCGGCTGCGAAAACATCTGCGGCTTGGCGCGGGTCATTCGCTCCCACGCCCATGCCGCTTTGGAGAATGTGCCGCTTTGGCATGAGCGGGATATCAGCCACTCGTCGGTGGAGCGGATTATTCTGCCCGACAGCACGATCCTGCTCGATTTCATGCTGGCGCGTTTTACGAAGATCATGAAAGGGCTTTTCGTTTACCCGGAGAGGATGACCCGAAATCTCGATTTGACGGGTGGAACGATCTACTCTCAGAAGGTTCTGCTATTATTAATCCAGAAAGGGATGAAAAGAGAGAAGGCATACGAGATTGTTCAATCGGCGGCGATGGCGGTGTTCAACAAGGGGGGATCGTTTAAGAAGGCGATTCTTTCACACCCCGACCTCTCGAAACGGTTGAGCGTCAAGGAGATCGAGGCTTGCTTCGATCCGCGGCAGTTCGTCAGCCATATCGAAACGATTTACAAACGGGTGTTCAACGAAGCGTAAGCCGCCTCATTAAGAGGAGGGCACAGTTCATCGGGGTGGATAAAAAGATGCGAGCAAAAATTTATATTACGTTGAAGAGCGGAATCCTCGACCCGCAGGGAAAGGCGATCGAGCATGCCCTTTCCGTGCTCGGCTTTAAGGGGGTCAAAGAGGCGCGGGTCGGAAAGTATATGGAGCTGGTTCTGGCTCCAGGTCCGATCGATCAAGTGGAGAAAAGCATCAAGGAGATGTGCGAGAAACTCCTCGCCAATACGGTGATCGAAACATACCGGTACGAACTCGATCCGAAGGAATAGGTGATTCACCATGAGCCTCGAAGGGCGCCTGGAAGATCTCGGCCTGGCCGATATTTTTCAAATCATCAGCTTAAGCAAGCGATCCGGGGTATTGACGATCATCCGGAAAGAGGGAACCGGGCGTCTTGTTTTTAATCGCGGCATGCTGATTTATGGGAGTTCCGACAGCGTCAGCCGGCTTGGTTATACCTTGGTGAAGAAGGGGCTGGTCACGACGGAGGAGCTTGAAAAAGCGCTGCGGCTCCAGAAAACGGGGGGAATGAAGCTGCCGGTGGGGGCCATTCTGGAAAAGACCGGCGCGATCGCGAAGGGGGTGCTCGAGGAGGAGCTTCGGAATCATCTTGTGGAGGTGGTGCGCGATTTTCTCAATTGGGAGAGCGGATCGTTTCATTTCGAACTGGGAGATCCGGTTGCGAACGACTTGACGCTGGAGGAAGGGCTCAACCTTGATTTCTTGATGATGGAGGCGAGCCGACGCCAGGATGAATATGAGCGCACCCAGGCGGAACAGCAGAATACCCTTCCGCCGGCACCGGAAAACGAGGCTTCCGGCGCCGAAGCAACCGTCCCCCCTGGAGGAACTTCGGAAGGGGGCTTGCCTTCTCTTGAGGACAGTCAAGGAGCCGCTGCGAATGCGCCGGAAAAAACGACATACCGAAAAGATCTTGCGTTACTCACCTCGATGATCGAAGAGCTTTCCGGTCCGGCGAGCGGAAGCGAAATCACCCTTCTTGTCCTTCGGTTCGCAAGCGAGGTGATGAACCGCGCCATCATCTTTCTCGTCCGGAGCGACGATATCTTGGGCTTGGGTCAATTCGGCCTTCAGGTCAGGGACGAATCGGCCGATGAGAAGATCCGGGAGGTCCAGATCCCTCTGAATGAGCCGTCCCTTTTTCGAGAGGTGATTGCAAAGAAGAGTAGTTATAAAGGGGGCCTGGCGCAGGAGAAGTGGCATCGCTACTTTCTCGACCAAATCGGAGGGGGATGGCCGAAAGAGGTCTTTCTCGCCCCGCTCTTGAACGGTTCGGAGGTCATCGCCCTTCTTTATGGGGATAACCTTCCGCACCAGACGCCGATTCCGGAGACGGAGGGGTTGGAGGCGTTTGTCCGGGTGGCCGGTTTTGCTTTCGGAAAGGCGAAGCTGGAGCGAAAACTACAGGAAACAAAGCAAAAAGGGCCCGGCTGATCGGGCGTCGGTTTTATCGGAAGGGATGGGTCTGGAGGAGAGGTGAAGAAAAAAGTGCTTGTGGTGGATGATTCGGCAACCATGCGCTCGCTTCTGGTCTCGACCCTGGAGGAGATCGACGGGATTGAAACGGTTCAGGCGAGCAACGGGTTTGAAGCGCTGAAAGCGCTTCCGATGCAGTCTTTCGATCTGGTTTTGACCGACATCAATATGCCGGAGATCAACGGCCTCGAAATCGTCCATTTCATCAAGAATAATGAAACCTATCGGAATATTCCACTGGTCATTGTTTCAACGGAGCATGGCCAAGCGGATATCCAGAAAGGCTTGGCGTTGGGCGCCCAGAAATATATCACGAAGCCGTTTGACCCCGAGCAAGTAAAGAGGACGGTGAAGGAGCTTCTGAACGTAAAGTAGGGAGAGCCATGGCCGAGAAGGGAAGCGATCCAGCCTTGGATGATTTTGTTCCGGAAGCGGAAGAGCTCATCGAGGTGCTCCATCAAAATCTCCGGCAGATTGAAACA
This sequence comes from Candidatus Manganitrophus noduliformans, assembly GCF_012184425.1. Taxonomy (NCBI): domain Bacteria; kingdom Pseudomonadati; phylum Nitrospirota; class Nitrospiria; order Candidatus Troglogloeales; family Candidatus Manganitrophaceae; genus Candidatus Manganitrophus; species Candidatus Manganitrophus noduliformans. Next base: position 377,983 of record NZ_VTOW01000003.1, read on the forward strand.
TTGCCCGATCGGACGCAGGTGCGCCCCGATGTGATCAACGCGATCTTTCGCGCCGCGCATACGCTCAAGGGGATGTCCGGAATGATCGGCCTGAGCCGGGTCTCCCAAGTGAGCCATCACCTTGAGGATATGCTCGACAAGCTTCGGATGGGGAAACTGACCTTTTCCGCCGAGATTTTCAATGTCCTGATTGACGGGGTCGACCTGCTCCAGAAGATGATCGAGTCTGCGGCCCAAGGAAAAGGAGAGCCCGAGATCTCTCAGATGGAGGAGCGGATCCAGGCCGCTTTGAGCGGAAAACCGCAAGAAGGTGGGGCGAACCAGCTCGACGGCGTCGATCTCGATCCTTCCATTTTAAACGTTCTCACCGAATACGAAAGCCATCGCCTTTTTGAGAACATCAAGTCGAATGCGACCCTTTTTGAGGTGAAGGCCCGGTTCAAGCTGGAGACATTCGATACCGATCTCTCTTCATTGAACGAAAAGATCCAGAGAATGGGGGAGATCATTACCACCCTTCCGAGCATCAGCCCCTCCCCGGAGGGGGGGATGGAGTTCAACCTCATTGTCGGCCTTCCCCCGGAGAGCGCCCCGCTCGGTTCCGAGATTGTCTCCAATCAGGTGACGATTCGCGAGATTCAAAGGAAAGGAAAGAAGGGGGAAAGCCCGGTCCCTTCGAAGCCGGAGGCGATGGCGCCTGTTCCTTTGCCTTCGGAAGGGCCTTCCAACCCGGCCCCTCCCTCCTCGCTTTCTCCTCAGGAAGGGGCGTCCCTTCGAAGCATGGCGCAAACGGTCCGGGTCGATATTCAAAAGCTCGATGTTCTGCTCAACATGGTTGGAGAGCTCGTTCTGAGCAAGGCGGTCGTCAGCCAGATCAGCAAAGAGCTTTTGGAGCAATCGGGCTTCTCCGGATTGTCCTTGGAGCTGCTGAAGGCATCGAGGATGCTCGACAAGCGGATCAGCGAGTTTCAGGAGAAGCTCGTTGAGGTGCGAATGATCCCGATCGGGCAAATCTTCGACCGTCTGGTCCGGACGGTCCGAAGGCTTTCGAGAGATTTAAATAAAGAGGTCAATCTCATGGTCTCCGGAGAAGAGACCAAGATGGATAAATCGATGGTGGAAGATCTGGCCGATCCCCTCCTTCATCTTATCCGAAATGCGCTCGACCACGGAATTGAAAGCCGTGAGGAGAGGATCAAGGCACAGAAGCCGGAGGTCGGCACGATTCATCTTCGCGCGATTCAGAAGGGAAACCACATCGTCATTGAAGTGGAGGACGACGGCGGAGGAATCGATGCCGATCGGATCTATAAGAAAGCCAAACAGAAGGGGCTGATCGATCCGGCAAAAAAGTACAGCGAGGGAGAGCTGACCCATTTCCTGTTCCTCCCCGGGTTCTCGACGGCCGAACAGGTCACGGAGATTTCCGGAAGAGGGGTGGGACTCGATGTGGTCGCGAAGAATATCGCGAAGCTCTCCGGGCTGGTCGATGTCGAAACGACGTTGGGAAGAGGGACCCTTTTTACGATCACCTTGCCGATCACGTTGATTATCATCAAGGCGTTGATTGTCCGGGTTGGGATGGAAACATTCGCCGTTCCCTTGAATTCCGTTTCGGAGAGCTTGATGATTTCCTCCAAGGAGATCAAGACCATCGAGCGAAAAGAGGTGGTCCAACTGAGGGACCATACCCTCTCATTGGTTCGGTTGAATGACCTCTTCGAGCTGGGTGAGGGGAAGGCGGCGGATGACCGGCTTTATGTGATCGTCGTCGGCCTGGCGGAGAAGCGGATCGGTCTCGTGGTCGATGCCGTCGAAGGCCAGCAGGAGATCGTGATCAAGTCCCTCGGGGGATTGTTAAAAGATGCTCCGGGGATTTCAGGCGCGACCGAACTTGGAAACCGCAAGACGATTTTGGTCCTGGATGTCGCCTCTTTAATCGACGAGGCGACCCTTGGGAAAGAGAAGAAAGTCGAGATCGCCGGATAACCTGGCCATTTCCGATTCGAAATGTTCACGTAGTCATTCCTTAAAGCAAAAACACCTCCCTTACAGCAATCTGAATCAAAACCTGCCGATCCGTTCCGATCGTCCTATCCGCTAGGTCTTACCATGTCACAAGGATGTGGTTTGTCGGATGCCGTTTTTTGTTAGACGACCGTGAATGAAGTTACATATTTGGGATAATACCGTTTGGTGGGACAAAAGCGGGATGTGGAAGAGTATGTTTACGCAGAGGATTTTAGAGACGAATCCGTTCAAGATAGAGGCATACGACTTGCAGTTAACTGCTCTTAAATCCCACAACCCTGTGGGATGTGATTCTGAGCTGGTATGTTCGAAGAGTGAGGGGCCGTTCCATCAATGGAAGATTCCATTCCGAAACAACTCGGACCGAAAGAGATCTGCGGCTTGCTGAACCTTTCACATCGGCAGCTCGACTATTGGGTTTTGATCGGCGTGGTCCGGCCCATTCTGGAGCCGCATGGGAAAAAGGTATTCAAGCGGTTTACCGACGATGATTTTTATTTCTTGAAAGAGGTCAAGGCGCTTACGGATGAGGGCTTTCTGGTCAGCAAGGCGGCGCAGAAGGTGCGAGAGAGTTGGTCCAAGCGGATAAGGCAAAATGGCCAAGAAGAGTCGGCAAAATAAACCCGCTCGGCGGATGTCAAAAGAACGGCAGGCGTTCCCAGAGATGAAGTGCGCTCCCGAGGCGCAGGAAGCGGTTGAAGCCGGAGAGGGTTTGATCGGTTCGGAATCGGTTGCGACGGAAGCGGAAGCACCCCCCCCTTCGTCTCCGATGCCGGTCTCTTCTTCCGAGGAGGTGCCCCCCGACGCGGTTGAAACGGCGCCGTCGATGGAAGAAGAGGGGTCGGAAGTCGTTTCTGAAGAGCGGGAGTTGCTCACGTTCAATCTTGCGGATGAAGAGTATGCGGTGGATATCGGACTGATTCAGGAAATCACGAAATTGACCGAAATTACGCTTATTCCGCGCATTCAGTCTTACATCAGAGGCATTATCACCTTGAGAGGCAATGTGATTCCCGTTTTTGATATGCGCGCCAGATTGGGGCTGGCCCCTTTCGTCAAGGAACCCAAAAACCGGTTCATCATCTGCGCCACCGAAAAAGGGATGGTGGCGATGTTGGTGGACCGCGTGAATGACGTTGTCCGGCTGATGAGACGTCATTTGGAGCCGACCCCGGCCGGGGTTGCCGCGATCGATGCCGGCTTTATCAAGAATATCGCAAGGCATGGGGACCGGCTTCTCATTCTCTTGGATATTGAAAAAACATTGCAGATCGACCGATAGAAAGAGGATGCGGGATAAGGAGTCATCATGCAAGAGACGGATCAAACGAAACCCAATCGGGGATTGAAATTCAAGTTTTTGCTCGTCATCGGCTTGCTGCTGGGAACGATGGGTTTTCTCATCGGCCTGACCTTGCTCATCGGGCTAAAGAGCTCCTTTGAAGGTCAGCTTCAAAAAAGAGGATTGGCCCTGGCGAGCGGCATCGCGAAGTTCGGCGCGCTTGCGGTGTCTGTCGAAGACCGGGCCGTGCTGGAGCAGATGATTCTCGGCCCCTCCCATGAATTGGATGTCGCATATATCGCCGTTTTGAACCACGAAGGAAAGGTCATCGTTCATTCGGATGAGAGAGAAAACGGGAAGACGTTGAATGATCCGCTCACCGCGCAAGCCGCGAAGACGTTACAACCGACGATCTATCGTTATCAAAATGCGTCGGGACGCTATTTCGATGTCGTCGCGCCGGTTCACCTGGCGGCGATGCAGTCGCATGACGGTAAGAAGGTGGGGGTCATCCGCGTGGGACTTTCCTTGAGCGGAATCGAGTCGGAAATAAAGAGGCTGCTTCTGGTCACCCTTTCCATCCTCGGCGCGTTGATCGCCATCGGAATGTCCGTCTCATTGGTGTTCACACGGATCATCATCGCTCCCCTCGAACAAATGGCGGGGCTGGCCGTGAAGATCGCCGGCGGAGATTTCAGGCGACCGGTCGAGATAAAAACGCAGGATGAGGTGGGCGTCCTCGCCAATGCGTTGGGACAGATGTCGGACGGGCTGAAGGGAATGATTAAAAGAATTCAGGATACGTCTCAGCAGGTGACGACCGTGGCCGACAAAGTCATGGTCAATTCGCGCAGAATCAACGAAGGGGCCACGCACCAGGCGAAGGCGGCGGAGAAAACCTCGTCGTCCATTGAGGAGATGAATGCGTCGGTCAAAAACATCTCGGAGAACATCGACGGGCTTTCCACCTCCGCGGAGGCGACCTCTTCGTCGCTCATCGAAATGAGCGCGGCCATCAGTCAGGTGGCGACGAGCACCGTGACCCTTTCTTCATCGGTCGAAGACACCGCCTCCTCCCTGATTCAAATGTCGAGCTCCATCAAGCAGGTGGTCGAGCATATCGACGCGCTCTCGATGAACACGGTGGAGACGACCGCCTCGATCAATGAGGTCAACGCGTCGATCCGGGAGGTGGAGAAAAACGCGAAAGAGTCGGCCGTGATGACGGAGAAGGTGAGTCAGGATGCGACCGACTTGGGGATGGACGCGATCGAGAAAACGATCGAGGGGATGGAAAAAATAAAACGAACGGTCGAAAAATCGGCCAGCGTGATCAATAAACTGGATGAACGGACGGAGCACATCGGGAAGATCCTCACCGTCATCGACGAAGTGACCCGGCAGACCAATCTGCTTGCATTAAACGCCGCCATCCTGGCCGCCCAGGCCGGCGAGCAAGGGAAAGGGTTTACCGTGGTCGCGGATGAAATTAAGAACTTGGCCGATCGGACGGCCTCTTCCACGAAAGAAATCGCGCAGTTGATTCGAGACGTGCAATCCGAGGCGAAAGATGCGGTGGTTTCGATCAACGAGGGGTCCCAAAGCGTCGAAGAAGGGGTCCGCCTCTCCGTCAATGCGCGCGAGTCGTTGAACAAGATTCTGGATGTCTCGAGACGCTCATCGAACATGTCGCGCCAGATTGAAAAAGCGACCTATGAACAGGTCCAAGCGATCAATCAGGTCAGTCAGGCGATGGAAAAGATGAACACGATGGTGCAGCAGATCAACCGGGCCATGCAGGAACAGGGGAGGGGAATCGAGCATATCACCGAGGCCTCGGAGAAAATGCGGGCGATTACGCGCCAGGTGAAGATCTCGACGGAAGAGCAGGCGAATGGAAGCAAACAGATCAGCGATGCGGTCGAGGATGTCACGATACGGATACAGCAGATCGGCCGGGGAATGAGCGAGCATAAAAAAGGAAGTGAAGTGATCGTTAAATCGATCCTGGAGATACACCAGATCACGCAAGTCAGCATGCAGATGGCGCAGCAGATGAATGAGGCGGTCGAAAGCCTCATCACACAAGCCAACATCTTAAAAGAAGAGATCAACCGATATAAAGTGTGACGATCGACATGCCGCTGTTCAAAGAGACGAAAAAAGAAGAAAAGGTCAAGGCGGAAAAGAGAATCGTCCGCTTCAACGCTTCAGGAATCGAATACGCGGTCTCCATCGAGCGGATCAAGGAGATTATTTATGCGAAGGAGGTCCATCCCCTGCCGGGGGCGCGGGAGGGGATCGAGGGGGTCATCAGCCTCAGGGGAGCCGTTGTTCCTGTCATTGACAGCAGGAAGAAACTCAAGGCGGCGGCGGTTCCGCCGGGTCCGCCGGAGCATATCCTGATTGTCGAAGTGCGCCGACAGAAGATCGGGTTGATTGTCGATCGTGTGAATGAGGTCATAGCGGTGCGGGAAGATCAAATCCAAAGAACAGAGTCGTTCATGGATCAAAACGCAGCGTATGTGGACGGAATTTACAGGGTGGGTGAGCGATTGATCGTGCTGTTGAATCTGGAGCGGTTATGGACTGCGGCCGAAACATCCGAGTTGGAGGCGACGCTCAGCCGGACGATTTCCAACGGCGCGGATCTCTCTCCTCAAAATAAGAGGAAGCAATGAGACAACTCAAAGCCTACCTGGCGAATCACCTCGAAATGAAGATCCTTGCGATCATCCTGACGTTTCTCGTCTGCGGATTCGGAATTCTCTATTACCTCCTTTCGGAGAGGATCGAAAAGTATTCGGTCTCTCAAACACATCAGAAATCCGAAATGCTCGCCTCCTCGATTCATCGGACATTGGATCGAAGCATGGTCAACTTTCGGGCCGATATCGCGCGCCATATTATCGAAGACTTGAAAGATATTCCCGGCATGGTTCGCATTCAAATCATTCGTGGAAAGACGGGAAACGGAACGGAAGAGGCTTTTCAGGATTTTATCACCCTGGACGATGTCAAAACCCGCGCTCCGGGCGGGTTGAGGCCGGAATGGATCGGCAATCACCGGAACAAGGAGCACAATGTGGCCGATGGTGTCGATACGCCGGAGTTTAAAGCGGCTTTCCAGGAATATGTTCAAGATCCGATGCAGCCGGACACCTATTATTTTGAAAAGATCGCCGATCAAAACGTCATGACCTATCTGAAGCCGCTTCCGAACTTTGACCGCTGCTTCCTCTGCCATAATTCCGACCACAAGCTGCGGGGGGTGCTGATGATCTCCACCTCGATCGAAGGGATGCACGCCGATATTCGGGATCAAAAGCGAAATCTCTTCGTCCTTTCGACGGCGACCCTCCTGATCACCGGATTTGCCCTGAAATTTTCGATGAGCCGGCTGGCGATGAAACCGCTCATCAAGGTATCGGAGCGGATTCAAGACATCGCCGGCGGGGAGGGAGATCTCTCCAAGCGGCTGGAGGTGAAGAGCAGCGATGAACTCGGAAAATTGGCGTCCGGGTTCAATCTCTTCGCCGAAAAGATGTCCAATTTGATCGCGCAAATCCTCACGGCGGCGAAGAATGTCTCCTCCACCTCGAGCGGCGTCATGGAAGGGAGCCGCGAGATCATGCAGGGGGCGGAAATTCAGATCAATGCGACCGAGGCGACCTCCGTCTCCATCGAGCAGATGAACAGCAGCATCCGCAGCGTCGCCGAAACCAGCGAAAGCCTCGCCGGCGCATCGAAGGAAAGCGCCGGCGCGATCCAACAAATGACGTTCGCGATGGATGAGATTGCGAAAAATATGACGATCCTGAACACCTCGGTCGAAGACGCCTCCTCCTCGATTCTTTGGATGTCTTCTTCGGTCAAGAAGATCGATGAAAACGTGGAAACGCTCCTCGGAGAGGCGGAGGTCACCTCTTCCGCGATGATCCAGATGGATCAATCGCTCAACCAAATGCGCGAAAATGTGGACCAGACGGTTGACCTTTCGCGCGAGGTCAGCGTCAATGCCGACGCCGGAAAGAGAACGGTTGAAATGACGATGGACGGGATGACGCGGATCAAGGAATACTCGACCGAGGTCGGCCGGGTCATCCGCAATCTCCAGAAGCAGACGGAGAACATCGGCCGATTCTTGAATGTCATCGATGAGGTGGCCGAGCAGACGAATCTGCTGGCGCTGAATGCCGCCATCATCGCCGCCCAGGCGGGCGAACATGGAAAGGGCTTCAGCGTGGTGGCGAATGAGATTAAGGAGTTGGCGGATCGGACGGCCGCATCGACGCACGAAATCCATGAGATCATCAAGGCCCTCCAGTCCGAAGGGAAGATGGCGGTGGAGGCGATCGATGTCGGGAACGCCCGCGTCGAGGAGGGGGTGGTCCTCTCGAACTCGGCTCACGCGGCGCTCGGAAAAATCGTGGAGAGCATCAGTCATTCGACACAGAAGATCACCTTTGTGGCGAATACGATGGAAGAACAATCGAAGAGCGTGAAGCGGGTGACGACCTCCATGGAGCGGGTCAACCAAATGGTTCACCAAATCGCCAAGGCGACCAATGAGCAAAGCAAAGGCTCTGAACAGATCATCGAGGCCACTCACCGGATGAAGTCGATCACGCAGGGGCTTCAGTCCGTTTTATTGTCCCATTCGAAGGGAATGAAAAAAGTCACCGAGACGGTCGAGGAGGTCTCCCGCCTGGCCCAAGAGATCGCGAATGCGACGTCGGACCAAAAGGTCCAGAGCGAAGAGATTATGCACGCCATCGATCAGATCAAGAAGGTGACCCACGAAAACGTCGACACCGTCGGAAAGGTCGGTTTTTCCGTCGAGGAACTGATGCGCCAAGCCAAGCAACTGGAAGCGGAAATATCGAGATTTAAGCTGTAAGTCGGAAGGGAAGGAGCGGGGAATGATTGTACAATGTCCAAAGTGTCAAACGGAACTCGCGCTCGACATGAAACATCTGGACGAGGATACCGCCTTGGTTTGCAGGGGATGCCGGTCCATTTTAAAAACAAAAATCGTCGTCGAAATCCTTGTGGAAAAAGGGGCGCACTCCTCCAAGAGCCCCTCCCCGCAAAATGAAGGAACGGCATCCCCGGAACGATCGAAGCCGGCGGAGACTCCGGCGAGAACGGTAGAAGCGCTCCAAGAAGACCCTCTTCCCGCCGCCGTCGATCCTCAAAAGGTGCTTGTCGCCATTGACGGAGAGGGGACCAAAGAGATGATCAAGGAGCTCCTTTCCGGGGCAAGCTTCAAGGTGGTCGAGGCCAACTCGGGAAAGGAAATTCTCCCTCTTCTAAACCAGCAGCGCCCCGCGATCGCGCTCATCGATGTTGGCCTGCCCGACGGTTTGGGGAGCGAATTCTGCAGCATGATCAAAAAAGACGACCGGCTCAAGGAGACGATCGTCATCCTGATGGCCTCCATCTATGAGAAGAACAACAAATATCGGAGGCAACCGAGCTCCCTTTTCGGCGCCGACGATTATATCGAACGCCATCATATCGAGAAGGATCTTCTCGTCAGGATCCGAAAACATTTGGATCGGAAGCAGAATGGCGATTCCCCCGCCGCGCCTCCTCGGCCGGCCGAAACCTCCAAGGATCCCTCCTTGAGAGAGACGTCGATGCCGTCCTTAGAGGAAACGGCCCGGACCCGGCGTCCCGAAATGGAGTCGATTCCACCGGCGATCGATCAGGGAAGGACCCTGGACGTTGAGCAGTCCACCCGTCCTGCATTGGAAAAGGGTGTCCCTCCCCCCGCCGTGGAGCCGGGGTCTGAAAAGGCGCCGGAGCCGAAGGAGCACGAGGATGCCAGGCGTCTGGCGCGGATCATTGTTTCCGACATCGTTCTCTACAATAAAAAGAAGGTCGAAGAGGGGCTGCGTTCCAATCGGTTTTATGAATTGCTGAAAGAAGAGATCGAGGAGGGAAAAAAACATTATGATTCCAGGGTCCCTCCGGAAGTTCAAAAGGTGCGGGATTTCTATAAAGAGGCCTTCGAAGATTTTATCAGGAAGAAAAAGGGCTGATCGTCCGCCGGGCGGTTGATCGATCATTTCGGGTGTTCATGCGATCTCTCCAAGAAGATATTGCAAAACGTTTAACGAGTCCGGATGTAGAGGTGCGACTCTCCGCATTGAATGCGTTGGCCGGTCTTCCCGATGCCTCGGTCATCGACCCCGCCATCACCGCGTTGGGCGATTCCGATTGGAGGGTTCGGAAAATGGCGGCCGCCATCCTGCTGGAGGGGGTCGATCGAAATCGGATCGTTCATCAACTGATCGACCGTCTCAGCGGAGAGAAGAATATCGGGATGCGGAATGCGGCGGTCGAGGTCTTTATTCAGTTCGGAAAGACCTCTGTCGATCCCCTCCTTTTTTCGCTTCGCCGCACCGATGACGAGGTCAAGAAGCTGATCATCGATACGCTGGGTGAAATCAAGGAGAGAAAGGCCGTCCCCCCCTTGGTGGCCCTCTTGTCGGATCAAAACGAGAATGTCGCCGCTTCGGCGGTCGAAGCGTTGGGAAAAATCGGAGATCCCGGGTCGGTCCCGCCGCTGTTGGAGATTTTAACGCGGGAGAACCCGCTTCTCGTCTTCTCGGCGGTCAAGGCCCTGGAGCAGATCGGCGATCCCCGTGCGGTGGGGCCGCTGATCGGCCTCCTCGCCAAGAATGCCTATAGACGGGTCGGCCTGGAAGCGCTCGGGGCGATGGGAGATATGCGTGTCTTGGAGGCGTTGACGGCCGCCCTTCAATCGGGCTCGAAGAGCATCCGCTGCTCCGCTCTGAAGGCAATCGCCGCATTGGAATCGAGACAATCGACGGCCGATCGAGACGTGATTCATCGCCGCGTGAAGGAGATTTACCAAGATCCGATCCGCGCTCTTCTCGACGATGCCGTTCAGGACGCCGACCCTTCTTTGAGGCGGGCTGCGATCCGTATGTACGGATGGGCGGCGGAGGCCCGAAGCGTTTCAATCCTTATTCCGCTGATCACCGGCGCGTGCCGGGAGGATGCGCTTTCTGCGCTGGTCGCGATCGGCAAGGAGAATGTCGCGCCGCTCATCGCCGGATTGTCCGCGCAGGACGACGCCGTTCGGGAGGTCATGGCGACCGTCTTGGGAAGGGTCGGGGGGAGCCGGGTGGTTCCGGCCCTCTTGGAACTGTTGCAGGATCGCAGCGGCCATGTTCGCCAGGCCTCCGCGGCCGCCTTGGGAGAAGTCGGAGACCCCGAAACCATCGGCGCCCTGTTGCCCGTTCTTGCCGATGTTTACCCGAACGTACAGGAGAGCGCGGTCAAGGCGTTGTTGCAGATGAAGGAGGCGCTCCCCCGGGCGACGCTCCTCGATTATCTACGCCACGATTCTTCGGCGCTTCGCAGCAATGCCGCTTTTCTTCTGGGACGGGTAAAAGAGGAAAAAGCGATCGCCTCCCTGCTGTTCCTCCTCAGCGATCCCGAGCAGAGCGTTCGAAAAGCGGCGGTCGATGCCTTGGGTTGTTTCCATTCGCCGGAGGTGAGCCAACATATTCTCCTCGCTCTCGGTGATGAGTCTGCCGATGTCCGGCTGGCGGCGCTCAAGATTCTGGCGGGGGATGAGATCGGGCACCTTGCCAATCTGGCAGACACCCTGCATCCGCTTGTTCACGACGAGAACATCTGGGTTCGGTCGGCGATCCCTCCGATTCTGGCCCGGGTCGAGGAAGAAAAGGCGCGAACCCTCCTCCTCGAATTGCTCTCGGATCGGGTCGGCGCCGTGAAAATATCCACCCTTTCCGTTCTCGGCGAGCGTCGTGAAAAATGGGCGCTCCCGCTCCTTTTGGCCGAGACAAATAACCCCGACCTCGACGTAAAGAAAGCGGCCATTTTGGCTTTGGGTCTTCTGAACGAGCCCTCGGTGGTTCCGCTGCTCCAAAGTTTCTTGACCGATCTGAATTGGACCGTACGAGTGGCCTCGATTCAGGCCATCGGGCGGCTCCGTGATCGCTCGTCGATCCTTCGTCTGAAAGAGATGGCCGATTCCGATTCGGATCCGATGGTGCGTGAAACCGCCCGCCAGTGCCTCTCTCAAATAGAATCGGGGAGCGGACCCATTTTGATGGGAAACGAATGAATCCCTGCGAACAGCAGATTGTTCTGACCGATGAAGTTTTTCGGCTTCTTCGAGACATGATTTATGAGATCTCGGGGATCTATTTCTCCGACGATTCGAAGTTCATCATGGAAAGCCGGTTGCAGCAGAGCGTCAAGCGGAGACAGTTCACTCATTTCCGTGACTACTATTATTTTTTAAAATACGACCTAAAAAGAGATGAGGAGCTGGCTTCTTTAATCGACATCGTCACCATCCATGAAACCTACTTCTTTCGCGAGAATCAGCAGCTTCAGACGTTTAGCCAGGAGATCCTTCCGGAGCTGGCCCATATGGAGGAAAAAACAAAACAGTTGAAGATCTGGAGCGCGGGCTGCTCCACCGGCGAAGAGCCGTATACCCTCTCCATGTTGATCCTGGAAAGTCCGTTATTCCATGACTGGAGCGTTGAAATTTATGCCAGCGATATCAGCCAAAATGTCCTTCAGAGCGCGCGACGCGGCATTTACCAGCCGACCTCCTTCCGTTCGACGGACCCCTATTTTCAAAAGAAGTATTTCACGAAAGAAACGGCCGGATTTAAAATCAACGATCGGGTAAAAAAAAATGTCACTTTTCTCCACCTGAACCTGAACGATCGGGAGAGATGGATTCTGCTTCCCGCAGTGAACGCGGTCTTCTGCAGGAATGTCATTATCTACTTTGACATGACCGCGAAGAGGCGGGTGATCGAGGGGTTTTACGGAAAGTTGAAAGAGGGGGGGTATCTCCTCCTCGGCCATTCCGAATCGTTGATGAATCTTTCCACCCATTATGCGTTAAAACATTTCAAGAACGATCTTGTTTACCAAAAGCCGCTTCTCGCGAAACATGGATGAGAGGAAAGAGATGGAGAAAGGAAAGCTTCAACAAACGCCGATCAAACTCCTGATCGTTGATGATTCGCCGCTGTTTAGACAAATGATCAACGTCATTCTTCAGAAGTATCCCCACCTGGCTGTTGCGGGATTGGTGGAAAACGGCGAGAAGGCGATGCGGCTCGTCGTCGAGAAAAAACCCGATGTGATTCTCCTCGATCTGGAGATGCCCCATATCGACGGATTTACGTTTCTTCGCTGGCTGATGGCCTATTATCCGACCTCGGTATTGGTCGTCTCCGCCCGATCCGACGGCTACACTGTTTTCAGGGCGCTGGAGCTGGGGGCGTGTGATTTCTATGGAAAACCCGAACCGAACGGAACGCTCCTGGAGCAGCCGGAGGCGCTCATCTCAAAAATCGAGACCCTTTCTAAAATTCCAAAGGAGAGCTTGTCAAAAAAATATTCCAAGCTCACCCGTTCCAAAAAACGGGTCGAGGTCTCTCTTCAGCCCCCCAAACAGAGAGAAGGCCTCTCCCGGCTCTTGGCGATCGGGGCATCGACGGGGGGGCCCCCCGCCCTGGTTGAAATCATCTCGAATCTCTCGGAGGATCTCCCCATTCCGGTTGTGATCTCCCAGCATATGCCGCCCGGTTTCACCAAATCTTTTGCGGAGCGTCTGAATAAGTTGTCGCGCTTGCAGGTCTCGGAGGTCGGCGGGGGGGAGCCGCTGGAGGCCGGCCGGGTTTATATCGCCCCCGGCGGTTATCATCTTTTATTCGAAAAGATCGGCTCCCGGATTCATACTTGTCTGAAGGCGAAGGGAGAGACCGATCGATACGCCCCCTCGGTCGATCTGATGATGATCTCCGCCGCGGAGTTCTTCAAGGATGGCGTCTACGGGGTGGTCCTGACCGGGATGGGGGACGATGGAAAGATCGGATTGAAGAAGGTAAAAGAAACGGGGGGGATCACGCTCGCGGAGTCGGAGGAGACGGCGGTTGTTTTTGGAATGCCGCGAGAAGCAATCCAAGCGGGGGTCGTCGATCAGGTTTTGCCGCTTCACAAGATTGCGGCGGAGATCACGCGGCATTACCGCCGTTTTCCAAAATAGGGTTGGCGCTTTGAAATAGGCTGTGTTATAATCCACAAGGCCTTCAAATCCGGAAGGAAATCGCTTATGGAGCGAAGAGAAAACGAGATCGCGAAAAAGGCCGAAGAGTTCTTGAGGGTATTCAAGAAGGGGGAGGAATTCACTCAAGAATTGCTCAAGGAGAACGAGCGGCTCCGATATACGGTCCTCAAGCTCGAAGAGGAAAGGAACGGGTTGGTCCAGCTTTCCAATCCGGTTGAAGTAAAAGCGCTTCAGGAGCAGTTGGCCAAGGCTGAGGAAGAGCGCAATCGCCTGATCAACCGTTTTAAGGAGGTTGAAGAGGAAAATAAGGGCTTCGCTTCAAAGTATTTGGAAGTGGAAGAGGAAAACAACAACCTCGCCAACCTCTATGTCGCCAGCAATCAGCTCCACTCGACCCTCGACTTCGAAGAGGTGCTTCGAATCATCATCGAAATCATGATCAACCTGGTCGGGGCGGAGCGGTTTGTGATCATGTTGCTGGATGAAGCCTCTGGCGTTCTCTCTACCATCGCTTCAGAGGGGATGGAAGAGGGGACAATCCGCAAGGCCCGGATCGGCGAAGGGGTCATCGGCCGGGCGGTCCAGAGCGGCGAAAACTTCTTCGAAAGCGATTTAAGCGTGGGAAGCGTCGAAGGGGAGCCTCGTCCCATTGTTTGCATCCCGCTGAAAATCAAAGATCAAACGCTCGGCGTCATCGTCGTTTTTTCGCTCCTGGAGCAAAAGAAAAAGACATTGACCCACGTCGACAAAGAGCTTTTCACTATGTTGGCGGGGCATGCCGCCACGGCGGTTTTCAGCGCCAAACTTTATTCGCAATCGGCCAGAAAGTTATCAACGATTCAAGGTTTTATTGATCTGCTGAGCGGTCGAGAAGATTCCTGGGGGCAAAATGGCTGACATCCGTTTCCTCGTCGTCGAAGATTCGCCGACGATGCGTCAACTGATCACCTTCAGCTTGAAACGAATTCCGAACTCCAAGATCGTTGAGGCGAGCGACGGCGTCGATGCCCTCAAGAAATTGAAGGAAAATCGATTCGATTTAATCGTTTCGGATATCAACATGCCGCTGATGGATGGGCTCAAGCTGGTCAGCATGATTCGAAGCGATCCCGCCTATCGATCGACCCCGATTGTGATTGTCACGACGGAAGGCTCCCAAACCGACCGAGAAAAAGGGCTTGCCTTGGGCGCCAATGCCTACCTTTCCAAACCGATTCAAACCAACGAGCTTCTTAAGATTGTCAGGGATTTATTAAAAGCGGAATAGAATTAGAGGATAGAATGCGTTTCGGAATCGTTGTTTTTCCCGGGTCGAATTGCGACCAAGATTGTCATTACGTCACCGGTGGGATCCTGAAAGAGCCGACCACCTTCATCTGGCATAAGGAGACAAAAATTCCGGATGTGGATGCCCTGATTATTCCGGGGGGCTTCTCCTATGGAGATTATCTCCGCGCGGGGGCGATCGCCCGTTTCTCTCCGGTGATGAAGGGGGTGGTCGATTTCGCCGCGAAAGGGGGAATGGTTCTCGGGATCTGCAACGGATTTCAAATTTTGGTCGAGTCGGGGCTGCTTCCGGGAGCGCTCCGGCGGAACCGCTCCCTCAAGTTTATCTGCAAGCCGGTCTTCGTTCGGGTCGAAAACCATCAAACCCCGTTCACCTTGCTCTATCAACCGGGTCAGGTTCTCTCGCTTCCGATCGCACACGCGGAAGGAAATTATTATATCGATCCCGCCGGGTTGGCGCGGTTGAAGGAGCGAAATCAGATCGTCTTCCGCTATGTTACGAAGGAAGGAGCGGTCTCGGATGAAGCAAACCCGAACGGCTCCGTCGACCAGATCGCCGGAATCTCCAATGAGGCGGGGAATGTCCTCGGCATGATGCCCCACCCGGAGCGCGTCGCCGATCCCCTCCTTGGCGGCGAAGATGGGATCAAACTCTTTGAATCTCTCCGCCGCTCTCGCAGGGAGCGCGCTGCCCCCGTTATTCGTTAAACGTAAGATTTTACGAATAACGATTCACGGACTACGAATACGATATCTGGAGAATCCATGACAGACCCTCAGAAAACGGCCCAAAATCAAGGGCTCCCTCCGGAACGACCGGCCCATCCGGTGACCGATGAGGAGTATCAGAAAATTGTCGCGCTCCTCGGTCGCGAGCCGAACACCACGGAGCTTGCGATCTTCTCCGCGATGTGGAGCGAGCATTGCAGTTACAAGAGCTCCAAGGTCCACTTGAAGCGTTTTCCGACGCAAGGGGAGCATGTCCTCCATGGACCGGGCGAGAATGCGGGGGTGGTCGACATCGGCGGAGGATGGGTCGCCGCCTTTAAGATTGAAAGCCACAATCATCCCTCCTTTATCGAGCCGTACCAGGGAGCGGCGACCGGCGTCGGAGGAATTCTCCGGGATATTTTCACGATGGGGGCGCGGCCGGTGGCGCTGCTCAACTCGCTTCGTTTCGGCCCGCTGGAGGTTCCCAAGAACCGTTACCTGTTCGAGCGGGTGATCGCCGGCATTGCCGGTTACGGCAATTGCATGGGGGTTCCGACCGTCGGCGGGGAGATCTACTTCAACGAGATCTATTCGAAGAATCCGCTCGTGAATGTCTTCTGCCTTGGAATTGCGAAAAAGGAAGAGATCGTGACGGCGGCGGCCGGCGGGGTCGGGAATCCGGTTATCTATGTCGGCTCGAAGACCGGAAGAGACGGCATCCACGGGGCGACGATGGCGAGCGCGGAGCTCGGCCAATCGGAAGAGAAGCGGCATACCGTCCAGGTCGGCGATCCCTTTACCGAAAAGCTCCTCCTGGAGGCCTGTTTGGAGGTGATGCAGACCGGTTGTGTGGTCGGCATCCAAGACATGGGGGCGGCCGGTCTGACGAGCTCGTCCTCCGAAATGGCCCACCGCGGCGGAACTGGAATCGAAATCGACGTCTCCAAGGTGCCGAGCCGAGAGCCCGGAATGACGCCGGAGGAGTTCATGATCTCCGAATCCCAAGAGCGGATGCTCCTGGTTGCAAAGAAGGGGAGAGAAGCCGAGGTCGAGGCGATCTTCAAGAAGTGGGATCTCGATATGGCGGTGATCGGAAAGGTGACCGAAGATCGGCTGCTGACGATCAAGAATCGGGACGAGATCGTGGCGCAGATTCCGGTGTCGGCCTTGACCTCCGAAGCGCCGGTTTATGAACGTCCGATGGCTACCCCCAAGTTCCAGGAGTTGGTTCAATCGCTCAATATCGAATCGATTCAGGAGCCGAAATCGTATTCCGAAGCCTTACGGACGTTGCTCGGCTCGCCGTCCCTGGCAAGCAAAGAGTGGGTCTACCGCCAGTACGACCATATGGTCCAAACCAATACGGTGGTCGGGCCGGGCGGGGGGGATGCGGCGGTGATCCGGATCAAAGGGACCGATCGCGCCCTGGCGATCAGCGTCGACGGAAACAGCACCTACTGCTTGCTCAACCCCTACTATGGCGGGGCGATCGCCGTGGCGGAAGCGGCGCGGAACCTCGTCTGCGTCGGCGCGAAACCGATTGCGCTGACCGATTGTCTGAACTTCGGAAATCCGGAGCGGCCGGAGGTGATGTGGTCGTTCGCCCTCTGCGTCGAGGGGATGAGCGAGGCTTGCGACCAGTTCAAAATCCCGGTCGTCAGCGGAAACGTCAGCCTCTACAATGAAACGCGGGGTCTGGGAATTTATCCGACCCCCGTCGTCGGCGTGCTGGGTCTGATCGAAGGGATGAAGACCCCTCTGACCGCGGGATTCAAGGAGCCGAATGAGGTGATTGTGTTGATCGGAGAGACGCTCGAAGAGCTGGGAGGGAGCGAATACCTAAAGGTTCTCCATTCCCAAGAGCGCGGCTATCCGCCGATCCTCCATTTTGAGAAGGAGAAGGGGGTCCAGAAGGTGGTCCTCACCGCAGCGCGGGAAGGGATTCTCTCCTCCGCGCACGACTGTTCCGAAGGGGGATTGGCGGTGGCGCTGGCGGAGAGTTGCATCTTGTCTCCGACCTCCATGGGTGCTATGATTGCGCTGGATGCGGGGACGATCCGGCCGGACGCCTATTTATTCGGTGAGTCGCAATCGCGGATTCTCGTCAGCGTTCCGGAGCGATCTCTTTCGAGATTGCAGGCCCTCATCGCAGAAGCCGGGGTCGGTCACTCGGTCTTGGGGACAACGGGGGGAGGCTCTCTCGATATCCGGTTGGAAGGAAAGGAGCAGGCGATCCATCTCTCCGTTTCGGAGATGAAAGAGGCCTACTCGAGGGGTTTGGCAAAATACTTTGATTAACATTTTTATTAACAACGGGTGAGCCAGGTGGACGAATCGGTGTTCGATAAGCTGCAAGAAGAGTGTGCCATCTTCGGAATCTATGGCCATCCGGAGGCGGGCAATCTCACTTACCTCGGTCTTTATGCCCTCCAGCATCGCGGCCAGGAGGCGAGCGGCATCGTCACCTATGACGGCAATACCTTCTACCAGGAAAAAGGAACCGGGCTGGTGGCCGACATCTTCTCTGAGGACCGCCTCAGAAAGCTGAAGGGGAACGCCGCTATCGGCCACAATCGATACTCGACCACCGGCGACAATTGTCTCGAAAATGTCCAGCCGCTGATGGTCAACTATGCCCTGGGCACCCTCGGGATGGTGCACAACGGCAACCTGATCAATGCCAGCTTTCTGCGCGATGAGATGGAAGCCTACGGCGCCATCTTTCAGTCTTCCATGGACAGCGAAGTCATCATCCACCTCATCGCCCATTCCCGGCAGGAGCGCCTCGTGCAACGGATTGTCGATGCGTGCGAGCGGGTGCGCGGAGCCTACTCTCTTCTCTTTCTTTCGGAAGAGGGTCTGATCGGCGTTCGCGATCCGTATGGGGTGCGGCCTCTCTGCCTTGGGAAGATGAAAGAAGGTTATGTCCTTGCTTCGGAGACCTGCGCTTTTGATCTGATCGATGCCGAATATGTCCGCGACATCGAGCCGGGAGAGATCGTTCAGATCAACGAGAAAGGGGTCTTCTCGTTCAAGCCCTTTACCAAAGTTTCGCCGGCGCAGTGCGTCTTTGAATATGTCTACTTCTCACGGCCCGACAGCCGTGTTTTCGATCGGAATGTTTACCATATCCGAAAGCGGCTCGGAATGGAGTTGGCGCGGGAGGGGGAGATTAAGGCCGATATCGTGATCCCCGTTCCCGATTCGGGAGTTCCGGCTGCGTTGGGGTTTGCCGAGGCGTCCAAAATTCCGTACGATACGGGGCTGATCCGAAATCATTATGTCGGCCGGACCTTCATCGAACCGCAGCAGTCGATCCGCCATTTCGGCGTGAAGATCAAGTTGAACGCGGTGCGTGAGATCCTGGATGGAAAGCGGGTGGTGGTGGTCGATGATTCGATCGTCCGGGGGACGACCAGCCGGAAGATCGTCAAAATGATCCGCGCGGCGGGGGCGAAAGAGATCCACGTTCGCATCAGCTCCCCGCCGATCATTTCGCCTTGCTTTTACGGGATCGATACGCCGACGCGCCAAGAGCTCGTCGCTTCGAGTCACAGCGTCGAAGAGATCAGAAAATATATCACTGCCGACAGCCTTTCCTATCTCTCAACGGAAGGGATGTTCCGCGCCGTCTACAACTCGGATTCGGGGGAGAATCGGCATTTCTGCACCGCCTGTTTTTCTGGAAACTATCCTATTCCGTTCACGGGCGAAGAAATTATCCAGTTGGGACTTTTTGAAGAGCGAGAGCCGTAACAGAGGCAAAATGAATAAAAAAGGGATGGAGTTTTCTCCATCCCTTTTTTATTGCAGAGCTTTTATCCGAAAATTACGGATGTTCTTCGACCCAGACCTCGCCTTGGGGAGTGGTCTCCTTCTTCCAGATCGGCGTGATCCGCTTCAATTCATCGATGCACCAGGAGCAGGCCCGGAAGGCGTCTTTGCGATGCTCCGCCCCGACCACGATGAGAACAATGTTGTCGCCGATCGAAATTTCGCCGACCCGGTGGATGATCGAAACCTCGATGATGTCGTAATCTTTGAGCGCCTGTTCCCGGATTTCCGCGAGGCGTTTTTGGGCCATTCCGGGATAATGTTCAAAATCGATCTTATGGATATCGCGTCCCTTTGAGAAATCCCGCGCCGTTCCGAGGAAGGTGACGATCCCGCCGATCCGCTTCGAGCTGTTTTTCACCTTATTGGTTTCTTCTTCGACGCTGAAATCTTCGGTTTGAACGCGGATTCTTTCGGAAAGCTGTTTTGTATCCATGGCCGATCCTTATTAAATGAATGAATAAACGTTTTGTTTGAGATCTTCTCGAAGCCTCATCCCCCGGCGAAGGGGGGAAGGAAGGCGATCTCATCTCCGTTCTGAATCAAACACTCTTTTGGAACCACCTCTTGGTTGACCGAGATCAAGACCTTTCCTTCTTTCATGATCTGTTGCAAGGGAGGAAGATCCCGCTCCAGGCGATTGAGAAGCTGCTCCAGCGTGGTCCCTTTTTCAACATCGAGAACCACCTCTTCTTTGCCGACGATCTTCTTGAGGACTGCAAAAAAACGTATTTTAACCATCTTCGAAAACTCCTGAAAAGTTAGAAAAAGGATACCTTTTTCGGCATTCTCTGTCAAGGTTTTTATCGATTCACGGAGAGGGTGTAAAAGGAGATTTCCGGGCGGATGGAACATCTTTGTCATAGGCTAAAGCATCGGAACAAATTCAAACGGGATGAAATCGATCTCTTCTGCTCGCTTCTGCTTGTCTGTCTTGTAAAAAAAAGGTAGAATGACCTTTTTTAAACTATAGAGGAGCATTAAAACCAATGGCGACTTCTGAGAGTACATTCAATATGGCGGTTTTCTGCGACCTGGAAAACGTTGCGATCGGGGTTCGAGACGCCCGTTATGCTCAATTCGATATCGAAAAGGTGTTGGAGCGGCTTCTTCTGAAGGGAAATATCGTCGTTAAAAAAGCCTATTGCGACTGGGAGCGGTATAAGGATTTTAAGGGAGGAATGCATGAGGCCGCCTTCGAGCTGATTGAGATTCCCCATATTCGCCAATCGGGGAAGAACTCGGCCGATATCCGAATGGTCGTCGACGCGCTCGATCTCTGCTATACCAAGTCCCATATCAACAGTTTTGTCGTCGTCAGCGGCGATTCCGATTTTTCCCCCCTCGTCAGCAAGCTGCGGGAGAACAATAAAAATGTCATCGGGGTCGGGGTGAAGAAGTCGACTTCCGATCTGTTGATCTCCAATTGCGATGAATTTATCTTCTACGATGACCTGGTCCGAGAAACGGTCGCCCGACGCAAGCGGAAAACACCCCGGCCGG
The DNA here is from genome assembly GCF_012184425.1 of Candidatus Manganitrophus noduliformans. NCBI lineage: Bacteria > Pseudomonadati > Nitrospirota > Nitrospiria > Candidatus Troglogloeales > Candidatus Manganitrophaceae > Candidatus Manganitrophus > Candidatus Manganitrophus noduliformans. The sequence goes on from NZ_VTOW01000003.1 coordinate 398,730, forward strand.
CGGCGAAGGCGGCCTCTGTGAAGACCGATGTCAAGACCGAGGTGACCAAGGACGATGAGGAAAAGAGGGAGTCGAAGCAGCAGGAGGCGTTGAACTTGGTGTTGGAGACGGTTGAAGCGATCTTCAACGAACGGGGAGAGCGAAAAGTGTGGGGATCGATGGTCAAGCAGACCCTCCGGCGGCGGAAGCCCGGTTTCAACGAATCGTATTACGGGTTTCGAAACTTCAACCAGCTTTTGGAAGAGGCGGAGAAGCGGAAACTGTTGATCCTGGAAAAGGACCAAACCTCGGGAGGATTCATCGTCCTTGATTTCGGTCCCGAGTGGACTTCAGCGGAGGTAGAGGAGCCTGCGGCGGCGAATCCGCTACCGGCCAATCCATCCGCCGGATGATTGCTCTTTTCCCCCTTGAGTTTTTTCCCCGCCTCCGTTAAGCTCACCGGCGATGATGAAATCCTGGACGAAAGATCGGGTGGCGGAGGAGGTCGAGGCCCTGGCCCGCTTGGCGGCGTTCGGAAAGGTCGGGGAGGCCGAAGGGGCGCGCCTTTTTCACGAGCGGCTTCAGGGTCTGCGCGATCTTTTTCGGGTGGAGCCGGATCTCTTCACCTCGGCGCTGGTCGCCTCCCTCAAACGACTGGCGGCGACCGTTCCGATCCATCCTCCGGCGCTGGCCTGTGCGTGCCCTCCGCTTTCGCCCGATGCCGTTCTGAAGTCGGTTTTCGGCTACACCGGCTTTCGCCCCGGCCAAAGGGAGATCATCGAGTCGGTCCTCTCCGGGCGTGATTGCATCGGCGTCATGCCGACCGGAGCCGGAAAATCGCTCACCTATCAGATTCCTGCTCGAATCCTTTCAGGAACGACCCTCGTCATTTCGCCGCTCATCGCGTTGATGAAAGACCAGGTCGATGGAATGACGGAGGTCGGCATCCCGGCCACTTTCATCAATTCGAGTCTCACCTCTGACGAGCGGCTCGACCGGATCGCGCGTTTGAGAGCCGGGGAATACCGGCTTGTTTATGCCGCGCCCGAAGGGTTGGAAGGGGGGCTCCTCGATCTATTTTCTTCGTGCAGAATCGGGCTGATTGCGGTCGACGAGGCCCACTGCATCAGCCAATGGGGACACGATTTCCGCCCCTCTTACCGAAACCTCTCCGGTCTGAAGCGCCGCTTCGGCAATATCCCCGTCCTCGCGCTCACCGCCACGGCGACCGATGCCGTCGCCTCCGATATCGTTGAACAGATGGGGATGGTCTCCCCCCTTCGTTTTCGGGGCTCCTCCTTCCGTCCGAACCTGCGCCTTCACGCTTACAAGAAGGGGGGAGGACGGGACACCAAGGGGGAGATCCTCAATCTGGTCCTCTCCCGCGCCGGCCGGCAGGGAATCATCTACTGTCTCAGCCGCCGGGGTGCGGAGCAGACGACCGAATTTCTCAAAGCAAACGGCGTCCGCGCGTCGGCTTACCATGCCGGGATGGAGAACGACCAGCGGACCATCGTCCAGGAAGCCTTCCGCCGGGACGATATCGAAGTGGTGGTGGCGACCGTCGCCTTTGGGATGGGGATCGACAAATCGAATATCCGTTATGTCATCCATCGGGACATGCCGAAGAGCATCGAAGGCTACTACCAAGAGATCGGACGGGCCGGGCGGGACGGCGTCGAAAGCGATTGCGTGCTCTTTTACTCTTGGTCGGAGGTGATCAGCTATGATCGATTCTCCGAAAGCGCCTCCGATTCTCAGGTGAACAAAAAAATGCGGATGCAGACGCGCGAGATGTTTTCCTTTGCGGAGGGCGAGGGATGCCGTCACCAGCGGCTGGTCGCCCACTTCGGGGAGCGGATCGCCGGCTGCGGGAGCGCATGCGATCACTGCGCCGGGTGGGACCTTCTCGAAGAGATCCGCCCCGCCGCCCCCTTGGAACAGGAACGGTCCGTCCAGAGGGGTAAAAAGCGGGCCTTTGTTTCGAGCGAGAACGTCGGAGAGGAAGCGGGGAATCTCTTCGCGCGGCTGCGGGCGTTGCGAAAAAAACTGGCCGACGAGAAAGGGCTGCCGGCCTATCTGATTTTCAGCGACGCGGTCTTGCTTCAAATGGCGACCCATCGGCCGCGCAGCGGCGATGAACTTCTTCAGATCAACGGCGTCGGACCGAAGAAACTCGCGCAGTACGGCGACCTCTTTCTTGAGGCGCTTCATAAGGCGGGGGAGGTCAGTTAAGCCGAGCGATGACTTCGATACTCGTTTACTCGGAAGCGGAGGGGCACCGCTCTTTTGATGATTTGTCGCTTTTGCCTTCACTCCTGGCCAATAAGCGGAATCAGGTCTGGGTCGATTTCGAAGGACCCGCCCCCGAAGCGGCGGAAAGCCTCTCCCGCGACTTCCACTTTCATACCCTCGCGATCGAAGATTGCATCTCCGAAACCCTCCTTCCCAAAATCGACGACTACGGCGACTATATTTTTCTGGTGCTGCATGGCGCCCGCACGATGGCCGATGAGACTTTCGTTACCGCGGAGGTCAATTTCTTCCTCGGGCCGAACTATCTGGTCAGCTACCATGACGAGCCGTCGCGCAGCATCAGCCAAGCCCGGGAACGATGTCTGCGGGGGGGACCTTCCATCACCCGAGGGGTCGATTTCCTTCTTCATGAAATTTTGGATGCGATGGTCGATCATTATTTCCCCGTTCTCGATCAGTTCGACGCCATCATCGATCAGATCGAGGAAGAGGTCTTTGCCCATCCGGATCGGGAGACGCTCAACAAAATCTTCAGCATGAAAAAGGAGGTCATGCACCTTCGAAGGGTGGCCGGTCCGCAGCGGGAAATCCTCAATCGCTTAAGCCGCGATCCCCTCAAGGTGATCAGTCCCACGGCGGCCGTCTACTTCCGGGATGTGTATGATCACCTGGCCCGGATTACCGATCTGGCGGAGTCGTACCGGGATCTGGTGACCAGCGCCCTGGACGCTTATCTCTCGGTCGTCTCGAACCGCCTCAACGAGATCGTGAAGCTCCTGACGATTTTTACCGCAACCCTGATGCCGTTGACGGTGATTACCGGAATTTACGGGATGAATTTCGAGAATATGCCGGAGCTTCATACCCGGTACGGCTATTTCATCGTCATCGCGGTGATGGCGGCGATCACCGTCGGGATGCTCGCCTTCTTCCGAAAAAAGAAATGGCTTTAAGAAACGGCCTATGTTAAACTCCGCCAAATTGTAGGGGTGTTATTATCCTTGTAGGAGTAGAGCGATGAGAGACTTTATCCGGAAAATGGAAGAGAAGGCGATCGCAGGGGAGCGCCTGACTTACGAGGAAGGATGCCGGCTGATGCAGGTCTCCGGCCCCGATCTCTTTGATCTCATCGCCTCGGCCAACCGCGTCCGGCATCATTACCGGGGAGATCAGATCAACCTCTGCTCCATCGTCAATGCCAAGGCGGGGAACTGCTCCGAGAATTGTAATTTCTGCGCCCAATCGGCCTATCACGACACCGGGATTCCCAGTTACCCGCTGATGGATTCGGAGGGGATTGTCCAGGCGGCCAAAGAGGCGGGAAGCAATGGGGCGGAAGCCTTCGGGATCGTCGCCGCCTGGTGGGGGCTTCGCGAAGGCCGGGACCTGGAGATGGTGCTGCAGCGGATTCGCGAATTGGTCGCCGCCGGTCACACCCGGACCGATGCCTCGCTCGGGATCATCGCCGACCGGCGGATCGCCTTTAAATTAAAAGAGGCGGGACTCGCCTTTTACAATCATAATCTGGAGACCGCCCGGTCCCACTTCCCGAAGATCTGCACCACCCACACCTACGACGACCGGGTCCGTACGATTCAATATTGCAAAGAAGCGGGGATCGGCATCTGCTCCGGCGGGATCTTCGGAATGGGGGAGAGCCCGGATCAGCGGATCGAGTTGGCCGTCGCCCTCCAGGAGCTCGATGCCGATGTGGTGCCGCTCAACTTTCTTCACGCCATCAAGGGAACGCCGTTTGAAAACCTGCCGCCGCTTCAGCCGATGGAGATCTTGAAGATCATCGCGGTTTATCGTTTGATGCTTCCGTCGAAAGACATCATGACCGCCGGCGGGCGGGAGGTCCATCTGCGCGATCTGCAATCGTGGATGTTCGCCGCCGGCGCCAGCCATACATTGATCGGGAACTATCTGACGACGCTGGGGCGGAAGTCCGAAGACGATTTGAAGATGATCGAAGATCTCGGGCTGCGCGCCGTCGCTTATTGCGGCGAGACCTTGCAGGAGACGAAGGTAAAGGCGTAGAGGGAGAGCCCTCTCGCCTGGGTGAAGAGCCGGAGTTCGTGTTTCTCGAAGCCGGGATTCCGCACCAGCTGATACATCCGGGGCGCTTTCACCCGAACAAACGCTCGCCCCTTCTCATCGATCGCGACATCCTCGCCGATTTCATCTTTCCGCATCGTCCGCCGGTCTTGATTGATCCAGACGATCGCCTCTTCTTCGGCCGACGCCACCAGATTCACTTCCATCGCTGAATAAACCAAATGGATCGCCCCGCCCCGCGGACCGGTGAACGTCAGACGGTCGGCCATCACCTCCCACGATCCCTCGGCATAAAAAATATCTTCCATCAGCCGATCGGGAAGGGTGTATTGAACGGTCTTCCCCTCCGGGAGTCCCTCGTTGTTTCCGATCCTTCCCCGGTCGGCGCCGAGATAAAGCTCCGGGGTCGGGGGGTAACAGACGGCGCCGGGATAGTCGCTCTCCCGGATCGGCCGCATCGGGTCGGGGAGGGGCAAAGCGGGGTCGATCTCCATCAGAAGGGCCTGAATCGCCAGCTCGGTCTCGACGTAGTTCCCCTCGCCGTCGTGGCGGTAGCGGATGATTCCGTTTCGATCGATTAAATATTTTGCCGGCCAGTAGCGATTGGCGTAGGCCCGCCAGGTCTTGTAATCATGATCCATCACGATCGGGTAGGTGAGGCCGAACGAATTTAAGGCCCGCTCGACCTGGGAAGCCTCCCGTGCGAAGGGGAACTCCGGCGAATGAACCCCGACGAGGACCAAGCCTTTTTCGGCATACCGTTCGTGCCAGGCCTTGAGGTAGGGAAGGGTGCGGATGCAGTTGACGCAGGTGTAGTCCCAAAAGTCGATCAGGACGATCTTTCCGCGCAGCGCCTTGATGGAGAGAGGCGTTGAATTGAACCATCGACCCCCCTCGATCTCCGGGGCCCGGATCTTCTCACGATCCAGAAACATCCCGTCTTATTCCATCGGGAGGGAAGGGGCCAGCGCCTTCACGGCGGTGAATAGCTCCTCGCTGTGCCCATCGACCGTCACATTCGGCATGATCCGCCGAATGATCCCGTCCTTGTCGATCAGATAGGTCATCCGGCGGGCGTATCCCTTCTCAGGATTGAGCGCCCCATAAAGCCGGGCGACCTCTTTTTTCTCGTCGGCCAGAAGCGGGAAGTTGAGATCGTACTTTCGGGCGAAGGCCTGGTGGGACGCGATCGGATCGGTGCTGACCCCAAGGATCTCGACGCCGAACGGCTTGAACTTATTGTAGTCGTCCCGGAAGGCGCAGGCCTCTTTGGTGCAGCCGGGGGTGTCGTCCTTCGGATAGAAATAAAGGATGACGTGGTTTTTCCCCTTGTAGTCGGAAAGACGGATCGTTCTTCCGTCATGGGCGGGGAGCGAAAAGTCGGGGGCGGGAACCCCTTCTGCGAGATGTTTCTCCATCGGTTCTCCTTTCTGGCGTTAATAAATGAGCGCTCGGACTTTCAAGAGATAATCTGCTTCATCGATCGGTTTGTTCCGGGTGACCGCGTCGTAAAGCACCTGGGCCAGGATGCCGCCGATCTGGTGAACGGCGTCGTGCCGCGTGTCGCCGCGCGCGATCACCGAGAGCAGGGCCTGTTCTACTTCGATCGGTTCATGGGCTTGAAGCTGCTGCTCGACGACCGCATGGAGCGAGGTATGAAGGAAAGGGTTGGTCTGGCGGCGGCCCGCAAAGTCGATATTCATCGCGGCCTCGCCGAGGTCGAAGAGGGGATGATGCTCCCGGTGCTCCAGCATGATCTCTGCGAAGAGGGCTTCTTCCCCCTCCATCGGGAGATTCTCTTTGGCCTTCTTCCAAATCTCAAAGAAACGGGCCCGATTTTGCGCGGTCATGAAATCCATCTTCAGAAGCTTATAATGGTGGATGGCATGAAGTCAATTCTTAGAGACGAAAACACGGGAGGGGTAAGGCGAAAGGCGTCAGGGGGCAGAGACTTATTTGAAGTAAGAGGTCAACTTTTCCATGGCCGTCTGAAGCAGCGACGGTTCGGAGACAAAGCTGAGGACCAGGTGGGGCGGTTCGAGATCGTAGAAGAAACCGGGATGGAGCAGAAGCGAGCGCCGCCGCAGGAGATCGAGGGCGATCTCCTCTTCGTCGGCCTTCGGATCGTTCATCTGAACCGTCAGATAAAATCCCCCTTCGGGGGGAACGAAAGAGAGTCGATCCGATCGGGAGAGAAGGTCCATGGCGAGTTGAGCGCGTTCGCGGATGGCGGACTGATAGGCGGGTAGAAATCCCTTCGCTCCTTCAAAGAGGGCCAGGACGGAGAATTGGGCGATTTCGTTGACCGGGAGAAAGGTGTCGGAGATCGTCTCCAGGGCGGCCAGTGCCTTTCGGACGAGCGGGGCTTCTCCGGAGAGGGCGATCCAGCCGATCTTCATCCCGGGCAGGGCAAGCATCTTAGAAAAACCGTTTAGCGTGAAGACAAGCGGCGCGTTCGTTGCCGCCGGGCGGGGGAGCCGGTTTTGCCGGAAGAGAAAGGGGCTGAAGACTTCGTCGGAGAGGATCGGAAGACGGTGGCGGGCGGCGATCTCGGCGAGACGGGTCACTTCATCCTCCTGGGCCACGGCGCCGGTCGGGTTGTGGGGGGAGATCAAAATGATCGCCCGTGTTCGAGGCGTGATTTGGGATTCGAGATGATCGAGATCGATCGTCCATCGATCGGCCTCGCGAAGACGATAATCGACCATTCGAACGCCGGCGAGTGTGGCGATGGCGTCGAAGAGGGGATAGGTCGGGCGGGGGGAGAGGATCTCGTCTCCCGGTCCGGCAAAAAGCGTGAAGGCATACCAGTACGAAAGGCTGGTTCCCGGTGTGAGGACGATCTGCTCGGCGGGGATGGAGAGCCCTTCTTCCCGATAGGAACGGCTGATCGCTTCACGGGCGATCGGCTGTCCGAGGGGATTGGGTTTATAGATTCGGGCTTGTTCGGCGGCAGATGCGAGGGCTTGGTTTAGAATCGATTGCGGGTAGAGAATACCATGGTGATGGACGTTTCCGGAGACGAGGTCGATGACCTTTTTGCCTTGGGCCAGGAGCCTGTCCCGTTCCCGGTAGAGGGGGTTGGTCTCTCCTTGGAAGTGATCGGCGATTTCGGAAAACATATGGGGGGATTTTAATCCGGTAAGGTCAAAAGATCAATCCTCTTGATTCCTACTGATCATTCTCATGCCGCTTCGGGCTTCGCCGCATCGGTCGGCGGTTCAAGAAGATCGTGGACTTTCGTGGCCAGTTCCGACGGGCTGAACGGTTTGAGAAGAAGGGGGAGGTTGTTTTTTTTGAGCCACTCTTGGTGGTCCGGGAGATCGGTGTAGCCGCTGACGAAAAGAAATTTGGTTCCCGGTTTGATCATTTGGACCTGCTCGTAGAATTCCCTTCCATTCATCTTCGGCATCACGAGATCGGAGATAACGACTGGGACCGGATCGGTCTGCTGCTTGATCTGACGGAGGCCCTCTTCTCCATTTTCGGCAAGGAGGACGGAATGACCCCGCTCCTCTAAGCTCCGCTGAAAAACCGCCTTCAGAAGCGGGTCGTCTTCGACGATGAGAATCTTTTCGGAGCGTCGGGGAAGATGCCGGGTGAATTCCCGGCCGGGGGCGGCGTGCGCTGATTTTTCAACAGCCGGGAGAAAGATTTTGAAGGTCGATCCCTTCCCGATCCGGCTCTCGACGGTGACCCAGCCGCCATGTTGGCCGACGATCCCGTGAACGATTGAAAGACCCAAACCGGTCCCGTGATCGGGATCTTTTGTTGAAAAGAACGGGTCGAAAATCCGTTCGATGGTTTTTTCATCCATCCCGACGCCGGTATCGGAGACCGATAGAAGAACATAGTCGCCGGGGTGAATGAAGGGGGTTTCTCGAATGTCCGATTCCGTCGAAGAGAGGTTCTTCGTTTGCAGGATGAGCCGTCCCCCCGCCGGCATGGCATCGCGTGCATTGACGCAGAGATTCAATATCACCTGCTCAATTTGCGAGAGATCGGCATGTACGTTTTTTAAATGCGGATCGGGGTGAAAGGTCATCTCGATCTCTTCGCTTAAGACCTTTTCTAGAAGGGGAAGCAGTTCGAGGAGCACCGTATTGAGATTCAGAGGGGTCGGCTCGATCACCTGCCGGCGTCCGAAGGTCAGCAATTGCCGGATCATCTTGGAAGCCTTCCAGACCAACTGGCGGATGTGGGTGAGGTAGCTGTGGAGGGGATGCGTCTCGTCGATTTTAAGAAGGGAGAGATCGGTGTAACCGAGAATGCCGGTCAAGACATTGTTAAAGTCATGGGCGATCCCGCTTGCGAGCCGGCCGAGGCTCTCCATCTTTCGCACCTGAAAAAGCTGCCGCTCCAATGCTTTCCGTTCCGTGTTGTCGAAGAGGTACCCTTTAAATTCGATCAACTTGTTTTCCGGGTCGAAACGGCCGACCACGTTGGCGATGGCATCGACGCGGGCTCCGCCGGGGCAACGGAGCTCGACCTCGCACCATTGGAGTTTTCTTTTTTCCCGGAGCGCGTCGATAAAACGGTCCCAAGCGGCTCGGTCGGGAAAGAGCGATTTTAAGTCGTGAGAGGCCGCTTCCTCCGTGGAGGAAAATCCGAAAAGACGGACAAAGGAAGGGTTGCAGACGAGGATCTTTCCGTCCGGGGTGGAGATGAAGTCGGCGCTGAGATCTTCTTCGAAGAACCGCCGATATTTTTCTTCAGACTCCCGCAGTGACGCCTCCGCGCGGCGCAGCGCCGCGCGATTGACCGCCTCCTTCAACTCGCGCCGGACCGTTTCATTCAGGCGGGTCAGATTGTCTTTCATGAGATAGTCGTTCGCTCCGGCCCGCATGGCGGCGGTGGCGGTCTCCTCGCCGATGCTCCCGGTGACGATGATAAAGGGGATATCTTGGTTCTTTTGCTTAAGAATCGAAAGCGCGGCGATGGCATTAAAGTGGGGCATTTTATAGTCTGCAAGAATAATGTCCCATGTGTGACGCCCAAGCGCGGCGGTCATTTCCTCCGCTGTGTCCACCCGCTCGTGGGTCGGATCGAAACCGCCCCGTTCCAGTTCAAGCAGCAACAGGGCCGTGTCGTCTGGGGAATCTTCAAGAATGAGCGTGCGCAATGGGGTGGCCATGGCTCCCTCCATTTTTAATAAACACTTAATCTCCCGCTTCAGGAGAGGCAAACGGCGGGCCTCCCTTCAGCGGAATTTTCAAGTGAACATGGGTTCCTTTTTTGGGGGCGCCGCTGATGCGGATCTCGCCGTTGAGCAGGAGCACCCGCTCCCGCATTCCGAGAAGCCCAAGCGATTTCGGATTGGAGCGCTCTTCCGTCGTGATCCCGCGGCCATTGTCTTTGATATCCACATAGAGGCGACCCGCTTTCTCTTTGATTCGGATCTCAACCCGGGTGGCGCCGGCGTGGCGGACGATATTGGTCAACACTTCCTGGAAGATCCGAAAGACGGCTGTCGCCTGCTCGCGATCGAGCTGAACGATCTGAAGGTCCGTGTGAAGCCTGCAGGCGATCCCGGTCCGTTGTTGAAATTCAGAGGCCTGCCACTCAATCGCCGCCATCAGGCCGAGGTCGTCCAGAATGCCCGGCCTTAACTCGGTCGCGATCTTTTGGACCGTCTTGATTGCGGTGTCGACCATGTCCGATGTTGATTTGAGTCTTTCCTCGATATCTGTTTTTGCCTCGGAGTGGCCTTCTTGTTTCACGATGCGTTTTCGTAGAAGAGAGAGCTCGTATTTGATGCTGGTGAAAAGCTGGCCCAATTCATCGTGAATTTCACGCGAGATCCAGGCTCTCTCTTTCTCCCGGATGGAATTGAGACGGGCGGCCAGATCTCGGAGTTGTTGACGGGAGTTCTTTAATTCATCATCGGCCTGCCGATGTTGACGCCGCCGGACGGCCTCTTGCATTTCCCGCTCGATCGCCGGACTGAGCCTCGATAGGTTGTCTTTCATCATATAGTCGTGGGCGCCCGCTTTCATCGCACGGACGGCAATCTCTTCACCGATGCTGCCGGTCACGATGATGAACGGGATATCGAGCCCGGCCTCTTTAATCAGGCGCATCGCCGCAAGCGCATTGAAGCGCGGCATCGTGTAATCGGAGACGACCACGTCCCAAGGGCTCTGGCGGAGGGCGTCGATCAGCTCTTCGGGGGTTTCAACCCGTTTGTAAACCGGGTGAAAGTCCCGCTCCTTCAGCGTTTCCAGAACCAATGCGGTGTCGTCTTCCGAGTCCTCTACGATTAATACCCGAAGCGATTTTTCCATTTCTATCTCCCGGGGGGAGGTTCGTTTAATAGAAGCCAATAGAGGCCGAGTTGCTTCACCGCGTCGGTGAACTGTTGAAAATCGACCGGCTTTCGGACATAGCTGTTTGCGCCGAAGCTGTATCCGGCGAGAAGGTCCTGCTCTTCGTTCGACGAGGTGAGAATGACGACCGGAAGGAATTTTGTCCGGTCATCGGCGCGGATAGCGCGAAGGACGTCGAGGCCGTCGAGCTTCGGGAGCTTCAAATCGAGGAGAACCACTTGAGGTTTGTCGTTGAGATCTCGTCCGGCATGCCTTCCTCTCCCGAACAGGTAATCGAGCGCTTCGACGCCGTCGTGGGCGACCACGATTTCGTTGAGAAGGTTGTTTTCTTGAAGCGCCATCCGGGTGAGCATCTCGTCGTCCGGATTATCTTCCACCAGCAGGATGGTTTTCTTCGACATGTGGCTTCCTTATCAAAGGGTGAAGTAGAAAGTGGCCCCGTTCTCCACCTCTCCTTCGGCCCAGACTTGTCCGCCGTGGCGATGGATGATCCGTTGAATGGTGGCGAGGCCGATTCCCGTTCCCGGAAACTCGCTCAGGCTGTGGAGGCGTTGAAAGGGTCCGAAGAGCTTGTCGGCGTATGCCATGTCGAATCCGGCCCCGTCGTCTCGGACGAAATAGATCGTTTTTCCCTCCCGTTCGATCCGCCCGAATTCGATTGTTGCGACCGGCCGCTTCATGGTGAACTTCCAAGCGTTTCCGAGCAGGTTTTCCAGAGCGATTCTCAGGAGGCGGGGGTCTGCCGATGCCTTCAGATCTTCCTGGATGAGGAAGGTCACCTTCCGTTCAGGCTCGGAATGCTGAAGTTCTTCGGCGATGGATTTGGCAAGGGAGCTCAGGTCAACCGGCTCTTCGCGAATTTCGCTTCGGGTGATACGGGAGAGATTCAGCAGATCTTCGATCAGCTCTCCCATCCGGCGGCTGGCGGCATCGACCCGTTGGAGAAAATCTTTTCCCTGGGCATCGAACCGGTCGGCGTACCTGGCCAGGAGGACCCGGCTGAAGCCGCTGATCCCCCTAAGCGGCGCCCGCAGATCGTGCGAAACGGAGTAGCTGAACGACTCCAGTTCCTTGTTGGTCGCTTCAAGCTGGGCCGTCCGCTCGGCGACCCGCCGTTCCAGATCCAAGTTCAATTTCTTGATCTCTTCTTCGGCCCGTTTCCGTTCGGTGATGTCGAGCATCGCGCCGATCATCCGGACCGGTCTTCCGTTCTCATCGTGAACGATATAGCCCCGGTCGAAAACGGTGACGTAACTCCCGTCTCTCCGACGGAATCGATACTCACCCGACCAATTCTCGTGCCCCTGTTTGATTGCGGCATCGACCTCCGAGAGGACCCACCCTTTGTCTTCGGGGTGAATCCGGTTGGTCCAGGACTCGACCCCCGATTCGATCTCCTCGGGCTGATAGCCGAATAGGGTCTGGAACCGTTCGTTCCATCGAACGGCATTCGTCACCAGATCCCAATCCCAGATGGCGTCATTGGTGGCGCGGGAGGCGAGTTGGAAGCGCTCCTCGCTTTTGCGAAGCGCCTCTTCCGCCTGTTTGCGTTCGGTAATATCCATGACCACGCCGATCATCCGCACCGGCTGTCCCGCGTCGTCATAGAAGGGTTCCCCCTGGCCCGCAATCCAATGGACGCTGCCGTCGGACCAAACGATCCGATACTCAATGCGGAAATTTGAACGCTCGGCGATCGCCCGTGCCGTCGCGCGCTTCACTCCATCGCGGTCGTCGGGATGGAGGCGCGCCTCAAACTCCTCGTAGGTCCCTTTAAAGGTGCCGGGCGCCATCCCCCACAAGGCCTCGTGCCTGGAGGACCAGACGATTTTGCCGGTCGTTAGGTTCCAATCCCATGTTCCGATCCGGCCGGCCTGCAGCGCCAGCCGGAGCCGCGCTTCCGCCTCTTGCAGCGCCTGCTCCGCCTGTTTGCGATCGGTGATGTCCATGATGGCCCCGACCATCCGGACCGGCTTCGCGTTCTGATCACGAAGAACAAAGCCTCGGTCTAAAACGGTTGCATAGCTTCCGTCCCCCCGACGGAGCCGATACTCTGCCGCCAAAGACTGCTCGCCCTTATCGATCGTCGCTTGAAGATTTGAGAGAAGTGGTTCTCTGTCTTCCGGGTGTATCAGACTTTCCCAAAATTCGAACCCCGGTTTGATCTCCCCGGTCTTATAGCCGAACGTTTCCTTGAAGGTTTCGTTCCACCAGATTGTGTTCGTCGCCAGATCCCAATCCCAAACCGCATCATGCGTGGCAAGGGTGACGAATCGGAGACGCTCCTCGCTCTTGCGCAGCGCCTCTTCCGCCTGCTTACGCTCCGTGATGTCGGTTGCCACCCCACCGATACCGTAAACCTTCCCCTGTCGGTCCCGCAGGGGAAACTTAACCGTCATCACGATGCGCGGCTCTCCACCGCTTCTGCGAGCAACGATCTCTTCGAGTTCCAGCGTCGTTCCGGTCTTCATGATCTTTTTATTAGCCGCTTGAATCCTGTCCGCAATCTGTTTGGGAAAAAGATCTTGTTCCGTCTTGCCCAAGATCTCTTTTTTGGAGATTTCAAAGAGCCGGCCCAGCGCATCGTTGGCCAGAATAATACGATGTTGCAGATCCTGCGCGAAGATATAGGAAGGGGAGCTATCGATGATGTTATTCAACAACTCGCGGCTTGCATGCAGCGCCTCTTCGGCCTGTCGACGCGCGGTGGTTTCGATGATCACTCCTCGAAGCCGGCGGGCCTTGCCGTTTTCGTCAAAGGTGAATTCACCGCGGCCGAGCACCCAATGGAGGCTGCCGTCGGGCCAGACGACGCGAAACTCGCGTGCCAAGGGCTCCCGAGCCGCGATGGTGCGGGAGATCTCCGCTTCTATCCCCGGCAGATCTTCGGCATGGACTCTTTCCGAGAACGCTTCATAAGTGCCGCCGAATTCGCCGGGCGCCAAACCCCAGAGTTTTTCATGGCCGCGCGACCAGGTGACCCGATTCCGCCGCATGTCCCAATCAAAGGTTCCCATCTGCGCGGCGTCGAGCGCCAGTCGAAGCCGCTCCTCGCTCTCCCTCAGCGTTTCCTCCGCCCGTTTGCGCTCGGTGATATCTTCCAGCAGCGCCACGAAGTGGTCGACCGAGCCGTCCGGACGGCGCTCGCATTTCACCGAAATGGTGGAGTCAATGATCTGGCCGTCCTTGCGGATAAACCGTTTGTCCATCGAATAGTCGTCGATCTCTCCCGCCGTGACTCGGTTGAAATGGGCGACATCTGCCGCCAGATCGTCAGGATGGGTTAGCTCCGCCCAAGTCCGTTTCACCAACTCGTTCCGATCATATCCTAAGATTTCGCAGATCTTGTCGTTGACCTCCAAAATCCCTTTGGTCGGAGAGGTGATCGCCATGCCGATCAGACCGAGCTCGAAATAGCGCCGAAAACGTTCTTCGCTCCGGCGCAGCGCCTCCTTGGATTCCTTCATCGAAACAAAAAGAGGGGTGATCGCCGCAATACCGGCCGCCATCAGAACCGAAATGATCATGGAGACGGTCAAGGGGATTGACTCAGTGTAAAGGTCAGAGGGACCCCCATTTGTGAGATGGTGAAACAGGGTGATGGAGCGTCGGACGGCCATCAGGGTGATGGCGGCGGCGATCAAGCTCCAGCCGGTCCATCTTCCCGTAATTCGAATCAGCCTCAGGGCAAGCAACGCCGCGACGAACTGGAGGATGATCGATATCGTCAGGATCAGCGTTTCCAACATGGATTGGTCAACCCTCGTTGTTGATGTTGAGGATTTCGAAATTGCCCTGGTTTGTTTCGGGTGTTTTGTGCGCGGTTTGAGAGCGTTGCACCTAAGTATACTAAAGTAAATATCGTCGTAAGGCAAGGGGGAGCGCTCAAAGGGAGCGCTCAAAGATAAGACAGATCGTTGAGGAGAAAGTGGCGGATGGCTTCCGCAACCTCTTTCGGTTTGTCCATCTGAGGAAGATGTCCGCAATCGGGGAGGGTGGTCAACTGACTGTTCGGAAGGCGTTGCCTCAGTCGGTGAGCATGGTCGATCGGCAGCCAGCGGTCGTTTTCGCCCCAGAGGATGAGGACCGGCTGCTGAATTTGAGGGAGGAGGTCATCGATCTCCCGCATCGTTTCGGTGGAGATTCCCTGAAGGAATCGGAAGAGGTCCTTCCGTCGGCGTAATGTCGCGAAGGGGGCGATCACCCGCTCGACCAATGCGTCGGTGAGGAGACGGGGATCATGGAGGGAGCGGGAGAAGAGGGCCCGGGCGCAGCGTTTCAGGACCGGTTTATTCAAGAGATAGGGGAGGAGGGTGCCGAGAATCCGGCTCCGGGCGACTTCCGCCGCGACGGGGGGAGAGGGGAATCCATATGGATTGATCAGGACGATTTTGTCGACCCGCTCCGGATGTCTTCCCGCGACCCCCAGGGCGATGCCCCCCCCCATCGAGCTTCCGACGATCGAGACTTTCTCGATTCCTTTCCAATCGAGAAAGGCGACGACCGCCTCGATCATCCCCGAAAAACTCTCTTCCCATTCCTCGGGAAGAGGGCTCTTCCCGAACCCCGGCAGATCGATCGCGCAGAGTTTGAATTGATCCGATAGAAGCGGGGTCAACCGCTCCCACGTTTCGAGCAGGTCGAAGAGACCATGAATGAAGAGCAGCGGCGGGCCGGCACCGGTTTCAAGGCAATGAAGTCGATTGAGTGGGTCCATGGCGTCGTTGACCAGGTGAGTTGTTCTTTTCCGGAACTATATCAGATCAAGCGGATATTTTGAAGGTGACTCCGCCTCCCTTGTGATCCATTGCGGAATGAGCCTAAAATATTAAAAGGAAATGATTGGAGGAAGAACGATGAAGAAGATTAATTCAGGTTGGGTGCTGATCACGCTGGTGATCGTCCTTTTCTCAGGGTTCGGATGTGCCTCCATTCGGAAAGAGAAAGCGATCCCCGTCCCCATTTCGGAGATCCAAGACCATCCGCGCGAATGGGTCGGCAAGACAGTCCAGGTCTCCGGAGAGGTCAAGGAGGCCTTCTCTTTGGTTCTTTATAAATACTTCATTGTGAAAGATAAAACCGGTGAAATCAGGGTGGTCACCTCAAAGCCGCTTCCACGAAAGGGAGAGCAGATCAGGGTGGAAGGAAAAGTAGCGGAGGGCTTCGCGATCGGGAGCGATCCGCAAACCATCATTAAGGAGAAAGGTTAGGTTTTTAACGGCCCGATCTCCAACCGAATCGGCTCTGATCCGCCGGATACCTTGACAGACCCGAAACATCTGGTACCCTTTCATCATAATACTAGGGCGGCATGAAGGAGGCCTCGATTCACCTGCCTTCCTCACCTCAGGCCGTCCCATCCGGACGAAAATCGCACGACAAAACGAGAGAAGCAGTATGAAGATGGCACAGCATCTGAAGCGCTTTGCGAGGGTTGTTCCCGGCGTCGCCGGATATCAAAATATGGAGGACCTGCGGGAGACCGATCGAATGATTCGCGTGCGCCTTGCCGAGGATCTCAGGGAAAGGGAACGTGACATTGAAGGGATCAAACGTCGATTGATAGAGAAAAAAGAGCTTTCCTTTCTCCCCGCGCTCGATTACCTGACGGCGAAAATGGATAAGTTAAGTAACGTGATGAGATATGCCGGCCAAGGCTACCGTGGGTTCTTCGACCCATTTCCGGTCGATCGGGAAAAGCTGGAACAGCTCTATGCGTTTGATCTCACGCTCTTCGACGAAGTCCAAGCGATCCAGGAGAAGGTCCACACGCTGGAGGAGGTCGCCGGCGATCCCTCGGCCCTCAAAGAAGCGATCCATGCCTTGGATGAGGCCCTGGACGGGTTGGAGAAGATCTTTTCAACCCGCTGCAATCTCTACACGATCCATTAGGAGGCGATGATGTCTCAATTCATGGAAGTGATCGAGTGGTTGGATCAGACCGGATCGGAGATCGTCCATCGTTATCCCAAGCAGGGGTCGGCGGAGATCAAATTCGGCGCGCAGCTGGTCGTCCGGGAAAATCAGGCGGCGATCTTCGTTCGAGACGGGAAAGGGCTCGATATCCTCGGCCCGGGACGGCACACCCTCTCGACAATGAATCTTCCGATCCTGACCAAAGTCCTCTCGCTTCCCTGGGGATTCAAGAGCCCCTTCCGGGCGGAGGTCTACTTTGTCAGCCAGAAGATCTTCACGAACATGCGATGGGGAACCAAAGATCCGGTGGCGTTCAAAGACAGCGAGCTGGGGCTGATCCGCCTGCGCGCCTTCGGCGCCTTTACGATGCAGGTGACGCAGCCGCTTCTTTTTGTGAACACCCTGGTCGGCACCCAAGGCTCTTTCCAAACGACCCATATCGAGGATTATCTGCGCGAGGTGATCGTCTCGCGTCTGAACGATTTTCTCGGAGAGATGGTCGATAGCCTGATCCACCTTCCCAAGTATTACGATGAAATGGGGGTGGCGGTGAAGACCCGTCTGACGGAGGATTTCCGGAAATACGGAACCGAGCTGGTCGATTTCTATATCAATCGGATCACCCCTCCCGAAGAGGTCCAGAAGATGATCGACGAGCGGGCCGGAATGGCCGCCGTCGGCGACATCGAAAAATTTATGAAGTACAAAGCGGCAAAGGCGATGGGGGATGCGGCGACCTCCGGAGGAGGGGCGCCCGGAATGGGACTGGGACTCGGCGCGGGGATGGGCGCCGGTATTGGGATGATGATTCCCGGCATGCTCTATCAAACCCTTGGGAAAGAGGGGATCGCTCCGGAGATCTCCTCCAAGGGGACGGTTCATTGTCCGGAGTGTCATGGCGAGGTGAATCTCGACAGCCGGTTTTGCGCCCACTGCGGCCATCAGATGGTGGTGATCAAGAAATGTCCTCAATGCAATAAAAACATTACCGCCAACGCCAAATTCTGCCCCGCCTGCGGGGTCGATCTGAAGAGTAAATTGCAGTGTCAGCAATGCAAGACGAAGCTCCCG
Source organism: Candidatus Manganitrophus noduliformans (assembly GCF_012184425.1). Lineage (NCBI taxonomy): Bacteria > Pseudomonadati > Nitrospirota > Nitrospiria > Candidatus Troglogloeales > Candidatus Manganitrophaceae > Candidatus Manganitrophus > Candidatus Manganitrophus noduliformans. The sequence continues at coordinate 416,336 of NZ_VTOW01000003.1, forward strand.
CCCGGAACGAAATTCTGCTTCAACTGCGGCGAGCCGATTTCCGCGCCGGCGAAATCATGACCTCTCCCCATCCCGCCTAGGACCGATGAACAGCCGGCTGACCGTTTCAACCGGATGTCCCTCCTGCGGGGCGCCCCTTGATTTTACGGAGGGGAGTCACGCGATTCAATGCGGCCACTGCCGCTCCCGCCTCCTCGTCACCGGTCGAAAACAGCTCCTCAGCTACTTTATCTCCCCCAAGCTTGATGTCCATCGCGCGGTGGCGAAAGCGCTCCTGGCTCTAAAGGAAGAAGGGGTTGAATGCCGGGTCATCGAGCCGCGTCTCTATTTTATTCCCTATTACCGCCTGACCGGCCACGATTTTCTCTGGGAGAAATCGGCTCCAAAACCGAAGATCGAGCCGATCGATCTTTCGGCGTTTTCTCCCGACCCTCCGCAGGCCGATCTGACGATGACGCTTCAAGTGGCCTCCGATTTTCTGGGAGATCTCTGGGAAATCGGAAAGAAAATGTATCGGGGAGAGGATGAACCCCTCTCTGAGCCCGATGAATCGAAACCGACGGGGCCGATCGAGCGCAAGCAACCGGTTGTGGATCTGCGGCGAAAAGGGGCGGCGCCGGCCTCCGAAGAAGAGGAGATGACATTTCGGGATCGGTATGTTGAAAAGAATTTTATCGCCTGCGACTTAAAGGGATGGGGATCTTATTCGCTCGGTGTCCGGGCGGCTGTTCTCAGGCTGGAACTGTTCCGGAAAGAGGTCCTGGAGGCGCAGGGGACGATCGTGGGGGTGACGCTTTCCTCCGAGGAGGCGCTCCGTCAGGGAATGAGGAAGGCCGAACCGGAGAATGTTCTCTATCGCCAGGTTCTCGGCCGGGTTTTATCGCTGATCTATTTTCCCTTCTGGGTGATCCGGGTGCAACGCCAGGGAGAAGAGCGGTTGGTTTTTCTTGATGCCGTCTCCGAGCGGGCGGTTCATTCGGATGCCCCGATCTCTCTTCTCGAGTTTTTGGGCCGTCCCGCGTCGGGTGAGGCCGCGACGGTCGGCTTTCGACCCCTCACCTGTCCGAATTGCGGATGGGACCTTCCGTTTGATCCGGAGGATATTCTCTTCTTTTGCACCTCCTGTGCCCGAGGATGGCAGATCGAGGGGAGCGCCCTTTCCCCGATCGATTACCAGGTTGTTTCTCCGCCGGCGGGAGCAGCCGTCTCTCGGTATCTCCCCTTTTGGGTGCTTCAGGCGGAGGGGGAGGGGAATCCTCCCGCCCGCTTCTTTCTCCCTGCGTTCCGTTATCGCCGCTTGAAGCTCCTCGGCGATTTGGCCAAACGGCTCTCCAAGGCACAGCCTGTCTACACGGTTTCAACGGCGCCGTTCGTTCCTTCCCAGGGGGGGTGCTACGATTCGGAAGACGCCGCTTCCCTTGCCCGGTTTACCTGGGCTGGAATGCGGGGGACGCAGGAGATGAAACCGCCGGAGGAAAAGCCCTTCTTCGTTCGGAGTGCCACGCTGATCTGGTTTCCGTTTCAATTCGAGGGGAATGCCCTGCGCGATCCGTTTACGGGGATGAGTCTTCCCCAAAATCTTTTCGTCTGATTTCATCCGTCGGGGATTGTCCATCACGGAGCCGAATGATATAATCCCGCCGTGGATCCCGTGACACATACTCTGGTCGGCGTCGGCATCGCGAACGCTTTTTTTCGGAAGCGGATCGGAAAGGCCGCCGTCCCGATTCTTGCCTTCGCCTCCAATCTTCCCGACATCGACGGCGCCGTCATGCTGACCGGAGATCCGACCGCCGTCCTGATGCGGCGGACCTTCGGCCACTCCCTCTTTCTCCTTCCAATCTGGATAGTGGCGCTCAGCTTTATTTTTCGCCGTTATTATCCGCATCTTCGCTGGAAGACGCTGATCGGTCTGACTTCCATCGGCGCATTGATTCACCTCTTCTTTGATCTGGTGAACTCTTTCGGCGTGGTCCTTCTCTGGCCGTTCAGCGATTGGCGGCCGGAGCTTGGAATTATCTTCATCATCGATCTGATCCTGACCGGATTGCTCGCCGCCCCTTTATTCCTCTCCCGGATTCCATCGATGCGGGAGTCGCTTGTTCCCCTGTCGCGCGGAGCGGTCGCCCTGGTGGCGGTGTATGTTCTTCTTTGCGTCTTCAGCAGGACGCAGGCCGAGCAGCTCTTGGAAGAGGGATCGACACAGCCGGCCGATTTCAGCTATGTCTTCCCGGAGCCGCTCGGGCCCCATCGGTGGCGCGGGGTGTGGCGGGAGGGGGATCTCTACCGGGTCTATTTGCTTCACCTCTTCTCCGGGGAAAAGGAGGAGCGCGATCAGGTAATCACTGAGATCGGCGACCCGCGGGTCGAGAAAGCTCGGGCCACCCCGTTGGCCCGCCGGATTGAGTGGTTCTTCAAGGCGCCGGTCTGGCAAATAGATGAAACGGCGGAGGGAGGGTCCGCAGATGCGCCGGCCGACGTTTCGGTTTATGATTTGAGGTTTAGAACATTGGTGGTGGAGCGTTCCGTTCCGTTCGTCTACCGGTTTAGAGTCGATGACGAGGCGCGGGCCGCCGACTGAGTCGGTCAGGGGCCGCTGAGACAGCAGGTCCGGTTTCGGCCTTCCTGTTTTGCCCGGTAGAGGGCTTTGTCGGCGCGGGCGATCAGCGGTTCAATCGTTTGATCGGCGTCGATTCGTTCGGTGACCCCGATGCTGATCGTGACCGGAAGCCGCTGTCCTTCGAAGAGGAATGGATGATTTTCGATCCGGTTCCGAATCCGCTCGGCTGCAATCGGAGCCTCTTTCAATCCGGTGTGGGGGAGAATCAGGCCGAATTCTTCGCCGCCCCATCGGGCGAAAAGATCGGTCGGACGGATCGTCGGTTTAATCAGATTTGCGAACTCCTTTAAAACAGCGTCGCCCGCAGGGTGCCCCCACTGGTCGTTGATCCTTTTGAAAAAATCGAGATCGATCATGGCGACAGAGAGGGGCTCGCCGAGATCCTTGCAGCGCAGGAGGATCTTCTCCAGACAAGTATAGAAGGTCTGTTTATTGAACAGCCCCGTCAGCGCGTCGCACTTGGCCCGCTCGGAGAGCTCATCCAGATAAAACTGCTCCACATTGTTCGGCCCTAGGTACTTCAACGTCGCATTTCCGGTCCGGATCAGATCGCCATCCTTTAACTCGATCTCCAGAATTTTGTGGTCGTTGATATAGGTCCCGTTTTTACTTCCCAGATCACGAAGAAAGAGGCGGCCCCCCTTTGAGAGGATCTCGGCATGTTTGCGCGACATTGAATCGTCATTAATCCAGACCTCCGCTTCCCGATGGCGGCCGAGGATGGTCCGCTCTTTGGTGAGCGGGAACTTTTCCCCGAGGGATGGGCCGGCGACGACCACCAGACAGGGGAAATGGAAATGAACCCGGTCGAGCCGCCTTCTCTCTATTTTGACGGTATGTGTTTTTGTCTCATCTTCCATCGACACTCCCCAAGCGATCCTCATCGGAAAATCGTTTTAAGATTACCAGCTTTTGTCCCGCTGTCAATCCGGCAGCTATCATCTACTCGAATGAATTGACGCTCCTTTCAGCCGATGTTAGCCTGAGCTTAATAGACAACAAGAAACCCGAAATGAAAGGAGGACATTGATGCGATATAAATTGTACGGTGCAGTTGTTCTCGGCCTATTTCTCCTGGCCGGAATTTCATTTGTGTCGGCGCAGGAAGGTACGACGGAAGATAAAGGAGGGCTGGTCCCAAAACTTTCAGAGAGTGATCAGATCCGGCTTGCGATGAGCGCCGGTCCCGATCGGATTGCAAAAAATGCCGCCATCGTGGCGCTTGACCAAAATGGAACCCTCATGACGGTCAAAGAGGGGACGAACCAATTCACCTGTTTGGCCGATCTTCCGGGCACCCCTAAGGCCGATCCGGTCTGCGCCGATCCGAATGCGATGCAATTTTTAACGTCGCTTCTGAAGGGGGAGCCGCAGCCGGCAAACAAAGCGCCCGGGATTGCCTACATGGGCAATGGAGGACAACATTGGAACAAGGACGGAAAGATCCTGCTGCAAGAAGAGGAGGGGGCCAAATTGGTGAATGAGCCGCCCCATTGGATGCTCCTCTGGCCGTTCGATGCGGAGACGACCGGTCTTCCGACGGGTGAAAACCCGGGGGGCGTTTACATCATGTGGGAGGGGACGCCGTACGCCCACTTGATGATTTATCAAGACCCGAATAAAATACCCGCCGTTCCCAGCGGCACCGGATAGTGAGTGCAGGCGCCGGGTTTGCGTGCTTTTTTATATTTTGAGCGGAAGCGAAGTCTCTCTCGTTATTTCGGAAAAGGATACGAACGGGGATGCTTCGCTACGCTCAGCATGACAAGATGATTAATAACGTGACAAGTGACACTTAGAGATACCGCCGAACCCCATCGGGCCGCCAGGCGGGGGAGAGGACCCCTTTATGGTTCTGTCGCTCGATCAGGCTGCCCCAGGTGAGGGTCCATTCGCCGAAGCGCTCGTTGACCCGATCGAGCGCTTCATAGAGTTGTTCCGATTTATTCACCTCCGGGAAGAGGGAAGTTTGCGTTCCCCTGGGTACCAGGTCGGCCATGCTCACGCCGACCAAACGAATCGGTTGAGGAAGGGAGATCGATTCGAAAAGGGCTTGCGCGGCCTCATAGATCTTCCGGCTCTCCCAGGCGGGGGAGGGGAGGCGGCGCTGATGGGTGTGGGTGGTGAAGTCGCGATTCCGGAGGGTCAAGCCGACCACCCGCCCGGCCCAGCCGCCCCGCCTCAGCCGGCGGCCGACCTTTTCCGAGAGTTGTAGCAGGAAAATTGAAAGCTGCGTCCGATCCGAGATATCTTGCGCAAGGGTCATCGAGTGGCCGATCGATTTCGGATCGGCCCGGATCTCTTCCGGCACCACCTCTCCCGGATCTTCCCCTCGCCCCATCATTGAAAGCCGCTCCCCCCAGATGCCGAAGGCCCCCCTTAACGTCGAGACCGGCATCCGGCCCAGCTCCCCGCACATTTTGATTCCCATGGAGTTCAACTTTAACTTTAATTTCGGGCCGATTCCGCAAAGCGCTTCGATCGGAATCTCTTCGAGAAGTGCCGGAATGAGAGCTGGTTTCAGAAGGGTCAGGCCGTTCGGTTTCTGAAGCCCGGAAGCGAGCTTGGCCATCAGCTTATTGGGAGCGATTCCGACGGAGCAGGCGAGCCCAAGCTCTTTCTGAATCTCCGCTTTGATCAACCGGCCGATCCGCTCCGCCCCCTTGAAGAGGGAGAGAGAGCCGGTGATGTCGAGAAAGGCTTCATCGATCGAGAAGACCTCCACCTCCGGCGTGTACCGCCGGAGGATTTCCATAATCCGATTGCAGGCGGCGACATAGGCGGCGTTATTCGCCGGGACGCGAATCAGGTGAGGGCACTTCCGATACGCCTCCGGAACCCGCATCCCGGTCCGGACGCCGAAGGCCCGCGCTTCATACGAAGCGGTGAGAATTACCGTCCGCTCCCCCGCGCCGGTCACCGCAATCGGCTTCCCGCGAAGCGCCGGATTGCGCGCCTGCTCGACCGAGGCGAAGAAGGCGTCCATATCGACGTGAAGGATGGTGCAGGGAGCGGATGGATCCATGGGGTTATCTCGGGTTGGAATGCTTGAGGAAAGGATAATGAAGTGGGGAAGGGAAGTCAATCGATCAGGTTTCCAATGGTCCGTAGGTTCTGCGCATCCTATCGGATGATGCCCTACCTGTCACTACTTCCATTTTGACCATTAATATATCCTCGGGTATACTCCCATTGTGATGAAGCTCTCCGTGATCATCCCTGTCTATAATGAGGAATCAACCGTCGGCGCAGTGATCGAACAGGTCTTGTCGGTTGAACTCTCCGGCGTCGAAAAGGAAGTGATTGTCGTTGACGACGGCTCCACCGATGGGACGGCGGAAGTCTTAAAGCACGAGCAGTCGGAGCACGCCGACATCGTCACGGTCTGCAGCTCGCAAAAAAACTTTGGGAAGGGGAGGGCGGTCCGAATCGGCCTGAAATATGTCACCGGGGAGATTGTTCTCATCCAAGACGCCGATCTGGAACTCGACCCCAAGGAGTACGGCGTCCTCCTCGTCCCGATCCTCTCCGGCCAAGCCTCGGTGGTCTACGGCTCCCGCTTTCTCAATTCCGCCAATCGAATTCCCTGGAAAAGCCGTCTGGCCCAGCGGATTCTCACCCCTCTGATCCGCCTTCTCTACAACGCCCGCCTGACCGATGAAGCGACCGCTTATAAGCTCTTTAAGGCCGACATCCTGAAAAGTCTCGACCTCCGGTGCACCGGTTTTGAGTTCTGCCCGGAAGTGACCGCCAAGCTCTTGAAGCGGGGTTATCGGATCAGAGAGGTTCCGATCTCCTATCAGCCGCGAACCGATGCCGAAGGAAAAAAACTCCGGTTCGTTCGGGACGGGATGATTGCGCTCTATACGCTCATTAAATATCGCTTTACCCGTGAGCAAGCGATGAGATCAAAAATTGATTTCTCAGCGGTCGAAGCGGGTGGGAAGATTCCCTTCAGGAAATCTCATAGGGAAAGGTCACCGTAAACGTGGAGCCTGTTTCCGGCTCACTCTTTACATCAATCGTTCCTTTTAAAACATCGACAAACTTCTTCACGATCGGCAGTCCCAATCCGACCCCTTCTTTCTCTGCCGGCCGGCCTGACTGGTAGAACGGCTCGAAGATGTGGGATAGATCTTCTTTGGAAATACCGTAACCGGTATCTTTAATTTCGACCGAGACCTTCTTTGCCTCGGGGTTGTGGATAATGCGGACGGTAATGGAGCCCTTTTCGGTAAACTTCATTGCATTTGTAATGAGATTGACGAAGATCTGGCGAAGTTTTACACGATCAGAATAGATCTTCGGCCCGGTGGGGTCATCGATCAGGCTGACCTTCAACCCTTTCTCCTCCCATAAAGCTTTGTGGTCCTCTAAAACTTGTTGGACGACTTCCGAAATTGAAGTCTCCGTCACCTCTGCGCGGAGGTCGGTTTGTCCGGCTTCAATTTTATTGAGGTCAAGAATTTGATTGATCAGGTCGAGTAGGTTGGTGGCATTTCTGTAAATGTGTCCGTAAATCTCCCGTTGCTTCTCGGCCTCTCTAATCCTTCCTTCTTCTTTTAAAAGACTGGCATACCCGAGGATGGCGTTGAGGGCGTTTCGTATCTCATGGGAAGCGATAGAGAGAAAGTAGCTCTTCACCCGGTTTGCTTCTTCCAGTTGATTCGTTTTCTGTTTTAGTTTTTCTTCCGTTTCTTTGAGGTAAGTGATATCGACCGAAAGGCCGCGATAGACAATCTTACCCTTATTACGGGCAGCGTGGATCCCCGTATGAAACCAAACGACACGCCCATCCGCTGCAACGAACCGATGATCGGAGTGTTCGTCCTCTCCATCCAACGCTTTCTGAAATTTAGCCATGACCCGATCCCGGTCCTCCGGGTGAAGGTGTTTCTCCCAGAAATCAGGCTCGCACCATTCATCGAGAGAATAGCCGACCATCTGCTCGGCCCTCCGGCTCACCATGCAGAACCGGAACGCTTCATTGGCTTCCCAGACGATGCCGTGGTCGATCCCTTCCGCCAGGTCCCGATATCGCTCCGCCGCAACCGCCGCATCTTCCTCTTGCGCCTGTTGACCTGCGGAGGGCTGTGTGCTTTGATTATTTTTTTCTTTATTCATAATTCTTAATTCAAGGGGTAACATTTTCATGCAGTGAAGTCAACCCGATGGGTTCCTTACTAAGATGGATCGAAATTCCAAAAAGGTGAGGCGCTGGCTCAGACGGGTCTATCAGCGGTTTGCAGCTCGACCCGGACGGTTCTAAACAGCAAATTCTGCTGGCATCTCGTTCCCGTAACCTGGTATACTCTTCCCTGCCAGCCCAAATTTCCTGCCTGCGTTGGCTTCCACATCCCCGGTGCCTTTGTTTCTACCAGGGAGCACCTGCCCAAAGAAATGACTTTTCGCCTAAGGAGGCCGTTTGAAGCGATCGTTTCGCGTCGTGCTGATCAAGCCCTCGCATTATGACGATGAAGGGTATGTCATTCGGTGGATGAGGTCCTCCATCCCGAGCAATACGCTTGCCTGTCTCTATACGATCGCGGAAGCGGTCAAAACCTCAGGCAGATTGGGAGAAGGGATCGATCTGTCGATCGACGTCTATGACGAGATCAATCAGCGGATTCCCGTTGAAAAAATCATCCGGCAACTGTCGGCGCGGAATACGTCGGGAGTCATCTGTTTTGCGGGGGTGCAGTCGAATCAGTTTCCGCGCGCGGTCGATTTGGCGCGGCCGCTCCGGGTCGCGGGGCTTCCGGTGATGATCGGCGGGTTTCATGTCAGCGGATGCCTTTCGATGTTGAAGCGCCTTCCAGAAGATTTGACTTCGGCGATGGACGAAGGGATCACGCTGGTGGCGGGGGAGGTGGAGGCACGCTTCGGAGAGTTGTTGGAAGATGCGCTGCACGGCCGCTTAAAGCCGCTCTATAATTTCCTCGACGATCTTCCGTCGCTCGAAGGGCAGCCGATGCCGATCCTGCCGGCCGAGGTGATCTCGCGCAACGTGGGCCGGATGACGACTTTTGATGCCGGGCGGGGATGCCCCTTCGAGTGCAGTTTCTGCACGATCATCAACGTCCAAGGGAGAAAATCGCGCTGGCGGACGGCGGATGACGTTGAGGGGATCATCCGGGAAAATCACAAGCGCGGCTTGAACTGCTACTTCATCACCGATGATGATTTCGCCCGGAACCGAAACTGGGAAGCGATTTTGGATCGGATCATTCTCCTGCGCGAGCGGGACAAAATCCGGATCTCCCTCCTCATCCAGGTCGACACCGCCTGCCATCGGCTGCCGCGGTTTATTGAAAAGGCCGCAAAGGCCGGCTGCCGGAAGGTCTTCATCGGCCTCGAGAGTGTGAACCGCGACACCCTGAAGGAAACCGGGAAGAAGCAGAACAATGTGGAAGAGTACCGCGCGATGCTTCAGGCATGGCGGAAGGCGAAAGCGGTCACCTACGCCGGATACATCATCGGTTTTCCGAACGACACCTATGAATCGGTGATGCAGGACGTGGAAGTTCTCAAGAAGGAGTTGCCGCTCGACCTGGTCGAGTTCTTCGTCCTGACGCCGCTTCCCGGATCGGAGGACCATCAGATCTTGGTGAACGAGGGGGCGTGGCTTGATCCCGACATGAACAAGTACGATTCCGAACATCCCTGCGCCAACCACCCGAAGATGTCGCATGAAGAGTGGATGCGGGCGTATCAGCACGCATGGAAATCGTTCTATACGTTCGAGCACATCGAGACGATTTTCCGCCGGCGCCTGGCCGACGGGCAGCGCAACGTCGGAAAGATGATCAGCCAGATGATCTGGTTTCGCGGCTCGATATTTGTCGAGGGGGTCCATCCCCTTCAGGCCGGGTTTTTCCGGCGGAAAGACCGCTCCGAGCGGCGGCCGTCCTTCCCCCGCGAGGGGCGTCTGGTTTTCGCTTGGCGCCGTGTGCGGGAGATCGGATCTTCGTTGTTCGGCGTGGCCGCATTATATTGGAAGCTCTATCGGATCGCCCGGAAGGTCGAGAGAGATCCCTCCGTGAAAACCTACCGGGACCTGGCGCTGACTCCTCCCGAGAGCAAATCCCACCCGCTGAGGGTCCTTCCCTCCATTTCTTCGGGAACGGCGGAGCCGCTTGCGGTCAAAGAGGCTTCGAGCAAATAGTGCCAAGAAAAGGGTTGTCCGGTTTGGCCCCCTCCGCTATAATCGTCTTATCATGGAAACGATCAAGAAAGAGCATGCGGAGAGGAGGGTGGGGGGGATGAGGGCCGAGAGAATCCGTCCCACGCGTCTTTCCGAAGACCTCCGGCGGATCTTGGACCAGGCGAACGGCAAGGGGGTGACGATCGGGAAGATCATCGAAATCCTCCACGGCCGTGGCTTCGATGTCCTCATTATCATCTTGGTTCTGCCGTTTTGCACGCCGATTCCGCTTCCCGGCCTCTCGACCCCCTTCGGGCTGATCTTGATGTTCTTCGGCCTTCGCATCGCGCTCCGACAGCGTCCCTGGCTCCCGAAACGACTGCTCAACATGGAGATTCCCTATCCGACCCTCACGAAGGTCATCAAGGGGGCACTGGCCGTCTCCACCCGCCTGGAAAAGGTTCTCCATCCACGGTTTCGTTTCTTCAAAGATTGGCCTTCCTTCAATTTTCTGAACGGGCTCGCCATCCTCTTGAGCGGGTTGGTCTTGAGTCTCCCCCTTCCAATCCCCTTTACCAATACGATTCCGGCCTGGTCGATCCTTCTGATCGCGGCGGGGATGATGGAAAACGACGGCGCCGTCATCGTCACCGGTTATTTGATGGCCGGCATGACCTGGGTCTATCTGGCTTCGTTGGTGTGGGTTGGAAAAGCGGGACTCACCTGGATGGGATTCTAATCTACTTTTTCGGTTTTCTCAAAACGTCCCCCTCCACATTGAACTTCTGAGCATCGCCCCGGGTGTACAATTCAATCCACTCGGAGGGGATGACTCTGAAAATAAAGTGGGGGCGGAAGGTCATGATGGCGGCGGGGATGAGAATCACCGCCGCGGCGGCGCTCGTCAGCATGGCGAGCGGCATCAGGATCCCTTCCATGTGAAGGTAGTAACCGGTGAAGGTGACGAGGAAAGTGCCGGCGGCGAAGGCGACGGCGATCAGGAGAATCGCCTTTCCGGCGGTGGCGAGGGTGACCTGGACGACCCGGTCGAGGTGGCGGTTGAGCGAGAGCTCCTCGCGTAATCGATAGAGAATGTAGATCGCGTAATCGGCTCCCATTCCGACCGCCATCGCGGAGACCGCCGCCGTCGAGATGCCGAGCGGAATGCCGGTCAATCCCATGAAACCGAAATTCCAGAGGACGGCAAAGAGAAGGGGAATGGTGACGACCACCCCTCCCCAGAACGACCGGAAGATCACCGAGGAGAGGATAAACGTAATGGCGATCATCTGCACCACGTTCAAAAGCTTGCCGTGGATGATCACATCGTTGAGCGCCAGGGTGACCGGGACGCTTCCCGCGATCCCGACCGTCACATCAGGGGGGAAATGGGCCGCCTTGTATTCATCGATCGTCCGGATCAACTGCTCGGCCAGTTCTGTCGCATCCGATTTTAGAAAGGTGAGGATCACGGCATTCTGGTATCCGACGTCGGCCAGCCGCTTGAAGTCATCGGGATTGCCGGAGACCGAATAGAGGAAGAGAAACTGCGCCGCCTCTTCCGGGCTGTCGGGAACCTGCTCCGAGCGGGGATCGTCCCGGTAAAAGGTCCGCCGCATCCGCTTCACGTAATCGACGTACGATTCAGTCCGGCCGACCGCCGGGTTCTCCTTCAGCCGTGTTTGAAGACCTTCGATCGCCCGCATGATATTCGGGTCTTTCAGGCCGTCCGGCGCGGGTGTGCTGATCAGGATGTTCAAGGTCGAAGTCCCGCCGAACTTTTGGTTCAAGACCCGATCATCTTTTCGCAGATCGGTCTGCTCAAAGAAGAGATCGCGAAGCGAGTTGGTCAGGACGATCCGGTTGGCGAAGATCAGGGCGACCAATACGACGATCACCCCTCCCGCGAGAATCCATTTCTGCTCCGGACCGAGGATCGATCGGCTGATCTTGGTAAGAAACCGGTCGGCGAAGGTCTTGCGCAGGACCACCTCCAACTCCTCGCCGCTCGGCGGGGGGATCAGCGAGCGGAGGGCGGGGATGAAGGTCATCTCCAGAATCAGCGCGCTGACGATCCCGAAGGCGGTCATCAATCCGAACGATCGGAAGGTCGCGAGCTGAAAAGTCACCAGCGAAGCGAAGCTCGCCGCGGCGACCAGTCCCGCGGTCAGAAGAACCGGCGCCATCTTGGCGCCCGCTTGAACCACGGCGGTTTTCTGCGCCGGCTCCGGAACATCCATTCCGATCGCATATTCGAGCTCATCGTAAAAACGGCGGAGGATCTGGACCGAGTGGCCCGCCGCCATCGCGACGATCAAAATCGGCGTCAGCCCCTTCGTCCAGAGATCGAGCTTCATCCCGGTCAAACTGATAAATCCCAAGGCCCAGACCACACTGAGAAGCGCGGTCAGCGGGGGAATCAACATCCCCTGAAAGGTCCTGAAAGAGAGATAGTGGATCACCATGATCAGGAGGAACGCGACCGGGAAGACCCACCGGTTCATGACGGCGGTGTCCATCTCCAGGAAGGCGAGGGAGACCGGAAGGCCGCCGAGATGGATCGTGGTGTTGGCATCGGTTTCCTTGTCGGCAATCGCTTTGATCTGCCGGTAGATCGCAAGATCGCTGATCGGCTCCGGCGCTTCCCCCTCGATCACCGCCTCGGTGGCTTTTCGGATCGCCTCGGCCGCCTCGGTGTCCTGCACATCGATGATAATGGCGGCGGCGGTTGCGTCGGACGAAACGAGGGAGCCGACATAAAGGGGGTTGGCGAAGAGGCGCTTGCGGACCGCCTCGGCCCCTTCCGGCGTGGTCGGGACCTCGGGCATCAGCCGCTCGACGTTGAATCCCTGATCGTTGATCTGAAGGTGTTTGACTTTCCGGGAAGCGAGGCTGAGGACATTGTCGGCGTAGATCCCGGGGATCTTCTCGATCTCCTGGGCCATCCGATCGATCTTGGCGAGGGTGGAAGGGGTGAAGACGCTCCCTTCTTTGGAGACGACGCCGACCACCACCACCCGGCCGCCGCCGAAGCGCTGCTCGATCTGATTGTTCATCTGTATGTAGGGGTGGTCTTGCGGGAGGATCCGTTTTGGATCGAGTTCCGTTTTCAGGAAAGGGAGTCGAAAGAGACAGAACAGGGTAATCAGCAAGACGCCCGCCATCACGGCGTAAGCGTGATCGGTCACGAACTCAAAATACTTTCGGGCCATTGATCTCCTAAACCCCCGTCAGGTGCCGCTCCGTATTATTTACTGCGGGGGCGAAAAAGTCCCCAAAGGATACCATTTTATCGGTAAGAGTGCAAACAAGCCGGGTTAGATATGAGAGGGATCGGGCCGGATCGCCAGAAGAGAAGCGACCGCCGAGTGGCTGGTCGTTCCCTGGAGTCCTGATTCATGATAATAGAGGACTCTCAGATCTTTGAAGGCGTGAAGAAGCTCGTTTTGTTCCAGACACCACTCCCTCGGAAAGGTCGGATTTATCTTTAATTCCTCAACCGTAACACTTTGATAAAAAATGGCTCCACCGGGCCGGAGGCCTTCCTTCATCGCGGTGAAAAGGGGCCGGGCCAGAAAGAAAAAGCAGCAGATCAGATCGTAGCGGTTCGGGGGGATTCGATAATGATCGAGGTCGGCGACGATCCCGTTGATCGAAACGCCGCGCGAACGGGCAAGCGCGGTTCCTTTTCGGACCGCTTTTTCGGAAATGTCGACGGCATCGACGGTGAATCCTTGCTCCGCCAGATAAACGGCGTTGCGTCCCTCTCCCATCGCCAGGTCGAGCGCCCGTCCCTTCCGAAGCCGCGGAAGCTGCTCCACGAGAAACGGGACCGGCTTGTCCCAGTAGTACTCTTTAATATCTTTGAGGATCAGTGAATCGCTCACGCATTTCTCCTTTTGCTGCCGGAGTATAGACCGGTTTGCCGATACGGTCAAGGCGGGTGATTGCATTACGCACGGCAAAAGGAATATCATTTTTACATATGACGAGGAAATCGGACCGGTCTGCTTTTCCACCGATCCGGAGAGCGGGGGAGGGTCTCTCCTCTGATGCGGGTTCGCATGAGGGGTTCGTCTGGATGATGATGACAGGAGGTATTCATGAGACCCAAGTATCAAACCGTCGGAGAAATTAAAAAGGGAAACACCCTCTTCACGAGGGAAGGAAGCTCGGCCTTTGATGTATCGAGCCTCCTTCTCGACAGCCATGAAAGCGGCATGCCGGTGGTCAGCGAGGATGACCGGGTGGTCGGCTTTATCAGCGAGCAGGATATCCTCATGGCGCTTCGGGGAACGCGCCGTTTGGAAGAGATTGCCGTTCGAGAGATCATGAACCCCGTCGTGGTGGTCGCGGAGGAAGATGCGACCCTCGAAGAGGCGAGTCAGGCGATGGAAGATCTTCATATCCACCGCCTGCCGGTCGTCCGGGGCGAGCGATTGATCGGGACGATTACACGAAACGATCTGATCCGCGCCTGGCTCGGCATGAACGTCGAAGTGTAAATGTGGCGTGTAGGGGCGTATGGCCATACGCCCCTACATTGCGTCTTCCCCGGTATTTCCCCACGGTTTGCCTGATCACAAATCCTATTGATCGAACCGACTGAAGCGTGGTATTCTCTCGGACGTTTTCGACGAACAGAGAGAGGAGGATCATGCCGACACCGCGCGCCACGGAAGCGACCACCCGCGCCCTGATCTCCGAGATGCTTTCCCTCTTTTATGAAAAGGGATGGGTCGCGGGGACCGGCGGCGGCATCTGCGCCGGGCTCGATGCCGATCGATTCCTGATGGCGCCGACCGGCGTTCACAAAGAGCGGGTCCAGCCTTCCGATCTCTTCATCGTCGATCGGCGCGGCGGGGAGATCCTCCGTACGCCGAAAAACAAAACATTGCGCCTGTCCGAATGTTCTACCATCTTCTGCCTCTTGATCAATCAGCGGGGGGCCGGATCGGTCATGCACAGCCATGGTCTCTCGTCCGTCTTGGCTGGCGATCTGGCCGGGAAGTCCGACCGGGTCGTCTTTCACGGTCTTGAGATGCTGAAGGGGATTCGCGGCTTAAGCAACATCGATCGGCATGCCGTCCCGGTCATTCAGAATACGCCGCGCGAGCCGGAGCTGGTCGGGCAGATTAAGACGGCGATCGAGCATCCCGACTTCGCGAAGGCGCACTGCATTTTGGTGAAGGACCATGGGGCCTATATCTGGGGGGCCGATCTCTGGGAGACGAAGCGGCACGCGGAGGTCTACCACTTTTTGTTTGAAGCGATGGTCGCGCGCGCGGACAGGAGATGACGAAGCCTCATCGGAAAAGCGAACATAAAAAGGGCCGCCTCTTTGATTCGGAGGCGGCCCTTTTATTAAACCGCTTGTTTTTCCTCGCGGATGAGGGAGCGCATTTTCTGTTGAAGGTCGGGAGGAATATTGGTCATGCCATGTTTCTGTCGGCCATGTTCCGCGGCGGCTTTCATGACTTCATCCGCGGTGTTGCCCCGTGCAACGAAGTCACAATCGATTCCGGCGTCTCTACAGCTGATCGTTTTCATGTCATACCTCCTCGTTTGATGGTGAATCATGCTTAGGGTAACAAATCCAGGAGACAGGATACAAGGGTCAGTTTGGGCCGGGGCGGATTGAAAATCGGGGTCCGAAGTGGTATGACAAAGACATAAGCCCCGGATTGCGGAGGAAATGTGATCAAGATCGCCACCTGGAACGTGAACTCGGTTCGCACCCGGCAGGATTCCATTTTAAACTGGCTTCGGAAGCACGAGCCCGATCTTCTCTGTCTTCAGGAGACGAAGGTGGAGGATGAGAAATTCCCGATGGAAGCCTTTCGGGCAGCCGGATATGAGCCGGCGGTTGCCGGGCAGAAGAGCTACAACGGGGTGGCGATGTTGTCGAAGCGGCCGTTGACCGACGTGAGGATCGGCTTTCCCGATCTTCCGCTCGATGAACAGAAACGGCTGATGGCGGCGACGATCGACGGCATCCGTGTCATCAACGTCTATATGCCGAACGGCCAATCGGTCGGCTCTGAGAAGTTTATCTATAAGCTCGGTTTTATCGCGCGGCTTCGGACCTATCTCGATCAATGCCACAAGCCCGAGGAGCCGCTTGTGATGGTCGGCGACTTCAATGTCGCGCCGGAGCCGATCGACGTCCATGATCCGGCGGCATGGGTGGGGGAGGTCCTCTTCCATCCCGAAGCGCGGGCGGCGCTGGCGCATCTCAAATCGTGGGGGCTGGAAGATCTCTTCCGGCTCCATCACGCGGAGGCGGGGGTATACAGTTGGTGGGATTATCGGATCGCCGCCTTCCGCCGGAACCTCGGTCTTCGGATCGACCACATCTGGGGAACACCCGCTGTGGCGGCGCGGTGCCGCGCGTGCGAGATCGATAAAGATCCCCGCGCCGAAGAGCGGCCGTCGGACCACGCGCCGGTCATTGCAATGATTGAATAGGCAAGCGATGGTAGAGCCGTTTTATACCGATGTGGATGACGATGACATTAAGAAGGAGAAGGCGAAGGCGCGCGAGCTTCGGAACAGCCAGTGGTGGAAGCGCCGCCGGAGCACCGGCATCTGCCATTACTGCGGGCGGAAGTTCAAGCCGTCCGAGCTGACGATGGACCACATCGTCCCGATCGGGCGGGGAGGGAAGAGCGCCAAGGGGAATGTCGTGCCCGCCTGCAAAGAATGCAATACCAGAAAAAAGTATATGCTCCTGGTCGAGTGGGAGGAGTACTTGAAATCGGTGAGGGAGGAAGGGGCAAACGACGGGAAAAACCCCTCGTCCTGATCAATCGGTAGAAACGTGATCGCATTGAATCCTCCTTGTTAGCCGTTATTATTTGCGATCATTATCTTTTTCAATCTTAGAAGAGTTCCATCGCGAGATGTCAATCAAAGGAGATCCGGATCACGAAAAAGTGGATCACGACACACTTTTTTACATGTTAGATTATTGCTGGATGGAATTGAAGTTCATTAGGGAAACTGATGTTCCGATTGCCGTGAACCCCAGGCCCCGCATGTTGACGGGGCCTGGGGCTTTAGACGGTATTATTCTTGGAAGGCGTACCAGATTCCCGTTTCTTCCCCATTCTTCCCGCGCACCACAACGTTGATGCTCGGATAGGAGGGGTCGATTTCAACCGCTTCCTCCTCACACAGGCTCGGAAGGGTAATGGTGCCTGAAGTCGCTGTTGTTGCCAACAGCGGTCCTTCGACGTTGCAGCCGATGCCGGTGTCCGACCCCTTCACGAAGCCATACATAAAGACTTCCTCGATGGGGAACGACACCGGGAGAGTCCAGCTAAGCGTCACTGGAGTGTCCTTTATGTCGTTGAAGCTATGACCGACCGCCGCTTCAACCCCAGCCTGGACGTCAAACGACTCACTGGTCGATGCTCCGAGAACGCGGGTATAGACCGCTTGACTTGAGTCTGCAAAAGTCACAGTGATCGTGTAGACCGTTCCCGCCGGAGGAAACTGGTCCGGTCCGGTCAATTGGTACCACCAGCTTCCCTCGTCATTGAGATCGAAATGTTCCGTTTCGACCCCGTCGTCGCTGAAAGTGCCGCTATTTTTGGTTAAAGGAACATTGGTCTGTTGGGATTCGCCGATCAGACCGCTGATCGTCGCCGATGTGATCTCGCCGACCGGCGCGCTGACCTGAACCTTCAAGGCGTAGTAGACATCATCGCAGCCGGAGTCGCAGGTCGTTCCGAGCCTCCTTCGCTCCGTAATCACTCCCACCTGAGCCCGCGCCCGTTCTTGGTTTCCGTAGAAGAGCCATTGCCCGTTGCTCTGTTTCTTGAAGATGAGGCCGTCCCCTTCTTCATCGATAATCTCTACGACAGTAAGGTCACCCTGGCTGAGGGTGGCCCGTCCGGCGACACTGACGATGTTGTTGTCCGAGTCGAAGGAGAGGACGCGATCGATGACGAAAGCGTCGATGGTGACTCCACCTAAGTCGTCCGCAAATCCCGCCGCGTCCTGCTCGGCGTTCAACCCCCGGTGTAGGTAGTCGGCGTCGTAGAGGGGGAGCAGGTCGGCCGTCGCGAGATCATCCCCTTTCGAAGTTGCCGTGGCGGCGAGGCTCTGCAGCGTGGCGAGGGCGCCGGCCACCCCTTCGCGCTCCGCGGCGGTGGTCGGGATGAAAGCGGAACTGAAGCTGGTGCTGGTGATCCCGTTTACGGTGACCGTGGTGCTGGCCGAGACGGTGCCTCCGTCAAGACTGAGCGTCGTTTCCTGCTCGTTGGTGCCGTCTCCATCCGTATCGACATGGATGACAAGGTTGGTTGTGTCGACCGTGAGATCGTCCAGGAATCCGTCGAACCCGCTCTGGTCGGCATCGAACGGTGTGGAAATCAGGTCGAATTCTTCCGGATCCAAACCGGCATTGACGAGCCATTGCGATACAAGGTCTTTAATCACCGAGACCATCACCGCCAACTCTGTTTCGGTCGGCGGGGGAGCGGCCGCCGGGTCTGAAAATGCGGCGTCGATGGTGCCGTTCTGCACTTCATACCAGGTTCGGATAATTAAATCGGTGAGCGGATGGACATTGACGACCCCGGCTGCGCTTCCGACGCTGTAGAGGGCGGTTCCGCCGGGGAGATCGACCTTCACGAGAAAAGGAGCGGTCATACCGGTGACATCGATCGTATATTTCCCGTCTGCGCCGGTGGTGGCCGTTTCAGACGCCCCCGTGGCGTCTTTGATCGTGATTGTGGCGCTCGCGACGGCGGCGCCGGTTGCGGCCGTTCCCGACACCGTTGCGCCGGACGGCGGGTTTCCTCCGGAGCTTCCCCCTCCCCCGCCGCAGTTCTGCAGCAGAAGAGGAGAGAAGAAGAGTAGGACGAGCATCCAGCGGTAGAAACGTGATTGCATTTGAGCCTCCTTGTTGGCCGTTATTGTTCGTGGGTCATTATTTATTTAAAGGCGTTAAAATAATCCTAAGAAAGTATACCAAAGGATTAAAAATGTGGGGTGACTCATTGCGGAGGGAGGACGGCAGCCCTCGACGGGGAGAATGGGGGGGTTGAAAATCGATGGCCGGAGTAAGTAGACTGTACCTATTTCAATCTTAGAAGAATTCCATCGCGATCAGCGGAAGGAGAAACGGCATGGAAGAACCTCTAGAGACGTTCCTGTCAAAGAAGCCATTTACTCGGCGGGAGTTTGTGGTGACGGCGCTGGCCGCCGGGTTCGCCCTGGCGGTGCGGCCGGCGTTCGGCGAGCTCCTCACGACCGACGCGGGCGGCCTGACCGCGGGTGAAGTGAAGATCCCGGCCAAGGGTGGAGAGATGCCGGCGTATCGGGCGATGCCGGAAAAGGGAGGGGGCTTCCCGGTCGTCCTGGTGGTCCAGGAGATCTTCGGGGTCCACGAACATATCAAAGACATCTGCCGCCGTCTCGCCAAACGCGGCTATCTCGCCGTCGCCCCCGAGCTGTACGCCCGGCAGGGGGATGTGTCGAAGATGGCCGACACGCAGGAGATTTTCAAGGTGGTCTCCAGGGTCCCGGACGCGCAGGTGATGGCCGATCTCGACGCCGCGGCCGATTGGGCGGGAAAGTCGGGCAAGGGGGATCTCAAACGATTGGGGATCACCGGGTTCTGCTGGGGCGGGCGAATTGTCTGGCTTTACGCGGCGCACAGCCCGCGTTTGAAAGCGGGGGTCGCATGGTACGGGCGCCTGGTGGGACAGGCAAGCGATCTGCAGCCGCAACATCCGATCGACGTGGCGGCGAAATTGAAAGCGCCGGTCCTCGGTCTCTACGGCGGCGCCGACACTGGCATTCCGATCGAAACGGTCGAGCGAATGCGCCAGGCGCTGAAAGCCGCCGGGGGCGGGTCGGAGATCGTCGTCTACCCCGACGCCCCGCACGCCTTTCACGCCGACTACCGTCCCAGCTATCGGAAGGAAGCGGCGCAGGACGGCTGGAAGCGGCTCCAGGCGTGGTTTAAGAAGCACGGTGTCGCTTAAGAAGTTTAACCAAAAGATCGAATCCGCACTCATGAAAGGAGCGCGGTTCACCCGATTTGATCTCCTGTTTCCTATTGACTCTGAGAGAAAAGCAGGCTATTTTGAGGGCCGATGCAAAGATAAGCGATGCCACAAGAGAACGCCGATGCAGCTTTTTTAGAGGAGATTGGCCGATGTCGCAGCAAGCGAAAGTGGGGACCTTCCCCAATGGGGTGAAGGTCATCAAATGGGGGCGAAAGGAGGAGCCGACGGAAGAATCGGTGGCCGAGGAGATGAAGCGGTTCGGCTACACGGTTTATGATCTTCAGACCGTCGCCCCCTGGTTCGAGCGAAGCCGGCATGCGCACGACGAGCCGGAGATCCGGGGGGCGGTGTCGGGGGCAATTACGTTTCACTTCGACGATTTTCCCATTACGATCGAAGGGGGAGACATCCTCCTGATTCCGGGCGGGCTGGCGCACGAAGTGATCAGCCACAACGGCCGCCCTTTCTCCGCTTATAAAGGTTCGTTGAGCGGGGAGCGAAAGGTGACCGAGCATGGCGATGCGAGCGGGAGCGTCGAACAGCTGGCGCGCAGGGCCTCGGGGGCGAAATGAGCTGCATGATTTGTTTTGATCTCGACGGAACGCTCGAAGACAGCCGGCGCGACATGATCTCGGCGGCCCATCGGGTCCGCGAGAGGCTGGGGCTTCCGCGCCGCACCGATGAAGCGGTTCTTCCTTGGGTCAACAAGGGGATGGAACAACTCTATCAGGCCTGCTTCGACGACTATCTTCAAGCGGACGAGGGGGGGCGGATGGAAGAAGTCCGCCGTCGATACGAGGCCGATTATCTCGAGAATGCGGTCTGTGAAACGAAACTCTATCCGGGAATTTCCGACGCGGTCAAACGCCTGTCCTTGATCGGTCCGTTGGTGGTTGTGACGAACAAGCCGGAGCGGATCTCGCGCCGTCTGCTCGACCTTCTTGGGATTGGAAAGTTCTTCGCCGACGTCATCGGCGGAGATACCTGTTCGGCGACCAAACCGGACCCGCGGGTCTTGAAAGAGGCCGCCCTCTGCTGCGGTTTTATTTCAGACAAGGGGCGGGCGGTGATGATCGGCGACTCTGCGGCGGATATCAAAATGGGCCGCGCCTTCGGGGCGGCGACGGTCTGGTGTGCCTGGGGCTACGTCGATCGACCGGGCGAGCAGCCCGATTGCATCGCCCCGTCCCCGGAAGTGCTGCCGGCGCTGGTGCAAACCCTCCTGACGCTCCCGCCAAATCCCATCCGTTCCAGAGATGCCGCAGGCGCGTCGTGACTTCCGCGGTTCCTTTCTTTGATCGCTTTAGATTTCTCATCCTCAATTCCTCATTCCGAATCAGGATCGTCCCTCCGCTTTCCTTGACAAAACGCCGACCTTAAGATTTACTTTCCTATACGGATTCATTCCTTTATTTCCGCAACTTTAGACAAAGTAGCCCATTTCATCTCCGGGAGAGAAAGAGAATCGGATGAATTTTCCCGCCCAGTACGGAAAGTATCTCCTCATCGATAAGATTGCCAAGGGGGGCATGGCGGAGGTCTTTCTCGCCAAGCAGACCGGATCGAAAGGATTCGAGCGGCTTCTTGCCATCAAGCGGATTCTTCCCCAGTTTACCGAGAACGCCGAATTCGTCTCGATGTTCATCAACGAGGCCAAAGTCGCGGCCCAGCTCTCCCATCCGAATATCGTCCAGGTGTTCGATTTCGGACAGGTCGAAGAGTCGTACTACATCGGGATGGAATATGTGATGGGGAGAGACCTTCGGACGATCATGGAGCGGAGTCAAAAGAGCAACCGGCCTCTTCCGATCGATCAGATCCTCTTCATTATCAGCCGCGTCTGCAGCGGGTTGGAGCATGCGCACAAGAAGAAAGATCTGCACGGAAACGAGCTGAACCTGGTTCACCGGGACATCAGCCCGCAGAATATTCTGATCTCCTACGACGGCGAGATCAAGCTGGTCGACTTCGGCATCGCCAAGGCGGCCCTCCAGGAGAACGAAACTCGAACCGGAATCCTCAAAGGAAAACTCGCCTACATGTCTCCCGAGCAGGCTTGGGGAAAGGGGATCGATCACCGGTCGGATCTTTTCTCGTTAGGGATCGTATTGTACGAGTGCGCCACCGGCAAGCGGCTCTTTAAAGGGGACAGCGAGATCAACACACTCGAGCGGGTGCGCGAAGCGAAGTTCGAATCTCCCCGCCAATTGAACGCAGCGATTTCGGAACAGGTCGAAGCGGCCGTAGCGAAGTCGCTGGCCAAGGAGGTGCAAGATCGATATGCCTCCGCCGCGCAGATGCAGGGCGAGCTGGAGCGGTGCCTGTCGAAGCCGCTCAGCGAGATCCAATCGGATCTGGCGCAAAGCGTCCATCAGCTCTTTAACGAGGAGATTGAGAAGGACCAAGCCCGAATGAAGCGAGCCGCCCTGGCGACGGCGGAAAGCGTAACGGTTCAGCTCGGAATTGGGACGCCCGATTCAAATCCTTCGAAAGCCGTTCCCTCCAATCCCAAGTTGGAGGTCCCGAAGAAGCGGGTCGGGGCGATGGCCATTACGGCGTTCTTGATTGTCGGCGCGCTGGGTCTCATCGGAGTCGGCACGGTTGTCTTTCTGAAAAAGGGAGAAGAGCCCGACATCCTGGTGGCAAAGCCTTTGCCGGTCCCGAATCAGCCGGCGGTGATCTCTCCGCCTCCCGCTCCCGCGGCACCCGCGCCCAAAGGAGTGGAGGTGAAGCCGGATGTGCCGAACGAGCGTCCCGCCGTTGCATCGACATCCCGGACCGAGCCTGCAACACCGGCGCCAGCGGCCTTGACGCACCGTCCCGCTGAAGAAAAAGCGGCAGAGCAGGTTAGGGTCTCTAAAAAAGCACCCGAACCTCCGGCTGCCGAAGCGGACCTCGCGCGAAAGGTCTCTCCTCCCGAGCCGAAGAAGAGCGCCCTTCCACCGACGGAGAAGAAAGAGGTCCTTCCGCCGCCCCGGGAGGTCGCCCCCAAAGAGATCCCGACGAAGCAAGAACCGGTGAAAGAGGCGGCGCTCCGTCCGCCTGCGGCCGTTGCGCCGCCCCCCCCGGTTCTTTCGGACGAAGAGTTAATCCGCCAGATTATCCGGCGTCAAGAGAAGGCTTTTGAAAATAAGGACATCGGGCTTTATTTAAAAGACCTGGTGCAGTCCTCTCCGAAAGATGAAAAAGAGCTTCAGTCTTTCTTTGATCAGTACGAAAGTATTTCCGTTCAATTCGATATCTCCGACCTTCAAATCAACGGAAACCGCGCTTCCATTACAATGAACCAACAGACCAATTTAAGGGCCAAAAAGGCCAAGAAAGCCCAGACGGCGACCAACAAGGTCAGCTGGGGTCTCCTGAAAGAAGGGAATACCTGGAAAATCAGCGATACAAAAATCGTTGAAAAGAAGTAGTCCAAACGCCCCTTCCTATATTTTCCCTCCCTTTGTATTTTAGTGCAGTCGATTTTTTCAATGAAACAATTCGATCGGCGCGTCGTGAGTCCGTTCCATTTTGAGCGGTCGGTCCCTCTTTGTCGTGATTCCCGTGCAGCCGGGAATCGAGTGGTTTCCGGTTTTTTCGGACCCTTGCTTCCAAGCATCTTCTGCGAACCGGGCGGAGTGGGATCCTCCGGGTCCGACCGAGAGCGGGATTAGAAACGGGGATGTTCCACCGCCGCGAGTGATTTGGGTCGGCTTGCGAATAGTTCATCGAAGACTTTAACTCCGCCTATTTTTCTTTTCTCATTTCCATTTTCTCCTGCCTGAAAAAATCACTCCGTTTTGCCCGAATTTCACCCTCCTAAAACGCGTTTCGCTCAGATCCTTTTTCTCGGAAGGGGAGTGCCGTAAAAAGCCTGATTCGTTAGGAGTGGCGCCGATTTCACGGTCGCCGAGTTCGACCGGTTTTTTCCATTTTGGTTTGACTAGGTCGCTTCGGTCCGAGACGATCCTCTCTCGGTATAGACTAGTGTGGATTTCCTGTGGATAAAAAACCTAAAGGAAAGCTTGAGCCACACGGCGAAAGATTTTAAGGCTAGCTAGTCCTAGTATCGGAAAAATGGACTAGTTCGGATGGACTAGGACGAGTGCTATTTTAGGGTGCCGGTGAATACACAGGCTGTTGAAAAGTATTTTTTTGAAATAATAATAGGTGTTTAGGGGCTGTCTGTCTCCGGGCCGAGGTTAAGAATGGAAAACGGGCCAAATAGCCGGGGCGGGTTGATCCCTCCTAGGCTAGGGGGATCGACCGAGGCGGGACGATTCTATCGGAGTCGGTTCGTTGTGGCGCGAGAGATAGTTCTTGACCATCCAGGAAAGAGTCTGTTAGAACATCAGAGATCGAATCGCCTTAATAGGGGTATAAAGATGATAGAGCGACTGCAGAAGGTGATTGCGAAAGCGGGGATTGCGTCCCGGCGCCATGCGGAGGAGATGATTCTCGATGGGCGGGTTCAGGTGAATGGGAAGATCGTCACGGAGCTCGGTACCAAGGTCGATCCGGAGAAAGACTACGTCAAAGTAAACGGCAAGCGAATCCAGATCGAGCCGCATAAGATCTATTTGCTTTTAAATAAACCGAGAGGATATATTACCTCGGTTCACGATCCGGAGGGCCGGCCCACGGTGATGGACTTTGTCCGGGACATCAAAGAGCGGGTTTATCCGGTCGGGCGCCTCGACTATGATTCGGAAGGGCTTCTTCTTCTCACCAACGACGGCGACCTGGCCGGCGCGTTGATGCACCCGAGCAGCGGGGTTGAGAAGACCTATTGGGTGAAGATCAAAGGGCATCTGACGGAAGAGAAGATCAAAAAGTTGGCGCAGGGAGGGCTTTCGCTGCCGGGGGGAAAGAGCGCTCCCGCTCGGGTTCGGCCGCTTCGGAAAACCTCCGAGCATGATTGGATCGAGATCATCATACACGAGGGGAAGCGACGGCAGATTCGGATGATGGTTGAAAAAATCGGCCATGACGTCTTGAAGTTGAAGCGGGTCGCTTACGGTTTTCTGGCGCTGGGGGATCTCCTTCCGGGAGATTATCGGCGGCTGACGCCGGCGGAGGTGAAGGGATTAAAGGGGCTCATTCATAAAGGGGGGGCGGCGAAAAAAGCGCCGGTGAAACCGAAGGGCGAAGCGGTGCGGGGTAAACGCGCGGGAGGGGGTTAGACGGAATGGAACCATTGGTGTTAACGAACAGTGAAGAGATACTTAAACTCTTAACACAGGTTACTTTGAAAGGACAGGGATTCACCACAGAGTGTCTGGTGGCCGAAGTATTGGACGCCGGCCTTTATGAGCCCGACTTCCTGAATGCCAGCGGTGTCGATCCCGAGGCCTATTATAATGGAGAGCCGAACGCCTGGGCGAATTACCATATCCGTATGAGCAAGAAGGTCTTCATGGTCTACGGCGGGCCCAACAAAGTCCGCACCTTCCATATTGCCGATACTCCCTAATCCGGAACCAAACACGTTATTCGTGAATCATTATTCGTTAAACGTAAAATCTTCATCAGTGATCGTTCGGGGCTGATTTAGAGCCTTACGTCGTTGCGTTGACAAGGAAAATCACGCGTGTTAATCTGCACGCCATTACGATAATAAAGGCATAGAACAATGAAACGGACAGATTATTGCGGCGCGTTGACGGCGGCGCAGATTGAAAAAGAGGTGACGCTGGTCGGATGGGTTCACCGGCGGCGCGATCACGGCGGGTTGATCTTTATCGATCTTCGCGATCGGGAAGGTCTGGTCCAGGTCGTCTTCAACCCTCAGCTCTCCGAAGAGATCCATCAGCGCGCCCACCAGCTCCGGTCGGAGTATGTCATCCAGGTGACCGGAAAGGTGATGCGCCGCCCCGAGGGGACGGTGAACCGGGAGCTTCCGACCGGAGAGGTCGAGGTCCATGCCGGCGATCTGATCATCCTCAATGCGTCGTTGACCCCCCCTTTCTCCATCGAAGAAGAGAAAGAGCCTTCCGAATCGCTCCGTCTTCAATACCGTTATCTCGACCTTCGGCGGAAATCGGTCCAAACGAATTTTATTCTTCGCCACAACCTCTCGAAAGCGGTCCGCCGTTTTCTCGATCAAAATCAGTTCCTCGAAATCGAGACGCCCTTTCTCACCAAGAGCACGCCGGAGGGGGCGCGCGACTTTCTCGTCCCCAGCCGCTTGAATGTCGGCCAGTTCTATGCCTTGCCCCAGTCGCCGCAGCTCTTCAAGCAGATTTTGATGATCTCCGGATTCGACCGGTACTACCAGATCGTCCGCTGCTTCCGCGATGAAGATTTGAGGGCCGACCGGCAGCCGGAGTTCACACAGATCGATCTCGAGATGTCGTTCATCGAGCGGGAGGATATTCTTTCTTTGATGGAAGAGATGGTCCGGACCGTTCTCAAGGAAGTGAAAGGGATTCAGTTGGAATCGCCCTTTCCGCGGCTGACCTATCAGGAGGCGATGAGCCGGTTCGGAGTCGATAAGCCCGATCTCCGTTTCGGTCTGGAGCTGAAGGATCTTTCGGATATCGCGGCCCGCTCCGAGTTTAAAGTTTTCCGCGAGGCGGTCGAGAAGAAGGGATTGGTCAAAGGGATCAATGCGAAAGGGCTTGCCACCCTCTCCCGAAAGGAGCTGGAGGAGTTAACCCAGGAGGCGACCGGACGAGGCGCCAAGGGGCTTGCCTGGATGAAGGTGACGCCGGAGGGGATGGAAGCGCCGATCGCCAAGTTTTTCAAGCCGGAGATGCTGAAAGAGATCGGTCAGCGGTTGGAAGGGGCGCCGGGGGATCTTCTTCTCTTTGTCGCCGATCGGGAGAAGGTTGTTTATGAAGTCCTCGGCCATCTCCGTTTGGTCATCGGACGGCGGCTCAACCTGATCGACCCCAACGCCCTCAAGCTTCTCTGGGTGACCGATTTTCCGCTCCTGGAATACGACGAAACCGAAAAGCGCTACGTGGCGATGCACCATCCCTTCACTTCGCCGATGGATGAGGACATTCCTTTGCTTGCGACCGATCCGCTCCGCGCGCGGGCGAAGGCGTACGACATCGTCCTCAACGGGACGGAGATCGGCGGCGGGAGCATCCGTATCCATCAAAACGAAGTGCAGTCGAAGATGTTCGATCTTCTCGGCATTACGAAAGAGGAGGCCGAGGCAAAATTCGGTTTCCTGCTTCAAGCGCTCCAATACGGCGCCCCTCCGCACGGCGGCATCGCATTCGGACTTGATCGGTTGACGGCCATCCTGGCCGGCGTCGATTCGATCCGGGATGTGATCGCCTTTCCAAAGACACAGAAGGGAATCTGCCTGATGACGAACGCCCCTTCCGAGGTCGACCCGCGTCAGCTGAAAGATCTCCACATCAAGAAAACGGAATAAGAGGTCCGATCGTCCCGTGTGATGGGCCCGTCAAGTTGTCCGATTCGCTTATTCCACGAAGGTGACGATCGATTGAAGGCCGGAGGTTCCGTCCGGAAAGGCGCGGGAGATGAAGGCGGTCTGCGTCCGGCTGAGTTTATCGGTGGCTCTGGAGAGGATTTGATAGGTTCCCGGCTTGGCGTCCTTCCATTCATATTTCCAAAAGACCCAGGAGTAAGGGGAAGGGGGGGGCTCGATCGTCGCCGGGACCCAGCTCTTTCCGCCGTCGAGTGAAATCTCCACGGAGCGAATGCCGTATCCTCCGGTGAAGGCGATTCCCCGAAAGATATATCCCGGATTGATCGTGTTGTACGGGCCGGGGGCGTCGATTCTTGATTTTACTTTGATCGTCGCCGTATCGGTCCACCCCTTTTGCTGCCAGTATCCTTTGTAGTCATGATCGACCAGATCGATCTTCGTCAACCACTTGACGTTCTTGATCCCATAGAGCCCCGGCACGACGGCGCGCAACGGATAGCCGTGCTCCTTCGGCAAGGTCACCCCGTTCATCTGGTAGGCGAGGAAGACATCGTAGTTCAACGCGCGATCGAGCGTGATCCCATCGGAATACGCGTCGGCGCCGTACATCGCCACGTCCTCCACCCCCTGAAGCGGTTTGGCTTCTTCGATCAGGCTCTTCAAGGTCACCCCTTTCCAGACGGCATTGCTGATCAACTCCCCGGCGACCTCGTTATCGATGCATTCCAGGGTGACCATCTTCTCGACGGCGGGGCGGGCGAGGATCTCCTGGTAGGTCAATTCCAGCGGGCGCTGCACCTTCCCGGTGATCCGGAGGGTCCAGTCGGCCGCATCGACCTGCGGCTGTTTTCCGAAGTTGACGATATAGAAGTGTTCGTTGGGGGTGATGAAGGGAGTCTCTTTCGGGGGAAGGGCCAAAAATCGCTTCATCAGAAAGGTGGACGCTTCGACCTTTCGAGTGAAGAGGGCGGCGAAGATGCCGAGACTGGCGTAGCGGAGAAAATTCCTCCGATCAATGAGATTCATGGGTGAGATTATATCGATGACTTTTTGAAATTGCAACGGATAGAATGAGGGGGGAAATGTCCTTGCAAAGGGAGGGTGAATTCGTTATATTGAATCGATTTTAAACCGGTGGTTCCACCATCAATGATCAAATCCGAGGAGCATGAATGAGCCGAGGCGTCATCATTGGAATTTGCATTACCATGGCGTTGCTGACGATCTTGACAATGGTCGCGCTGGTCGTCGAATCGAAAAAGTCGGAGGCGCTTCGAGAGCGGACCCGGCTGATTCAGACGGAAGCGGAGGCGCTCCCCGACGTGAAAACGGTCGATTACAGCCAGTTTGAAACGATCGTCGGCGGCGACGGACGGGAGATGGTCTTGATCCCCGCCGGCTCCTTCACGATGGGGGGAGGACCCGAGGGGGATTTCGACGAGCAGCCGCAGCGGGTCATCTACCTCGATGCCTATTATATGGACAAACACGAGGTGACCAACGCGGACTATGCGCGATTCGCCAAGATGCTCAAGCGTCCCATCCCGACGATTCCGGTCTTTGAGGACGACGTCAATCTTTTGAAAGGAGAGACCCAGCCGGTGGTCGGGGTGACCTGGATCGATGCCTTCGCCTATTGCAAGTGGGCGGGCAAACGTCTGCCGACCGAAGCGGAGTGGGAAAAAGCGGCGCGGGGAGAAAACGGCCAAACTTTTCCTTGGGGGGATACCTTCAATACGAAGTTGGCCAACGGCCGCGGCGAAGAAGACGGGTTCAAATACAGCGCGCCGATCGGCAGCTTCGAGCAGGGGCGGAGCCCTTACGGCCTCTACGACATGGCCGGCAATGTTTCGGAGTGGGTTTCCGATTGGTATGATCAGTTCTACTACAAAACATCCCCTTTCAAAAATCCGCAGGGACCGGCGGAGCCCGACATCAATAAAGTCCTCGTCTACCGCGGCGGATCATTCAACAGCTCGCCGCACGATCTGCGCGCTTCCAAACGTTTCGGAGGGGCCCATGCCGACCGGGGAGAGAGCAGCGTCGGCATCCGCTGCGCGCGGGACCTCAACGTACAGTGATTTCAATTAGGAATCTGAGAATGAGGAATTGAAAACAAGTTTGTTGATGTCGATTCCTCATTCCTAATCGACAGATTCCTAATTGTCTTTTTTTATTTTCAGCACCCCCGCCCCCTGAATCCCGTCGTGTTTTAAGCGCGAGAGGGCTTCGTTCGCTTGTTCCAAATCAAACAATTCGGTATGCGTCCGAATCGGGATTTCCGAAGCCAATCGGAGGAGCTCCTCTCCGTCCCGCCGCGTGTTGGCCGTGACGCTTCGAAGATTTTTCTCGTAAAAGAGTTCCGTCCCGTAATGGAGGGTAGGGATGTCGGTCATGTAAATCCCCGCCACGGCGACGGTTCCTCCTCTCTCGACCGCGCGCAGCGCCCCGGGGACCAGCTCGCCCGCCGGGGCGAAGATGATCGCCGCGTCGAGCTTGACCGGCGGAATATCGGCCGCTTCGCCCACCCAGGCGGCTCCCAATTCTTTTGCGAGTTGGCGATGCCGTTCCCCGCGGGTCGCAACATAGACCCCGCATCCCCAATACCGCGCAATCTGGATCGCCACGTGGGCCGAAGCGCCGAATCCGTAAAGGCCCAGGCGCCCCCCCTTCCGGATGTCGCTTCGATGAAGCGCCCGGTAGCCGATGATTCCGGCGCAGAGGAGCGGCGCCGCCTGATGCGAGGGGAGATCGGCCGGCAAAGGATAGATGAACGCCTCTTGCGCGACGATGTATTCGGCATAGCCGCCGTCGACGTCATAGCCGGTAAATTGGGGGAGCTCGCAGAGGTTTTCGTCGCCGCGAAGGCAGTAGAAGCAGGCGCCGCAGGCGGCCCATAGCCAGGCGACGCCGACCCGGTCGCCTACTTGAAACCGGCTCGTATGGGGGCCGAGCCGGCTGATCTCTCCGACGACCTGATGGCCCGGAACGACCGGGTTTTTGTGAACCGGCAATTCCCCCTCCACCACATGCAGATCGGTTCGGCAGATTGCGCAGACCTCCACGCGGATCAACACCTCTCCCGCGCCCGGCGCCGGAATCGGGCGCTCGACCGACTGCAACGGCCTCTCCTCAAGCGGCGCTCGTTTTTCTACGATCATTGCTTTCATCCTAAAACTCCTTCAAACAGTATTTTCATTTTAATAGAAGCGAAGAGGAAAAGCGAGCGGGCGAACCTGAACGACGAGATCCTTCGCTCCGCTCTGTGATGACAGGCGAGATTGACTCATCGACGGGATTTCGACTAAAGTCAAAACCGATATGGGCTCGAAAGGAGAATGCAGATGAAGTTTTGTCCGGAATGCGGTCGGCCGTTAGTTCAGCACAAAGTCGAGCGACACCTCCGCCAGGTCTGTCTCCCGGATGGAGAAGGGTGCGGTTTCATCGACTACGGCCGCTTCACCCTCGGCGTCGGCGGTCTGGTGATCGACGCCGATCCCCAGACCGGAGAGCGCCGGGTTCTCCTGATCCAGCGTAATCAGGAGCCGAACAAGGGGGGCTGGACCCTTCCGGGAGGGTTCGTCGACTTTGATGAAACAGTCGACCAAGCGGCGGTCCGGGAGGTGATGGAGGAGACCGGTCTTCAGTGCCGCGCCATCGGGATGGTCGGATTCCGCAACCGGGCCGATTCTGATGTGAACACGTCGTATGCGGTCTTCTTGCTGGAGGCGATCGGCGGGGAACGCTTCACCCAACCGACCGAGGAGATCGCCCAATGCGGTTTTTACACCCTCTCTCAAATTCAAGAGATGCCCCGTCTTGCCCCCCTTTCTCGGACCGTGGCGACGGCCGCCCTGACGGCCGAGCTCCACCTTTTGCGTCCGATCACCGTTTCCGGCCTGGGGGATCGTCCCCCCTTTACTTTCTTTATCGGATCGGATCGATCGACGCAATCTTAACGGCCGGATCAGGTCGCGTCAGAAGGCCCTCTCCCCCGACCTCCGTTGACTTCTTTCAGCGCCGTGTGAAAAGATCATTTAAGGACCATCACCGCAAACTTGAGGGAGAAGCGATGCGACTCTATGATGTGACAATGACACTCACCCATTCCATGCCGACCTATCCGGGGGAGCCCGGCCCCGCCCTCACGCCGGTCAAGCGGATGAAAAAAGGGGATCCGGCGAACGTCTCCGCCCTTTCGCTCGGCCTGCACACCGGCACCCACGTCGATGCCCCGATTCATTTTATCGAAGGGGCGCCCGGGGTTGAGGCGCTGCCGTTGGAGATCCTTTGCGGACCGGCGCGTCTGGTCCGGATCGACGATCCGGAGGCGGTCCGTCCGGGCGAGCTCGAACGGGCCGGATTAAACGGCGCGACCCGCGTTCTTTTTCAAACACGGAATCGGGAGTGGATCAAGGCGTCCCGTTTTCATGAGGATTTCGTCTACATCGCGCCGGAGGCGGCGGAGTGGCTGGTTGCGCGCGGCGTCCGTCTGGTCGGCATCGATTATCTCTCCGTCGAGGCGTTCGGCGCGCCGCAGCCGCGGACGCATCAGACCTTCCTCCATGCTGGTGTCGTTGTGATTGAGGGGCTTGATCTGTCGCTTCCCCCGCCGGGCGATTACGATCTCCGGTGTCTTCCCCTCAAGATCGCCGGCGCCGACGGCGCCCCGGCGCGGGTCGTTCTTGCCGGGGGGTGATCCACCCATTTTTATTTCAAGGAGGCGCGCCATGGAATTTGGGATCATCGGTCTGGGAAGGATTGGGAGCAACCTGGCGATTCATGCGGCCGAAGTCGGAATTCGGGCCGTCGGCTTCTCCAAAGAGGTGACGAACCTCGATGCGCTGGGACGTCACGGCGTCCAGGTGGCGGCGGGCCTGATCGATCTTGTCAAATCGCTCCATTCGCCCCGGGTCATCTTTCTCTCGGTGCCGGCGGGGCCGGCGGTCGACGAAGCGCTTGACCGGCTCGTTCCTTTCCTTGAACCGTGGGATGTGATTGTCGATGGGGGAAATTCGCATTTTCGGGATTCGATCGCGCGATTTCGCCGCCTCCAAAAAAACAAGGTCGGCTTCGTCGATTGCGGGACCAGCGGCGGCCTGGAGGGGGCGCGGAGCGGCGCCTGCTTCATGGTGGGGGGAACGGAGGACGCGGTCGCGCGGGCGGCGCCGGTTTTAATGAAGCTTGCCGTTGAAGAGGGCTTCTTCTACGCCGGCCCTCCCGGCGCGGGGCACTTCTGCAAAATGGTCCATAATGCGATCGAGTTCGGCATGCTTCAGTCGATCGGGGAGGGGGTGGAGCTGATGCGGCGCTCCGACTATCGGATCGATCTCGCCGATCTCTTTCATGCCTGGTCGCACGGCTCGGTGATCCGCGGGTGGCTCGTCGAGCTGATGGAGCGGGGGTTGCGCGAGCATCCCGATTTCTCCGATGTCCCAAGCTACGTCGAGGATACCGGCGAGGTCAATTGGGCGTTGGAAGAGGCGATCGAAAAAGAGGTCCCGATGCCGGCGATCACCCAATCGGTCCTCGCCCTGTTTGCCTCCCGCGGCGGGGGATCGGACGCCGCCCGCGCCGTCGCCCTTCTTCGAAACCAATTTGGCGAACACCCCTTCGGCCCGCGGCCGGACATTGCCAAAATGAGAAAGACCGGAAAGGTCGGCGGCTGGAAAGCCGATGAAGCCGCATAGCCGCTTTCTCCTGCGGTATTGATTTCATCTCTTCGCCTGGTATATCCTCTCCATAAGAACTTCAACAAAACTTTTCTGTTCGGCTCAATTCATTCATTATTTTCCAACCGAATCTCTCGCGATCGATCTGCCGTTCGTGGAGCGTCCGGCGGCGTTGCCGCAATAAAGCGGGAGGAATAAAATGTCCCCTATGGCAGGAAAGCAGAATCAAACTCAAACGCAAAAATCCTCCGGCCTCGCTCGGTCCAACAGGGCGACAATGGGGACCGATCATTTGGAACATCCCTTTTTCCGATTGCAGCGGATCATCGGGAATCAAGCGGTGCAACGAACCTTGCAAATGAAGCGGACGATCAGCCGGCCGGGAGACGCGTCTGAGCGGGAAGCGGATGATGTCGCCGAGCGGGTGATGCGCATGCCGGATGCCGCCGAAGGGGGGACGTTGCCGGCGCACGAGCCGACCCATACCATCCAGCAGGGCGCGGCGACGGAAGCGGGACCGATCCTGCGTCAGGCGGCCCCGGCGGTTCCGCGCAAGACCATCTGGGTGAATATCGGCTTCGACTCCAGCGCGCAGGCGAATGAAGAGACGATGAGAAAGCTGAGGGCGTCGATTCGGGTGGAGAAGGCCGCCATCGCCGGCTGCTGCGCCGTCCATAACCGGGCCTGCAACATCGACGTGAAGCAACACTACGACTGGCGCCGCTCCAACAAGCCGGCCCCCGCCGACGGCGACTATGACAGCGATGTCGCCGCCGACCGCGCGCTGCGCGACAGGAACTTCGACAATATCGCCGGGCGCGCCGGCGGGGTGAAGGTCCTTGTGACGGAATCGACCCTGAGCCAGACCTGGCAGGGGGTCCGCATCTTCCCGCGCGCCAACACCCCAGAAAAAGGGATTTTGTGGAACCGCGCCCTCGCCGCCGAAGACACCCTCGCGCATGAATCGGGCCACGCGGCCGGTTATACGGGGGACGCCGAAGGGGGTCATCACAGCACCGATCCGCAGAATCTCATGAGTTCCGGCAGCATTCGCGAGGCCGGCGCCACCCCCGACGCCAACTGGTGCCAGCAGATGGCCGCGACGGCGCGGTAGTCCGTTTTTAATTGAAAGTCATATAACTCTTGACATTTTCCTCCCATCAAAATAAAATAGCCCCAGTTACCCTTTAAACCGGCCCCGCGAGGCTGGAAAGGAATGGACGGTGATTTTTAACGATTTCAAAAAACCTTCTCCCGATCTTCATAGGCGGGAGAAGGTTTTTTTATACCCTGACGCCGGCGGGAGAAGGATGGGAGAGCGATGGAACGGGTGATTCTCAATTCGGTCGAGATCTATCGGGCCCTCACCCGGATTGCGCATGAAATCCTGGAGCGGAACAAGGGGTCGAAGGAGCTTGCGCTCATCGGCATCCGGACCGGCGGGGTCTATCTGTCGCAACGGTTGGGTAAAAAGATTCAAGAGATCGAAGGGGAGACCGTTCCGATCGGTGAGCTCGACATCACCCTCTATCGAGACGATCTGGCCCACCGGAAAGAGTCTCCCGTCCTCAAGAAAACCCACATCCCCTTTGACCTGAACGACCGGAAGATCATCCTGGTTGACGATGTTCTCTTCACCGGGAGGACCATTCGCGCGGCGATGGACGGCCTGATGGATCTCGGCCGGCCGAAGCAGATTCAGTTGGCGGTTTTGATCGACCGAGGCCATCGCGAGCTGCCGATCCGGGCCGATTATGTCGGGAAAAACCTCCCGACCGCCACCGACGAAAAAGTTGAAGTGCTTCTTGAGGAAGCGGGCGAAGAAGATCGGATCGTTTTGAGAAAGGGGCCGGGGGCCGGGGGTCAGGGGTCGGGGAAATAATCAACTTGTAGGGGCAGACCTGTGTGTCTGCCCGGGATAACCAAATGGGACTGAAACGAAAAGACATTCTCGCCATTGCCGAGATGGAGAAAGAAGAGATTGAGCTGATTCTCCAGACGGCGGAATCGTTTAAAGAGGTCTCGACCCGCGAGATCAAAAAGGTGCCGACCCTCCGGGGGAAGACGGTGGTTAACCTTTTCTTCGAGCCGAGCACCCGGACCCGGACCTCTTTCGAATTGGCGGCCAAGCGGCTCTCGGCCGACGTCATCAACATCTCCACCTCATCGAGCAGCGTGGTGAAGGGAGAGACCCTCCTCGACACGGCGCGAAACATCGAGGCGATGCAGTCGGACATCATCATCCTCCGCCACGCCTCCTCCGGCGCCCCATACATTTTGGCCCGGGCGCTGCGGAGCGCGGTGATCAACGCGGGAGACGGATCGCACGAACATCCGAGCCAAGGGCTTCTCGACCTCTATACAATCAAAGAGAAGAAGGGGGGGATTCAGGGGCTGAAAGTGGTGATCGTCGGCGATGTGCTCCATAGCCGCGTCGCGCGCTCCGACATTCACGGTTTGAAAAAGCTGGGCGCCGAGGTCCATCTCGCCGGTCCTCCAACCATGATTCCCCTCGGCATCGAGCAGTGGGGAGTCAAAGTTCACTATCGTCTGGAGGAGGCGATTGCGGGGGCCGATGTGATCATCCTCCTTCGCCTCCAGCTGGAGCGTCAGGGAAAGGGATATCTCCCGACCCTTCGAGAGTATGCCCAGCTCTATGGTCTTAATAGCAAGCGGGTCGCCTTGGCCAACAACGGTGTTCTGGTGATGCACCCCGGCCCGATCAACCGGGGGGTCGAGGTGACCCCCGAGGTGGCCGACGGTCTCTCGTCGGTGATTCTGGAGCAGGTGACAAACGGGGTCGCGGTCCGGATGGCGTTGTTGTATCTTCTTTCCGGAGAAAAATCATGACCGAGCGAATTCTAATTCAAGGGGGACGGATCATCGATCCCGCGGCGGGAAGGGATGCCGTCGGCGATCTTCTGATCGAGGAAGGGGTTATTCGCGAGATCGGCCCGCGTCTTTCGGTCAAAGGGTCTTGTCAGAAAATCGATGCGGCTGGAAAACTCGTCGTCCCCGGACTGATCGACCTGCACAGCCACCTGCGCGAGCCGGGGTTCGAATACAAAGAAACGGTGGCGACGGCGACCGCCGCGGCGGCCGCGGGAGGATTCACGACGATCTGCGCGATGCCGAACACCAACCCGATCAACGACAACCAATCGGTCACCGAATTCATCCTCGAGCGGGCGAAGGCCGAAGGAAAAGTTCATGTCCTCCCGGTCGGGGCGATCACGAAGGGATCGAAGGGGGAGGAGCTGGCGGAGATCGGGGAGCTGGTCGCCGCCGGATGCGTCGCCCTCTCCGACGACGGCCGGCCGGTGATGAACAGCGAGCTGATGCGCCGGGCGATGGAGTATGCGAAGATCTTCGACGTGCCGGTGATCGACCATTGCGAAGACCTCAACCTCTCGGCGGGCGGGGTGATGTTCGAGGGGGAGGTCTCGACCGCGCTTGGATTGAAGGGGATTCCGGCCGCTTCGGAGACGGTGATGGTGGCGCGCGACATCGCCCTGGCCGAGCTGACCGGCGCGAAAGTGCATCTCGCCCACATCAGCTGCGGCGGCTCGGTCCACCTGATTCGCGAGGCGAAGCGGCGGGGGATCGCGGTGACGGCGGAGACCTGCCCGCATTATTTCACCCTGACCGACGACCGGGTGCGGGGCTTCGACGCCAATGCCAAGATGAAACCGCCCTTGGCGACGCGGCGCGATCTGGAAGAGATCCGCGCCGGACTGGCCGATGGGACGATCGATGCGATCGCCACCGATCACGCCCCGCACGCCGCGCAGGAGAAGGAGTGCGAGATCGACCATGCGCCGTTCGGGATCATCGGCCTGGAGACCGCCTTCTCCCTCTCCTTGATGTTGGTGGAGGAGGGGCTGCTCACGTTGCCGGCGCTGATCCAAAAGATGACGGAGAACCCGGCCCGGATCATCGGCAAAAAAATCGGACAGCTTGGGATCGGCGATCGGGCCGACGTGACGCTGATCGATCCCGCGGCGGAGTGGGTCGTCGATGCGGGCCACTTCAAATCGAAGAGCAAGAACTCCCCGTTCATCGGCTGGAAGATGAAGGGGCGGATCGCCGGCATCGTCCTGTCCGGCGTTTGGAAGTCTGCGGACGCGGAGGCAGGGCGATGAAGCGGGCGATTCTGCTCCTCGAAGACGGAACGGCGTTCCTCGGAAAATCGTTCGGCGCGGAAGGCGAAGCGGTCGGCGAGGTGGTTTTCAATACCAGCATGACCGGCTATCAGGAGATCCTGACCGATCCCTCTTATAAAGGGCAGATCGTCACGATGACCTATCCCTTGATCGGCAATTACGGCGTCAATCCGGAAGATGTCGAATCGGAGCGTCCCTGGCTGGAAGGGTTCATCGTCAAGGAGTACTCCTCTTTTCCGAGCAACTGGCGGGCGACCGAGCCGCTCGATCAGCTCTTGAAGCGCAACCGGATCGTCGCCATCGAGGGGATCGACACCCGCGCCCTGACCCGAAAGATCCGCGACCGCGGCGCGATGCAGGGAATCCTTTCGACGGAAGCGTTTGAAACGGCCTCCCTCATAAAAAAGTTGAACTCTCATCCGCCGCTCGTCGGGCAGGACCTTGTCCGGCAGGTCACCTGCGCC
The DNA here is from genome assembly GCF_012184425.1 of Candidatus Manganitrophus noduliformans. Lineage (NCBI taxonomy): Bacteria > Pseudomonadati > Nitrospirota > Nitrospiria > Candidatus Troglogloeales > Candidatus Manganitrophaceae > Candidatus Manganitrophus > Candidatus Manganitrophus noduliformans. Next base: position 453,814 of record NZ_VTOW01000003.1, read on the forward strand.
GAAGCATATCCCTGGAAAGAGGGGCCTTGGCGGGAGGCGGTTCCGGCGCCGGTTTATCATGTGGTGGCGTACGACTTCGGGATCAAACAGAACATGCTCCGGCGGCTGGTCCAGATGGGATGCCGGGTGACGGTGGTCCCCGCCGAGACCCCGGCCGAAAAGGTGCTGTCGGTGAATCCCGACGGCGTTCTTCTCTCGAACGGGCCGGGCGACCCGGAGGCGGTGACCTATGCGATCCGGAACACCGAGAAGCTGATCGGCAAAAAGCCGCTCTTCGGAATTTGTCTCGGCCATCAGATCCTGGGGCTGGCGCTCGGGGGAAAATGCAAGAAGCTCAAATTCGGCCATCACGGCGGGAACCAGCCGATCATGGACCTGGCGACGCGGCGGGTGCAGATCGTTGCCGAGAATCACGGCTTCGCCGTCGATCTCGCGTCGATCGAAAAAGAGGTGGCGCTGACCCATGTGAACCTGAACGACAACACGGTCGAGGGGATGCACCATCGGACCCTCCCGGTCTTTTCCGTTCAGTACCATCCGGAGGCCTCGCCGGGCCCGCACGACGCCCACTTTCTCTTCAAACGGTTTATCGACTTTTTTGCCAACCAAGCAGCCTCTGCCCAAGGAAGGGGGAGATAATCATGCGACGTCGAATCTTCGATACACATCTGTTCACGATCATTCTTGGAGGGGGACTCTCGTTTTTGCTCTCGGGATGTATCTATAACATTTCCCTCCTCCCCCAGCCCGGACCGTTGGAGGAAAAGGTCGTCGAGGGGAGCGGCGACGACAAGATCCTTCTGCTCGATATCTCGGGCATCATCTCCGAGGAGAAGCCGGATGGCCTGATCGAGCGCCCCGATATGGTCGCCCGGGTCAAGGAGGAGTTGAAGCGGGCGGAGTCCGACAAGGGGGTGAAGGCGGTGGTCTTGCGGATCAACAGTCCCGGCGGGACGGTGACCGCGTCCGACATCATCTATCACGAGATCGTCCGATTCAAGGAGCGGACCGGCCGAAAAGTGATCGCATCGATTCTCGACGTCGGCGCGTCCGGCGGGTACTATATCGCGATGGCGGCCGATCGGGTGATCGCCCAGCCGACCTCGGTGACCGGCAGCATCGGCGTGATCATGCTTCACGTCAATCTTCAAGGGCTGATGGAAAAGGTGGGGGTGGGGGCCGAAGCGATCAAGTCGGGAGAGAATAAAGATTTGGGGATTCCAACCCAACCTCTCTCGCCGGAGGACCGTGATATTTTCCAGAGCGTGATCAACGATATGTACGCCCGCTTCCTGGAGGTGATCATCCGAGGCCGGGAGGGTCTTCCGGCGGACCGGATCAAGGCGCTCGCCGACGGCCGGATCTACACCGCCGCCCAGGCGAAGGAGGCCGGCCTGGTCGATCAGATCGGCTACCTGGACCAAGCGATCGAGCTTGCGAAGTCGGAAGCGGGTCTCAAGGAGGCGAGTGTGATCCTTTATAGCCGGTCCGGCCAGCATATCAACAACATCTACTCCGAGGCGATCCGGACGGAGGTGAATCCCCTCTCCGCCTGGGGGGTCGATCCTAAGCGGCTTTTGCAGGGGGGATCGGCGAAGTTTCTTTATCTTTGGATGCCTTAGTCAGAGAGCGCATAAAGTTCTATGTCGGATCAATTCAGGGATTTTATTGCGGTTCTTGCGGCCCTTGATAAACATGGTGTGGATTATGTTCTGATCGGGGGCGTTGCGGTTGTCCTTCATGGGATGGAACGGTTAACCCGTGATGTGGACATTATGGTCAAGATGGTTCCTGAAAACGTTGAAAGGTTGAGGAGGGCGCTCCATGAAGTTTTCGATGATGGTTCCATCGAGGAGATTACGCTCGGTGAGTTGCAGAAATATCCGGTGATTCGCTATGGAACGCCGAATGATTTTTATATCGATGTCATCGCTCGGATAGGTGAGGTTGCCGCATTTGAAAACTTAGATTATGAGGTTCTTGATTACCAAGGAACAAAGATCAAGATTGCGACACCCGAGACGTTGTATCGTCTCAAGAAGGACACCGTGCGGGATCGAGATAAAATGGATGCAGCGTTTTTACTGGAGCTAATTAAAGCAAGAAAATCAAACCCACCTCGCTAGGGTTGATTTTCATCTTTATCGAGAAGTCTGATGCCGGTCTACAAATATAGAACGTTTGAAGAAGCGGAACGAGCCCTATGGAATTTCAATCCGGATGAGGCGTACTTTAAAAGAGTAGCCGAACTTTGGGCATTTGCGGACCAACTGAATTCCATCGTTTATCCAAAGGGGATTTTTAAGTTTCAAAATTTAGAAGAAGCAAATAGGCAAAGATACGAACTAGAATTGGCCCACGCAAAAAAGGTTCAAACCGGTGGTATCTCGACAACGCGGAAATAGATGAACTGACGATTGCAAGGGCTTCAGCAAAATAGGAGGTGGTAAAAATGACTGACATTGTCACAATTTCGTCGATGCTTAGCAGCATTAAAACTGCCTCCGACATTGCAAAGTTTTTTCGAGATACAGATCTTTCTTTTGAAAAGGCAGAACAAAAGCTAAAACTTGCCGAGCTAATCAGTGCCCTTGCTGACACTAAGATGCAGGTTGCAGAAATTCAGGATTTGATCTCAACAAAAGATAAGAAGATAAAGGAATTGGAAGAGGCAATCGAAATAAAAGCAAAGCTGAAATGGGAGGCTCCATACTATTGGTTGGTGGACAAGGAGAAGGATGGACCATTTTGTCAGCAGTGTTATGACAAAGATAGCGAGCTTATACATTTGCAAGGTAACGGTGAGGGATATTGGAATTGCAAGACGTGCAAGAACCACTATACAGATAGTCGCTATAAACAAGATTTTACAAGTGTTGTCGAATCAAAATTCGATCCATGGTAATAAACGCCTCTGCACGACTTAAGGTCGTTACTTTCAGTGAATTAATCAATTGTAAATAAGGAAAATAATTGCCGAAGCGAACCGACATTCATAAAATTCTCCTAATCGGCCCTGGGCCGATCGTCATCGGGCAGGCGTGCGAGTTTGATTACTCCGGGACACAGGCCTGCAAGGCGCTCCGTGAAGAGGGATACCAGGTGATCCTGGTCAACAGCAACCCGGCGACGATCATGACCGATCCGGAGGTGGCCGACCGGACCTATATCGAGCCGATCACCGTCGAGGTGCTGAAAGAGATCATCGCCCGCGAGCGCCCCGATGCGCTCCTTCCGACGATGGGAGGACAGACGGCGCTCAACATGGCGGTGGCGCTTTACGAGACCGGCGTTCTGGAGCGGTTCGGCGTCGAGCTGATCGGGGCCAAGTATGACTCGATCAAGCGGGCGGAAGATCGCGAAGCCTTCAAACGGGTCATCGAGAAGGCCGGTCTGGAGTACACGAAGAGCGGGCGCGCGCGCAACCGGGAAGAGGCGCTGGCGGTGGTGGCGGAGACCGGGTTCCCGTCGATCATCCGCTCCTCGTTCACCCTCGGCGGCGCCGGGGGGAGCATCGCCTACAACCGCGAGGAATTCGAGAGCTGCGTCGAAGCGGGCCTCTCAAGCAGCCCGATCCATGAGGTGCTGATCGAGCAGTCGGTGTTGGGATGGAAGGAGTTCGAGCTGGAGGTGATGCGGGACAAACACGACAACGTCGTCATCATCTGCTCGATCGAGAACCTCGACCCGATGGGGATTCACACCGGCGATTCGATCACCGTCGCCCCGGCGCAGACCCTGACCGACAAAGAGTATCAACGGATGCGCGACGCGGCGATCCGGATCATCCGCGGCGTCGGCGTCGACACCGGCGGGTCGAACATCCAGTTCGCCCTCAACCCGAAGAGCGACGAGATGCGGGTGATCGAGATGAACCCGCGCGTCTCTCGAAGCTCGGCGCTCGCCTCGAAGGCGACCGGCTTCCCGATCGCCAAAATCGCCGCCAAGCTCTCGGTCGGTCTTACCCTGGATGAGATCCGAAACGACATCACCCGTGTGACCCCCGCCTCGTTCGAGCCGACGCTCGATTACGTGGTGGTGAAGATCCCCCGGTTCGCCTTCGAGAAATTCCCGAGCGCCGACCCGACCCTGACCCTCCAGATGAAATCGGTCGGAGAGGTAATGGCGATCGGCCGAAATTTCAAAGAGGCCCTCCTGAAAGCGTTCCGGTCGCTGGAGATCAAACGGGACAGCCTGGAGCCGCGTTATACCGCGCTCGATGGGGACGGGAAAAAACTGAAGGAGATGATGACCCGCCCGACCTTCAACCGGCTCTGGCAGGTCGCCGACGCCCTCCGGCTCGGCGTCTCGATCGACGAGATCCATCAATTGACCAAGATCGACCCTTGGTTCCTCGATCAGATTCAAGAAATTATTGCGATCGAGCGAAAGCTAAAAGAGTGGGGGGCAAGATCCCCTGTAGAGACGTCCCGGCGGGACGTCTCTACGACGGACATTCCAACAGGCGAAGATATTCTCCGGACGGCGAAGGAGGCGGGATATTCCGACCGGCGGATCGGGAACCTGGTCGGGTGCTCGGAGGGAGAGGTCCGCGCCTGGCGGGAGAAAGAGGGGCTCCTTCCGGTCTACAAGCGGGTCGACACCTGCGGCGCCGAATTCGAGGCGTATACCCCTTATTTCTACTCGACCTACGATCGGGAGTGCGAGGCGGCCCCGACCGAGCGGAAGAAGGTGATCATCCTCGGGAGCGGCCCCAACCGGATCGGGCAAGGGATCGAGTTCGACTACTGCTGCGTTCATGCCGTCGCGGCGTTGAAAGAGATCGGCTATGAGAGCATCATGGTCAACTGCAACCCGGAGACGGTCAGCACCGATTACGACACCTCCGACCGGCTTTACTTCGAGCCGCTGACGCTGGAGGACGTTCTCCACATCGTCCGGCGGGAGGGGGCGGAAGGGGTCGTCGTCCAGTTCGGCGGGCAGACCCCGTTGAAGCTGGCCGTCCCCCTCGAAAAAGAAGGGGTGCGGATCTTGGGAACTTCTTCCGATGCGATCGACCGGGCGGAAGACCGGGAGCGATTTAAAACATTGTTGGAAAAACTCGGACTGAAGCAGCCGCAGAGCGGCCTCGCCCGCTCCTATCCCGAAGCGCTGAAGGCGGCGGGAGAGATCGGTTATCCGGTGATGGTCCGTCCGTCGTATGTTCTCGGCGGGCGGGCGATGGAGGTGATCTACGACCAGGAGAGCCTGCGCCAGTATATGACCCATGCGGTGAAGGCGTCGCCGCAGCACCCGGTCCTCGTCGACAAATACCTGGAGGACGCGGTCGAGATCGATGTCGATGCGGTCGGCGACGGCCAAGAGGTCTTCGTCGGCGGGATCATGGAGCATATCGAAGAGGCGGGGGTCCATTCGGGCGACTCCGCCTGCTCGCTCCCCCCCTTCTCGTTGAGCCCGTCGATTTTGGAGACGATCCGCGCGCAGACGATCATCCTGGCCAAAGAGCTCGGCGTCGTCGGCTTGATGAACGTCCAGTTTGCAGTTAAAGACGGAGCGGTGTATATTCTGGAGGTGAACCCGCGCGCCTCCCGAACGATTCCCTTCGTCAGCAAGACGATCGGCCTGCCGTTGGCGAAGATCGCCATGAAGGCGATTCTCGGGAAGCCGCTGCGGGAGCAGGGGGTTTTTGAGGCGCGGCCGATCACCCATATCGCCGTCAAAGAAGCGGTCTTTCCGTTCAAGCGATTGAATGTCGATTCGATCCTCGGCCCCGAGATGAAATCGACCGGCGAGGTGATGGGGATCGATCACGATTTCGGCCGAGCCTTCGCCAAGGCGGAGGCGGGGGCGGAGAATTTTCTTCCTGTCTCCGGCAAAGTCTTCATCAGCATCAAGGACAAAGACAAGCCGGCGATTTTACCGACGGCGAAGCGGCTCTTCGAGCTCGGTTTCAGCCTGATCGCCACCGCCGGAACCGCCGCTTATTTCGAACAACACGGGATGACCGTCGAGCGGATCTATAAGGTCAAAGAGGGGAGACCGCATGTGGTTGACGCCCTCAAGAACCGCGAGATTCATCTGGTGATCAACACGGTCGGCGACAAGGTCTCTCAGGTCGATTCTTTTTCGATTCGGCAGACGGTTTTGTACTACAGCATTCCCTATTTCACCACGATTGCGGGGGCCAAAGCGGCGGTGCGCGGAATTGAAGCGCTGCTGAAAGGGGGAGTGGCGGTCAAGACGCTCCAGGAGTATCATGCAGAGATGGGAGGAAAAAAGTGAAAGTACCCATGACCCAAAAAGGGTATGAGCAGATTCGAGAGGAGCTCGAGCGGCTCAAACGCGTCGAGCGTCCCCACGTCATCGCCCTGATCGCGGAGGCGCGAGCGCACGGCGATCTTTCCGAGAACGCGGAGTATGCGGCGGCGAAGGAGAAGCAGAGTTTCGTCGAGGGACGGATCCGGGAGCTGGAAGACAAGCTGGCGAACGCGCAGGTGATCGACACGAGCAATCTCTCGACCGAAAAGGTGGTCTTCGGCGTCACCGTCACCATTATGGATCTTCAAACCGACGAAGAAAAGAAGTATACCCTCGTCGGCCAAGACGAGGCCGATCTGAAGGATGGAAAAATTTCCGTTCAATCCCCCGTTGGAAAAGCGCTGATCGGAAAGCGGGTCGGCGACTCGGTCTCGATCGTCACCCCCTCCAAGACCGTCGAATACGAAATTCTCAAAATCACATTTGAGTGAAGAATGCAGGGGCCAGGGGCCGGAGGCCGGGGGCCGGCAAAAGGCAAACCCGGAAAGCAGCGCAATCGGCTTTTTTTTTCTCCGACCCCTGACCCCCGGCCCCCGGTCCCTATCATCACCCTCACCACCGATTTCGGCTTAAGCGATTACTTCGTCGGAAGCGTCAAAGGGGTCCTGCTCCAAAGGGCCCCCGGCGTTTCGCTGATCGACATCACCCATGAGATCCCTCCGCAAGATCTGATCACCGCCGCCTTCGTCCTCAAGGAGGCCTCGCTTTATTTTCCAAAAGGAACGGTTCATCTGGCGGTCGTCGATCCCGGCGTTGGAACCGATCGGCGGAAAATCATCGCCGCCGAGGGAGGACAGCGCTACGTGGCTCCCGACAACGGCATCCTCACTTATATCCTTCAGAGGAAAGGAGGCCGGGTTTATGCCGTCGGCGAGACGCCGCTCCTCTCATTGGAAAAGAGCCCGACGTTCGCCGGCCGGGATCATTTCGCCCCAATCGCGGCCCTTCTCGCGACGGGGACGCCGCCGGAGGCATTGGGCGCCGAGATCAAAGACCCCGTTGTCATCGAAGGGCTTTGGCCCAAAAGAGGGGAGGGAGAGATCGTTGGAAAAATTGTCTATATCGATCGTTTCGGAAACGCGATTGCCAACGTGACCGAGGCCGATTTGAAAGGGTCGATCGGCGGATCCGAATGGGCGCTCGCTGTAAAGGGGGTTCGACTGTCGGGTCTGAAGAAGAATTATGCGGAGGGGAAGAAGGGCGCAGCCAATCTCATCGTGAACAGCTCGGGGCATCTGGAGATCTTTGTTCCGGGGGGGAGCGCGCGCGACCTTCTGGGGCTCCGTCTGTTGGATGAAGCGATGATCGAAAAGATTTAATAACGTGAGGCGGAAGAAATGGGCTTTGTTTTTTTATTGTTACTTGGATTAACGGCGATTATTCTGATCGCCCGCTTTGCCTCCAAGGCGGCCGGCCGGGGCGCGTCGGGGGGAGCGGTTCAAAACGGGAAGGAGAAGATCACCTACGAAGGAGGGAAGAGCCACGCCGAAAGGGGGCGGTATTTCCAGGAGGCGACGATTTCTCTTCTTCTCAAAAAGGGGGTGATCACGGAAGAAGAGCTTCTTGCGGAGATCGAGATGATACGAAAAGAGGAAGGGCCGCATTCATCGTAACCGTCGGATCAGGCCTGTCGCAGGACTTCCGCGACCGTTCGGAGAAGATCGTCGGGGCGATACGGTTTCGGTAAATAGGAGATCTTTTTGAAGTAAGAGGCATCTTCGGTCCGATGGCCGCTCGACACGATGATTTTTAAACTCGGGCCGATTTGGTCGAGCTGACGGAGGACTTCTTCCCCGGAGAGGTGGGGCATGGTTAAGTCGAGAATGACCAGATCGATCTCTTTTTTCTTTCCCGATAAGAGCGCGAGGGTCTCTAGACCGTTCCCCGCGGTGAGCACTTTATATCCTTTGCATTCGAGAATCGTTTTTCCCAGAAGGCGGATCGCCTCTTCGTCGTCGACCAGGAGAATAGTCTTTCCACCCTCCGTCGCGGGCCTCTCGGAGGAGAGCGTCTGCCTCGAAAGAGGGGATTGCTCCGTCTGCGGGAAATAGATCCGAAAGGTGGTCCCCTCCTCTTTCGCGCTCTGCAATTCGATCCATCCTTGATGCTCCGCGACGATCCCATAGACGGCGGAGAGTCCCAGCCCGGTGCCGCGCCCGATTTCTTTTGTGGTGAAGAACGGCTCGAAGATGCGATGACGAATCGCCTCATCGATCCCGCTGCCGTTGTCGGAAACGGTGAGACGGACGTAACGGCCCCTTTTGGCGTTGGGGTAGATGCGGCAATGCGCGTCATCGACTTCGATATTTTCGACACGGATCAAGATGCACGGCTCCCACCCCGGCGGCGTCGGGACGTTCGTGCGCCGTTCCATCCGCTCCATCAGGGCGTCGCGGGCATTGACACAGAGGTTCATGATGAGCTGGTTCATCTGGCCCGCATCGGCCAGAATGAGCCAAAGGCCGGGGTCGACCTTCATCTCGATCTGAATCTGGCGGTCGATCGCCTGCCGTAAAAGATGAACCGCCTCTTTGGCTTCTTTCCCGAGATCTTGCGGCCGTTGATCGACCGGGCTTCTCCGGCTGAACGAGAGAAGCTGTTGGGTCAGCCCGGCCCCCCGGCATGCCGCCTTTTGGGCGACATCGACCAGGCCGAACAACTCGCTCCCGGCGGGAAGTTGTTCCAGAATCAGGGCGAGGCTCCCCGTGATCGCCGTCAGCAGGTTGTTGAATTCATGGGCCACCCCTCCCGTCAGCTGGCCGACCGCCTCCAGCTTCTGCGCATGCCGGAGCTGCTCTTCGATCTGCTTCCGCTCGGAGATGTCGCGGACGAAAGCGACATGAAACTCGTCGTCGCCGTGCCAGAGATGCCGCGCCGAAACCTCCACTGGAAAAAAGACGCCGTCCTTGCGCCGGTGCAAGGTTTCGGTATGTACCGTATCGATCCGGTTTTGGATAATCTCCTCCCATCGCTCTTTCGAAAAAACGGGATCGATATCCCAGAGTTTCAGACTCAACAGCTCATCACGGGTGTAGCCGAGCGAGCGGCACGCCTGTTCATTCACATAAGAGAAGCCGGCCTCGCGGGTCATAAAGAAGACCGCGTCCGGCGCATGCTCCATGGAGAACTGGAACCGCTGCAGCGCCTCCTTCGCCTGTTTTCGCTCGGTTAAATCCTCCAATTGTGCGACAAAATAGAGCGGCTCTCCGTCCGGGTCGCGAACGACGGTGGCGCTGACGCTCACCCAAACGGTGTGGCCGTCTTTGTGGAAAAAGCGCTTTTCCATTTTGAACGGATCTTTCTCCCGATTGAGCAATTCCCGGAAGCCTTTCAGGTTCGCGTCGAGGTCGTCCAGATTCATGATGGCGCGAAAGTTCATTCCGACAAGCTCCTGTTCGGAATATCCGACCATCTGGCAGAAAGCATGATTGACCTCGATCCAGCGGCCGTCGAGGCCGGTCAGGGTCATGCCGATCGGCGCCCGATCGAATGCTTTACGGAACCGCTCCTCGCTTAACCGCAATGCATCTTCAGCCCGTCGGCGTTCGGCGACTTCTTTCTGCAATGCTTCGTTGGCGGCCGCCAACGCTCTGGTCCGTTCAACGACGCGCTGTTCGAGGTCTTCATTCATTTTCTTTGTCTCCCATGATGTCGCTTCATCGGAAGAGTCCCTCACGTTCCCACGATGTCATCATCTACTAAAATACACAATTGATAAAAAGGCAAGAGATAAATTCAACGGCAGTATATTTTATAAATGGCCTGAAAGGAAGTTTAGGTTTAAAGTATAGGTCTATCTATTATCATCTTTTGAAATCAACATCATTCCCAGCAGCGAGGGATCGACATTCCCGCCTGTGAGGACGACGCCGACCCTTTTGCCCCGCAGGCCTGGAACCTTGCCCGCCATCAACGCGGCAACGCCGGCCGCCCCGCTCGGCTCGACGAGCAGCTTCATCCGAATCAGCATGAAGCGGACCGCTTCGGCGATCTCCGCATCGGTGACCAACGCGACCGATTCCAAATGTTGTTGCATGACCGGAAAAGTGAGCCGGCCCGGCGCGGGGGAGAGGAGCCCGTCTGCGATCGACCGGGAGAGCGGGGTGGAGATGATTTTCCCCTGCTTCAGGGAGAGGAAAGTATCATTCGCCGTTTCGGGCTCGACCCCGACGATCCGAATTCCGGGCCGGATTGCATGGGCCGCGATGCTGCATCCGCTGATCAGCCCGCCTCCCCCGATCGGCGCCACAAGAAAATCGAGATCGGGGATGTCGGCGAGGAATTCCAGCGCGACGGTTCCCTGCCCGGCGATAATGTGCGGATGGTCGAACGGCGGCACGAGCGTCAGGCCCCTTTTCTCCGACAATTGTTTCGCGATCGCTTCCCGGTTGTCTTTGAGACGATCATAGAGGATCACTTCCGCGCCGTAACCGCGCGTTGCCGCCAGCTTTACGGCGGGGGAGTCGCGCGGCATGACGATGACGGCGGGGATCTTGAGCCGCTTCGCGACCAGCGCCACCGCCTGGGCATGGTTTCCGGAGGAGAAGGCCACCACCCCTGATTCGCGCTGCGCCTCGCTCAATTGGCCGATCAAATTAAATGCGCCCCGAAACTTGAACGCGCCGACCCGTTGCAAGTTTTCGCATTTACAAAAAACCTCGGCGCCGACGATGTCATTCAGCTGATCTGAAGTTGCGACCGGCGTGCGGTGCGCATTCTTTTCCAGCCGGCGCGCGGCGGTCTGAATCTCTTGAAACGTAATTTCGCTCATCTCCATTCCATCTCAATGAAACCAATTCGGCCAAGAGGGTGAGCCCCACAACCACCAGAGCCCGCCGACGGTTCCATATAGGAGAAGCGACCGGCGCCCCGCCTTGATGTCCTGAGGGGAAGGGATCGCGGCGAGCAGGAGCGTGGAGGTGAAGTAGCCGGTCGCGAGCCATCCCCCCCACTGATGATTTGCCCAAAAAGGGGCCGCCAGGCCGGTCAAGCAGAGCCAAGCCAAGGGGAGGAGGAGCAGGGGGGCGAGGGCGACAAAAGCGCCGTTGAACATGTTTATTTTACGAAAGGAGACCGAGCCGAGGGCCCAGCCCTCCCCGGCGCGTTTGGGCCGAAGAGAGAAGCCGGCCGGCCTCGCCAGGAGAAGGAAACCGACGATCAGATGGAGCAGCTCGTGGGAAAAGGTGCCGGGAAGAGAGAGAATCGCGAGCCGCCACTTCGAGCCGCGGGCGCGAAGCAGGATCAGATACAAGACCCCCGCCAGGATCGCGCTCGGCAGGAAGCCGGGGAGGTGAAGGAGGGTCTGAGGCGTTGTATTAAGGAGCGGTATCAGCAAGGGGCGGCCTCATTTAATTCGAAAGGAGAATACACTCGAATTCAATCAAAATCAAATTCGATCGGTCGTCGTACGAAGCGGGCTGATGGAATCCACATCGACTGTCGCGAAAAAAGTGAGCGGGTTTCCGTAGTCATCGTCAATTGTTGACGGGGGGATAAAGTGTGATACCTTTTCATCAGAGGATTCATGATGAGAAGCAAAAGGAAACGGGCCAGGATTCCACTGATCTCCATCGCCCGCCTCACGCCCGAGGGGATGGAATCAAAAGAGTATGTTTTGATCCGTGACATCTCAACCGACGGCCTGGGGATATACAGTAAGGAACGGTATCGGAAGGGGGATCTTGTCCTCGTTGAGCTGACCCTGACGATTCAAGAAGAGAAAATCGTCGAATCGGTCTCCGGAAAGGTGGTTTGGGTGGCGCCGCTTCCGGATCAAAACCACTTTGCAGTCGGCATCCAGTTCGAGAAGATGCAGCTGGAAAAACCAAAGTTGTATGCGCACATCAAAAAACTTGAGGAGAGATACGGGGAGGGTCCCTTCTGAACGATTTTAACGAAACACGCGGGCCTGTCGAGTGGTCCGCGAAAACCATCCGATTTAACTTTAACCGTTGAACCAGAACAGTTTGTAAATATGTATTTTTCTCCGCGGGCCGATGTAGGTGATCTGGTCATGCGGCTCCACGACCGTCCGTCCGTTCGCCACCTCGACCCCATTCTTTTTCCGAACGTAGACAATCCGCATCTCCGCCGGGAGGTTCCATTCCTGAATGGCTTTTCCAATCCAGGGAAACCCGTTCGGAATGACCGCATGTTGCAGGACCAGACCGGAATCTTCCAGGACATGCTCAAAAAGGCGGAGCGGTTCTTCTTCCGTCGATTGTTCTTCAATCAGGGTCAGCCGGTTTTGAAGTGCATTGATCTCGCGGCCGAGATCGGCGAGTTCGGGCTCTTGGGAGAGAAGATCCAAATCGGTCATTCCGGCCTCAAACTTCCGGTACGTCTTCTCTCCCAAGATCGATTGGTATTCCCTGATCCGACGCTCCAGTTCGGACATCTCCAATGAGATCTTGACATGCTGGACCCGATGATGGACCCGCTCGGCGATCGCGACGGTCGCTTCCTGAAATCCGGTCGCGGCAAGCGCGAGATCGCGTCTGATCCGCCTCCAGGTACCCATCGATGAATCCCTCCCTCTGATTCAAGCCGTTTTTCGAACCGCTCTGCACCGTCCAAATTACCATAATTTTGCCGATAAGCCAATGAGATCCCGAAGGAGGCCGGTTCGATTCCGTGCCGATCGTCGCCGCCCACGGGGATGGGAAATCCCGGGATTCAATCTCTCCCGGCCTCCTCTTTTAAGGGATGATGCCATCGAAAATAGTCCGCCGCGGACCATGGAAAATCGCTTGACATTCCTCTTGTTTTTCTTCAATATTAGCGCCTATCCGCAGTTCTACCTCCGAAAACCTCAGGTGCTTTCATGGATGATGAGCGTTTACCGGGACAAATGTCTCTTCAGTATGACGAGTTCAGCGACCTTCTGGGAGGGGCCGTTTGGGAAGAGGCATTGGATCGGTGGAGCCGCTCCGGTTTTTCGATTGCGCGGCAGCAGACGCTTCGTCCTTTCGCGTCCTATTTTTCATCTTCTCCTCAATTCCTTTTCTCGGAGGATCGACAACGCTATTCCCTGGAGGTCCTCTGGCTGAAGTGGAATCTTTTCACCGGTTTATGCCGCCGAATCCAAGGCATTCATCAGGCGCATCAACGGCCCCTCTTGAATCTTCAGCCGGCCCATCTCCGACTGACGATGGCGGCGGCGACCGAACCGTTCCTGCCGGTCCGATGGGGTTTTTCCCTCGATACGTCGAATCTCCAATTGGCCGATCGATTTACCCCGCCGGGAATGCCGGCCGACTTTCCCGCACAGCTCTTCAGCCCTCCCCCGGATGCGCATCCTCTTTATTCGGCGCCCCTCGTGAGGCGGCAGGGGCTTGAGCAGGAGGAGACGGCGACCCTCCTGGTTCGATCGACGGAGCGGATGCGGGACTCCCCGCCGGGAGAGATCCGGGGGATCGTTCAGGCCCAGCTGGTCTCCGACCGTCTGAAGGGGGCTGATTATTCTTTGGGGGACCTCTTTCTTGTCGCCCCGCACCTCTCCGAGGAGGGGGAATCGCTTCGGATCTGGGCGAGCAAGCGGGGCTCCGCGGAACGGGGGGTTCTTCTCGAAGGGGTCACCGAGCCGGTCTCCCCCGCGGTTTGGGAGGGATTTGAAAAAGCGCGGCAGAAGGTTTTCGCCCGGTCGGAAGTCATGATCTACAAGAGTCTTCATATTCCGTGCGATCTCTACAGCCTGGGGATGATTCTCTTTCGGACGCTTCTCGTCAACGATCGGCAGGAGATGGAGGGGGTTTACGAGGCGGTCGACAGAACGGCGGGGCAGCTCGGCCCGATTTCCCTCTCGTTGGAAAACCAGGAGAAGCAATTCCTGTCGCGCCGGCTCCGGTTTTACCTCCGGAAGGAAGGGGAGATCCTTTCGAAAAAAGCGATCTTCCATCGGCAGCAGGAGAGAGAAAACGGCTGCGATGCGATCCCGGACGATCTGTGGATCGAGGCGCTCTTGATCGGATTTCGCCTCATTCAGAATCGGGTCGAGGTCCCGCTCGATCAGCTCGGGGGCCTGATGGCGGGGGTGACCGCCGACGCGGAACGGCTGGGGGGGCGAATCAAATTGGAGCTCTTCGGCTCCCGCGAGCGGAACCGGGAGATTCTCGAGGCGTGCGACCTCATCCGGAAAGAACTGAGCGAGGTTCGGAACGGGTAAATGCCATTCAAATTAGTCATCGAGAGTATTTTGGACAAGACCGGAAATGAGGCGGTCGAATGCGAATATGAGCAGGAGGTGGTCCGAATCGGCCGCCAGGATTCCAACGAGGTCCAGCTGGAGGATCCGCGACGCATCGTCTCGGGGAAACATGCCGAGATCCGCCGGAAGGAGGATCAATTCCTGTTGATCGATATCGGGAGCAAAAACGGGACGCGGCTGAACGGGGAGCCGTTGATTTCCGGAAAGGAATACCCGCTCGGCCCGGAAGACCAGATCGCCATCGGCAACTTCGTCCTTCAGTTTTTCCCGATCATTCGGGAGGAGACCAAACTGGAGGCGGTCGAGGTTTCGGACGCCACCCTGAACTTTTCAGGAACGGCGGAGGAGACCGAAACCCTCCTGGAGGAATTAAGCCGCGCCTACGCCGATCATCAAGCAGATTCCGAAGGGCGGCGGTCCCGGATCGCCGAGATTCTCCGGAAGGCGGTTTTCAGCCTCGACGAGGGGAGGGCGAGACGGCTTCTCGATCTGGTCGAGGCCCGCTTCCCGGAGCCGGAGTATCAGCAGGAGCGGGTGAAGCGGAAATCGGCCGATACGCTCCCCCCCGAACAGATGCGGGAGATTGCGGCCGGCCGGGCGGCACATGAAGCCTTAAAGAAGCTGGCGGGAAAATATTTTGAAAATGCAGAGACGCTGGACGCGCCGGAAGAGATGACCGCTTTCGTCGACCGTCTCGATCGGGTCTTAAAGGTCATGGTCGACTCGCTCGCAGACGCGGTGAAAGGACGGCGGGAGTTTGAGGCGGGGTTCGAAGTCGAGTCGACCCGGATCTTCCTGCGCAAACCGAACCCGATCAAAGTGGTCGAGGGGAGCCGGGAGATCGGAGCCTATCTTTTTGACATGAATATTTCGGAGTCGACCGAGAAGGTGATCGCCGATCTGGAAGATGTCTTCACCGACCTGGCGCTTCATCAGGTCGGGATGATGGCCGGATTTCGGGAATGCCTGCGCGGGCTGCTGAAGCAGTTGGATCCGGACACCCTGGAGGGAAAAGAGCGGCGAGAGGGGGGCGCCCTCCGGATCGGCCCGCTGGCCAAATTGGCGGCGTGGGATCGATTCCGGGAAAAACATCGGGAGTTATCAGAGGAGGAGGTTCGGACATTTGAACAGATTTTGGGACCCTATTTTGCGGAGGGCTATCTCTCCATCCAGAAAAAGAAGAAAACAACTTCTTAAGTTTTCATTGATCTTGCTCCTTTGCGCGGTTTCATTCGGGCTGCCGGCCTGCGGGAAAAAAGTCATCAACCTTTCGCTGGCCGGTTCCAAAACGTTGAATCTCGACGACGGCGGCAACCCCCTTCCGGTGATCGTCCGCGTCTACCAGTTGAAGGGGAAAGAGAAAATCGAGGGGGCCGACTTTATCTCCCTCTGGAAAGAGGATGAGAAAATTCTCGAAGGGGATTTGTTGGAACGGCAGGAGATCACCCTCCTCCCCGATACGAAGGTCGAGGTCAAAGTCGATCCGCAGGAGGGGGCGGAGTATCTGGCGCTGATGGCCCTCTTCCGAAAGCCGGAGGGAAACGATTGGCGGGAGATCATCCCGCTAAAAGGGAAAAAGGTCCGCTCGGTGGAGATCAGCGTCGAAGCGCAGACGGTGAAGGCGGCCAACATCGATTAAGGGAATAAAGGATCAATTCCTATGGATAAAGATCAAAAAGTAGTATGGAGCGAGGGGATGTTTCTATCGCCCCACCACTTTCAGCATTGGGACCGGTTTCAGGAGCGGAATCTCTCCAAGCTCCTCGGCGCGATGACCCGATTCGGCGGGGGGGTCGCCCGGATCGACATCGATACAGAGGCGCTGGCCAACGGAACGGTCGCTCTGCTCGGCCTGCACGGGGTGATGCCCGACGGTCTCGTGGTCGAGATTCCGGAGACCGATCCTTCCCCGGAGACGCGGCCGATCGGGGATCTTTTCCCGCCGGCCCTCGACCACCTCGATGTCTACCTCGGGATTCCGGCCGAACAGCCCGATGCCGCCAACTGCCGGTTGGAGGAGGGGGGTGACACGCGATCGACCCGTTACACCGCCTCCTATATTAAGGTAGCCGATTTCAACACCGGCGGAAATATCCGGGAGATCGCCGTCGCCCGGAAAAATCTCCGGCTCTTCTTCTCGGGGGAGGAGATGTCGGGGGCGGTTACTCTCAAGATCGCCGAGCTGGTCCGGACCGCCGGGGGAAACCTCGCCCTTCGGGAAACCTATATCCCCCCTTGTTTGGCGATCTCCGCCTCCGGATATCTGATGCGGCTGATTCGCGGATTGTTGGAACTCCTCTCCGCCAAGCGGAGCGCCCTGGCCGGGCAGCGGGACGATCCGGGGTCGTTCGATCCGGTCCGCATGACCCTTCTTCAAACCCTCAACCGGTCGATTCCGGTTTTGTCCCACTACAGCCATCTCGGGAAGATCCATCCCGAAGCGCTCTATCTGACCCTCGCTTCGATGGCGGGGGAGCTGACCACGGCGTCGCCCGACCAGCATCCGCGCGATCTCCCTCCGTATCAGCACCACGACCTCACGAAGACCTTCCGGGAGCTGGAGCTGCGGATCAGAAGCCTGGTGGAGGGGGTCACCCCGACGCGGCATACCGTCATCCCGCTGGAGAAGAGCCGGGAGAATACGCTGGTCGGCCGGATCGCCGATGAGCGGCTTTTGGAGACGTCTCAATTCTACCTCGGGGTGACCGGTAACCTTCCGGAAGATCAGATCCGGGAGTGGACCCCGCGGCGAATCAAGGCGGGCGCCCCGCTCGATCTCGATACCATCGTCACCTCGGCATTGCCGGGGCTCAAGCTAACCTACACCGCCCGTCCGCCTTCAGGTCTCTCTCCAAAAATCGGGCACCATTATTTTCGACTTGAGAATCAAGGGCCCCTTTGGGATTCGATCTGCCGTTCACACGCCGTCGCCTTCTACCTTCCTGCAGATCTGAATGGCTTCACCGTCGAGCTTTTTGCAATAAAGGAGTAGGCTTCAATGGCAAGCGCGAATGCAGGAGAAAGAAAACGGCTGGTCGATCTTTTCTCCGACCTTTTCATCTTGGGGGCCCATCTGAAAACCGCACGCGACTACGGCACCCCCGACGCATTGCGGATGCGGCTGGTGGAGATGTTCAACGCGGCGGAGCGGGAGGCGAAACGCCTCGCGGTTCCCGACGACGCGGTCCAGCAGGCGCGCTTCGCCGTCGCCGCTTTCCTCGACGAGATGATTCTCGGCGTCCCTTCTCCCCATCGCGACGCCTGGTCGGCCCGGCCGCTGCAGTATGAATTCTTCCGGGAAAACGTCGCCGGGGTGGAGTTCTTCAACCGGCTCGACGGCCTTCGCAAATCAATCTCTTCCAATCGTGATGTCGTAGAGGTTTATTATCTCTGCCTGGTCCTCGGGTTTGAGGGGCAATACAAGCTCCACGGACGGGAGAAGCTCAAAGATCTGATCGACGGGCTCGCCCGGGAGATCCAGCCGAGGCCGGGAGAGGTCCCGCTCCTTTCGCCGCACGGCAAGCGCCCGGACGAATTGATCGAGATGGTGAAGCAGGGGATTCCCTCCTGGGTGGTGGCCGTCTCCTGTTTTGCGATCGTCTTCCTTTTATATATTTCCCTTTCTCTTCTCATCAGCCGGGACGCCAACGGAATCGCAAATGAGATCCAGCAATTGATCGGGGGGGGACGATGAAGTTTTTGTTGAAAGGTCTCAAAGCCCTCGTCAATGCGATGACCCGATTCCCCCGGGTCACGGCGGCCGTCGCGATTTTTCTGCTGATCTGTCTCATCTGGTTCGCCGGCCCCTCCCTCTGGCTGGAGAAGCTCGAAACGCGGCTTTTTTTGATTGTCGCCATCCTCTTCTTCTGGTCGCTCTTCCTCGTGATCGACCGCTACCGCGCCGAGCAGGGGGCAAAGCAGCTGGAGAAGTCGCTTCAAAAACAGGCGCAGGAGCAGGCGGTCAGCAGCCGGCCCGACCGGAAGGAAGAGATCGAGGAGCTCGGAGGCCAATTCGACAAGGCGGTCGCCGCGCTGAAGCAGTCGAAGCTGGGGAAGGGCCGCTCCGGGAGGACCGCCCTGTATGCCCTCCCTTGGTATATGTTCATCGGCCCCCCCGCTTCCGGGAAGAGCACCGCATTGTTACATTCCGGCTTGCAGTTCCCTTATCTCGGCGGGTCGAGCCGCGGGGTGCAGGGGGTCGGCGGGACGCGCAACTGCGACTGGTGGTTCACCAGCGAGGCGGTCCTCCTCGATACGGCCGGCCGCTACGTCACCCAGGATGAAGACCGGGAGGAGTGGTACGGCTTCCTCGATCTTCTGAAAAAACACCGGAAGGGGAAGCCGATCAACGGGGTCCTGGCGGCGATGAGCATCGTCGAATTGCTGGAGGCGAGCGAGGAGGATCTGGAGTGGCACGCCAAAAACATGCGGGCGAGAATCGACGAGCTGATCCAGCGGCTCGGCATCGTCTTTCCGGTCTATCTTCTTTTTACCAAGTGCGATCTGATCCGCGGCTTCGTCGAGTTCTATGAAGACTTCAGCAAAACGGAGCGGGAGCAGATCTGGGGGGCGACCCTGCCGAAGAATCCCCCCGCCGGCGCCTTGCCGCAACAGCTCTTCGACGCGGAGTTCGGCCAGCTCTTCAACGCGCTCGACGCCCGGCGGCTGGCGCGGCTTGCCTCCGCGCGGGGGGCGCAGAAGGTCCGGGACGTCTACGGCTTCCCGCTGCAGCTGGCCTCCGGACGGGAAAAGATGGCCCGGTTCGTGGAGCTGGTCTTCGCCCACAATCCGTATCAGGAGAATCCGGTCTTCCGCGGATTCTACTTCACCAGCGGAACGCAGGAGGGGAGGCCGATCGACCGGATTCTCACCGCCGTCAGCCGCGCCTCAGGCCTTTCCGAGGCGGTCAGCGATTCGTTCGGCTCGGAAGTCGAGTCGAAGAGCTACTTCATCAAGAACCTTTTCACCGATGTGATCTTCCAGGACCAGGTTCTGGCGGGACCTTCCAACGCCATGACCCGCCAGCGCGGCGCCCTGCGGGTGGCGGTCTTCGTCGGGTCGGTCCTCGTCACGATCCTTTCCGTCGTCGGTCTCTCGTTCTCCTTCGTCGGAAACCGGGTCTATCTCGGCTCGATCAAGTCGAGCGCGTCGACGGCGGCCGAGATGGCGCCGGGAGACGAGCGGCAATTCCCGAAAAATGTTGCGCAGCTGGACCAGCTTCGGGAGGGGCTCGACCGGCTCGAAAGCGACGCGGAGGGGGGGATTCCTTTCCGCCTGCGCGGCGGCCTCTACCGGGGGGGGACCCTCTATCCGCCGATGCGGGATCTTTATTTCCAGCGGCTCAACCAGCTCCTCCTCGGCCCGACGCAGGGGGCGATCGAAGCCGATCTGGAGCGGTTCGCGTCGAATCCCCGGCAGCTTCCGGAAGGGCGGGACTTCGATTATTACTACATGCTTTTGAAGATCTACCTGATGATGTCCGATCCGGCCCATCTCGATCCGTCCTTCCTCGACGAGCGGCTGCAGCAGATCTGGCGGGAGATGCTTCCGGCCCTCTACGCGAACCAAGTCCCGGAGGGGCTTCAAGACGGGATCGCCAAGCAGGTTTCTTTTTACAGCCGCGCCGCAAATCAACAGGGGATTCCCCGGCTCACGCTGAATGAAAAGCTGGTCGAGGAGGTTCGCCGGGGGCTTCGGGCGATTCCGTTGGAGGAGCGCCTCTATACGCGCATCCGCCGGGAGGGATCGGAAAAGTCGGAGCCGTATACCCTCAAGACCGCCTTGAAGGGGGACGGAGAGGGGGCCCTTCTCAGCGATTACAAGATCCCGGCCATTTTCACCGAGGCGGGATGGAAGGGCCCGTTCAAAGAGTCGCTCGATCGGATCCTTCAAGAAAAAGAGGTCGGCGGGGAGGAGTGGGTCCTCGGCGAGCCGGAGCCGGAGCGGACGACGGTGGCGGCGGGGATCGAGAAGCGCTACTTCGACGAATACCAACGCCAGTGGCGCGGATTTATCGAATCGATCCGGCTGCGGTCCGCCGAGGGGATGTCCGAGACGGCGAAGCTCTTCGAGGTTCTCTCGCAGGAGAATTCGCCCTTGGTGGCGCTCTTTACCGAGGTTGATCGAAATACCTACCTTCGAAAAGAGTCCGCGCCGCTCGATGGCGGCGCGATGAAGGGAATGGTCGAGCGGGTGAAGGAGAAGTTCGGAATGGAGCGTTCCGCCGAAACGGAGGGGACCCCCGCCGCTTCTTCTGAGCCGACGCCGGTTTCGACCCGGTTCCAATCTTTCCATGATTTCGTGACCTCGGCCGACCCGAAGAAAGAGCCCCCGGTGACCCGTCTCGTCGCTGAATTGCGCAGGGCGTATGACGTTCTTCAACCGCTGGCGGAATCGGGCGATGCGGCGGGGGCCAAGGCGTTGGTCCAGGGGATGGCGAGCGGGCAGTCGAACGATCTCTTCGTCGCTCAAAGGAACGCCGAGCGCCTTCTCCAGACGGCCGACGCGGAGGTCCGCCGGGTGGTGGCCCCGATTTTCCTGGAGCCGTTCAAGATGGCCTCCTCCGGGCTGGTGAGCGGGGCGATGGCCGACCTGAACCGCCGGTGGCGGGGTGAGGTCTACGAGCCGTGCCAGCAGAGCATTGCGGGGCGGTATCCCTTCAAGAAGGGGGGAGAAGATGCGACCCTGACCGACATCGCGGAGTTTTTCCATCCGCAGGAAGGGACCCTCTGGAAGTTCTACGAGAAGGAGCTCAAGCCCTTCGTCGAAGAGGGGAGCCGCCGCTGGGAGGTCAAGCGGACCTCGGCCGCCCCGGCGATGTCGCCCGACTTTCTGGAGTCGCTCCGGCGGGCCCGGCACCTCTCGGAGAGTCTCTTCCCGAGGGGGAATCCCGATCTGAAGCTGTCGTTCAGCCTCTATCCTTACCCGAGCTCCGGGGTGACCGAGATCCTTCTCTCCGCCGACGGAAAGGAACTCCGATACCGGAACGAGCCGCAGGAATGGCATGAATTCTCCTGGCCCGGACCTTCCGGGACACCGGGGGCGATGCTTCAGGTCCAGAGCGGCGGCTCCCGGCAGATGCAGCAGTATGGAGGCCGATGGGGTTTCTTCAAGCTCCTCGACGCGGCAAAAATCACCCCGGTCAGCAGTATCGTTTACAAGATCGAGTGGGAGCTGAAGGGGCCGGATGGAAAGGCGATTAAAGTCCGTTACGACCTGAGAGCGCAGAGTGTGAAGAATCCTTTCAAGTCGGGATTCTTCTCAGAGACGTTGTGTCCAGGCAGAATCGGTTAGGAGAATAGGATCCATGGGAAACGGAACCTTCGGCTGCTTCGGAAAACTCCCGATCCATTCCGATTTTATTCGCTTTCGCGCGTCGGGTGAGGAGGTCCGCGCGCTCGATCAATGGCTGCAGGAGGGGATCCTCGCCGGGAAGTCCCGGTTGGGGAGGGGATGGGAGGCCGATTATTTTCAGGCCGATCCGTGGAATTTTGTTTTTCAGGTGGAGGGGACCGACAGCTTTCTCATCGGGACCCTGGCGCCGAGCCGGGATCAGGCGGGACGCTCCTACCCCTTCTTTATTTTCCTGAGGGTCGACCGGAAGCGGTTCGCCGCGCCGATTCAATTCGCCCCGATGACGTACGCCTCTTTTTTGAATGAGGCGGCCGCGCTGGCGCGGTCGGGCGGGTCGGGGATGCGGTTGAAGGAGTTTCTGGAGCATCTCGAACGGATGAACCTTCCCATCCCGGACGACCGCGCCCCCGCGGCGGAGGAGGAGAACTATCGGCGTTTTTTACAAGGGGAGCCGAGCCGGGCCTTCTGGACGGCGCTCTTTGGAGAGTTCGAGCACCCGAAAAAATATCAAGTCGATCAGAACCTTCTGGCGATTCTGGGGCCGATGCGCCAAACTTCTTCGAGCCGGCTCGGTTTCGGTTTAAGGTTTCCGCTG
Source organism: Candidatus Manganitrophus noduliformans (assembly GCF_012184425.1). Taxonomy (NCBI): domain Bacteria; kingdom Pseudomonadati; phylum Nitrospirota; class Nitrospiria; order Candidatus Troglogloeales; family Candidatus Manganitrophaceae; genus Candidatus Manganitrophus; species Candidatus Manganitrophus noduliformans. Next base: position 476,247 of record NZ_VTOW01000003.1, read on the forward strand.
ATCGCTTCGGAGAAGAACCGCAAAGAGGACATCCCCCTCTGGATTGATCTGATCGCCCGGATGCTGAAGCGGCCGCCGGCCGCTCTCAACTTATTCTGGAATCGAACGCCGGCGAAAGGGACCCCCTGGATGATGCTCTTCATGGGGCCCCCCTCGGCGAAGAGTTTTCTCTCCCTGATCGCCCCGAGCCTCGACGGCGGGACGGCGTATGAGTTGGCGCCGGAGACGGCGGTTGAACTTCAGACGGTGAAAGAAAAGGTCGATGCCGGGAGACGGGCGGTTTTGGAGAACGGCGAGATATCGTTGGCTGCCTTCCTAGAGAAGATGGGAGCGGTTTAAAAATCTCTTTACGGAGTTTCTCATGAGTGACGAAATCGCAGAGTGGGTTGGAATCGGGTCGACGCCGATTCGCTCCGACGCCCCTTCGGGCGATTCGGCCAAATATGATCCGCTCTTCGAGAAGCTTCAGGCGGAGATCGGAAAACTGGAGGCGCTCTCCGGCGGCCCGGTCCAATGGAAAGAGGTGGTCGGATCCGGTCGGGAGATTTTGGAAAAGAAATCGAAGGATCTCCTTGTGGCCAGCTACGTCTCCGTCGGACTGCTTGAGCAACGGGGGTACGCCGGTCTTTTGGCGGGGCTCTCCTGCATGGAGGGGATGGTCGAAGCGTTCTGGGAGACCCTTTATCCGGAGACGAAGCGGATGCGGGCGCGGATCAACGCGCTGATCTGGCTTTCCGAAAAAGGGGGCGTGGCGGTCGGGCGCAAGAAGCCGGTTCCCGGCGAGGGAAAAGAGGTTCGCGCCTGCAGCGAGAAAATCGACGCTCTTGAGAAATATTTCGGCGAGAAGCTCGCAAACGATTCTCCGGGGCTTGGCGATCTGCGCCGCGCTGTCGACCAGTGGGCGCGGGAGGTCGAGAGCGCCGAAGCGGCCACGGCCCGGACCGAATCGCCGGCGCCAAGCGCCTCGACGTCGCCGGAGTCGGCCGGACCGGCGATCTCTTCCGGCAAGATCGAGTCGATTGAAGAGGCCGAGCGGGCCTTCGGCGAAGCGGGCGACGTGATCCGCCGGGCGGCCGACGTCGTCCGGGGCCAGCAGCCGACGAACCCATGGCCCTACCAGATCATGCGCGCGCTGACCTGGTCGCGATTCGACGGGCTTCCGGCCCATACCGATTGGGAGACCCGCATTCCGGCCCCCCCTTCCCATCTGGTGGAGAGCGGGCGCCTGCTGGTGGAGCAAAGAGGTTGGAAGGATCTGGTTGATCAGGTCGAAGCGCAACTTCCGGAAAATCCGTTTTGGCTCGACCTACAGCGCCTCAGCGCGCTGGCCCTTTCCAATCTCGGTTCTTCTTATGCCGGAATCAAAAGCGCCGTGTTGGGTGAGGTTCGGATCTTGCTGCAGCGGCTTCCCGATCTGCCGAGATGCCGTTTCGCCGACGGGACCCCCTTTGCCGACGATGAGACGCAGCAGTGGATTGAGAAAGAGGTCCTCTCCGGAGGAAATGGAGCTTCGAACGGCGCCGGGGAGGGAAGCGCCGCAGACGCGCGGATTGCGGAGACGCGGGCGCAGGCCAATCAACTTCTCGGACAGGGAGAGGCGAAGGGAGCGGTCGCTCTTTTTCAAGAACGAATCAATGGGGCCGCGTCGCGGCGCGAGCGGTTTCTATTGCAGCTGGCGTTGGCCCAGCTTTGTCTGGATGCCGGGCATCCGAAGGTGGCCCTCTCTCAACTCGATGCCCTTCAACGGGAGATCGATCGTTTTTCCCTGGAGGAGTGGGAGCCGGCGTTGAGTCTGGAGGTGCTTCGGGCCTCCTGGCGCGTGTTGAACCGGTTGTCCCGGGATTCCGATCCGGGCTCCCCCGAGTGGGCCGTTCGGGCGGAGGCGATTTACGGGCGGATCAGCCGTCTCGACCCGGTCTCGGCGTTGGAGTTGGATCGGAAATAAAAATTTTTGTATTCATTCAAAAAGGAGAAAACCAATGGCAAAAGAATCATCCGTCGCACCGAAGGAACGGGTCAATATCGTCTACAAGCCGGCCACGGGGGGGGCGCAGGCGGAAGTCGAGCTTCCCTTGAAGATGCTCATGATGGGAGATTATACACTGCGGAGCGAAGAGACGGCTCTCGAAGATCGGAAGCCGATCAACATCGATAAAGATAATTTCGAAGAGGTCATGCGGAACCAGGAGCTGAAGATCTCGTTGAATGTGGCCAATAAGCTCTCCGGGAAAGAAGGGGAGGAGCTTCCGGTCAACCTGAAATTCGAAAAGATGAAGGACTTCGGTCCCGAATCGGTGGTGGAGCAGGTCCCCGAGCTCAATAAACTTCTCCAGCTTCGAACCGCGCTCCAGGCGCTCAAAGGACCGTTGGGAAACATCCCGGCTTTTCGAAAGAAGATCGAAGGCCTGATCTCCGACGTGGCGGCCCGAGAAAAATTGCTCAAAGAATTGGGTGGGGAAAATAAATAAGCTGTCAGCGGTCAGCCGTCAGCTTAGAAGTTTATAAAATCTTTAGCTGAATGCGGACGGCCGATCGCTTCTTTTATCAAATAAGGAGACAAGAACATGGCGGAACAAACGGAAGAGAAGCAGGCGGGGGCGGTTGAAACAGCCGAGGGAGAGACCTCTCTGCTCGACACCATCCTGCAGGAAACGAAATTAAAACCCTCCGAGGAGGGATACTCGATCGCAAAGCGCGGCGTGGAGGCTTTCATCGCCGAGCTTCTGACCCCCGATCGAAAAGGGGCGAAGGTCCACCAGACGGTCATCAACGATATGATCGCCGAGATCGACCGGAAGCTGTCGTCCCAGGTGGATGCCATCATGCATCATCCGACCTTCCAGAAGATCGAATCGGCCTGGCGGGGGCTGAAGTTCGCGGTCGACCGGACCAACTTTCGGGAAAACATCAAGTTCGAGCTCTTGAACGTCTCCAAGGAAGATCTCCTCAACGACTTCGAGGACGCGCCGGAGATCACGAAGTCGGGTCTCTATAAGTTGGTCTACACGGCCGAATACGGCACGTTCGGAGGCAAACCGGTCGGGGCGATGATCGCCAACTATGACTTCGGGCCCGGCCCGCAGGATGTGAAGCTTCTCCAATACGCCGCCAGCGTCGGGGCGATGGCCCATGCGCCGTTCATCGCGGCGGCGGGACCCCAGTTCTTCGGGCAGGAGAGCTTCCTCGGCCTCCCCAACCTCAAAGACCTCAAATCGATCTTCGAAGGGCCGCAGTATATCAAGTGGAATTCTTTCCGCGAATCGGAGGATGCGCGCTACGTCGGCTTGACCCTCCCCCGTTTCCTGCTCCGGCTTCCGTATCATCCGGAGAACAATCCGGTCAAGGCGTTCACCTATACCGAGGATGTCAGCAAGAGCCATGAGAGCTACCTCTGGGGGAACACGGCGTTCGCTTTCGCGACCCGGATCACCGACAGCTTTGCGAAGTACCGGTGGTGCCCCAACGTCATCGGGCCGACCAGCGGCGGCGCGGTGGAAGATCTCCCGGTTCACACCTTCGAATCGATGGGCGCGCTCGAGACCAAGATTCCGACCGAGGTCCTGATCTCCGAGCGGCGCGAGTTCGAGCTGGCGGAGGAGGGATTCATCGGATTGGCGATGCGGAAGGGGAGCGACAACGCCTGCTTCTTCTCGGCCAACTCCTGCCAGAAGCCGAAGTATTACGGCCAGAGCAAAGAGGGAAAAGAGGCCGAGACGAATTACAAGCTCGGCACGCAGCTTCCCTACATGATGATCATGAACCGGATGGCCCACTACCTGAAGGTCCTACAGCGCGAGCAGATCGGAAGCTGGAAGGAGCGGGTCGATCTGGAGAAGGAGCTGAACAAGTGGATCGGGCAGTATGTTTCCGATCAAGACGTCGTCGATCCGGCGGTCCGCGGACGGCGGCCCTTGCGCCAGGCCGAGATCACCGTCAGCGACGTGGAGGGAGATCCGGGCTGGTATAAGGTCGACATGAAGGTCCGCCCGCACTTCAAGTATATGGGCTCCTTCTTCACCCTCTCGCTGGTCGGGAAGCTCGATAAAAAATAACGGCGGTTTCCGGAAATCGGAATCCTATTTTGAAATACGGAAAAAGGGAGCGAAGCGGGACGCTTCGGAAGGAAGATCCCGGGAAGAAAAGGCCTCTCAGAATCGAGGAAACGGGGATGAAATGCCGCCGCTCTTCTTTTTGATCGATGATCCGGAATGGTATTCCCTTTGCATTAGATGCCGATCGGGTTTCGAAAGAGGGTTTGAAAGAGAATCACTCAAGGAATGACACTCACAACTAAACGAAGGAGGAAATGACCATGCCGATGCCAGCACACATGACCCTGAAGGGAGAAAAGCAGGGGGACATCAAAGGAAACTGCACCATGAAGGGACGGGAAGGGACGATCCTGGTCCAGGCCCTCGACCATGAGATCCGCATCCCCACCGACATCCAAACCGGTCTGTCCGCCGGAAAGCGCATCCACGGCGCGATGAAGGTCGTCAAGGAATTCGACAAAGCCTCTCCCATGCTCTATCAAGCCCTCTGCACCGGGGAGCATCTGACCAACGTGACCCTCAAATTTTACCGGGTCTCGATGAAAGGCACCGAGGAGCAATACTTCACCATCACCCTGGAAGATGCCGTCGTGGTCTCCATCCGACCCTGGATGCCGAACTGCCTCGACAAATCGATGTCTTCTTACGGTCATATGGAAGAGCTCGCCTTTACCTATCGGAAGGCGTCTTGGAGACATGAGATCGACAAGACCGAAGCGCAGGACGATTGGGTCGTTCCGATCGAGTAGAGGTTTAAGCAATGGCGCGTGAAAAGTCCCTGTTGGAGCGGCTTGCCGATCCAACAGGGTACCGCCCGCTCACCGTCGAGGAGAATACGCAGGAGCTGGCCGACTCCATCTTGCGTCATCTCCGGAATATGCTCAATACCAAGCAGGGCCATTCGTTGACCCAGCCCGAGTACGGCATGCCCGATGTGACCGAGTTTATCCAGAACCTGCCGGAGATGGTCGAGGTGGTTCAGCGGGGAATCCGAAATTCGATCGAAAAGTTCGAGCCGCGTCTCAGAAACGTCACGGTGACTTATGTCCCTTCGCAGGACATCGCGACGAACATCCGATTCGAAATTACCGCCGAACTGGTGACCGAGCGGGACGAGGCCTCCGTCTGGTTCGAAACGGCGGTGACCCCGACGGGACAGATCGAAATCCGGGGGTAGGGGCGGCAATCATCGCAAGGAGGTGGAACGATGGCCGGGAAAAAAGTATGGGTGACCTGGTTGCCGGCGGGAAAAGAAGCGCCGCAGCCTGAGGGTGCTTTAAAGGCGCTGACCACCGTGGGATTGCAGGTCAGCGGCTCTCTCTGGATCGACGATCTGGAGAAGATGGCCTGGTACGATCTCGGCACCACGCTTCAAGACCCAACGCAGGCCGATCTCTGGCTGATCGCGGGAAGAGGGGAAGATTTCCGGTCGGCGCGGTATCGTTACGGCTTGTCGCTGGTGACGGCGATGGCGCGGGACGGCCGTGGAACCGGCTTTCCGATTCTCTGTCTCAGCTTGGACACGGTTCCCGATGCCGAGGCGATGCCGACCCTGATGCGAGGGCTCCGATTTCTTTCGTCCGCCGATGCCGGCTGGGCCGCGAAAATTGCGGCGTCCTTTCTGAAAAAGGGCGAAGGCCCCACAGGGGACTTCCGTTTCAGTGCGACCGGCCATCCCTATATCGGGCAGTGGTTCGAGGTGGGGCCGCGCGAGGGAGAGTGGCAGGGGGTGATGTTCGGCGTCAGCGGCGAGGGAAAGATTTCCCATCATCTGGTCGGACCGAAAGGCCAGCTTCCCGAGAAGAGCGTGCTTGAATACGCGACGCAGGGAATTACGGCCGAAGTGAGCGGCGTCGAATACACCGCCTGGTCGGTGCAGAACAAGCTCGGCCAGAACGATTCGTACTACATCAAGGTAGAGGGGTATCCCTCCAAGGTGATGTTCGGCGGCCATCCCGGAACCGATCAGGCCGAGGTAACGATTCTAAGTCTGAGTTAAGGACCCCCATGGCCTTCAACAAATACTACCAAGACGAGCTGACTTTCCTCCGGGAGATGGGGCGAGAGTTTGCCCGGGCCTATCCCGCGGCGGCCCCCTTCCTGGCCGACCGGGGGAGCGATCCCGACGTGGAGCGGCTATTGGAAGGGTTCGCCTTTCTCACCGGCCGCATCCGCCAGAAGCTCGATGATGAATTCCCCGAGCTGATTCATGCCCTCATGAGCCTCATGTGGCCGCACTATCTGCGGCCGATTCCGTCGATGTCGATCGTCGAGTTTACCCCGATCACCGGAGCGGTCCGGGAGCGTCAGCCGGTCCCGCGCGGGACCGAAGTCGCCTCGCTTCCGGTCGAGGGGATTCCTTGCCGATTCCGCACCGCTTTTGACCTCGATCTTTATCCTTTCAGCATGGAGGAGGCGCTCGTCCAGACCTTGCCCGACGGACGATCGGCCCTGCGTCTTCGATTCAAACTGAGCCCGGGAACGACCCTCTCGCAGGTTCGCCTGGAGACCCTTCGATTGTTCCTCCACGGCGACCCGGCATATACCCTTTATCTTTGGCTTTGCCGGTATGTTTCCGAGATTCGTGTTCGCGCCATCGTTCAGGGCAAACCTTCTCAAGAAAGCACCCTCCCTCCCGGCCGGATCGAGGCGGGGGGATTTTCCGAGGAGGAGGCGCTTCTTCCTTATCCCAAAGGAGCGTTCGACGGCTACCGATACCTCCAGGAGTACTTTACCTTTCCGGAGAAGTTCCTCTTCACGACCTTGACCGGTCTTTTCCCGGTGACCAAAACGATGAAGGGGGAGGCGTTTGAGATCGATTTTGTCTTCTCGAAGCCGCCGGCCGCCTCCCTTCACATCACCCGGGAGAATGTCCGTCTTTTCTGCACCCCGGTGGTCAATCTTTTCCAAATGGAATCCGATCCGATCCGGGTCAACCATCAGCGGGTCGAGTATCCGATCCGGCCCGCCGGGGCGAGTCCGATCCAGTATGAGACTTATTCGGTCGACCGGTCGGTGGGATGGGTACGGGGGACGGCGGAGGAGCAGGAGTATCCGCCGTTCGTCTCCTTCCAGCATCACCTCGGTCCCGCAGGGCGCCGGCTCACCTATTATCAAACGCGGCTCCGGGGGGCGGTGGTGGGGGATGGAACCGACACCTCCGTTTCGTTCGTCAACGGGGAGCAGACGACGGTCGTTCCGCCGACGGAGACGGTGGTTTTTCACCTTACCTGCACGAACCGCGCGCTTCCGGGCAAGCTCCGGGTGGGAGACATCCAGGTCCCGACCGACCGCTCGCCGGAGTTCGCCCGCTTCCGGAACATCACCAAGGTGACCCCGGCGATCCGGCCCCCGGTGGGAGGGGATCTCTATTGGCGGTTGATCTCGCATCTGTCGCTCAACTATACCTCCCTCTCCAGCGTCGAAGCGCTGCGCGGGATCCTGGAGCTTTATAATTTTCCGTCGCTCTACGACCGGCAGGCGGGACGGGCCAACGAGCGCCGGCTGGAAGGGATCATCGGGATCGAGAACCGGGGGGAGGATCTCCTCTTCCGCGGCGCGCCGGTGCGGGGGATCGCGACCGCTCTGGCCATGAAGGAGGATCACTTCGACGGGGAGGGAGATCTCTTCCTTTTCGCGACGGTGTTGAACGAGTTTCTCTCGCTCTATGTTTCTCTTAATTCCTTCAGCCGGTTGACGGTGAGGGGAGTTCAACAAGGAGAGGTCTATTCATGGCCGCCGAGGATCGGTCGACAGAGAGCCCTTTAGAGGGGCGGCCTTTTGAGGAGGCCGAGCGGTATTCGTTCTTCCAGCTCGTCCGGCTGCTGGAGCGGTACCACCAGCCGCGGGCGCGCGTCGGCGGGGAGGGACCGGCTTCGGGGGAGATCCTCCGGTTCCGGCCCGATGCGTCGCTCGGCTTTCCCGCCTCCGATGTGGTTTCTGTGGAGGAGATCCCGGCGGCCGACGATCAGCCGGCCCGCGTTCGGATCACGACGAGCTTCCTCGGTTTGTATGGAAGCACCTCTCCCTTGCCGGTCTTTTACACGGAGGAGATGCTTCGCCGGGACCCCGAGGAAGATCCGGTCCGGGCCTTCATCGATCTTTTTCACCATCGGCTCCTCTCTTTGTTCTATCGCTGTTGGGAGAAGTACCGGTATCACATCCAGTTCGAAGGGGAGGGGAAAGACCCCTTCTCCCGGCGGATGTTCGGCTTCATCGGTCTCGGCACCGCCGGGCTGGCCGATCGGACCGATCTTCCGGCCGCCCGCCTGATTCGATATGCCGGGCTCCTGACGCAGAAGCCCCGCTCCGCCGCCGCGCTGGAGGGGATGGTCGGCGATTTCTTCGGAGGCATTCCGGTTCATATCGTCCAGTGGGTGGCCCGGTGGGTGACGATTCAACCGGAGCAGCGGATTCGGCTGGGAGGGGCGAACAACCGGCTCGGCGTCGACGTTTCGCTCGGGGAGAAGGTCTTGAGCCGAAGCGCCCAATTCCGGGTGGTGCTCGGCCCGATGCGGTATGACGCTTATTTATCGTTTCTTCCCGACGGAGAATCGTTCCGGATGTTGAATGCGCTGATTGTCCTCTTCTTGAACGACCCTTTGGAGTTCGACATCGAATTGCAGGTGCATGGAGAAGAGATCTTGCCGCTTCAATTAAAGAGTGAAGGGGGCGGCCGGCTCGGCTGGACCACGTGGCTCCCGACGGAAAAATTCGAGGATGGGCGGGCAAAATCGGTGGTGTTGGAGAGAGCGGCGGCAGCGTAGGGGCGCACCGACGTGTGCGCCCGCCCTTGATTTCGATTGTTAGATTAAAAATGATTCCGATAAATCGCAAGACCCGGGCGGACACACAGGTCCGCCCCTACAGAAAAAGGAGACCCATTTATGATCGGTGTCGATATCAAATCGTTGCTTCGGCGTTTGAACCGTTTCTCCACCCGTTCCCTGGAGGCGGCGGCGGGGCTTTGCGTCTCGCGCAGCCATTATGAAGTCGGCGTTCCCCATCTGCTGATGCAGATGGCGGAGGACCCGGCGGCCGATATCCAGACGATCTTGAGACGTTTCGGGATCGAGCCTTCCCGGCTTCAGAAAACGCTTCAGCGGGAGCTGGAGAGCCTTCGCAGCGGCAACGCCGGAAAGCCGGTTTTCTCCCCGACGCTCCTGGAGTGGGTGGAAGAGGCCTGGCTGATCGGATCGATCGATTTGGGTTTAAGCGAGATCCGCTCCGGGGCGCTGCTTGCGGCGCTGATCGGAAATCCGAGCCGGTATGGCTTGGACGAGGCGGTCGAGTTATTGGAGGCGATCCGGCCCGATGAGCTGAAGCGGAAGTTTTCCGAAATCACCGCCGGCTCTTCGGAGCAGGCGGCCGATCGGCCGCAAGAAGGGGGAACCACCGGGGCGGCGTCGCGTGGAGAAGAGACGGCGCTCGGCCGGTTCACGATCGATTTCACGGCGCGGGCCCGCAGCGAGGAGATCGATCCGGTCTTCGGCCGCGATCGGGAGATCCGGCAGATGATCGACATCCTGGCGCGGCGACGGAAGAACAACCCGATCGTCGTCGGCGAAGCGGGGGTCGGCAAGACCGCCGTCGTCGAGGGATTGGCGCTGAAGGTGGTCCAGGGGGACGTCCCCGACATTTTGAAGGGGGTCGATATCCTCGGCCTCGATATGGGGTTGCTCCAGGCGGGCGCCGGGGTGAAGGGAGAATTCGAGAATCGTCTCAAGTCGGTGATCAACGAGGTGAAGGCGTCGCCGAAGCCGATCGTCCTCTTCATCGATGAAGCGCATACATTGATCGGGGCCGGCGGGGCGGCGGGGATGAGTGATGCGGCCAACCTGCTGAAGCCGGCGCTGGCGCGCGGCGAGCTGCGGACGATCGCCGCGACCACCTGGTCGGAATACAAAAAATATTTTGAGAAAGATGCCGCGCTGGCGCGGCGGTTCCAGCTGGTCAGTCTCGAAGAGCCGTCGGAGGAGGGGGCGGTCGTCATCCTCCGCGGATTGCGGGAAAAATACGAAGCGTCGCACAAGATCCCGATCCTCGACGATGCCGTGGTGGCGGCGGCGAAGATGTCGAGCCGGTACATCTCCGGCCGGCAGCTTCCGGACAAGGCGGTCGATCTTCTCGATACCGCCGCCGCCCGGGTGAAGATCGGGATGACCAACCGGCCGAGCCACCTGGAAGACACCGAGCGGCGGATCCAGGTCCTGGAGCGGGAACGGGGGGCCTATCACCGCGACATGGCCGGCGGCGCCGAGATTGACCCGGTGCGGGTGCAAGAGGTGGACGAGGAGATCGCGGGGCTCCGGGATGAATTGTCCCAGCTGGAGAAACGTTGGAAAGAGGAGAAGGAAGCCGCCGAGTTGGTGAAGTCCCTTCGGGAGAAGTTGTCGGCGGAGACGAACGCGTCGGCGCGGGAGCCGCTTCAGAAAGAGCTCAAGGCGGCCAAAGAGGCGCTGGCCAAGATTCAAGGAAACGATCCGCTGATCAAGGTTGAGGTCGACTCCGACGTCATCGCGAAAGTGATCTCCGACTGGACCGGCATCCCGGTGGGGAAGATGGTCCAGGACGAGGCCCGGTCGGTCCTCGAATTAAACGGGCGGATGATCAACCGGATCAAGGGACAGGACCACGCGATCGATTCGATCGCCCGGGGAATCCGCGCCGCCAAGGCGGGGCTCGGAAATCCGCGCGCGCCGATGGGGGTCTTTCTCCTCGTCGGACCGAGCGGCGTCGGCAAGACCGAAACGGCGCTGGGGCTCGCCGATCTTCTCTTCGGTGGAGAGCGCTTCATGGTGACGATCAACATGTCGGAGTTCCAGGAGAAGCACACCGTCTCGCGCCTGATCGGGTCGCCCCCGGGATATGTCGGCTACGGGGAAGGGGGAATTCTCACCGAGGCGGTCCGCCAGCGTCCTTACTCGGTGGTCCTCCTCGACGAGGTCGAGAAAGCCGATCCCGAAGTGCTCAACCTTTTTTACCAGGTCTTCGATAAGGGGATGCTCTCCGACGGCGAGGGACGGGTGATCGACTTCAAGAACACGATCATTCTGTTGACCAGCAACCTCGCCACCGACATCATCATGGAGTCGTGCGCCGACGGCAACCGCCCTGCAGTGGACGATCTCAGCGGCGCCATCCGCCCGGTGTTGAGCAAACATTTCAAGCCGGCGCTCCTTGCGCGGATGACCGTTGTTCCTTATTATCCGATCGACGCGACCGCCATGAAGGGGATCGTCGAGTTGAAGCTCCGCCAGGTCGGCGCGCGGCTGATGGAGAGCCAGCGGATGGTTCTGGAGTACGATCCATCGGTAGTGGAGCAGATCGTCCAGCGCTGCACCGAGGTGGAGACCGGCGCGCGGAACGTCGATCACATCCTCCAGGGGACGCTGCTGCCGAAGATCTCGACCGAGATCCTGGAGCGGATCGGGGGGGGGCCGCTGCCGGACAAGCTGCGGATCACCCTCGATGCGGAAGGGGGTTTCCGGCTTTCGTTCGGTGAATACCAAAGCGATCAGCCCTTGGCGGCGAACAGTTAGTAGGGGCAGGCGGTGCCTGCCCTGTTCCTAAATCTTGAAAAGATAAAAAATGCGGACGGCCACAGGGGGCCGCCCCTACCTGCGCATTGCACATGAGGTGAACCATGGCCATCATCCGAGCAAAAAATGAGACCGACTATGCCCTCAAGATCGACGGGCAGGCAGCCGATCTGCTGAAGGTGGTCCGGTTCTCCGGAACAGAGGCGGTCTCGGAACTGTTTCACTTCAGCGTCGATCTCGCTTCGAAAAACCAAGGGATCGACTTTAGCGCCGTTCTAGGGAAGCCGGCGACCTTGACGCTGCGGGGTCCGGGGGGAAAGCGGGTCGTTCACGGGCTGGTCCACTCCTTCGAGCAGACCGGAAATATCGCCGCGTGGGCCTGTTATCGGGCCGGAATCGTTCCGACCGTCTGGCCCCTCTCGCGTCTTGCCGACTGCCGGATTTTTCAGAATTTGAGCATTCCGGATATCATCAAGAAGGTCCTCACCGACAGGGGGATCTCCTCCGACCAATTCCGGTTTTCGTTGAAGAAGAGCTACAAGCCGCGCGACTACTGCGTCCAATACCGCGAGAGCGACCTCTCTTTCATCACCCGGCTGGCGGAGCAGTACGGTCTGTTCTATTTCTTCGAGCATACCGCCGAGAAGGATGTGATGGTCATCGGCGACGATTCGGTGGCGCACGTTCCGGTCGAAGGAAAGAAGGCGCTGCTCTATTCCACGGGGGGATCGCCGGAGGAAGAGTCTGTCACCGAATTCCGGCTGAATCAGGGAATCCGCTCCGGCGCCGTTTCTCTGCGCGACTATGACTTCAAAAAACCGGGGCTCAATCTGGAGCAGAAGGCGAAGGCGGAAGGAGACGGAAAGCTGGAGGTCTATGATTATCCCGGCGAGTATGTCGCTCCGGATGAGGGGAAAGACCTTGCGAAGGTCCGTCTGGAAGCGTTTCAGGCGACCCGGCAGGTCGGGTCGGGTCAAAGCGATTGCAGGCGATTTGTGCCGGGCTATCTTTTCGCATTGAACCGCCATCCAAGGTCTTCCTTCAATCAGGATTATCTTCTGGTTCGGCTCTCCCAAACCGGAAGCCAGCCCCAGGTCCTCGGGGCCGACACCGGCGGAGGGGGCGGAGAACTCGCCTATCAGAACGACTTCGAATGTATCCCGTCGGGGATTCCCTACCGCCCGCCGCTGACGACCCCGCGTCCTTCGATTCAAAGCGTGCAGACCGCCGTCGTCGTCGGACCGGCGGGAGAGGAGATCTACACCGACGCGCACGGAAGGGTGAAGGTCCAGTTCCATTGGGACCGCCAGGGGAAGAAGGATGAGAAGAGCTCCTGCTGGCTTCGCGTGGCGCAAATCTGGGCCGGACCGGGATGGGGATCGATGTTCATCCCGCGGATCGGGCAGGAGGTGGTCGTCTCTTTCCTCGAAGGCGATCCCGATCAGCCGATCATCATCGGCGCCGTTTATAACGGGATGAACGTCCCCCCCTATGCCCTTCCGGGGGAGAAGACGAAAAGCGCCATCAAGACGAACAGCTCGCCGGGGGGGGAAGGGTCGAACGAGATTCGGTTCGAGGATGCGAAAGGGAGCGAGGAGATCTACCTCCACGGCCAGAAGGATTGGACGATCGGCATCGAGAACGACAAGAACCAGAAGATCGGCCACGACGAGACGCTGGAGGTCGGGAACGACCGGAGCAAGAAGGTCATCAAGAACGAGACCGAGGATGTCGGCGAGAACAAGTCGATTACGGTCGGGAAAGACCATAATGAGTCGATCGGCAAGAATGCCGGCGTGAGCGTCGGAGAAAACGCCAGCCTCAGCGTCGGTAAAGATCATACGATCGACGTCGGAAAGAACCAAAGCGTGACGATCGGTGAAAACCAAACCCTCTCGGTCGGGAAGAACCTTTCGGAGACGATCGGAGAAGGGGCCAATGTGTCGATCGGAAAAGATCTCTCGGCTTCCGTGGGAAAGAACCTGAATCTGGATGTGGGGGAGAGCGCGTCGGTCAAAACGGGGAAGAAGGGGACGGTCGACATCGGCGATGCGCTGAGCGTGGATGTCGCCAAAAAGTTGGATATCCATGCGGGCGACGCGATCAAAATCGTCAGCGACAAGGAGATTGTCCTGACGGCGGGAAGCGCCAGCATCACCCTCAAGAAGAACGGCGATATCACGATCAAAGGAAACAAGATCAACATCAAAGGGGACGGCGATATCGTGATCAAGGGGTCGAAGGTCCAGCAGAATTAAGATTTTGGAGAGCATAGGATGGCGAAACAGGAGTTATACCGAGAGAGCGCGGAGGTGCTGCACAATCAGTACCTTTCCCCGCGCATCGGACGGCTTGCCCCCCCCGGTCCGGCGGGAGAAGTGCTGGTGGAATACGAGGGGAGCACGAAGGTCGCCCGGTCGGTTTCAGGGATCAGTCGAAGCGAGTTGGCCAAGCCGGAGAACCGCGGCCGCGACGTCCTCCTCCTCTTCGAGGTCGGAGATCCGAACCGGCCGATCATCATCGGTTTGATGGAGGACCCCCTCGACCGCCTCGTCTCGATGGAGGTTGCCCCGAAACCGGCCGACACGCCGAAAGAGGTCGTCGTCGACGGAAAACGGGTGACGATCGAGGCCGAGGAAGAAGTTGTCCTGAAATGCGGCGCCGGGAGCATCACGCTTCGGAAAGATGGGAAGATCATTATCAAAGGAACGCATCTCCTCTCCCGGTCATCCGGGCCGAACAGAATCAAGGGGGGAAGCGTCAACATCAACTAAACGTCATCGCTGAGCGACCGATCGATGCTTCAACTCAAAAACACCACGCCATTTCAAGCCGGGATGGCGCTCTTTCCGAATGAACAGGGAATCGACACCCTCTACATCACACTGAAGGCGACCTTTGAAATCGGGAAGGGGCTGGCCGTCGCGGCCGAGCAGCGGCCGGTGGTGCTGGCCGATGAATATTGGGGAGAGCCCGGCGTATCTAGCCTAAAGTATGCTTCGGAAGCGCACCTGGCCAAACCCGCCACCGATGTCATCTTGGTCGGAGAGGCCTGCGCCCCCGACCAACGCCCTATCTCGCAAATCGATGTGACGGTCGCCGTCGCCGATCGGAGGAAGACGGTCCGCGTTTTCGGGGACCGGATCTGGGAGGGGGGTCTGGTGGGCCTTCGAATGACGTCGCCGACGCCGTTCGAGAGGGTGCCGCTGATCTATGAGCGGGCCTTCGGCGGAGTTCACCAGGCGGAAGGGGTTGCATTGTTCGAGGCCCGCAACCCGGTCGGCTGCGGGTTCGTCGGGAAAAAAAGGAAAAAAGAGATCGAGGGAATGAAGATTCCGAACCTGGAGGACCCGGCCGATCTGATCGGGAAACCGGGCGATCAACCGCCGCCCGCCGGCTTCGGTTCGATCTCCCCCGCCTGGGAGCCGCGGAAGTCTTTTGTAGGGACCTATGATGAAGCCTGGCAGAAGAAACGCGCCCCTTTTCTTCCGAATGATTTCAATCCGCGCTTCTTCAACATGGCCCATCCCGACCTGGTTTGCAAAGGTTACCTGAAGGGAGGGGAGCCGGTCGAGGTGGTCAACGCTTCACCGAACGGTCCTCTCAGATTGAAGCTGCCGACCTGTTGGGTTGAGGCTTCCGTGCAGGTGATGGGAAAGCTGGAAAAGCCGCCGCTTTATTTAGAGACGGTTTTAATCGAGCCGAGCGCATCGGCCCTCTGCATGACTTGGCGCGCCGCGCTGGTCTGCGGGAAGAAGGCGATGAAGGTCGAGCAGGTGGAACTGCTCCTTCAGAGTCTGGATGTAAAAGGAAAGGCCGCCTAAATCAAAGGAGGTTCATCATGCCGGGCACCGTTTTCGCCAATAGCCGCGGGGTTGCTCACAAAGGAAGCGGGGGAATGAGCACCGTTTTTCCCGATGTTTGCAAGACCCCTTCTCCCGCCGGTCCGATCCCGATTCCCTATCCGAATATCGGGATGGCTTCGAACACCAGCGGCGGTCCCTCGAAGGTCAAAACCGACGGACAGATGCCGATGGTCAAGGGATCGAAATATTCGATGACCAGCGGGGACGAAGCCGGATCGGCGGGCGGGGTGATGAGCAGCTCGATCAAGGGAGAAGCGGAGTTCATGATGTATTCGTTCGACGTGAAGTTTGAAGGGAAAAACGCCTGTCGAATGGGAGATCCGTTGTTCCATAACAAGAAAAATATTATGGGATAGATGAACAATCGGGTGAAGCCACACGTCTCAATTGTCGGGATCGGAACCGTCACGTCGGTGGGGTTGAGCGCCGCGCAGACGGCGGCGTCGGTGCGCGCCGGTGTCAGCCGCCTCTCCGAGATCGGGTGGGAGGGAAAAGACGGCAATCCTTATCGGGGCGGCTTCCTGAAAGAGGAGCGGTTGCCCGGCTTGCATCGGAAGGTCGTCGATATCACCGCCGACTCGGTCCCCGCGCGGCTGCTTCAGCTCGCCGGTCCGGCGCTCAAAGAGGCGGCGGAGACCCTTCCGTCGCGGGGTGAATCGATCGGGCTGATCATCGGATTGCGGAGCCTGGAGCCGCTTCAAGGTCTGGCTCCCGAAACCTTCTTTGAAAACCTGATGCGGCAGTCTCAGGTGCGTTTCGATCCGCGCGCAAGCACGATCGTCGTCGGCGGCCGGGCGGCGGGGCTTCTGGCCATTCAGGAAGCGGCGCACCGCATCGCCGGTGGGTTCGACCGTCCGCTGATCGCCGGGGGGATCGACAGCTACTACGCGTTCCCAAGGCTGGTGGATCTCGATTTCGACGGCCGGATTCTCAACGAGGCCAATCTGGATGGTTTCATTCCGGGGGAAGGGGCCGGCTTCGTCGCACTGGCGCCGGCCTCACGGCGGCCTGAGTCTCGCCCGCTGGGACGCCTCCTCGCCACGGCGAAAGGTTTTGAGCCGGGACATCTCTATTCCGAGGCGCCGATGCAGGCCGAAGGGATGACGCAGACCTTGGCCGATCTCTTTGAGCAGGTCTCCCCCGAGTGGCTCCCCTGTTATACGGCGTATGTGAACTTGACCGGCGAGCAGCTCGGCGCCAAGGAATGGTCGATCGCATCGATGCGGAACCGGCCGTTTCTGAGCGAGGCGCTAAATGTGCTCCATCCCGCCGAAGCGTTCGGCGAGGCGGGCGCGGCGATGGGGCCGATTATGGTCGCGCTGGGATTAAGAGGGTGGATGCGGGCGTATCACGCGGGGCCGCTGCTCGTCGCCTGCTCGGCCGACCATGGGGAGTGCGCCGCCGTCTATCTTGCGCCGAACCGGAAAGAGGAGGGATAGCGATGCCCGAGTTGGGTGAAGCGGTCGCCGGGGGGATCGTCAAAGATCCCAAGATAAAATACATCTTGGCGGCGATCGAGAAAGTCACCTTCGCAAGCGGCATCAACATTTTCGATGTCCAGGCCGGCGGCGCGGAAGTCGCGCTCCCCCCTTCGGGGACGCCGCACTGGGGGGGAGGGAAGACCTATCCGGCCGTTTACGTCCGCCAAGGGGGAGCGGGCGAGACGAAAGAGCTGAAGGTCAAGGTGAAGTGGAACCAGAAGGACTGCGACGGCTCGGCCAAGCTCAAAGGGAGCTCGACCGACGGGAAAATCGTCATTGAGGGCGATTTCAACATCAGCGGGGAGAAGGGCGACGCCGAAGTATCGTGCAAGTTCACCAAGAAGCCCGATCTGGTTGCGAACTACGGCAAGGGAGTCGGAATCCAGTGGACCGTGGAGGCGGGGGGCGAAACGGCGGTCGCTCCCGGCGGCGGACCGCTCCAATTGTTTTTCGTCGACGGCAAGCCGCGCCCGATCGGCTGGAGCTACAAGAAACATTATCTCAGAGTGATCGACTGGAGCACCGCCTGGGCCGCGGGGAAGTCGGGCAGCGCCGCCGTCTTCAACGCGCTGTGGGACAAGTTTTCGGACGGCAGCGCGGCCCGTGTGCCGCATGCCACCGGTTTTTCGTACTGGAAGACGGGCAGCCCGGTGCAGGACCTAAAGACGTTGATCACGCCGGGGGGGCCCGTGCTGAAAAAGGGGTGGAGCTGCCGGGCGATTGCGCATCTCTTCATGGAATGTATGGCGCTCCACGGCATGAAGTGCCTGGAGGTCATTCCCGAGACGCCGGGAGGGACCCTTATGTTTCTGGTCCAGAATTGGGAGATCAAACCCTCGCCGATCCCGAACTGGGAACAATGGCCCGATGTCTACTACGCCGGAAGCTGGGTGCACATTGATAAACCGCCGCTGAACATCGCCGCATCGACATCTCTTAAAAAGAAAGTCATCGCCTCGGGGCCGGTGGCGCCGGGCGGCGACCCGCCGACCGCGTCAACGAAAGATCTGATCGAGATCGACTTAAAGAAAAAACCGGGCGTTCCGGCGCAGGGCCAGCCGAAGGCGCCGCTCGGCTTCAGCAATCACTGGATCGTCGAGGCCGGCGGCTCGCTCTATGATACCTCCTACGGCGCCAAACATGCCAACGACATCATCAAATATGGGCAGAGCGCGGTGGCCGGCTGGATGGTGGGGAGGCTGGAAGACGAATACAAAGGCGGGTTTCTCTGGCTGAAGAAAAAGAAATCGAGCGCGTGGCTTTGCCGCGCCCTTGCAAAATATAACCTGGTGAGGAATAACGGCAATCAGAACTGACCGGATCAGGGAGGCCGCCGCAGCGGCGGGGCACGCGATGGGAGCCTGTCTCCTGCTCCTCCTGGTCACCGCGTGCAGCCGTGTAATAAATACGGGAGTCAATACGATGGCAGTCGCTTCGCTCAATGAAATTTATACCGCCGTCCGCCTGGTGGGGTTCTGGCAGTTTACGGCGGGGGGACAGAACTATCTCGGTGTGCTGGAACAGGATGCCGATGAGACCCGGAGTACCTTGACGATCCTCCGCGCGGGCGACGGTCGTTGGGAAACCGTGAAAGCCATTTCAGACGAGGATGTCGGCATTCGGGCGATCGATGGGCAGCCGATCGGAGGCGATCTCCTCTTCGGGTTGGAACTGAACGAAGAGATGTCGTTGCAGATCGCGCGGGTGGAACTCTCGGCGCTGCTCGATCCGGCGAATCAAGCCGTGGCGTTCAACCCGAGCGGAGAGATCAGTCCGACCGATGCGCAGGCCCAAAAGGTAGATCTGCCGGTGACGCAGCGGTGGAATGTGGCGACCCCGCTGCCTCCGGCGCGTTGGCTCTTCAGCCCGCAGTTCGTGCGGGGAGGGGACGCGCCGCAGCTGATCGCGAATACGGCCGACGGCCAAGCGATGCTGTTCACCCCCACGGCCCAGCCGGACCTTGCGGCGTTTTCAATCCCGAACGCGGCGGAGCCGCAGGCCGCCATTGTGAACGGTCAGCAGATCGTGGCGTTCAAACGGTATCCGGAACCGTACTACCCCTTCTGGTCGCTGCCGCAGTATTCGGGAGACAAGTTGCCGAAGGGGGGGGATCTGATGGTGGCGACCGATCCGGCCTCGCCGCGAAACCTCTCGCGCGAGTTATCGATCGGTCCGATCATCGGATATAAAATGGCAGCCTCTTCGGATGGGCGGCTTTGGATCTTCGCGTTGAGCGATGCGCCGGTCGGGACCGATGTGATCGCCTTGTCGCAGCGCGGTCCGGAGTGGACCGTTGCAGGGCGATGGTCGGTGGACGGGGAGGTTCAGCAGCTTTCGGCGGAGTACGCGACGGAGCGCTGGCACCTCATTTACGGCGTGCCGATCGAAGGGGGGTGGTCGCTGCGGCATCAGACCTGGCGGGCGGCTTAACGTCGGCTCGCTAGAAGAGGCCTCCTGCCGGCAGAGTCACTTTTTTCCCGGGGTGAGTTTTCTCTTTTTGTCCGGCGGAGCCGGAATGAACGCGGCCGGTGAAACCCCGAAGCGCTCCGCGAGTTTGGCGATTTGGCGGACGTTCAGTTCGCGCTTGCCGGAAAGGATTTCCGAGACGACCCCTTGGCTTCCGATCTCAGGCAGGTCGGACTGCTTGAGCCGATGCTCCTCCATCAGATTTTTGAGGATTTCCGGTCCGAATGATTCGGGAAGGGAAAAATGGGCCTCTTCATAGGAGTGGATGAACAAGGCCAATGCCTCGGCCATCTCCGCCAGGGGATGATTCTCGTTTTGGCCGATTTCGTCGATGATTTCGTCGAGGACGGCAACGGCATTTTTGTACTCTTCCTCTGAATGCAGCACGCCAAGGGGAACCCGTTTCCGAATCCGGCGATATTCGGCGTTTGCCTCATGGATGTAATTTGAGGACATGATTTATTTCCTCCATTTTCCCCGGTCGTACTCGGGGTGAGTGAGCACGTGCCGGATATAAACTTTTTTCCGGTTATAGTGGATTGCCGCAATCAATCGATACTTATTCCCTCCGATGTTGAAAACCGTGAAACGGTCGATTTGATCGGCGGAGGGAAACGTAACCCGCAGGCCGGCAAAAGAAGCGTAGTCGGTCTTGCTGACGATGGTGTACCAGTGATTGAGTGGAGCTTGCGCATCCGGATGTTTCTTGGAAAATTCGATCAGCCTCTTTCGCGTAATGATATGCACAACACAATCATATCTCAACTTGAGATAAATGTCAAAGCATCGGGGATTCAAGTTGGTAAGGTGACGACAGGATGATCCTCCTCGACATCCTTGAAGAACATCTTGAAGAAGCCGACTTTCTTTTTCAGCAGCGGACGAATGCGCTTGCCGATCGAGCCTACGACCTCGACGGCTTAGCCGAGCTCGAAGAACGGCTGCTGGCGCATCTCGACGGTTTGGTTCTCGGAGGGAAAGAAGCCTGGGCGCTCCTGGAGCCGAAGCTTGCCGGCGGCGCGTTAGGGGAAGTTTTCGCGGCGGCCTTCGTGGCGCTGGAGTCGGGCGATCCGGCGCGGATCGAATTGCTCCAGAAGACATTCGGCGGGGCGGAGGGGCCGGTATTAGACGGAATCCGCCACGCCCTTCGGCATACCTCCTCTCCCGAGATCGAAAAGATCGTTCGGCCTCTGCTCGACAACGAAAAGGGAGCGGTTCGCGCGGCGGCGATCGATGTGATCAGCTTCCGCAGGATGTCCCTCGAAACCGGTCTTCTTCAAGCTGGATTGCGGGAGAAAGATCCGCTCGTCGCTTCCGCCGCGGCGAATGCGGTCGGGAGGCTTCGAATCGCCGGCCTGAAATATGAGGTGGAGGCGGCGTTGGAGAGCGATGCCGTCCCGGTTCGTCTGGAGGCGATCCGGGCGGGGCTTCTCTTGAAGAGCGAGAAGGCATTGAGCCGCTGTCGAAAAGCGGTTCAGGAACGGGGTGAAGAGGGAGGGGAGGCGATCCTCCTCCTGGGTCTCCTGGGTCATCCCGAAGATGGACCGCGCCTCGTGAATGCGTTGGGAGAAGCGGCCCTCGCTCGAAATGCGGTCATGTCGCTCGGTCTTCTCGGTCGCGCCGCGGGGATCGATGCGTTGATTCAATGCGCGGCCGATCCGAAGCTTGCGCGTTTGGCGGGGGAGGCGATTCGGACAATGACCGGCGTCGATTTGGAGAAAGAGAACCTTGTCGCGCCAAAAGCGGAAGCCGATGCGAAACCTGAAGCAGAGGACGAATTCGAAGATGGTCCCGATGAGGGCCTTCCGATCCCCGATCCGGTGAAGTTGGAGGGATGGTGGCGGAAGAGCATATCCCGATTCGATAAGAAGACCCGGTACCGAAAAGGCCAGCCTTACAGCCCACAAAGGTTGATCGAACTTCTCCACACCGGCACGCTCCCCGAGCGCCATCACGCCGCGCTGGAATTGGCCTTGATCGATCCGTCTCGTCCCCCTTTCGAGACGCAGGCCTTTGCGGCGCGTCAACGGAAAGAGACGGCGGGCTTAAAATAACCAAGAGCAATACCCGGCAATCAACCATCACTTTCACGGAAAGGAGAAAAACGATGCCTTACTACACACAGGATGCGAAAGTCGGAGATCGGACCTATCGGTTTTACGGTGTTCAAAACGCGCATAATCATAATCGCGGAATTGAGTTCTCCAAGGCGATCAAGGAGCTTTGCGTTTTGAGCTTTGGAGACGAGCCCGAGCTGGGACATTTTGCCAGCAATCAGTCGAGCATCCCGGGAGGGGACCGGGTCATCGAGCTCAAGTGGAGAAACAACGCCTGGTCGAACCGGTAATTGCAACGCAGGCGAGAAGTCCGCGTGTAATATCAAGGAGGCTCGGATGGAGATCCATATGAAAATGGGCTCGGATGGAAAGCGGAAGACCGACGTCCGGGTGGCGGACCAAGCGGGCTCCTTGCGGCAGCGGTTTCCGCTCAAGCTCCTGGTCTTGGCGGAGCTGGCCCCGCGCGATGAGCAATCGGCGCCGTCCACAATCGATGCGCGGCGGACCCGTGTCGATAAAGAGACGTTTGGCGCGGTCCTTCAATCCTTCGTCGGCCGCGTTTCGCTCACTGTCCCCAACCGCCTGGGGAGCGGGCCGAAGGAGTGGCCGATCACCCTTCCGATCGGTTCGATCAAGAGCTTCCATCCCGATGCCGTCGTAGAAGCCGTTCCTGCTTTGAGAGATCTCCTTGAAATTCGCCAACAGTTGGTCCGGCTGCGTAACAGAGAAATTTCATATGAGAACTTCAGGACCGAATTGGGCCGGCTCCAGGGGGGAGGGAACCTCCTGGGGCGAATCCAATCGGCGCTCGAAGCGGGTCCGGCCCAATCGTCCACACAGCGGACTGCGCCCCCCCCTGCTCCCGTCCGAAGTTCCACCCCGTCCGGCGAAAAGGAATCGGCCCTCGATTCTCTCTTTGACATGGTGGAAGCGCCGGTTGCGGATCGGTCTGCACCGGAATCGGCCACGGCTTCGACCTCCCGGCTCGATCGGTTCATTTCCGAGGTCATCTCGTCCGGACGCCCCGGAACGCCGGCCGATCCCCGCGCCGTCGACGCCGTTATGAAGGAGCTGGACGAAATGCTCGGCGCCCAGCTCGACGCGATCCTCCATCATCCCGAGTTCCAGCGGCTGGAAGCGGTTTGGAGGGGGGTCAAGTTTCTCGTCGATCGAACCGACTTTCGAGAGCCGATCGAGATCGATCTGCTCCATGCTCCCAAAGAACAACTCGCGGAGATCTTCGATCGCGACGTTTTTCAACCGGAATCGGAGGGGACCGCCGAAGCGCCCGTTTCGGTGATCATCGCAGACTACATCTTCGATCGATCCCCTCGCGACATCGAGCTGCTCCAGGATCTCGCCGAGAAGGCCGAACAGCTCCAGACGCCGCTGGTCACCGCCGTCGGTCCGGCCTTCCTCGGATTGGAATCGATCGAGGAGTTGGAGCCGCTGGATGCCGCGGGGAATCTGTTCGATCAAACCGAATATGTCAAATGGAGATCGCTTCGGCAGGGAAATGCCTCGCGGTGGCTGGCGGTCCTCTTCAATCGCTTTTTGCTTCGGCTTCCTTATGGGCCGGAGCAGAATCGGGTGAAGCGTTTTGATTTTCGGGAGTCGGTCCGTTCGGATCGGTCGTTTCTCTGGGGAAATCCGGCCTGGGGCCTCGCGAGCCTGCTGACGGCGAGCTTCGCCAAAACCGGCTGGTGCAGCGAAGTCACCGGGGCGCGCGGCGGCGGGATGATCGAAGATCTTCCGTTGCGGGAGGTCTCTCGGCGGAACGGGGAGAAGGGGCAGCTTCCGTTGGAAGCGCCGATCTCGGAAGCGCACCGGATCGATCTGGCGGCGAACGGCATTCTGGCGCTGACCTGCCGCCTCAACGCGGACGCGGTTGTCATCCCTTCCGTGCCGAGCGCGCATCAGCCGGAGCGCTATCCCGACCCAAGAGAAACGGCGCTGAGCGCCGCCCGGGCGGCTTTTCCGTACCAGTTGGTTGCAGGGCGGCTCTCTCAGGCGATCGGCCGCGCGGCCGGGGAGATCGGGGAGGGGAATTCGCCTTCAGCGATCGGAAAGATCTTTACGAAGATATTGACCGAGGCTCTTTCTGTTGATCCGGATGCGATCGAGGTCCAGGCCAAGGAGAGTGAAGAGCGGCCGGACCGGTATGACGTCTTCATCACCTTCCGGCCTGACCACGCCGGGCTGAGTCTCTCTGCTCCGGTCGGGCTAAGCTTATCTCTCCGGAAGTAGGATAGGATCCCTCCTCAGGATGGGTTTCAGAAGGAAGCGCATCTTCCTAACCGCGAAGCAGTGAAATTGAAAGCAGAGCGACGGGGTAATATAGTCGTTTTTCAAATGGTCAGGACTCTGAGAGAGTCGATGTCGTCCGGCCGTCCGGCCGTCGCCCGCTGCGTCAGGATAAGGCGGTCGTTCTTTTGCGACAGGCCCGCATCGATCAGATATCGCTTGACCGCGTCGGGATCTCCCCTTTCCTCCCGTTTCATCAAAACGGGAAGAACCCCGAAGGAGAGCGCCAGAAGGTTGCGGGTCTTTTCGTCGTCGCAAAAAGAGAGGATCCAGCAGCCGGGCTTGAACCGCGAGAGGCGGCGCGCCGCGTCGCCGTTCTGCGTCGGAACCAGAATGTAGCGGGCATTCAACGAACGGGCGGTTTCGATCGCATTGAGGCTGATCGTCTCCTCCGCCGAAATTCCCTCCCGGCCCGGCCCTTTCCTGAAATATTCGGCCAGGTCGGAGAGGGCGTCGATCTCCTCCCGCTGCCGCTCGATCGACGCGGCGATTTTGGCCAGCATGGCGACCGCCTCGGCGGGGTATTTGCCGACAGCGGTTTCTTCGGAGAGCATCACGGCGTCGGTTCCGTCGAGAATGGCGTTGGCCGCGTCCGACACCTCCGCCCGGGTCGGCCGGACGTTCTGCGTCATCGAGACGAGCATCTGCGTTGCGGTGATCACCGGCCGGTTCATCAGGTTCGCTTTGTGAATCAGCTTTTTCTGAACGGCGGGAACATCCTCCAAGGGGATCTGCACCCCCAGGTCTCCCCGGGCGATCATGACCGCGTCCGCCGCATTCAGGATTTCATCGATCCGGTCGATCGCCTCGACCCGCTCGATCTTCGCCACCACGTAGAGCGATTCCCCCCTTTCCTTCGCAAACGCCCTGACCTTGAGAATATCCGCCGCCTTTTCCACAAACGAGATGCTGAAAGCATCGATCCCTTCTCTCAAGCCGAAATCGACGAAGCCGAGGTCCTGTTCCGTGATCACGTCGAGATCGATTTTCGCCCCTGGGATGTTCAACCCCTTATAAGAAAGCAGCTCCCCCCCGATCACCACCTTGCAGCGCACATCGAAACCCGAGACCTCCTGAACCTGCAGCTGGATGAATCCGTCGTTGAGATAAATCGTCCGTCCGGCGGAGACGCTTTGCGGCAGCTTTGGATAGCCGACCGGGATGCGCGCCGCCGTGCCGGGAACGTCCTCCGTCGTTAGGCTGATCTCGTCCTCCTTGTTCAATAGGAGCGGCTGGTTTTGCAATTTGCCGATCCGGATTTTCGGACCGGGGAGGTCCCCCAGAATCATGCATCCGCGGTGCAGCTTCGCCGCGATGGCGCGGATCCGCCCGATCACCTCCCGGTGGTCCTCCAGGCTGCCGTGGGCGAAATTGAGCCGGGCCACATCCATCCCGTTCTTCATCAATTCCTCCAGAACGGCTTCCGAGCGGGAAGCGGGTCCGATCGTGCAGACGATTTTTGTCATATGGCCGGAGAGCTCGATCATCGGACAGCAACTCCTTTAGATTTGGTTCGAACAGAACGGGAGCCTCTTTAATCTTTTTCAAAGCGGGATGGATGTCGGCGGATCGGGAGGCTCCAGCGCGCGACAGGGGCCGAGGAGCGTCATGAGGACGATCCCTCGGCGCGCCTCCCGCAGGCTTCCGATCGGCGCGCGCCGCCGGCGATTCGAGACGGGAAGGGCCGCGGCCGGCAACGGCGGGCCGGTCGGGCGCTCCTCCCGATCCCTTTGAGGGGGCAATGGCGCCCTCGCCCCGGGCGGGATTCTGGACGCTCCGGGCCCGGTCTTCGATGGGATCTTTCCCTCATGCCGTTTCCTGAGCCAGGAGGAGATCAGAGAAAAGAGCGCCGCGAGAATAAACAGCAGGTAAAAGAGAAGATCTTCCGGCCTCATCGGGGACCCTCCTTCTTCGGCCCTTCGGCCGGAGGCTCTCCCGTTTCCGAAATGGCGTCGCGCATCGACGTGTCGGCCTGCAGATTTTTCATCCGGTAGTAGTCCATCACCCCGAGGTTCCCCTGGCGGAAGGCCTCGGCCATGGCGCGCGGCACCTCGGCCTCGGCCTCCACGACCCGCGCCCGCATCTCCTGCTCCAGCGCCACCGCCATCGCCCGCCGCTCCTCCGCCTTGGCCTGGGCGATCTGTTTGTCGGCGTCCGCCTGGTCGATCTGTAGCTTGGCCCCGATGTTTTCTCCGACATCGACGTCGGCGATGTCGATGGAGAGGATCTCGTAGGCGGTCCCCGCGTCGAGCCCTTTGCTCAGGATATGCTTGGAAATATGGTCGGGATTCTCAAGCACATTCTTGTGCGTCGCCGCGGAGCCGATGGTGCTCACCATCCCCTCGCCGACCCGCGCGATGATCGTCTCTTCCCCGGCCCCTCCGACCAGCCGGTCGATGTTCGTCCGGACGGTTACCCGGGAGATCGCCATCAGCTGGATTCCGTCTTTCGCGACGGCGGCGATCTTCGGCGTCTCGATGACCTTCGGGATGACCGACATCTTCACCGCTTCCAGCACGTCCCGTCCGGCCAGATCGATGGCGGCCGCCCGCTTGAAGGGGAGCGCGATGTTGGCCTTGTCGGCGGAGATCATCGCGTTCACCAGCCGCACGACGTTCCCGCCCGCCAGATAGTGCGCCTCCAGGTCGTTGAGGGGGAGATCGAGCCCCGCCTTCACCGCGCTGATCCGCGCCGTGACGACCGTGCCGGGGGGCACCCGCCTCAGGCGCATGCCGATCAGGGTAAAGAGCCCCACGTAGGCGCCCGACGCCCAGGCCGCGATCCAGAGCGGAATTGGAACCAGATATAAAAGAAAAAACAAAACAAAGAGCGCGAGGATGAGGAAGACAAACCCTCCGGCGATTCCGGTCTCAAGTCCGTTCATGTTCACTCCTTTCGGTTGATGTGCGCAATCTCCGGACGACGATGCGGTTGCCGTCGACGCGAATCACTTTGATCGGCTGGCCGGCTTCAATCAGCTCCCCGTCGGAGACGACGTCGACCCGCTCCTCTTCGATCTCGGCAATCCCCGCCGGCCGAAGCGGGGAGAGGGCGATTCCCTTTTTCCCCAGCCAGCCCCGGTCGCTCTCGGGGGCGGAGGTGTATCCTTCACCCGCCCCCAGCCCCGTTTCCAGAATCAGCCGCCGCCCGAAGGGGAGGCGCGGCAGCAGGCGGAGCAGGAGAAGACTTGCGCCCAATGCGATGAATAGGGAGAAGACGACGCGGCCGACCGCTTTGAGGATAAAGGCCCAGGTGGCCCCCGCGCCGATCACGCTCAGACTGAGCCCTCCGAGAAGGGCGGCGATGCCGAGGACGCCGGCGACGCCGAAGCCGGGGATGACAAAGATCTCCATCACCAGGAGCACGAGACCCGACACCACCAGGAGGATCTCTTCCCAGCCGGCCAGTTGAACCAGCCAGTGGCCCCAAAAAAAGAGGGCCAGGCTCGCGATCCCAAGGCCGCCGGGGATGCCGAAGCCGGGGGTTCGAAGCTCCAGGATGATCCCGAGCATCGCCACGGTGATGAGGAGGGAGCTTAGGACCGGATGGGTGAGGAGGCGGACCAATCTTTCGGCCCAATTCGGCGTCGCCCGCTTTACCTCCGCGCCCGGGAGTTCCAACTGTTCCAGGACGCTCTCCAGGGTGTTGGCGCGGAAATCGGCCACACCATGCTCCATGGCTTCCTCGGTCGTCAGGGTAAGGAGCTTCCCTTTTTCGATGATGCCCGGGATCTCGACGTCGGCGTCGACCATCGCCTCGGCCACGAGGAGGGGGCGCTTGCGGCTCTCGGCGGTCGCCCGGAACTCTTTTCGGACGTAGGAGACCGTCTTCTCTTCCACCGGCTGCGCGGGGGCGCCCGGCTGTCCCACTTGGACGGGGGTGGCCGCTCCGATCGTTCCGCCGTCGGCCATGGCGATTTTTTCGGCGGCGAGGCTGATGAGGGCGCCGGCGGAGATCGCTCTCTTGTTGATGAAGGCGACCGTTTGAATCGGGGCGTTCAGGAGCGCGTCGCGGATCACCACCGCCGCGTCGACCCGTCCCCCGAAGGTGTTGATCTCGAAGATGACGGCGGCGGCCTCCGCGCCGGCCGCTTCTTCGAGGACGCGGTTGACGAATGGGGCGAGGCCGAGGTCGATGATCCCTTCGATCGGCGCCAGATAGACCACCGGACGCCCGTTCTCGGCAGGGGAGGGTTGCCCCAACGGCTCGCCCGGGATGAGCAGGGCGAGCAGTCCGAACAAGATCGCCCGCCATTGCGGGAGTCGGGCTCGGCGCCGGCGCGACCCCTGCCCGGCGCGGCTTATCTCCGAAGGTCGTTCATCCATCGCAGCCTTCAGCGGCAGGCAGGCCCGATTCATCTCTTTTTCAGGAATGGTCGTCAAAGCGGCTTTCTCTCCTGAGATTCAACGCGGGTCATGGTATCCGTATCTTAGCGCACCGGGCCTCGTTGGAACAATGGCCCGAATGGGTGTGTAACGGTCCATTGCTCCAATTTCTTGAGAGCGGAAGCGGCTTGATTATACTCCTTTTGTACTTGAGAAGACAAACCCAGGATAGGATACTGATGAATCAGGAGGACCCTGCCGGGACCCGTCCGGGTCTTTGGGATGAGGACAGCCAATCTTTATAGAGGAAGTGAACGCTTGCCCTTCTAGACGCACTGCTTGAAGAGAGGGATTCGTGTAGAAGGGCCGATCTTCTCACGCGTCATCACCGGTCCGTTATCCGCATGGGATTTTCTGCTGGAAGAATTGATTCAGAAGGGTCTTTACTTCGCCAAGGGTAAAAGGCTTCTCAAGGCAGAGGTTTCCCGTTTCTTTGACGAACGATTCTGTTTTGGGATTTCTCAGGTCGCCCGTGACGAATACGATCCGCCGGGCGAGGTCCGCCGAGTGATCTTTCAGATGATGATAAAGGTCTTTTCCGCTCATGTCGTTTAGATGGATATCCAGAAAGATCCCGTCAAATCCCCCCTCATTGATCTTTTCCAGCCCCTCGCTTCCCGACTGGGCTTGTGTGACGGCGTAACCGAAACGGCTCAAAAGGCTGGATAGAAAGTTCCGGATAATTGACTCGTTCTCGATCACCAAAATCCGCTTCATCGCAAAACCTCACTTGTTGGAATGATTCCAGACGGTCGGGCGACCGTCTGCATCGGCGGTCATTTCTATTTTTGGTACAGACTTTCAGGATTCACCGAGGAATCGAATCGCTTATGCTCCTCTGATTTTACACGAGGTTCTCCGGCTGGACTATAGGGATCAACCCTTGGTGCGCGACAAGGCCGTCGTTACGTAAGGTGGGGGAATGCGGCTACGTGCATTGCTTGAAAAGCGGGTTGGCGTGGGAGACGTCCGGGTCGCCGGTTTTGAGGTCCAGTAGATAGTGCAGGACTTCATGGCGCCAGACGGAGAGGGTCCCCACTTTGAACGAATTGGGGCGGACGTATTCGCCGCTGCATCCGTCGGCATAGTGCGGGCAGGGGAAAACCGGCGGCATCAAGATGACGGAAACGTCCTCATATTTCCCCTCGGTCATCCCGGCGCAGGCTTTTGTCTCTTCGAACGCTTTCTGTAAAAATTTCTCCGTCGTCGAGTCGATAAAGAGGCCCGGCGGGGTCGATTCGGCGGAATGACCTTCCCTTCCGCATCCGCTCAGGACGAGCAGGGCGGCGATTCCCACCAAGATAGAAGTGAACTTTCGAGCGACCCCGAGCGACATGCTTCAATACCTTTACGGAATGAAAGCCCGATGACACAACGGTGTTCAACGGAACATGACAATCCATTCCATATCGCAAAAGGCATGCCAGTGGTCTCCCGTAGAAATTTCTGGAATTAAATTAATAAATTAGAGATTTTGTTCAGGTGAAGAGGGATAAATAAGGGTAAAAACGGGGCATTTTTTGGGCAATGCTGTGAAATGGTCTACATAGCTCGATGGAAATAACTCGGTCGAGGGAGACGGTTTCCGAAGGCGCGGAATCAGTCGTTTTTGGCGCCGGCGGTTATCCAGTCCCGGACTTTTTTGATTTCTTCAGCTCGAAGAGGAGATCCACCTGCCGGCATTAAGCCCAGGCTAGGATCTGTCAGCTTTTTGACCAAGAAGCTTGCGTCGGGGTTAAAAGGCTCAACCCGTTTGAAGTTAGAATCCTGTGTGCTTGGTACATTCACCAGCAGATTGAAAGCATTCTCCCTGGTGTCTAGGAACAGCCCAGTCTCGATGCCTCCAAGTCCTCCGGATCTGTGACATACAGCACCGCATTGTTGAGTAAAGATCTCAGCCTGAAGCTGGGAGAGGGTCGGAGGGGCTTCGAGGATCTGGCCCCGGATTTCGCCACCGAGATGAGTCGATGTGTGAACATGGATATAGGTATTACCGTCTCGCGTCGCTTTAATGGCGTCTGAAAAAGTATTGATCCCTTCGGTCGAAGCAATCGGTTCCAGATCAGCGGCGGTCAGCTTTCCGACCAAGGGGCTGACAAATGAATTTGAAGTCAGCGTAAAGAGGGCACGGCCTTCCGCGCCGGGGGTACCAAAGTGAATTTGTACGGCGGTGACCCCGCTGATGCCGATGTCCGCTACGTGGAGTGTGTAGGAAATTTCGTTTTGGCCGGGGCTGATTACAAAAGTAGCCGATCCCGTTGCGAGTGTCGTCACTGCAGGTATTTCCTCGCTTCCAGAGAGGGTTGTCCGTAATAAAACTGGAGGGGCGCTTGTCTGATACCGTGCCAAGGTGAAATGCGATGGAACGCCAGTATTAATCGAGTAGCCAGCGATTATAACCTTACCGTCAGTTTGAATGGCGACTGCCTGGCCGATGCTACCGGTTCCGATGGGTGTGACGACAGTGCCACCTTTTCCGTTGGTTCCAAAAGAGGCTGTATCGAAAGTGCCATCGATATTGTATCGTGCCAGAGTGAAATGGTTTGGTCCGCCGGTGTTGGAGTATCCAGCGACGAGAATTTTGCCGTCGGGTTGGAGAACCATAGAACGACCGATACTGGTGTTCCCGATGGGTGTGACGACAGTGCCAGCGGTGACGCCGCTGCCGAAAGAATCTTTATCGAGTGTGCCATCGATGTTGTATCGTGCCAGAGTGAAATGGTTTGGCACACCAGTGTGGAGGAGTATCCAGCGACCACGATTTTGCCGTCGGGCTGAATGACGACTGCCTGACCGATGCTACCGGTTCCGATGGGTGTGACGACGGTGCCACCTGTGCCGGTAGTTCCAAAAGAGGCCGTATCGAGTGTGCCATCGATATTGTATCGTGCCAGAGTGAAATGGTTTGGCCCGCCTGTGTTAGAGTATCCAGCGACCACGATTTTGCCGTCGGGCTGAATGGCGACTGCCTGACCAATGCTAGTATTTCCGATTGGAATGGCGACGGTCCCGGCGGTGACGCCGCTGCCGAAGGAAGTGGTATCAAGGGACCCCGGAGTAACCACCAATACTGGAATAGTTGCACTCTTCGCCGGGTCGGCCTGGCTGGTCGCCACCACATTGTATATTCCCGGCACCGCAGGTGCAGTATAGGTGCCGCCTGGTGTGATCGATCCGCCGCCTGTCGGTTCTTCCAGACTCCAGTTAACTCCCTGATTTGCATTTTGTGCGATGGCGGCCGTGAAGGTCTGAACACCGTTCGGAGGAAGAATCGCCGCGCCGGGATTTACGACCACTGAGACCTCAGGCTTGAGATCGGGTCTGGTCCAGGCGTCGCTGGCGGATCCGAAGATCTCCACCTCGTTGAGGTTGGTGAATCCGTCGCCGTCGGTGTCGGGATAAACAAGCGCTCCGGCGTTGAAGGGGACCGGGGTGTCGACATTGGCCTGAATGTTGACCGTGATGGCAGGGGCGGTAGCGATTAAGGCATTATCGATAAAATACTGAATCTCGAAGGTATGCTGTCCGACCGGAAGGTTGGGGATGGTCCCAATGACCCGGTCGTTTTGCGTATCGACTTGCAGATTAACGATTTGGACACGGGGGGTTCCCCCATCGACGATCACCTTCGCATTCAGTCCGGTCCGAAGCTTCTGCAGCTGCGTGGGAATCGGGGAGGAGAAGTTGTCCGCCGCGCCGGGACCGATCGTGGTCTGCCGATCGCCGGTTTGGCCGCAACCGGCCAGGAAAAGGGCGAGGAACAGTCCGGTGAAGATCAACGTGAAGGGGAACTTGAGAAAGATGAATTTAAGAGAGCGCATAAAAAACGGTTACCTCTATA
This sequence comes from Candidatus Manganitrophus noduliformans, assembly GCF_012184425.1. Taxonomy (NCBI): domain Bacteria; kingdom Pseudomonadati; phylum Nitrospirota; class Nitrospiria; order Candidatus Troglogloeales; family Candidatus Manganitrophaceae; genus Candidatus Manganitrophus; species Candidatus Manganitrophus noduliformans. Next base: position 508,240 of record NZ_VTOW01000003.1, read on the forward strand.
TGTTAAGGGGTCGGTCCTGAAACGGTCGCGGAGCCGGTTTGTCCCCCGGCGCCGCCGCCACCGCCCCCTCCACCGCCGCCCCCTCCGGCTGCGGCCGCGCCGACCACAACAACCCCCGCAACGGCCCAGACCCACCATTTCTTATACCAGGGTTTCTCGGGGGAGGCGTCTGTCTTCAGCGCCGTCTGTTTTTCTTCCGCCGGGAAAACTTTCTCGGTAAAGGCCTCTTCGGTTTCTTCCTTTTCAGGGGCCGCGGGGGTCACGGTCAAAGTGAGCGGGGAGAAGGAGAAGCCGCGCAAGGCGATGTTTCCGGCCTGATCGGCGGCCTGGATGTAGTATTCGAGGCCGGGCTCGGCGATATCGTCCTTCGGGATGGAAACCGAGAAGGTCCCTTTCGGCAGCCGTTCCATGTTGATGGAGGAGTACTCATCCGCTCCGATCGTACGGTAATAGAGGGTGGCCTCTTGGATCTCCGTATTATCGACAATCGTCGCCTGAATATTCACCGATTCGCCCGACCGGAAGGTTTGCGCCGGGGGCTCGTGCTGGATCGTGGGAGCGATCAGGTCCGTGTCGGCGACCAATCTCAGAGATTGGGCCCACAGAGGCGCGGTCGGGATGACGAGAAAGGTATAAAAAGCGATGAAGCTGAGGAGCAATGCTCTGTTTTTCATAGAAGACCCGTATGGATGGGTTGCGTAGGAAGTGAAAACTACCAGGGTTTGAAGGGCAAGTCAATCAAAAAATGCTGGGGGGGGATGATTAATGAAATTAAGTTTGGATGCGACAAAAATGGAGGGACATCCATAACAAACAAAATAAATGGTATTCCGTTACGTGTAGGGGCGAATCTTGCTTGCACTGTTCCACCGTGCTTGCACTGCACCACCGTGTATTCGCCCAGTCTGGGCGATCACAAGGATCGCCCCTACAAAGGGCGCACCAAAACGCAGGTAATGTTGTCTTTTCCGCCGTTTCGGTTGGCCTCTTTGATCAGGATGTCGCAGGCCGACTGGATTGAAGAAGGGGAGGAGAGGACCTCCTCGATGCGCGCGTCGGAAACCATATTGGTGAGGCCGTCGGAGCAGAGAAGAAAAAGATCGCCCGGTTGGAGAGGCTCTTCCAGAAGGTCGATTTTGACTTTGGTCTCCACGCCGACCGCGCGGGTCAGGATGTGCTTCAATTTGGAGGGGAGTGTCGCTGGAGCGGCCTTTCCCGAAGGGGGCTGCATCGCGGCGAGGGTGTGGTCTTGCGTCAGCAGCGCGAGGCGGCCGTTCCGCAGGCGGTAGGCCCGGCTGTCTCCCACATTCGAAACGATGGCTGTCTCCCCGGAGAGGGCCAGGGCGACGATCGTCGTTCCGACGGTTCCGGGGCCGGTCAGGGTCTCCGTTCCGTCGAAAACTTTCACCTTCTCCTGGGAAAATTGATAGATCCGGCTGTTCGCTTCCTGAATCGCCTCCGTCAGCAGAGGGGCCGGTTTTTCTCTGCCGGAAGAGAGGAATTTTTTCGACACGGTTTCCACCGCCATGGTGCTTGCGACCTCTCCGAAGGAGTGGCCCCCCATCCCGTCGGCCACCAGATAAAGGCCGGCTTCGTCCGAGAGGAAGAGCGCGTCTTCGTTGTGGGCCCGCTTTGATCCGATATCGGTCAAACCGGCGCTTTCGGTTTTTCCGCCGGTTTTCTCCTCATTTCTTTTGAAGTGATTTTTAAGACTATTCCAAAGCACCGGCATCCTCCCATGTCCATTCTTATGGAGATCTCGATAAAAATGAAAAGCAAAGCCTATGCCGGATAAATGGAGACTTCTTATGGATGCGCAATACCGGCCTAACATCTGAATTAGACAGAGAGATTTCGAAAGGACGAAGAATTGTTCCGAAGATTAAGTCATCGATACGGAAGATCTGATTTCAAATTTTTGAAATGAGTTTAAAAGGTTTGAAAAGTGGAAGGGGAGAAGAGGATCAAATTAAAGTAGTGGATGAGGTTTGATCAAAAGAGAATTACATGTTGGCGCTTCGTTTCGCCGCTTCGCGGAGGTTGATCCCATACTTTTTCAGCTTGTAGTAGACTGTTCCCCGGCTGACCTTCAAGGTCTCCGCCGCCTTGGCGGTATCCCAACTGCTTTCTTTGAGAATTTTAAGAAGCAGCTCTTTCGAAATAGCATCTAGCGGGGCTTCCTCTTCCATCTCTGCGGGGCTGTTCCAGGCCTCGGAATCGAAAAGAAGGGTCTCGTCCAACAACTCAGGGGCGCGGGAGCGAACGAGCGCGCTGTAGAAAGCGTTCTCCATCTGTCGGACATTGCCGGGCCAATCGGCGGCCTGAAGGCGATGGAGCGCTTCATCGGTCAGGACCGGCCTGGCCGGGAGATTTAATTCTTCGCCGAGCCGCTCGATAAAATGGGCGGCGAGAAGCGGGATATCTTCTTTTCGATCCCGCAGGGGAGGGAGGAGAATTTGAACGACCTTGATCCGGTAGTAAAGATCGGCGCGAAAGGTCCCCTCTTTGACCGCCCGCTCCAGATCTTTGTTGGTCGCGGCGACGACGCGGGTATCGACCGGGGTCTCGCGCGCGCTTCCCAGCCGCATGACGACCTTTCCCTGGAGGAAGCGGAGAAGCTTCGCCTGAGCGGCCGGGCTCAATTCGCCGATCTCGTCGAGAAAAAGGGTTCCTTTATCGGCCTCCTCGATCTTTCCCTTCTGGGTGGTTTGAGCGCCGGTGAAGGCCCCTTTTTCATGTCCGAACAGCTCGCTTTCGATCAGATCGAGCGGGATGGCGGCGCAGTTGACGGCGATGAACGGCTCGTTTCTTCGCGCGCTTGCTTCGTGGATCGCCCGGGCGACCAGCTCCTTTCCGGTCCCATGCTCTCCCCGGATCAGGACGGTGACCGGATGACCCGAGACATCCTCGATGAGGCGGTAGATCTGCTGCATCGACGGGCTCTCTCCGATCAAGATTCCGAAATGGCTGCGGAGAGGAGCGTTGGAAGCGTAGGCCTCTTGTCGTCGATCTTTTTCTTGCAGGACGGCCTGGGGTGTTTTCTTCGGAATCGGGACGGTGTGATCCTCCTGCCGACGGGAGCAGTCGATCTCGAACGGGTAGACCCCCAACTTGCACTGCGGGGGGAGAAGGGTTGATCCGGCGACCGGTTTCCCGTCGAGAAGAACGCCGTTCGAGCTCCGGTCCTCCAGGCGGAAAGCGTCCCCCTCCTGCGCAATCACCAGATGAAGCCGTGACACGTGTTGATTGGGGAGGACCAGGTCGTTCTCGGAAGAGCGGCCGACGGTAATTTCACCTTTGGACAGAAGCGAGCGCTGAATGAGCTTTTTGTCGAGATAGACTTTGAATTCAAGCATGCCTTACCAGAGCACCTTCCCCCAGCCCGCTCCCTCTTTTCGAATGAGCACCTTGCTCTGCTTCCATTCGTCCGGGGGGGGAACGACCTTGCCGTTTCGGTCAACCAGCCGGGTGATCACCACATTGGCGGAAGCCAGCTCTCCGGCGAGCGAAAAGTTGGCGATGGAGATTTTGACGACCGGATGGTCGCGGAAGATCTCTTGCAGGATGCGGGTCCGGCCGTCGGAGAGATTGCTGATTTGCATCAGGGCGGCCATGTCCCTCCCTTCGTAGGCTTTTTTCAACTTCGATAAAATCTCGCCGACCACCTCGATATCGGGCCGCGGCGGAACGACCGGCGTCGGCGGGGTCTGTTTTGCGATCTTCGTTTCGGCCGGGGGGGGCGGGCCGGAGGGTTTGGCGGGATTTTCCGGGGCGGCCTTCGGCGTTGCTACGGCCTCTTTCTTCATCGGTTTGGGGCTTGGCGCGGAGGTCGCCTTGGCGAGTTGCATCTGCGCCTCCTCTTTCGCTTTTTTGAACCCTTGGTCGGCGCGGACGAAAAACTCTTTTGCCTTCTCCAGGGTCGCGCCGGCCTCTTCATATTGCTTCCGGTTCATCAATTCGCTTCCCTCTTGGAACGCCTTGGCCCCTTTCCTTTCCAATTCGGCTGCATGCAAATAAAGCTGGGAGGCGCGATGACGGGCATCGAGTCGATCGGCTTCAAAATTCGATTCGGAGACGTTGCTCTGCGCTTTCCGCGCCTCGGTCTCGATCTCATTCGCTTTCGCCTGCGCGGCCTCGATCGGATCTTCCTGTTTCGGTTCCGGAGGGGCGGGGGTGCTGACCGGAAGGGGAGCCGGCGCCGGTTCAGGCGGCGCGACCGGCTGCTCCACCGGACGCGGCGGGGGCGGGGAAACTGCCGCCACCGGCTCGGGAGCCGATTCCGAATCAGAAGAAAAGAAGTAGACCCCTCCGGCGATCAGGACGACCAATCCAACGATGCCGGCGAAGATCGGGACCAATCGTTGCCCTTTACCCGCGTGCGTCCGGCCCGACGGGGGAGGCGGGGAGAGGGTATGCGTTTTCTCGGGAAAATCGGATCCCGGTAAGGGAACGGGGGTGAATTTTCCGGTCGACGGGCGTTGAAGGGGAGGGGGCGTTTTCGGAGAAGAAAATTCCGCGCTTCTCTTCGGATCCGCTCGGCCCGGGAGCATCGTCGTCGACTCTTCTTCGTCGACCGGTTGTCCCGGCGCCGGCGTGGCGTCCGAAGGGAGGGAGATCGCCCGCGTCATCGTCCGATCGAGGGTATCTTCGTCGGGATTCTCATTTCCGAGATTCCGGATTTTCTCGATCAAAGTTGCCGCGTCCGAAATGCGCTCCTGCGCCTGTTTTCTCAGCAGCGATTGGACGAGCGTTTGAATGGGGGAGGGGATATGATCGGGGAAGGTGAGGTTGAATTCCTGCGGCTCGTAAATCAGCTTGGCGATGATCGACATCCGGGAGAGCCGCTCGAACGGGGTCGTTCCGGTGAGCATTTCATAGAGGACGATGCCGAGCGAGTAGAGATCGCTCCGTCCGTCCATCGCTTCTCCGCGCGCTTGCTCCGGCGACATGTACTCCGGGGTGCCGATGATCTGGCCGGTGGCGGTCACGGAGATTTCGTCGGTGGCGGCGGCGATGCCGAAATCGGCGAGCTTCACCTTGCCGCGGCTGTCGACCATGACGTTGCTCGGCTTGATATCCCGGTGGACAATTCCTTGCGCATGGGCATAGGCGAGCGCCTCGGCCATCTGCAGGGCGACCGAGAGCGCCTGCTCCAGAGAGAGGGGGCCTCTCTCCAGGATGACCTGCTTGAGGTCCTTTCCCGGAAAGAACTCCATGACGATGTATTGCGCGTTCTGGTCTTCCGAAACGTCGTAGACGCGGATGACGTTCTCATGGTCCAGCCGGGCCATGGCGCGGGCCTCGCGCTGAAAGCGTTTCACAAAGGAGGTGTCTCCGGTGTATTGGGCGTGAAGGACCTTGAGGGCGACGGTCCGGTTGAGCGATTTGTGGATGGCCTTGTAGACGATCCCCATGCCGCCGCGCGCGATCTCCCCCTGGATTTCGTATTTACCGGAAAAAAGCTGGTTTTCCATCGGAGAGCCGCTGAAAGGTGATGAATCGGTTGACGTTTCGGTTCAGACTTTTTATAGACTGCCTGTATTCATACCCCAAAATTGGCTGGATTTCAACTGAATTTGTGGGGGGAGGAAGGGCAGGCGGCGGTTTGACATTTCATATGGGTCTTGTTATCTTCAAATCATGAATTTTTAGGAAAGTGAGGAAGACCATGTCATCCCGAACCCATCGGGTCAAATTCACCTATGAAGATTACCTCCTCTTCCCGGAGGACGGGAAGCGCCACGAACTGATCGACGGAGATCACTTCATGACCCCTTCGCCCTCGACAAGGCATCAACGGATCTCTTTGAAACTGGCAACGGCCTTTGAATTTTTTCTAAAAAATAACCGGTTGGGTGAAGTCTTCGACGCTCCGATGGATGTGGTTCTCTCCGAGACAGACGTCGTTCAGCCCGACCTGCTCTTTATCTCTTCGGGAAGGGCTTCCATCGTCACCGACAAGAACATTCAGGGAGCGCCGGACCTCGTCGTCGAAATCCTCTCCGACGGCACCCGTAAGACCGACGAAGTGATCAAGCGAAAGCTCTATGAACGCCACGGTATCTCGGAATATTGGGTTGTCGATCCGGAGCTGGAGACGGTGAAGGTTTACCGGACATCCGAGAAGGGCTACACCCGCGCCGCCGAGCTTTCCCGCGAAACGAACGATACCCTCAACACGCCACTCCTACCCGGCTTTCAGATTCCACTCAGCGAAATCTTCGCATAAATTCCATAGTCCTCTTAAGATCGGTTGTTGTGGGGGGCGGCGATTTGAAGGCAGAGCAACTTTTCTTCTCAAAGGCAAAAAGCGCGGCACTGCTTCTTGTCTTTCTTCTGATCGTCTCAACAATAACGGGATGCCGAGTGAAGATCGCCGGTGACGACTACATAGTCGGTCCATTTCCCACGTCTAATCGAGGAAAGGAAGACCAAAATCGAAATGTTCAAGAGCCGGCACCCAGAAAAATGGAAACGAAAATAGAAGATAAAGAAGATAAGGACAAGAACAGATGATTGTAACAAGTAATGTCCGATAATATATATTATGTAAAATTTAAGAGGTTTTTAAAGAGAGGACAAGCGAAAGGTATTTCCGGTTAGTTCATACTTCCACTTTGATAAATCAATCCGCCGCTCCCTTTTTGAATTCAACAATCCTTCCGCTGTGAGCTGTTGAAGCGCATCAGGATACCGGCCGTATCTCAAATAATAAAGATCGAGCGCAAAGAGAAGATTGTCCCGCTCGATTCCCGCCCGGAGGGTCCTCATCTCCAGAATCGGTTGGACGGCATTGGAAAGGGTTACATAAACCGACTTGAAGGCGACAATTGAAAAAATCACCATTGCGGCAATGGTGATGCTGTTAAAAATGATTCGGATAATCTGCTGCTGCCTGGAGAGCTCTTTAAATGTGAAGCCCGACTTCTTTCGCTGGCTTTTTAACGACTCTTCCTTTGCCTTGATCCTTCCTTGAGAGATCAACTCGCTGAGCGCCTTGAAAACGGGAAAGGTCCCCATCTGCGCGTGGTCGACGATCTCCTGGACCGTCCGTTTCCCGTCGATCCAGGGGAGCAGCCAGGCCCCTTCTTCTTCCTCCGGCTCGGAGAGGTTTGCCATCGATTCGAAGGAGTCCTCCTCCTTCTTTTCAGACTCCTCATCGGCAGGCGCCGGGGCGGGCTCTTTGGGGAGCACCTCGAAGACCATCTCGGTGGAGGGAACTCTCTTTTTGAGGAGGGGCCATTCATCGGTCCGCGTCGCCCCTTCCATCAAAATGGAGTCGGTGCTCAGCGGCTCGATGAGCTGGGAGTCGTACGACGTCTCTTTGGCCTCAAACTTATAACTTCCCGATTTCCATTCGAAGAGCGAGAAGACCGTCTCTTCGGTCAGGATTCGATTTAATTTTTTGACCTCGTCGGCCGGAAGGTGTCCCGCTTGGACCAGGGCCCGCGCAAGCGGTTGGTTGTCCCTTTTCTGCGCCCTGAGAAGCGCCTTCAATTGATCGCTGCTGATCTTCTCCGCTTTGATCAGATTGTCGGCGAGCCGCGCATCTCCCTCCCCGTCTCCCGCGGAGATGATTTGCCCCTGGTTGAACTCGATGAAGAGGGTGGTCTTTTCGCGGGTCAGCCTCAGAACCCCCTCTTTCTTTTGAAGGAGGATCATCTGGAAGATCTCGGGAAGTCCGAACTCTTCGATGGAGCCTTCTAGAGCCATGATTCATTGCTCCAAATACGCATCAGGTCGAGTGTCGACGCGATGTAGAGAAACACCATTGCGACGGGACCCCAGATCCATCGGCCGCTGTGCAGGTGCCAATGCGTTGATGAAAAGAGGACCTCGCCGAAAAAGAGATAACCGGCGAAGAAGTAGAAAAGAGATAAAAGGATAAATCCGACCACGGCCCGCTTCATGGCGAAATGCCCGCCGCCGGGAAAGAGAAAGAAAGGAAAAAGCCGGCGAGGAACCTTTTTTTCCTCGGACTCCAGAAGGGCCATATCGCTTTTCTTGATCGATTTGAACTGGGTTCCGCACTGTCCGCAGAGATGATAACTCAAGAGGGTTCTCCGGCACCGATTGCAGATCGCCTTGTGGCAGAGGGCGCAAAAAGAGGCGTCGTAGAATCGCTCGAAGAGGAATGAGGATATTCCCAGTCCGAAAAGCAGCAGGAGGGCAACGACCGCGGATCGGCGAAGGGGGATCTTTCCGGCCATCCCCTGCCAAATTTTCTCGGCATGAGCGATCTGTTCCGGATGGGGCGTCACCGCCTGGCGCCAGAGGTCCATCTTTTCGAATCGCTCATCGATCAAGGGAAAATTGGGGAACTGGACGCTTTTTCGCGTGTAGCCTTCCACCCTGCCGTTATCCAGTGCTTTGGCGATTTCATACTCCCGGGTGCCTTCCTCAAAGGAGAGCATCTCCCGATAGGCGAGGCTCATATTGTAATGGGCCGAAACGAGTCCCGATTCGGCGTTCAACGCTTGCCGATAGAGATCGATCGACCGGGGATATTCTTTCAGGTAGAAAGCGAGATTGCCGAGATTGTTTAAAACCATTCCGGGGCGTTCATCGAGGGCTTCTTGATAAATCTCCTCGGCCCGGCGGTAATCTCCTTTTTGCGTCTGATAAGAAGCATGGATCACCGCCCCCCGCCAATCCGGTTCGGCCAGGTCGATTTCCGGCGGCGACCAGAAAAAATCTTCCTGATGGTTTCGGACCATCTGATTCAGCATCGGACTTTTCGCCGTAAAAAAGGTGAGAAGAAGGGGAAGGCTCCAGGCGGATAACCCGACGGCGATCAGAAAAACAACGGCGATCCCCTTCTCGGAGCGGCTGTAAAATCCCCAGAAGAGGAGAAACGAGACCGAGAGGAACCATAAAATCGAAAGGCCGAAGACGAAAGGAATAAAAAGAATGCCGGCGAAGAAGAGCCCCGCCGAGACCGGATGAAAATATCCCCGCGATCCTTCATAGATCTTATGAATCCAGAGCGGACTGTATGAGAAGAACGAAAAGAGCAGAAAGGTCAACAACGCAAGAAGGATTGCGAAAAAGAATAATATCAGAAAGGTCCCGGCGATCGAATGAGAAAACCAAAAATCATTGACTGTCAGTTGAAGGGCCGTGAAGTAGTGATTGACCATCGCGGGAAGATCGGTCTTGCGGCTTGTCCAGACGAGGTGGGAGAGAAAAAAGTGGGGCGCCGGCGAAGCGGGGGAGAAGGCAGCGGCCGCCTCCCCGATCCGCTCCGCCTCGGCGAGATCGCCCCGCTTTATCGCTTCCTCCGCTTTCAAGAGGAGGTAACCGGCGGCCAAATCGGATCGCTCGATCCCGCGGTCGGTTTTAAAGGTGTTGATCTGGCCCGATTTGAGGATCTCTTCAAAAGAAAGGGTCGGAGCCGGTTCCGGAGCCGGCACGGATGCGACCGGGATCTCTTCCGCGACAGCGGTTTCTGCGATCACAGCGGGCGCTTCCGCTGTCGTGACCGAGGGGGTCGATAAAATAAAGACCACCCATAGGAAAATGATTTTATCCTTCATTGCGATGGGCCTGCTCTTCCCGACCGGCGATCAGCCGCTGAATGTTCTCCTTATGTCGAATATACACCAAAATTGAAATTATGGTGGAGAAGAGGACAAATTTCATTTCTGGTTTTAGGAGAACCGCCAGGAAGGGAAGGGCCGCAAACGCCGAGAGGGCGCCCACCGAGGAATATTTGCTAAAGGAGATCCCTGCGATCCAAATCAGCAGGGCGATGAGGGCGATGAGGGGGGAGATCCCCAGAAAAACGCCGAAGCTGGTGGCGACCCCCTTTCCCCCTTTGAATTTGAGGTATACCGGGAAGATGTGACCCAGGATGGCCGAGAGACCGGCCAGAAGAAGTCCTTCTTCCGGAAGATTAAAAAGCCGGGCGGCGGCGACCGGGAGAAGCCCCTTGAGGAGATCGCCGATCAGGGTCAAGGCGGCCGCTTTCTTCCCCGCCACCCGCATGACATTGGTCGCCCCGATGTTTTTGCTTCCCGCTTGCCGGGGGTCGACCCCCCCGCTGAATTTCGAAACGAGAAGGCCGGCCGGAATCGATCCGACGAGGTAGGCGATGATCACCGATCCGAATTCAATCAGCATCGTCTATTTGACCTTCATCAAATTCACCTGCCGGCCGAATTTGATGAAGTATTGTCCGGCGGAGTAGAGGGCGAGCGCCGTCGCGATCAGAAGAAGGAACAGGCCGATCTCATGAAAATAAAACGCGGGGAGGTCGGTGATCAAGAAAATAATCGCGACCGTCTGAAGGAACATCTTGTATTTCCCCGTCCCCTCCGCGGCGATGATCACCCCTTCGGAGGAAGCGATCGCCCGGAAAGCGGTCACGGCGAATTCCCGCCCGATGATGACGATGGCGATCCATGCCGGCACGCGGCCATTCGCGACCAGCAGGATCAGGGCCGACACGATCAAAAGCTTGTCGGCGACCGGATCCAAGAATTTTCCGAATTGGGTCACCTCCTTCCGCCGGCGGGCAAAGTAGCCGTCGAGGAGGTCGGTCAAGGAGGCGACCAAAAAAATCACCGAGGCAATGATCGCCGATGAGGTGGACGGCCGCGAGAAGAAAAAGATGAAGAACGGGATCAGCACGACCCGGAGAATGGTGAGGATATTCGGCAGGTTCATGACAGATCCGTTGACGTGTTGTTTTGGGATGGGGGCGGAAGCGGGATGGATATCACTTTTATTCTGGACCATTTTTCTCCGGCTTCGTTTTCCAGCGTCGATGCATCCAGACCCATTGATCGGGATACTGTTTGATGTGCTCTTCAATTCGGGAGGTAAAGCGCGCCGTATTGATCTCAACGTCTTTTGAATGTTCGGTGCTCTGCGCCAGGGTCATCGGTTTCTCGATGCTGATCCGATGATGGTCGTTCGGAAGCCGCGTGATAAAGCACATCATCGTCGCCGCCCCGCTTCGCAGCGCGAGCTCCGCGGCGCCGGCCGGAGTGTATGCTTTTTTGTTGAAAAAATTGACAAAGACGCCGTTGACCTTGGTGTCCTGATCGATCAGAAGACCGAGGATTTCTTTCTTTCTCAGAACGCCTAAGATTTTCTTTGACGAAGAGGGGCTCCCCCGGCTGATCGTCTCCACCTGAAAGCGGGATCGATGTCGCACGATCCATTCGTCGATGCGCGGGTCGTAAAGGGGGGCGGCGATCACATGGAGCGGATAGCCGCGAAGCGACAGCGCCGCCGCCATCAGCTCCCAATTGCCGAGGTGGCCGGTAATCAGAATCGTTCCGTTTCCCTCGCATTCGGCTTCTTTGAGATATTCTTCCCCTTCGATTGTAATCAACGACTCGCTCTGCTCGGGCTTCAGGTTTCCGAAATTGATGATCTCAATCAGCCCCTTCCCCAGATTTTGAAAACTCTTTTTCAGAATCTGGTGGAGCTCCCGCTCCGGTTTATCGGAGCCGAAAGCGATCCGAAGCCCCTCCAGCGACTTGGCCCGTTCTCTCCGGAGAAGGTAATAAAGGAGGGAGCCGATCACGCCGCCGAGGCGAACCCCCCATTTCCAGGAGAGCGGCCGGGTTAAAAAAGCAACCGAGGTCAACGCGGCAAAGATGAAGGAGCGAACGAGTTTTTTCGAAATTTTCATGGCGGACTCTTTAAATTAAGAAAACGGTGTTTTCGTGTGTGAAGCCTGAGCAGAGAGGATGAAATCGATGACTTCCCGAACGGCTCCCTCCCCTCCCTTTTTTTTTGTGACCCAATCGACTTCCTGTTTGACGGCATCGACCGCGCTGGCGACCGCGATCGAAAAGCCGACCCTCCGAAGCAAAGTAAGATCGATCAGATCGTCCCCGATGAAAGCGACCGCTTCATCTTGCAGACGATGTTTTGCTTTGATCATTTCGTATGCGGCCTCTTTGTCCCGGCTTCCCTGATGCACATCCTCGATGCCGAGCTCTTTGGCCCGCCAAGCGACCACGGTCGAAGATCGGCCGGAAATAATTCCGACGCCGATCCGGGCCTTTTGCAAGAGCCGGATGCCGTGGCCGTCATAAATCGAAAACCCTTTGATCTCCCGTCCGTTCTCATCAAAATAGAGGGTTCCGTCGGTCATCACCCCGTCGACATCAAGAAGGAGATAGCGGATTCGCATCGCCTTCCGCCGTCGCTGAGAAAGGGGGACCGGCCGGCGCTTCACTTAGACGACCCCTTTTTTGAGGAGATCATGAAGATGAAGGATGCCGTCGACATGCCCGTCGGACCCCGCCACCACGAGGGTGGTGATCGCGTGCGACTCCATCATGTGAATCGCCTGCGCCGTCAGCGCTTCCTTCGAGATGGTTTTCGGACTCCGATTCATCACCTCGCGCGCCGGCAGGGAAAAGATATCGCGTCCTTCGTGATCGATTTTTTTGATCAGCCGCCGAAGATCGCCGTCGGTGATCACCCCCGCCAATTTTCCGGCGGCGTTTAACACGGTCGTCATCCCGAGTTTTTTGGCGGTCATCTCCAGGACGACCTCTCTCATCGGCGTCTCCTCGGCCACTTTCGGAATGTTGTTCCCGACGTGCATGGCGTCTTCGACCTTGAGCAGAAGTTGTCGCCCAAGGGAGCCGCCGGGATGAAAGAAGGCGAAGTCCTCTTTTCGGAATCCCCTCTGCTGAAGGAGCGCGACCGCCAGCGCATCTCCCATCGCCAAGGTGGCGGTGGTGCTCGCCGTCGGCGCCAGCCCGAGCGGGCAGGCTTCTTCCCGAATCGAAATATCGAGGATGACATCGCTCATCTTCGCCAGGGTCGATTTGACGTTTCCGGTCAGGGTGATCATTTTTAGATCCATCCGCTTGATCGACGGCAAGATTCGAAGGATCTCCTCGGTCTCCCCGCTGTTGGAGATCAGAAGGGCGACATCTTCTTTCGAGACCATGCCGAGGTCGCCGTGGATCCCCTCCGCGGGATGAAGAAAAAAGGCCGGGGTGCCGGTGCTGGCGAGGGTCGCCGCGATTTTCTTCCCGATCAACCCTGATTTTCCCATGCCGACGACCACAATGCGGCCTTTACTGTTGTAGCAAAGCGCGACCGCCTCGACGAATCGGCCGTCCATCCGATCGATCAGATCGGTGATCGCCTGGGCCTCGATTCTGAGGACCCGCTTGCCTTCTTCCAAGATCATGGGATTCCTTGAGTTCGCAGTGAGATGATTTTTATTTGCCATTTGCCATTTTCCATTTTTCATTTGCCATCGACCAAATGATAGATGGAAAATGACCAATGGAAAATGAAAAAATAGTTAACGCTCTCCTCCGTCTTCCAGCGCTCGGAGAATCCGTCCGACCTGTCCAAGGAGTTGATTCAACTGCCCCGGATCGATCATGTTCGGCCCGTCCGACGGAGCCTGGTCCGGAGAGGGATGGACCTCCAGAAAGAGGCCGTCGCAGCCTGCGGCCACGGCGGCCCGCGTCAACGGCAGGACGAACTCCCGCTGGCCGGAGGAGACTTTCCCCCCCCCTCCCGGCAGCTGGACGCTATGGGTGCCGTCGAAGACGACTGGATAGCCGGTCCGCCGCATGATGACCAGAGAGCGCATGTCACTGACCAGATTGTTATATCCGAAGCTGGCGCCCCGTTCGGTCAGGAAGATTTTCCGGTTCCCGGTCGACTCCAGCTTCTCGACCACGTTAGCCATGTCCCAGGGGGCGAGAAACTGCCCCTTCTTCACGTTGACCACCTTGCCGGTTTTTCCGGCGGCGAGGAGCAGATCGGTCTGCCGGCAGAGAAAGGCCGGGATCTGCAGCACGTCGAGGACCTCGGCGGCGGCGGTCGCTTCTTCAGGCCCATGAACATCGGAGAGGACCGGAACGCCGACCTTCTCTTTCACCTTTTGGAGGATTTTCAGCCCCTCCTCCATCCCCATTCCCCGGAAGGAGCTGACGGCGGTCCGGTTCGCTTTGTCATAGGAGGATTTGAAGATGAGCGGAACCTTGTGCGCGGCGGCGATCCGGGCGATCTGCTCCGCCGTCTTTAAGACGAGATCTTCGCTTTCGATGACGCAGGGGCCGGCGATGAGAAAAAAAATCCCATCCCCTAACCGCATCCTTCCGATCTCGACAGAGTGAGGCAATCGCTTCTCCTAAAAAATATTTTCCATTTGCCATTGGTCATTTATCATTTGCCAATGATAAATGGAAAATGAAAAATGAACAATAAAAATTTTCTCAGCCCCCGGCCCGTTTATGTTTCAGCGACGCCTTGATGAACTCCCGGAAGAGGGGGTGCGGCTCTTGCGGCCGCGATTTAAACTCGGGATGGAACTGAACGGCGAGAAACCAGGGGTGGTCCGCCAGCTCGATGATCTCGACCAGCTTCCCATCCGGGGATAAACCGGAGAGGACGAGTCCCTGTTTGGTCAGAAGCTCCCGGTACCGGTTGTTGAATTCATACCGGTGGCGGTGCCGCTCGGAGACCTCGGTCTGCTGATAGGCCTCGTAGGCTTTCGTTCCCTTCTCCACGCGGCAGGGGTAGGCGCCGAGCCGCATCGTCGCCCCCTTCTCTTGAACGCGGCGCTGATCGGGAAGGAGATCGATCACCGGGTCGGGGCTTTTCGGTTCGAATTCGGAGCTGTTTGCCTTGGAGAGCCCGGCGATGTGTCTGGCAAACTCGATGACCGCGCACTGCATCCCGAGACAGATGCCGAAAAAGGGAATCTCCCGCTCCCGCGCATATTCAATCGCCGAGATCTTCCCCTCGATTCCCCGGTTTCCGAAGCCGCTCGCCACGAGGACGCCGTGGGATCCCTTCAGGACCGGTTCGACCCCCTCCTCTTCCAATCGCTCGCTGTTCACCCAGTCGATCACGACCCGCACCTTGTTTCCGATTCCGCCGTGAATCAGCGACTCGCAAAGGCTTTTGTACGAATCTTTGAGATCGACATATTTCCCGACGAGGGCGATTTGGACTTCGTCCTGAGGGTGTTTGATGACCTGAACGATTTTCTCCCAGCTCTTGAACTGCGGCGCCTTCGCCTTCAGCTTCAACTTTTTGATGATCGTTTCGTCCAGTTTTTCTTGGTGAAAGACGAGCGGCACCTCATAGATGCTGTCGACATCTTTCGCGGTAATGACCGCTTCTTGCTCGACGTTGCAGAAGAGGGCGATCTTCCTTTTCAGATCGGCGGAAATAAAGCGGTCGGTCCGGCAGAGGAGGATGTCGGGCTGAATGCCGATCTCGCGCATCTTGTTGACGCTGTGCTGGGTCGGCTTGGTCTTCAGCTCCTCGGCCGCCTTGATGAACGGGACCAGGGTGAGGTGAATATAGAGGACGTTTTCTCTTCCGATGTCGAAGGGAAACTGGCGGATCGCTTCCAGAAACGGGAGGCTTTCGATATCGCCGACCGTCCCGCCGATTTCGACGATCGCCACGTCGATTCCGTTCCCGACCGCCTTGATGCAGCGCTTGATTTCATCGGTGATGTGGGGAACGACCTGCACCGTCCCGCCGAGATAATCTCCCCGCCGCTCCTTGGTGATGACGTTGTTGTAGATTTTTCCGGTGGTGTAGTTGTTTTTCTTCGACATCCTGGCCGAGGTGTAGCGCTCGTAATGCCCCAGGTCAAGATCGGTCTCCGTGCCGTCGTCGGTGACGAAGACCTCGCCGTGTTGATAAGGATTCATCGTGCCGGGATCGACGTTGATGTAGGGGTCCAGTTTAAGAAAGGTGATCGAGAGCCCGCGGGATTCGAGCAAATTCCCGATCGCCGCGGCCGAGAGACCCTTCCCAAGGGAGGAAACCACGCCGCCGGTCACGAAGATATATTTTGTTTTGGTTTGCTTTTTCTTCACTGGAACCCTCCGAGTGCTAAATTGCGTGAGGAGTCGGCATTTAAAATCTCTTTCGCCTTGACCAGATCTTCCGGTGTATTGACCTCCCAGAAAAAACGGGCCTCTTCTTTTTCAATCTCAAGGACGCGGACCCTTCCCCCCTGTTCCAGAACGCGGAGCTGCTCAAGCCGCTCCATCTTCTCCAAGCTTCCCTCCGGCGATTTGGCGATGTGGAGGAGAAAATCTTTGTGGTAGAGATAAATACCGTAATGTTTATAAAAGGTGAATGCGCCCTTTTTGGAGAACGCGTCTTTTTCAACGTAAGGGATGGGAGACCGCGAAAAATAAAGGGCCTCTTCCCGTTCATTCGAAACCACTTTGACCGAATGCGGGGAGAAAACTTCTTCCTCGCTTGTGATCGCCGATTTGGCCGTGATCAAGTCGGCCTCCCCTCGTTGGATCAACTTGCCGCCGCTTTCAATCAGCCGGTCGAGCGTTGCGGGCTGAAAAAGGGGGAGATCGCCTTGAAGGTTCATGACCTGTAAAGCGGGGAACTGCGCGGCGACCTCCGCCACCCGCTCTGTCCCGGTCCGGTGATCCGACGAGGTCATCATCACCTCCCCACCGAAGCGTCGGACCGCTTGAGCGATCCGTTCGTCATCCGTTGCAACCAGGATACGGTTCGGGCGCTTTGCCGCCGTCGCCCGCTCCCAGACATGCTGGATCATCGGTTTTCCGTTCAAATCGGCGAGCGGTTTTCCCGGAAACCGGGTGGAGGGATATCTCGCCGGGATGACCACCAAAACCGAATCCGCGGTCATTTTCATGAGAGGGCTTTCTTCAGCATCGCTTTTTCGATTGCCGTCGTTCCGACCATCCCCACGACCACGCCTGCGGCATGATTGGCCAGCCGCGCCGCGGCCGGCAGCGGCGCCCCGGCCGAGACGGCGAGCGCCAGGGTGCTGACGACCGTATCGCCGGCGCCGGTGACATCGAACACCTGTCTTGCCTCGGTCGGAATATGGGTGGTCTCCCCGCTTTTATCAAAGAGGCTCATCCCCTGCTCCCCGCGCGTGATCAGGACCGCCCGGCAGCCGAGCTTTTTCAAGAGCGCTTTCCCGGCTTGGTGGAGGGTTGCCTCGTCTTCAATATCAACCCCCGACGCCTGTGAGGCTTCCAGATGATTGGGGGTGACGACCGTGACTTTTTTATAAAGAGAGAAATGGTGGACTTTGGGATCGACGATGACCGGGATACCTCGCCGGAGTGCCAGGGGGAGGATCGATTCCAAGAGACCTTCGGTAATGACCCCCTTGGCGTAATCGGAAATCACCATGCAGTCGATCCGGTCGAGTTGGTCGTTGATGAATTGGATGAACTTCTTTTCAGTTTTATTTGAAATTTCGCCCTTTTTCTCGTGATCGAACCGGACGACCTGTTGTTGGTGGGCGACGATCCGCGTCTTTTTGGTGGTCGGCCGCTCTTCCTCGACCACAATCCCGCCGATCTCGACCCCTTTGGACTTCAGCTCTTCCGACAACCACCGTCCCGCTTCGTCGGCGCCGATGACGCCGCACAGAATTCCCCGGCCTCCCAATGTAAGAATATTGTGGAGCACGTTTCCGGCGCCGCCGAGCAGCACCGACTCCCGCACGACATTGACGACCGGGACCGGCGCTTCGGGAGAAATCCGCTGGACATTTCCCCAAATGTAGTGGTCGAGCATCAGGTCCCCGACCACCAGGACGCGATGTCCATCGAACCGATCGAGGTACGGCCGAAGCTCTTTTTTAGACACCGCTTCGGTCATGGCTGGACTGTTCCCTTGTGAAAGAGAGGCGGTTTTCTTTTTCCGTCGAGAAGAGGACATACCCTGGAGGTCCTAATTGACGTCCTATATTAATGGATCAATTTTCCGATTCGGTTCCAGCGGACCCAACTCGCCTCGCCATCCCACGACCAGTAGATGATAAAGGCCTGGCCCTTGATCTTGGAGAAGTCGACGAATCCCCAAAAGCGCGAATCGAGGCTATGGTCGCGGTTGTCTCCCATGACGAAGTAGGAATCTTTCGGGACGGAGACCGGGCCGAAGTTGTCCCGGTCCGGCACGGAGTGCGCCGGATTGTCGTCCTCGTGGATGGCGTACGATTCTTCCTGTTTCTGGCCGTTCAGGTAAAGTTCTTTGTTCTTCACCTCGATGGTGTCTCCCGGAAGCCCCACGACCCTTTTGATGAAATCTTTCGACTCATCTTTCGGGAAACGGAAGACGATGATATCGCCTCGATGCGGCTCCCGGATCGGAATCAAGGTCACGTCGGTAAAGGGGAGACGAACGCCATAGATGAATTTATTCACCAAGATATGATCGCCGATGTTCAGCGTCGGAATCATCGAGCCCGACGGAATCTTAAACGCCTGCACGACGAACGTCCGGATCACCAACGCCAGGATGATGGCGATGACCAGCGTTTCGGCGTACTCCCGAATCGTCGATTTTAATTTGTTCTCTTCAGGCAAGGCTAATCCTGAACTTTCAGGACTGCAAGAAAGGCTTCCTGTGGAATCTCCACCCGGCCGACCTGCTTCATTCTTTTCTTGCCTTCCTTCTGCTTCTCCCATAATTTCCTCTTTCGCGTAATATCTCCGCCGTAACACTTGGCGGTCACATTCTTCTTCATGGCGCTGACGGTCTCCCGCGCGATGATCTTGCTCCCGATGGCCGCTTGAATGGCGACTTCGAACATCTGTTTGGGGATGAGCTCTTTCATCTTCTCGGCGAGCTGCCGCGCCCGCACCTGGGATTTGTCTTTTGCGGCGATGAAAGAGAGGGCATCGACCGTTTCGCCGTTGAGCATGATATCGACCTTCACCAGATCGGCCTCCCGGTAG
This sequence comes from Candidatus Manganitrophus noduliformans, assembly GCF_012184425.1. Classification (NCBI taxonomy): domain Bacteria; kingdom Pseudomonadati; phylum Nitrospirota; class Nitrospiria; order Candidatus Troglogloeales; family Candidatus Manganitrophaceae; genus Candidatus Manganitrophus; species Candidatus Manganitrophus noduliformans. The sequence goes on from NZ_VTOW01000003.1 coordinate 526,941, forward strand.
CCGATGAATTCATAATCGAGCGAAGCGTATCCTTTCGAGAGCGATTTCAGCCGGTCGTAGAAATCGAGAATCACTTCATTCAGCGGGAGCTCATACTTCACCATGACCCGTCCGACATCGAGGTATTTCATATCCTTCTGTGTCCCGCGCCGATCTTGGCTGAGCTTCATGATCGATCCCAAAAACTCATCTTTCGTGATGATCACCCCTTCGATAAAGGGCTCCTCAAAACCGGCGATCAGGTTGGGCGCGGGGAGCTTCGCCGGATTATCGATGTGAAGCACCTTTCCTTTGACCGTGGTCACCCGGTAGACGACTGTCGGCGCCGTGCTGATGAGGGAGAGCCGATATTCCCTTTCGAGCCGCTCTTTAATAATCTCCATATGGAGCAGGCCCAAGAAGCCGCATCGAAACCCGAAGCCGAGCGCTAAAGAGGTCTCCGGCTCATATTTGAACGACGAGTCATTGAGTCGAAGTTTTTCGAGCGCGTCCCGCAGGTCTTCGTAGCGGTCGGTGTCGATGGTGTAGAGGCCGCAGAAGACCATCGGCTTGACTTCTTTATAGCCGGGGATCGCCTCGGCCGCGGGGCGTTTCGCGTCGGTGATCGTGTCGCCGATCTTCGTCTCGCTGACGTTCCGGATCCCCGAGATGACGCAACCGACCTCCCCGACCGAGAGCGAGGTCGCTTCTTCCGCTTTCGGCGTAAAAACGCCGAGGGAGAGGACTTCGTGCTCGATCCCGTTCGACATCAGCTTAATCTGAGATCCCTTGCGGATCGTTCCATCGACCACTTTGACCAGGACGACCGCCCCCTGGTAGTTGTCGAACCAGGAATCGAAGATCAGCGCGCGAAGCGGCGCATCTGCCTTTCCGGACGGAGGGGGAACGCGGCGGATCACCGCCTCCAAGATCTCTTTGATCCCCTTTCCCTCTTTCGCGCTGGCGAGGATCGCCTCCGAGGCGTCGAGGCCGAGGATATCCTCGATCTGCTGTTTGGTCTTCTCAACGTCGGCGCTGGGGAGGTCAATCTTGTTGATCACGGGGATAATCTCAAGATTGTTGTCGATGGCGAGATAAGCGTTGGCGATCGTTTGCGCCTCCACCCCTTGAGTGGCATCGACCACCAGGAGGGCCCCTTCGCACGCGGCGAGGCTTCGGGAGACCTCATAGGTAAAATCGACGTGTCCCGGTGTATCAATCAGATGGAAGAGATAATCATGCCCATCGTCCGCCCGATACTTTAACCGAACGGCATGGGCTTTGATCGTGATCCCCCGCTCCCGCTCCAGATCCATATCGTCGAGGAGCTGATCTTTGAACTCTCGCGGGGTGACCGCCCCGGTTTTCTCCAACAGGCGGTCCGCCAGTGTTGATTTTCCATGATCAATATGGGCAATAATCGAAAAATTTCTGATATACTCTTGCAAGTCGCACTTCCCTAAAACTATAAACTTTAGAATTATATTGATTTTCGACCCCATTGTCAAAAGGGAAAAGTGCGCTCACCCTTACTTTAAAACGGACCGAATCACGGTTCTACTCACGGTTCTACTGCAGAAGGCCCACCACTCTTCCACGCTTATCCCGGTCCGAGCACACGTGCGTTGCATGGTTCGTTTGCAGGGGCGTATCCTCGACACGCCCCTGCCTTCTTGATGGAAGAAGAATCAAAGAAACCCGTTCATTTTTCTTGCAAAAGGGGGCACAATTTAATAACATTTTAATAAAGTTTTCATTTCAGCTTAATATCTTTCACATAAACTGCGCCTAAGGAGGCTTTCTTTCTTTACTTTCTTTTATGATACTTAAAAAGTTCAACCTGAAAATCAAATTCTCGCTTCTCATCGGCGCCCTGCTTGGTTTGACCCTCTCGCTCTCCTATCTGATTACCTCCCGACTGATGACCGAATCATTGACCGAAGAGGTGACCCTCCGAGCGGCTTCGATCGCCCAGGGGATCGCTCAATACAGCCAAGAGGCCATTTTAACGCGAGACCGGCTCGCCTTGGAAACAATGATCAGCGAAGCCTCCAAAGATCCGGCCATCCTTTATATTTTCATCGTGGACGTAAAACAGAATATTCTCGCTCATACCGATATGACGCAGCAAGGACGAACGTATTCTCCTTCAGTAGGAGGAGGACAGCGGCAGCTCATGGGGGGGGTCGAGTTGCTGACCTCGCATGATCTGGACGGGCGGGAGCGTCTTGACGTGATCACCCCTATTCTCTTCGCCGGTCAACAGGTGATCGGCTCGGTTCATGTCGGTTTTTCCAAAAGGCCGATCTACGAAACGGTCGCGCAATCTCAGAAGAAAATTAGGCTCTTCATTCTCCTCGCCCTCTGCGTCGGTCTGTTGGGAGCGTGGCTGCTGGCCTATGTGATCGTAAAACCGATCCGCCGGCTGGTTCAAGGGGTGAAGGCGATCACAGAGGGAGATTTCCCCCAGATTCAAATGAAGTCGAATGATGAGATCGGCCTTTTGGTTTCAAACTTCAATGAAATGTCGAGAAACCTCCGGGAAAAAGAGTTGATCAAGCGGGCTTTCACCCAATATGTCTCGGAAAACATTTTGGAGTCCTTCCTGCAAAACCCAAAAACCTTGCAATTGGGCGGGACACGGACCGAAGCAACGATCCTCTTTACCGACGTTCGCAATTTCACCGCCCTGGCGGAACAGTTGGAGCCTTCCGAAGTGGTCCATATTCTGAACGACTATTTTGCAGCGGTGGTCGAGGTGGTTCAAAAATTTGAAGGAACATTGGATAAGTTCATGGGCGATGCGGTGATGGCCGTTTTTGGAACGCCGGTCCGCCATGAGAACGACGAGGAACGGGCTGTTCGCGCCGCAATCGAGATGAACGAGCGGTTCCAATTGCTCAAGCAAAAATGGATCCGGGAAGGTTATCCCGAGATCGAAATCGGGATAGGAATCAATACCGGCGAGGTGATTGCCGGGAATGTCGGCACGTTGCAGCGGCTCGCTTATACCGTCATCGGCAACAGCGTCAACATGGCGGCGAGAATCGAAAAGCTGAACAAGCGTTATCATACCCAGATCTTGATTTCTGCGAGCACCTACAAACGTCTTGAATCCATTCTCGATGCGATCCCCCTTCCCCCGACACGGGTTCGTGGAAAATCCGAAGAGATTCAAGTCTATGTCGTTGTCGGATTCCGGACCGATTCCCTCTTTCGAAAAAACGTTGAATTCGGCACCGAACAGTACAAACTCATCTAATCAACATGAGGTCTTGTTTGAGAGCTTTTTTCCTTTGTGTCCTTTTGGGGGCGACTCTGTCTACTTCTTGCGCTCATCTCTCTCCTAAAGAAACAGATTTGCAAGCGGTCGATCCGGCTCCGAAGTCTGCGGAACCTTCCGAGCCGGTCAAGGCAAATCCGCGTCTGGAAGCGGGCGAACAACTCTTGAAGCAAGGGAAGCATAAAGAAGCGATCGTCGAGTTCGAGGCGGCCCTCAAGGCCGATCCTTCAAGCCAGCCGGCGGCTCTGGGTCTCAGATCGGCGCAGAAAAAAATGAAAGAGGAGCGCGAAAAAACCGTCCAGAATTTGATTCAGTTCAATGAGAACGGCCTCCAATTCTACAATCGAGAGGAGTACCTGAGGGCCGGTCTGGCTTGGAAGGAGGCGCTCGAGTTGTTCCGTTCCCAGAATGATCCGACGATGGAACGCGAACTCCCATTTCGAATCGACGAGATCACCACGCATCTGGATCAACTGATCCGTATTCTTGTCGACAAAGGGATTCTTCTCTACCGTCAAGGAGAGCTGCAAAATGCCGTCTACGCCTGGCAGGATGTCTTGATCGTTGAACCTGAACATGCGGAAGCAAAGGACTATATTCATAAAGCCCGGGTCAAAATGGAAACTCTTGAGACGTTCTCTTCCCCCCCTTCCTCGCCTTGACACCCTTCTTCCGACTTTTGTATATTAGAAATATGGAGGAAGGAAAACGGATGAACCCAAACGATGAAGAACCATTTGAAAATGAACGTCTTCAGGGGTTGGTGAAAGAGTTGACCGAGAAGATCAGTCATCTCTTTGCAGAGAACGATCAGATCAAGAAAATCCTTGAGAATATCGAAAAAGAGGGCTATCAGGTCGATCTGGTGGTCGCTTCCCTCAGTCGTCTCCTATCCGATCAAGATGAGCCTGACATCGAAGGAATCGAAGATGAAGAAATCGAAGAGGTTCCCTACGAGTTGAACCCCTTCGACTATGCCTTTCTTCAGGCGATCAAGGTCAAGCCGTAACATTTCAAACAATAACTATTGACAATCTGTACTTCGTTTTGTTACTTTCTGCCTCATTGCCGAGATAGCTCAGTCGGTAGAGCAGAGGCCTGAAAAGCCTCGTGTCCGCAGTTCGATTCTGCGTCTCGGCACCAATTCTTTCAAGCACTGACAATTAGCTTTAGCTTCAACTTCAACTCTCACCGACCGACCCTATTTCTACCACTTACAAATTTATGACTTTCCAAGGCCAGGGCGGCGAGTTCTCTGCCGCCCGGCTATGGGAGAGCCTTGAAGGGATATCCCGCTACCTGAACCTCGCCAAGCCTATCCGCCTCCAAACCAAAACCTCTAAACGATCCTCATGATCCGATCATGACCAGTCCGGTTGTCGGTAGTCCACGGCTACCGGCTGCCCGCCTGTTGACGGCGATTGCAGGACGGCCGTAGGAATGCTCGATATTTTCGCTTGATAGTTCTCTCCCCCCCGCTTTATCATTAATAGAGAAGATGCAAAAGAGGTGACCATGCGAAAATTCGTCCTTCTGGTGGTGGCGGCGCTGATTTCGGTCGGTTGTGGAGATGGAGGAGGCGGTGGAAGACTGGAGGGGGTCGGACCGGGTGAACCCCAAATAACGTCGTCCCCTCCTTCGGCTCCAACCCAAAATGCAAAGATCGAACTCAAAGGCGAGATTAACCGAAGATTCAATTCACTGGGAAACTTGGATTATCTTGGAGAGCTGATCAACAAAGGCGAGGACCCTGCGTGCCTCGTCAAAATCGTCATCGACTCGGAAAATGCCTCCGGCGAATTGATCGATTCCAATTTTACCTATGTTCATGGTTCGACCCTTTCGATCCATTCTGCTGAAACCGATTCCTGTTTGGGACCTGGAGAGGTCGGCGGGTTTCAGATCAACACATCTCTCGAATCGATTCCCGCGTCGGCTTCTGTCGTCATTAGTTGGGATGTCGATACGGCGTCGGTCCCGAGGGTCCCTTCTTTACAGGTCATGCTCGTCGGATCTGTCACTGAAACGATCGACTTTTTTGGTGAGGTAACCCTTCGGGGGCTGATTAAGAATGACTCGGTTTACCCTTTAATCTCCGTTAAAATAAGTTTTGTCGCGGTAAAGGACGGGCTTGTGGTAGGGACTTACTCTGCCTCCGTAAAAGGCTCCAGCTGCGACGCAACCAACACCTGTCTCTTGCCGGGGGGATCAGGATTGTTCGAAGCCGGCTTAAATCTGCCGCCATCCGAATTAGACGGCTATTATTATAAAATAAATTATAGTATCGCTGAATAAAGAGGAGGCAAATGAACCGAAGAAGATGGTTTTCGGAAGGTGAAACGCTCGGTTTTGGGCTGACAAGGAGCTACTTATCGTTCGGATCTTTTGGAGGCTTACAGGCAATCGCCGCAATGAAGAGAACAAATATTCCCGCCAGCGCCAACACTAGGTTTCCCATCAATACACCCCCTGCCGTTGTTTATCCGCCTTGGAAACCCATGGTCCGCTTTCCCTCACGATGTGAGCAGAAGTGATACGCATTTTTCATTCGAACATTCCCCGCGGCGGTGAGCTTCAACCTTGTCTGCTACCTTATCTCACAAGGGTGGATCATATCAATCAAAAAGATATCTTTACAAATCGATTGGATACTTGTAATAGTTTACCTTTTAATATAAAATGTTTTACTATATAGTATGTTCTTTCCTACCTCTTTACTTCCTTGAAAGGAGAATCTATGTTCAGGAGAGTGACTATCTTCGCTCTGGTAATTTTGCTGCTTCCAGGAATGACGGTCCTGGCTGCGCCAAAAGACAGCCCTGATGCCGGAATAAAGCTACTGGAGGATTTCCAGAATATATTCATCAGCCTTGCAGATCGGGTGAAACCGACGGTGGTGAATATCGCGCCTCAAACAGGGGGCCCGCATCCGTCCCAACCCGATGAAGGGCCGCGGGAATCTCCACGTGCGCCTGAAGCTCCTCCCGGCTCCGGATCGGGCGTGATTGTCGATAAACGGGGATTTATCGTAACAAATAATCATGTCGTGGGGGATGCAGACGAAGTCGAGGTCCGGCTCTCCGATAAGACCAAATTTACGGGGAAGGTGGTCGGAAAAGATCCCGATACCGATCTTGCCCTGATCAAGATCGAAGCGACAAAGGATCTCCCTTTTGCCACGATGGGCGACTCCACCAAAATCAAGGTGGGACAATGGGTGATCGCCGTTGGAAATCCCTTCGGATTGGATCGCACGGTGACGGTCGGCGTGGTGAGCGCGCTCGGAAGAGAAAATGTCAACCTCTCCCGGTATGAGGACTTCATCCAGACCGACGCGTCGATTAATCCGGGCAACTCGGGCGGACCGTTGTTCAATATCCGCGGCGAGGTCATCGGAATCAACACCGCCATCATCAATTTCGCCCAGGGAATCGGATTCGCCATTCCATCGAACATGGTCGAAGCGATTACAGCGCAGTTGATGGAGAAGGGAAAAGTAACGCGCGGCTGGCTGGGCGTCGGGATCCAACCCCTCACCCCGGAGCTGGCGAGCAAGTTCGGCGTGAAAGAGAACGAAGGAGTTCTGGTGAACGAAGTTTTCGATGGAGACCCCGCGAGCAGAGCCGGAATTCTGCCGGGCGATATCATCCTGAAGGTGGAAGAATTGCCCGTGGATACACCGAATTCGTTGGCGCGCGTGATTGCCAGCCTCATCCCGGGGAAAAAGGCCAACATCGAAATCATGCGGGACGGAAAGAAGAAGACCATCGTGATCGAGTTGGTCGAGCGAAAAGACGAGGCGGTGACGGCGGCCATTCCGAGACGTCCCGAAGTCTTTCTTGGATTGAATGTTCAAGATCTTACCCCGGAAATCGCCGAGCGCTTCAAGCTTAAAGAAGAAAAAGGGGTCATCGTCACGAAGGTCGAACCCGGAAGCGCCGCGGAAGCGGAAGGTCTGAAAGAAGGGGACCTGATCAAGGAAGTGAATCGCGAAAAGGTCGACAGCACGGACGAGTTTAAGAAAATCATGGAAAAGACCAAAAAGACGGAAGCGGTTCTCCTTCGAATCAGCCGGGAGAATCGGGCATTCTTTATCGTCTTAAAGCCGGGCGATAAATAAAAGGCGCACGTTTTAACGAAAACGGCCCTCCCCTTTTGGGAGGGCCGTTTTCGTTTCCGTTCCTACTCGTTTCATCGAAGGAGTGCCGGGGCTACTGATCGGCGGAGGGAGCGGATGGTCTGCGGTCCGATTTTCTCCGGTTGAATTCGGTTAAATTGACCGGCAGATGGATGGTCATGGTCGTTCCTTTTCCGAGTTCCGATCGGACATCGATGCTGCCGCTGTGTTCTTCAATGATATGATGGCACATCATCAGGCCGAGGCCGGTTCCTTCGTTTTGTTTCGTCGTAAAGAAAGGGTTGAAGAGCTTTTGAAGGTTTTCTTCGGTGATGCCGACGCCGGTGTCTTCAACCGCCACATGGAAGAACGCGTGATGCTTTTTATCGAAGTCGGCGGACGTTTTTATCCGGATGTAGCCCTCCTGGGTCGCCTGGATGGCATTCAGAAAGATATTTAAAAAAACCTGTCGGATCTTTTCCCGGTCGACATAACAGAGGGGAAGATCGGGCTCGAAATCCTGCCGAATCGTGAGCCCTTTCTTTTTCGCTTCATTATCAATGAAGGTAATGGTTTCGTAAAGAAGATCGTTGATATTCACCCCGTTCAATTTCAACCCCTCTTCCTCGGGGGTTTTCGAATAATGAAGAAGCTGGCTGATGAGCATCTGAATCCGATGGGTTTCGCCCACCGCGACGGCGTAAAACTTATCCCAAAACTCCTCGTCTTTCATTTCTTCGTCATATTTTTTAGGGATCATCTGTAGAAACGTATTAATGGCGACCAAGGGGTTGTTGATTTCGTGCGCCATGCCGGCCGCCAGGATTCCGATCGCCGTCAGCCGATTCGCTTGAGCCATCTTTTTGAATGTTTCTATTTTTTCGGCATGAAGACGGTCCCGCTCCTTCACCAGATAGTAGCGCTCGACCCCCTGCTTCAGAGTCTGTTTTAATTCCTCTTCATTGTAGGGTTTGGTGATGTATCGGTGCACTTTTCCCCGGTTGATCGCGTCGATCACCAGTTCTATTTCGGTATAAGCGGTGATCAGCATTCGAATGAGGTTGGGCCTCTTCACCGAAATACGCCGGAGCAATTCGATGCCGGTCATGTCCGGCATGCGTTGATCCGAAACGATCAATGCCAACTCGGGATGCCCTTCGATGAACTCGAGCGCGGCCTCACCGCTTCCGGCCGTATGGATTGTAAATTCTTTTTTGAAAAGATTTTTGAAGGTGACGAGGGCCATCTCTTCGTCGTCGACAAAGAGAATCGGATAGTCTTTATATCGGAGCGCTTCCGGCATAGAGCCCTTTCCCCGCTTTTTCCGTCGGGACGCCGGGTTGCGTCAGCGGAAGAGAAATGACCACCTCCGTTCCCGAACCGACTTTGCTCTTCACGTCGATCTTTCCGTGGTGGTTTTCGATAATCTTGTAGGTGATGGTCATCCCCAATCCCGTTCCCTTGCCGACCTCTTTGGTGGTAAAAAACGGATCGAAGACGCGAGGAATGTCCTTCTCGGAAATGCCGGATCCGGTATCCCGGACGGAGATCCGAACGCGCTCCCCTTCCTGCTCCGTTTTGATGAAGATCTCTCCTCGATCGGGAATCGACTGAACCGCGTTCTGGAGGACATTCATGAAAGCCTGGTTGATTTGTCCCGGAATCGCCTCCACCGAGGATATTCTTCCATATTCCCGGCGGATCGTAATTCGATGGGCGATCTCGTGTTGAAAGAGTTGAAGGGTGGATTCAAGCCCTTCGTGAAGATCGAAGGGCTTCAGAACCTCTTCATCCTTTCTGACGAACGTTTTTAAGTTTTTAATAATATTCTCGGTGCGGTCGAGCCCGTTCTTGATCACTTGAACGGAGATATCGATATCCTCGAACAGCTCGGTCATTTCAACGGGACTCAGCCGATCCGCGGCCTTGATCTGTTCCAGGGAGCGCCGGACGATGGCAAGGCTCCCCTTGGCGAAGCTGACCGGGTTGTTGATTTCATGGGCCACCCCCGCCACCAAAAGGCCCAAGGCCGCCATTTTCTCCGATTGGACCAACTGGCTCTGCGTTTCCTTGAGCGCTTGCAGCGTCTCTTCCAATTGATGATTCCGAACCTGAATCTCACGCTCTAACTTTCTGAGGTTGATCAGGGAGCGAACGCGGGCGCGCAGTTCTTGCGAGTTGAAGGGCTTCGTGAGATAGTCGTCCGCGCCGTGTTCCAACCCTTCTATCTTTGTCGTAATGCCGGTTTTTGCCGTGAGGAGAATGATCGGAATGTGGCAGGTGCGCGGCTCTTCTTTGATTTCGCGGCAAAGCTGGTGGCCGTCTTTATACGGCATCATCACATCCGAGATCACCAGGTCGGGGATCTCGGATGTGGCCCGCTCGACCCCTTCTTGTCCATCCTTGGCGAAGAGAAGTTGGTATTCGTCTTTCAATTGCGATGCGATATAACCGAGCATGTTCGGATTGTCTTCGACCAGGAGGAGGCGATGCCGGCCGTCTGTAAAGTTTGTCTCTTCCGGAAGAGGGGCCGTTTCCTGTACGATGCCTGCCGTGGCGTAATCCGCCTGGGTTTCGAGAGTTTTCGTCCAATCCTCTTCCCTTCTCTTTTCGGGAACCGAAACGATCTCGGTCCGCCGGTCCAAGGCCCCCGGGACATCTTCCAACCGGGTATAGATGGGGATGGTGAATAAAAAAGTCGTTCCCCTCCCCTCTTCGCTTTCGGCCCAAATTTTTCCATGATGAAGTTCGACCAGCTCCCGAGAGAGGGCAAGGCCGATGCCGGTTCCTTCATATTTTCGGCTGGCGGAGCTGTCCGCTTGGGAGAATCTGCTGAAGAGCTTCGGCATATGTTCTTTCGGAATACCGATTCCGCTGTCGGAGACTTTTACGAGGACATCATTATCCTGCCGTGAACAGGAAACGGTGATCTCCCCTTTTTCGGTGAACTTGAGCGCATTGAATACGAGATTCAGAATGACCTTCTCGATTTTATCGGCGTCAAAGAAGAATTCAGGAATCGTTTCTTCGGACGAAAATCGAAGGTCCAACGATTTTTTCTCCGCCATCGGGCTGACGGAGAAGACCACCTCGTTGACGTACTTCGCAAAGTCTGCTCGATTGTAATAAAGCTCCATCTTGCCGGCGTCCACCTTCGCCAGATCCAGCAGGTTATTGATCAACTTTAATAAGCGCAGGGAGTTGGTTTGCATGATCGTGAGATATTTTTCCTGATCTTTGGTGAGCTTGCCTAAGTTTCGGCTCAACATCATTTCGGTGGGGGCAAGGATGAGCGTAATCGGCGTCCGCAATTCATGACTGATATTGGCGAAGAACTTTGATTTGATTTGATCGAGCTCTTGAAGTTTCTGGTAGGACTCCTCAAGCTGGCGCTTGCTCTCCGCCAATTCCCGGGTCCGTTCATCTACTTTCCGTTCCAACTCGCCCGCCCATTGTCGAAGCTCCTCCGACATCTTGCTGACGTCGTCATAGAGAAGGGAGTTGCTCAGGGCGATGGACGCTTCGGCGCGGAGGTTTGAAAGAAAATCGAGATCCATGTTGGAAAAGGATTTAAGATTGTCTTTTTCTCCGATGTTCACGATCCCGATGAGCTTTCCGTCATGGATCAGAGGCAACGCGATCTTTGAACGAAACGGCTTAAAATAGGATTGAGCCCATGAACGGATCGATTCATATTTCGGATCAAGCTCGATCTCATCCGCTTCAATGACACGATCTTGTTCTTTCATCCATGAGAGAAACGGGTGATCAGGACTAATCTGTTTTGCCGCTTGGCTTTCCCCTTTTACAATCTTAAATTGTCCGTCTTTATGATCCCATAAGACGAGGGTGATGTTCGAGATGTAAAGCGCATCTTGAATCGTGCTTGCAATTTTACCGATTAAACTATCCAGATCCTTCAACGTCGCAAGCTCTTTGACCATTCCTTGAAGGATTTTTTGCATATCGTATTGTCTTCGTTGGAACCAATGATCTATTCGTGGTTGAATCAATTTAAAATACGGTATGGTGAGGATGAAAAGCCCGGCGACGAAGATCGATAATTGCAGGTTGGATAATCTATCGATTTGATTTCTTCCGAAGTAAAAGAGAACGCTGATCGGTATAATAATCAGAGAAGAAGTGACGAGCCACATAATCGTTTTGTGAATGACTGTCGAAATATCCAAAAGGCGATACTGGATGATGGTATAACTGATCACGCCGAAAAGCGCGCCGATCAGAAGATAACCGAAGGGGTAATATTCGAAACCGTAATTGGGAATAAAATCGGTGGCGCCGATGACGGCGATCACGAAGGCCCAAAATACGAATTGGATTCGCTTGGCTTCTATTTGAGATTCGTCGAGTTTTTTCTTATATCCCTGGTAGAGATTTAGCAGCCCGCCCGCATAGGTAATGCTGAAAAAAAACAGAAAAATATTTTGAAGGAAACCTGCTCTGACATAATTGCCCCAATAATACGCGTATAGCCCATTCAAAAATCGATTACTTGTCAACATTTCTAATATGAAAATCGCGCTGACGGAGTATACCGCTAAAGATCGCTTTCTCTGCCGTTCTAATCCCAAGAACTCAACGGTGAAATAATAGAATGTCGTCGGAATTAAAAGCACGCCGAAGTATAGAAATTTTGCCCAATACAACCCATGTTCGTAATCAGCGGACAAATAAATCATCGCATAACCTGAAAGCCAAATTGCGATAGATAACCATAACGAAGCGAGTGCAATGTTTGCAGGTGAGTTTGAGTTTTTTTGGAAAATATAGTATCCAAACATGAAATATAAGATTGAAGTGACGATGGGAGGGATGGAGTAGAAATTGATTTTTTCCGAGCTTTGTATCACGAAAAGCGCATACATGAAGAAACTGTATACACATAATACAAACCCGGCCCAAAAAGTACTTTTATTTACATGAAGAAGAATATTATTCAGTGGTGCATTAACTTTGTTCATCATGACCGTTTGAATGAAGAAGGGCCAGCGATCGATCCACTTGCGGACCGGTTTTTCTTCCATACTTCTTATGACCTTCCACGAAAGTGCCGTTTGCGATCCTTGCGCAAATGGCAATCTCTCCTCCCAAGGTTGTCGCCGCAATAATTTCAGCAAACTTCTTTGCGTGTCCGTGACCGAAGCACCCCATCAATTCAAGGCATTCCCTTTGTGTTCCCAAGCCGACCCCCCCTCCGACCGTGCCGATGACGAGACAAGGCAGCTTGATGCTTGCGTAAAGATCGCCTTTTTCAGTGATCTCATAGTTGATCACGCTTGCATGCGATTCTACGACACTCGCGACATCTTGGCCGCAAGCCAGAAAGATCGCCGCCAACCCGTTTGCGACGTGGCCGTTCATCCCGATCATGGCGGCATGCGTCGTACTCAAAAGGACGAGCCGGAAGTAATCGACCATCGTTTCCGGCCATACATTAAACGTTCTTTTGACGAGCTTTCTCGGAATGACGCACTCCGCGATGAGCGATTTTCCGTACCCGCTGATAAAGTTATGGGCGGTCACTTTTTTGATCGAGGAATAATTGGATTGAATGAAGAATTTAGCGGGTTTTACGATAGAGCTTATGAATTTACAAGCGGCATCCGTGGCAAACGTAACCATATTGACGCCCGATGCGTCCGCGGTAGAATAATAAAATTTGACTGTTACATTCCGGTCAAAGATAATCGGCTCGATACGGATGAGTTTTCCATGTCGAGTGGTTCCATCCGCGTGCGTTTTAATGCGTTCAAAATTAGCAAGAAGCCATTTTTTAAAATTGAGCGCTTCGGAGATGTTTTTGAAGGTAAATATAGAGGAGATATGGAGTTCATCTTTCAGTACGGCTGTGTTGACCCCTCCTGCTAAAGACAGAATTTGCATGCCCTGAGTATAGGTGTAAACCAATGCGCCTTCCGTCGTGGCCATCGGAACGTAGAAGTTTCCTTTCGCGAATTTGCCATTTATTTTCAGCGGCCCGGCAATACCGATCGGAATTTGAGACACTCCAATAAAGTTTTCGATGTTGCCTTTCATATTTTCCGGGCAGTCGCTGAAAACGCTCACGTTTTCCAATTTGACTCCGGTTTTAAGTTCCAACCATTTACGTCTTGCCGCTGCCGTATCATTCGTGTAATTTGCATCTTTTCGGTTGGGGATGAGATCCAAAGTGGTAATGTCCGATCTTTTTCCGGTGTGGAATAGATCGGTATTTTCCGACTCAATGAGGTCTGTAATTCTTCGAATGATCTTCCGTTTTTCATCATTTTTAAATGGACGAGAGAGTCCATCTGAATTTCTTTTTCTCCCCTCCTCCTTTTGCCTCCGATCCGGTATCGCTGCATTTGAAGAACCTTTTACAAACTCATCCCAACTGTTCAAATCGCCATTCTCTGATTGATAGAACTCTAAACCATAAGCGTGTTTCTGATCGTTCCGCCATTTAATCCGTATTCGGGCTTTTATCGGATTGAAGGGGTTGGGAAGACTAATTTCGATAACGCCCTTCTCAGTTTGGGGGAGGGCTTTTTCGGTAGAAATTGAAAGTCCTGTCAAACCGATATCAAGCGCTTCACCTTTAATCCTTTTCTCTTTCTTCATCTCTCGATCTCGAAAAATGATTGAGATCGGTACAATCTCTTTTGCGCGAAAATAGGAGCGGCGATCCGGGTGTTTCATAAAGCTGACCTCATACTTCAATTCCATTTATTGCTTCATCACAAAAAATGGGAATGTTTCATCCCATCGGTTTGCAAAAGGGCCGTCGTGCACAAGTAGAATATTTTTTATCTGAATGAAATCGGTTTTATCTGTTTCATCTTCATAGAAGAGAAATGAATAAAACATGGAGTGGACAAGTCCTGAGACATTCAGGAGAAGGAAACAAGGTAGGAAAGGACTACCTACGTGGGTCTGATTCGTTGCCCTTGTTCTTGCTTTGGCAGTCAACCTTAAAGCTCCAGACAAGGTCGCAAAAACAATCAGATACCGGAGAAAACTATACAATATGTTGAATATACATTAAAAAAGTCCATTGTCAAATTAAAAAATCATTAAATTTTTTCTTAGAACTTCAAGAAATACGACAATTTCGGCGATTTTTTCTGGATGTAAAAACAGAAAAACGATTGAGTATTAGTCGGGATGAAAGATGAGGGATGAAGCGATTTGAGAAGCCTGGTGAGCCGCCTGGGATTCGAACCCAGGACACCCGCCTTAAAAGGGCGGTGCTCTACCAACTGAGCTAGCGGCTCGCTTGATGACGATGGGAAGAACAAGGTGATCTCTTCAGTTTTGAAGAAATCGGAAAAGTGAAAGGTCTTTTTTAACATTTCTCGGAACGGGTGTCAACTTCTATCATAAACACGCATTGCGAGCGCATCTTCGCTCCTCTGGGACGGGGTTAGCGAGCAAACTATCTAAAGAAGTCTTTCTTCGTTTCGGGTCGAAGAATCCCCGCCCCCTCGGGGCGGGGATTCTTCAAAGTCGGGTTTGAATTTTCCGGAAAGATCGACTATGATAAGGGGTTCGATTTTTTGGAGCCCCGGTCAACTTGGTTTCCATTCTCTTCTTTTTTTCAGGCGTCACCGCGCTGATCTACCAGATGGTCTGGATGCGCGAATTGGTCTTGGTTTTCGGCGCATCGATGTTTGCGATCTCCACCCTCCTGACCGCATTCATGGGGGGGCTGGCGCTGGGGAGCGATTTCTTCGGCCGGCGCGCCGACCGCTATTCAAACCCTCTGCGCATCTACGGCTTTCTTGAGCTGGGCATCGGAGGGTATGCTTTTCTCGTTCCGTTCCTCCTCTCTTCGCTGATTCCGATCTATCAGTATCTCCACGGCCTCTTTGACTTCTCGTTCTATATCTTCAGCCTGGTCCGATTTGTGATGGCGGTGCTTGTCCTCCTTCTTCCGACCGCCTTGATGGGAGGAACCCTCCCTGTGCTTGCCCGCCTCTATAAAAACAATGCCGAGGTCGGAAAAGGGGTCGGGCTTCTTTATGCCTTCAATACGTTGGGGGCGGTGATCGGGGTTTTGGGGGCCGGGTTTGTCCTCCTTCCTACTTTGGGTTTGAACAAAACGGTGCTTCTTGCGGCGGCGCTGAACGGCGCGGTCGGCCTTCTCGCGATCTGGCGCGGGAAATATCGAATCATCCCCATGGAGGCCTCCGTTGAAAAAACGCCGATCTCCGCTCCGAAGCGCCCGCAATCGCCGCGTCGACTCTTGTTGATCACCTTCGCCCTCTCCGGTTTTGCCGCAATGATTTACGAAGTGGTCTGGACGCGCATCCTGACGCTGATTCTCGGGTCGACCCTCTACTCCTTTGCAACCATGCTTGCCACCTTTCTCATGGGGCTTGCGATCGGGAGCTTTCTCTTTTCGTTCTTCCTGAAGCGGTTTTCGCGTCCCCTTCTTTTATTGGCCCTCGTTCAAGGGGGGATCGCGCTGTTTGCTTTCGGGGGGGAATTTCTTTTTCCCCTCCTCCCCGTTCTCTTCTTCAAGCTTCTTGAAATCTTCCACTCGGAGGGGGGAATTATTTCCGCCTCCAAATTCTTCATTGTCGCCGCCGTGATGCTGATCCCGACCGTCCTCATGGGAGGGGTCTTCCCGCTGGTGATCCATCTTCTGACCGGCGGAGGGAGTTCCGCTCACGAACCGAAGCGAAAAAGCCAAGCGGTCATGGATACCGGGTTGGGGTCGATCGTCGGCCGCGCTTACGCCGTTAATACGGTCGGAACGATCGTCGGTTCCTTCTCGGTCGGATTTATCCTCCTCCCGGCGCTCGGCATTCAGAAAAGCCTCCACGTCGCCATCTTCACCAACGCCGTCTTAAGCCTTCTTCTCTGGATGCAGATGCGCGAAATCGGAGAGGCGCGCCTTTGGGCGGTCGGCGGGGTTGGCGCGTTTCTCGTTGTCGTCGGCTTCTCGACCCCGGCCTGGAACCCGCTGCATATGTCGAGCGAGCTCTTCGGGAAATTATCGACCCTCGACCTTCTTTTCTATAAAGAGGGAATCTCATCCACCGTCACCGTGGTTCAGCACCCGACACTGGCGAAGCACCCTCATCTCACCTTAGCGATCGACGGCAAGGCTAATGCCTCCACCACCGGCGACATGAAGACGCAGCTGCTTGTCGGCCATCTTCCGATGCTCCTCGCGCCGGAGGCAAAGGAGGTCATCTCGATCGGACACGGCTCCGGGATCACCACCGGCGCCATCGCGACCCATCCCCTCTCGAAGCTCGTCACCCTGGAAATCGAGCCGGCGGTCGTCGAGGCGTCGCGCTTCTTCGATCCGTTTAACGGAAGCGTCCTTGAGGACCCGCGCGTCCAAATCGTCGTCGACGACGCCCGCAATTACCTCATTCTTTCGAAAGAGCGCTTCGACGTGATCGTTTCCGAGCCGTCGCATCCTTGGCGGAGCGGCTCCTCCAAACTTTTCACGGAGGAGTTCTTTCGCCTGGGCCGATCGCGACTGCGCCCGGGGGGAATCTTCGCCCAGTGGATTCATTTCTACGGCATCCGGGCGCCGGAGCTGAAGGCGGTGATCCGGACCTTCCATTCCGTTTTTCCGCACGTCTTTATTTTTTATACAGACGCCGGCGATCTGATCCTGATCGGCTCCGATCGCGAAATCGTCATTGACCGGGAGGAGATCGCCCGGCGGATGGCGGTCCATGCCGTTGCAAACGATCTCGCGCGGGCCGAGGTCTACTCTCCGTATGACCTCTGGGCTTATTTTCTCCTAGGGCCCAACGAGATCGAGCGTTACACCGGCGAAGGGATCTTCAACACCGACGATTATACCGTCGTCGAGTTCCAAACGCCGAAATCGCTTTTCGAAGATACCCTCTCGATTCATATGGCCGACATGAAAGGGGCGTCGCGCGGCGGGGAGCTTTATCTGATCGACCCGGCGGAACCCAACAGCGCAAAGGGAGAGGCATTTTTCGCCATCGCCAAAGCGCTCCTTCGGAACGGAAAAGAGACCGACGCCCGCGACATGGTCCAAAAGGGGCTCCTTCTCCATCCGTCCGCCGAGGGAGACTGGCTCATGGGTTCGTTCTTTCAGAAGCAGGGAGATCGCGACGGCGCTTTCCGCGCCTGGCAGGCCGCCCTGAAGAAGGATCCCTCCCATGCGGAGGCCTCTCTGAGTCTGGCCAAGTTGTACCAGGAACAAGGGGCGTTTCATCAGGCGGAGCCGCTTCTCTCTCGGCTCCGAAAGGACCATCCTGAAAAGTTGATCGCCGCTTTTTATCATGGCGTCAATCTCTACTATCTCGGCCAGTATCAGCGGGCGCTGGATGAGCTCGACCGAGGAAGGGTCTTCTCCGAGCCGTTCGCCTACTACTATCAGAGTCTCGTTTTTGGTAAGCTGAAAAAAGAAGCGGAGGCCAATCAGGCGCTGGGCCGATTCATCACCAGCCTCAACGATTGGCGAAAGGATCTGGAGCTGGAGCCGAAGCGCTTCTCCACCCTCCCCTACGCCAAGCAGATCGAATGGCGGAAGAAGAACGGAATCGAGATTCCGGAGGAAGAGCGGATGGCGCTCCTTTTCAACCGATTGGTGGCGGCCCCGTTGGGCCATCTCTATAGCGGAACCGGCCTCTTTATATTGGGAATGTTCGAGCCGGCCAGCGTCGAGCTGGAGAAAGCGGCGGAGCAACTCGGGAATCAAGCCTCCGGAAGCATGGTCCAGTACTATCTCGGTTTGGCTTATCAGGAGATGGGACAAACAACTTCGGTCCGGCAGGCGTTGGAAACATTTATTTCGCACTCCCCGCTCGACCCGAAGGATATCCGGATCGATGCGGCCAAGCGCACCCTCGATCGGTTAAAACAGGCGAAGGGGGTTTCTTAGATGGGGTCGATGGCGCCGACACATAAAGTCCGCTCCTATTCGGAAACGATCGAGCGGATGCTCCGGTCGGTGAAGGAAACAAAAGGGGTAGAGGCCCATCTCCTTGGAACGGTTCGCGCCGATCCCCACCGGTATCCCTTCTGGGTGGTTTCGACCCCCGACGGGCGGGGAAAGAAAAAGATCTGCCTTTCCGGAGGGATTCACGGCGATGAGCCGGCCGGCGTCGAGGCGATCCTCGCCGTCATTGAAATGATCCGGAACCAGCCGGCGCTTCTTGGCCGGTTTCAGTTTATCCTTTTTCCCTGCATTAACCCATTCGGGTATGAGCACCACACACGTGAGAACCGGTCTCGAATTGATCTCAACCGGCAGTATGTCCGGCAGCGGCCCGCCGCGGAAGTACGGTTCGTCAAAAAGGTCATCGACGGGAAAAAATTTGATCTCGATGTCGAGTTCCACGAGGATATCGACACGCCGGGATTTTATCTGTACGAAGTTTTTCGCAGCCCGGCCCAAGCGGTCGGCCGGAAGATCATCCGGCGGGTGGCGAAGAAATACCCGATCAATCTTCAGACCGAAATCGAAGGGGCCCCGGCCGAAAAGGGATTAATCAGCCCCGATGTTTCCTCCGGCTTCTTCAAACGGCGCTTCGCTCGGAAGCGGCAGTGGCCGCAGGCGCTCTACTTCTACATGAACGGCACCTCCCACGTCATCACCTCCGAGACCCCGGTGCATCTTAAAATGCAGGAGCGGGTCGAGATCCATCTCATCGCCTTTAAAACGGCGCTGGAGAGATTGCTCTCCGCGTGATCCTCTGACTTCCGGCTTCTCTCCTTAATTACTCCGCAATCCGAAATCCGCATTCGCCATGCCGCATTGCCCTTAAAAGATGCTGGCAAACTTCCGCGATCCGGTGGCCCCCAGCCCTTTCAAGGTGAGCATGAATGAGAACTCGTTTCGGGTGCGGAGGTCCAGGTAAGTGACCGTGATTCCCCAGCACTGGTCTTCGTATTGGAGGCCGTAGGCGATCTCGACGAACTTGCTTGTTTCGGCGTCGAAGTAAGCGCGGCTGGCGAGGCTGACCCCCCAGGGGGTTCGGATCATAATCTTCTCCGTCCAGAACTGAATGCGGGGGGCCGGTTCCTGATCGCCGAGATAGAGCGGATTGAAGAGGTCCCCCCGCTGCGGAAGGGTCCCTCCCCGCGTGTAGCGCTGTCCGACGGAAGCGATCAGATACGGGGGAAGATCGATCGTTAGATCGGTGTTCCAGAAGGAGAAGCGACGATCGTAGAGGTCGTAGAAGGCGTCGAAACCGAGGGAGAGGTAATCGGTGAAGTGAACCACCGCCTCGCCGCGAAAATCGGAGAAAGGCTCCGTGTCGTCCCCATCCGACCGGGCGTCCCGCAGGCTGTAGGTTTCGGTGAATCGAAGATAGATCCTTTCTTGTAAGACTCCTTTCACGTCCCGCCGCATGAAACGCTGCGTCACCGAAGCGGTCACCGCGTTGCGGTCTTGGAGCTGGTCGAGTTCGTCGAATTGTGGAACGTCGGGGTGATCTTCCACCGGGATATACTCATACATGAGTGACGGGCTCAACAGGTGAACGCTCCCTCCCCGCTCTTTGGAAAGGTGCTCTTCCCAATGAAGGCCGGTTGGAAAAATCTCCCGGCTGACCGGCTCCTCGGTCGTTCCCCGGCTGTACCAGGTCTCCCGGACGCCGGCCCAGGGGGTCAGCGTCCCGGCGCCGGAAAGGGAAATCGGGGCGGAAAGCCTTGGATAAAGATCGACCCGCTGGGTGGTCAGTCCCTCCGAGCGCCAGAAGTTCACGGCGTTGCTCTCAAAGTTGAAGTAGACCGGTGATCGGCCGAGACGATGCTCAATCAGGCTGTAGCCGACCTCCGGAAGACGCTGCGCGGTGGTGCTGTTGCTCGGCGTCGTCAGGTCCTGTGTATACCGGCCGAGGAGATAGGCAAACGATTCGTCCCCGCGGTAGGTGACGAAGAGGTTCGATTCGATATTCTGCTGCGCCCGCTCGGCGGTGACGTCCGAGAGCTCCTGGAAAAAATCCTGTTGGTTGACGTAGTGAACGTCGATCTTGGCGTTGATCCGATCGGTAAAACGCTGTTCGTGGTTGTAGCGGATCTCCCATTGGCCGACTTGATCTATTTTATCGTAAAAGTAATTCGTTTCCAGGTAGCCCTGCGAGAACTTCGATAAGACGTAGCGGTACTCCAATCCCCCGCCAATGCCCCGGGCGCCGCGGTGATCGAGATTGAACGTCACGTCCTGGCTTTTTGAAATGGCCCAGAAGAAATCTTGGTTGTAGCGGAATCCGTCGCGAGAACTGTACCCCAATCGCGGAATCAACAGACCGGTTTGGCGTTCGGTCTTCGCCGGGTAGAGGAGATACGGAAGATAGAGAATCGGAACCTCGTTTGCGTAGAAGACGACATTGCGCGCCGTCAGGTAGCCGTCGATCTGAAGCCGGAGGCGCTGGGCGCGGATGTGCCAATCGGGGTCGTCGATGCAGTCACAGGCGGTAAAATAGGCATTCTCAAGGAGGTAGCGATCGAGTGCGTAACGCTCGGCTTTGTCCGCTTCGATGTGATAGTTTTCGACTTCGATGAAGATTTCGGCATTGTGGAGGACGCCGAGCTGTGTGTTGACATCGAGTTCGACCCGTGAGGCGTCGATGCGGTCGTCGCCGTCGGTGAAGCGAACGTTTCCCTCGGCGATCAGTCGGCCGGTCCGATTATCGAGTCTGACGGCGTCGGCCTCGATCCGAAGCGGTCCCTGGATCGCGACCACCGATCCCTCGGCGATGAAAAGATCTTCCTCCCGCCGATATTCAAGGCGGTCGGCGTCGAGTTGAATCGGCTCGTTTGCTTCCGGGCGACCCAACACGGCTCCGTTCAGTTCTTGGGGAAGCCCCCACGCCGGCACGGCCGGCACGGAAGGAAGGAGAAAGCCGATCATCAGCAAGATCAGAGAGAAGGTCTTCGAGGGAAAGCCGACACGTCCGAAAGACCGAAACGGCGCGCTCCCCGTATAAAGGGAACGGAGAGGCTTTATCGATGCGCCGGAGCGAGGGGTCATCCTCGTAGCAGAGAGGGGACGGTTCCGGAATAAACCGCTTTGGCCTCCCCGACGGTATAGAGCGACCCGGCGATGACGAGGGTGTCTTCCGGACGCAGGTTGGACTCGACGTAATCGATCGCGTCGGGCACCCGCTCTCGGACGGTTTGAATGAGCGATGCCCCTTGAAGGGAGGCGATCAGGAGATCGGTCTCGGCCGCCCGGTCGATGTCGGGCCGGGTCAGGACGATCTCATCGGTCCAAGAAAGGAGCGGGTTCAGAATGTCGCGGATATTTTTGTCGCGCATGATTCCCGCGATCAGCCAGTGTTTTCCGCGCCGCGCGGAATCGACCTCCCCGAGATAATCGGCCAGCGCCCTCGCTCCCGCCGGGTTGTGGGCGCCGTCGAGAAGAATGAGCGGCCGCCGCCGGATCACTTCCAGCCGTCCGGCCCACTCCACCTCACGGATTCCTTCGAGGATCGCCTCCTCGGAAAGAGCGATCCCCTTCGCTTGTAGCTGCTCGACGATTCCCAGAGCGACCGCCGTGTTCCGCACTTGGTGCCGTCCGAGCAGCGGAGAGTGGACCGTCCGCACGCGCTCTCCCCGATATACAAAACTCTCCGGGCGGTCCCCTTCCACGTTGATTTCATGGTCGAGACGGAGGATCGGCGCCCCTTTCGACCGGGCCGCCTGCTCAAAGAGGGCAAGGACCTCGGGCTGGGCCGCCCCGGTAATCAGGGGGATCCCCGCTTTGATGATCCCGGCTTTTTCAAACGCGATTTGAACGATCGTCGCCCCCAGGTAACGTTCATGATCGAGATCGATCTGGGTGATGGCGGTGACCAGCGGCGTCAGAAGATTGGTTGCATCGAATCGGCCCCCGAGACCGACCTCCACCACCGCCAGATCGACCTTCGCCTCCGCGAAGTAGAGGAAGGCGATCGCGGTGGTGAACTCAAAAAAGGTCAAGGAAAGGGCCAGCTCGGGCTCTTCTTCCCCGATTCGTTTTCTTAAGAGGTTCGTCAGACGGACGATTTGGTCCGGTTCAATCGGCTTTCCCGAGATGCGAATCCGTTCCGAGAAGTCGATCAGATGGGGGGAGGTGTAGAGGCCGACGCGGTATCCTCCCCGTTTCAGAATGGAAGCGACGGTCGCGGCGGTCGAGCCCTTCCCGTTCGTTCCGCCGATATGGACGGAGCGATATTTTCGCTCGGGATGATCGATCAGACGGAGAAGACGCTCCATCCGCTCCAGTCCCGGGCGGATGCCGTGCCACTGCAGGCGGTAGAGGTAGTCGAGTGCATCGGTATAAGACATGATTCCCCACGTGGATTGGCCTTCTTATTTATCATAACCGCGCGCCAAATTCAAGAAGACTCCGGGTGTCATCGGCTTCCATCCAGCCGGAGAGAGCGTCTTCATCACCCTGTTCCGACGATTCCTCTAGACTCCGACCGGCTCTTTTGGTATGGTCATTATCCAAAATCATTTTGCTTCTGTGTCGGACGGTGGATCGTCGTTTTCGTATCGGTATTCGGTGAAGGAGGGTCGATGGGTCAGTTTGTAGATCGGATGATTCGCGCAGCGCAGCTCGATGTGAATCTCTATGAAGAGGTGGAAGCCGACAAGGGGGCGATGAAACAGGCGATCGGGGTCGTGGTCCTCTCCAGCCTGGCGGCCGGAATCGGAACGATGAGTCAGGGGGGAGGAATCGGGCGGCTGGCGCTCGGCACGGTGGCGGCCCTCATCGGCTGGTATATTTGGGCTTTTCTGATCTATGTGATCGGGACGAAGATGCTTCCGGAGCCGCAGACCAGGGCGGACCATGGAGAGCTCCTCCGGACCCTCGGCTTCGCCAGCGCGCCCGGCCTGCTCCGGATATTGGGCTTCCTCCCTGCCGTCAGCGGCATTGTTTTGATGGGGTCTTCGATCTGGATGCTGATCGCCATGGTGGTGGCGGTAAGACAGGCGCTTGATTATCAGAGCACCCTGCGCGCCGTCGGCGTCTGCGTCGTCGGGTGGGTGATTCAGATTGCGGTCCTCATCTTTGTCATGGTTGTCGGCGGCGGGGTCGCCAGTCAGACCGGACCCATGCCGTAGCCGAATTTATCCGACCGGAAGAAGGGCGCCTAACCCCTCCCGGTAAGAAGGGTATTTCAAATCGATTTGGAAATGCTCCTTCATTTTCTGATTTCGGCATCTCCGACCGGCGGCCGGTTCATCGGACGAATTCCAGAGAGGAGCGAAATCGGAAATGCCGAGCCTTTTTGCAAGAAAAGCATAGTAATCCCCCCGCCGGACCGGATGATCGTCGGAGAAAAGATAACACTCTCCCGTTTTTGATAAAGGGGCCGTCGCCAGGAGGAGCGGAATCAGGTCGTCGAGATGGATCAAATTCAGGTAACTTTCGGGTCGGCCGCGGAGGGTCCCCCGTTTTAGAACTTGATCGCGTCCGGGAATTCGATTCGGTCCGTAGATTCCGGAGAGCCGGACGATCACTCCCGGGAACTGCGCCTCTTCGACGGCGGTAAAGAGCATATCCTCCGTTTCGATCAGACGCGCCCCGGCGGGATGTTTTGCGCGGCGCAGAGACGATTCATCGACCCATCCGTTGGAGTAATCTCCATAAAGGCCGGTGCTGCTGGTGTAGATGAACCGACTGGGCCGGTTTTCCAGGAGCGCGGCGATCGTATGGGTCATGGCGCGGGGAAGGGTCTCCTCCTGCGATCCCGACACCAGGAAATAAACCCAGTCGGCCTGCGGGAGTCGAAAAGGAGGTTTTAAGAGATCGACGACGATCGGCTCGATCCCCTCTCTTCTGAGAAGATCGACTTTTTCGACTCTCCGGGTCGTGCCGTAGACCCTGAAACCTTTTTCGATCCACCCCTTTGCCAACGGCAACCCGACATATCCGCATCCGATAATGAGGACAGATTCGATAACGACCTCCTTGTTGTTCCGTCCATTCCGATCTTTTCAACGGTCAGAGCGTAACGCTTTCTAGGACGCGCGTCAATGAATATGTCTGGGAGTATGCCTGGGAGTATGCCCGGCGGTATTCACGGCGGTATGCCGGGTAAACAATACATCATTGGACCGGAAGGGCTTTTACAAAGACAAAACCATTTTCAATCCAGGCGGCATAGAGCCGTTGGCCCGAAGCGGCAAGCGAGGTGGACCAAGAAAAAGAGCCGGAGGTTTCATTCAGGGGCTCCCCCTTCCGGGTCCACGCGGTGCCGTTCCAACGCCAAACTTCCACACTCGATCCGCCGAAGGCGAGGGTCGGTTCCCCTTTGACTTCCATCAACGCGGGATCAACGCCCTCCTGGGAGAGGGGTGAGCCGAGGGTGACCCAGGCCTCCCCGTTCCATTGTCTTGCCTGAATTCCCCCCTGCTGAAACGCAAGGGTTGGAATGTCCTGAACGAAGGCGAGGGAGAAGGTGGAGGAGAAAAAAGTCGACGGATCATTGGCCGGGCCGCCGGCGGGAAGCCAGCTCTCCTCGGTGCGATCAAAAAGGGCCAATTCGATCCCTTCCGAAGCGGCGTTCTGCATCAGAACGGCAAGGGAGAGGTTCTGATCGTCGGCGCCGAGCGCATACTTCCTTGGCGAGGGGGCATCGGCGTAGTGTGATCCGACCCCGCCGAGATCGACCCAGGCGCCGGCCCACTGCTGGACCCGCGTGCTGGCGTATCGGCTGTCGCTGCAGAAGGAATCCCATGCGACGGTCGGAACCCCCTGACGAACGTCCAAAGCGGCATTGGCCGGACCGCAACCATCCTGGTACGTTTGAACGGCGACGGTCGACCATGCACCCTCCTCTCGTCTGACCAGATAGAGCGATCTCCCTTCAATCCAGGTGAGGAAGAGCCGCTCTCCGTCGGATGCGAGGGAGGGAAGAGAGGCGGCTTCATTGGGGTTCACATTCAAAGGACCTTCCACCCCCCATCCGGTTCCGTTCCAAAAGCCGGAGTAAATTTTTCCGTCTTCTTCCCAGGACACGACCGGAGCGTTTTCGATTGTCGCGAGGGTCAACCAGACGGCCGCTCCCCGTTGCGCCGCGTTCACGCGGGCCCCCAGCGCCTGCCACTGAGCGTCTCCGTCGGATGGGCCGCCCCCTGCGTCTTCAGTCACCGGATCGGTTTCCGGGGCGGGATCGGCGATCGGGACCGATTGAGCGACCGGAACCGCCGTCGCCGTCGAGGCCGGAGTGGCCCCTTCCGTTGAGGGCTGCTCCCCTGTCGATGCGGGGGTGGCGGGGGGTGTTTCATTGGTGAGGGAAGAAGGGGTTGCAGGGTCCTTCTCCGAATTGGAACCGCCGCTGGACCCGCAGGAAATGAGGGTAGGAATAATAAGGACGACTGCAAAATAACGGACTGCTTGTTTTATAAAACCTTTTTTCATGATCCTCCTCCCGACTGTACTTCTTTTAGGTAAGAGTGCAACCTATGTACCTTTGATAAAGAGACGAATTGGGGGATGGAGAGCCCTTTCTAGGTGATGACGAAATTGCAGCGGATTGCAGAATTGATTACATCCTTTACATATCGGTGAACGGTAGAGAAAGAGATGTGCAAAAAAGGATCACTTCTAATGCAAATAGGAGGAACCTTGGATCGGATGGGCATCAGGTGGACGAAATGTTATAATGCTCATTATGAACGATCTCATTTGGACCCCCTCCGACGAGATCATCCGGCAGTCGAACGTCTGGCGGTTGATGCAGCGGCATGGACTTTCATCTTATGAAGCGCTGATTCTCTGGTCGGTCGAGGATATCGGCCGATTTTGGGATGCGGTCTCGAAGGACCTCGGAATCCGATGGAACCGGCCTTATCGACAGGTCTACGACACCTCCGCCGGTCTTCCCTGGACGAAGTGGTTCATCGGCGGCCGGACGAACCTGGTGACGAACTGCATCGACCGCCATCTCCCCGCCCGCGCGAATGAGATCGCCCTTCTTTGGGAAGGAGAAGATAAAAAAGTCCGCTCCTGGACGTACGATCAGCTCTTCCGGGAGGTCTCCCGCCTGGCCGATGCGCTTCGGCGGGAAGGGATCGGTCCCGGCGATACGATCGGAATCTACATGCCGATGTCGCTGGAGATGGTGGCGGTGCTCTATGCCGCTTTCAAGATCGGAGCGATCTGCATCCCGATCTTCTCCGGGTTTGCCGCCGGCCCCCTCGCCCTCCGTCTCGCGCACGCCGAGGCGAAGATCCTCTTCACCGCCGACGGCTCGCTCCGGCGTGGAAAAATCATTGAGATCAAGCGGTCGGCCGATGAGGCCGCCGCTCAAATTCCGACGTTGCGGAAGAAAGTCATTCTGCGCCGCCTCGGAAATGAAATCGATTGGGATTCGTCGCGTGATTGCTGGTATACCGAATTTGTCGCGGGAAAGTCGGAGCGGGTCGCCACCGAACCGCTCGACGCCGAAGCCCCCGCCTTGATCCTCTACACCTCGGGGACCACCGGCCGGCCGAAAGGGACCGTCCACACGCACGGCGGCTGTTTGATGCAGATCGGGAAGGAGCTGGCGTATCACTTCGACGTCAAACCGGAGGACCGCTTTTTCTGGTTGACCGACATCGGCTGGATGATGGGCCCCTGGATGATCATCGGCGTTCACTTGCAGGGAGGATGTGTCTTCCTTTATGAGGGGGCGCCGAACCACCCGGCCCCCGATCGCCTCTGGGAGATGATCGACCGCCATCGGCTGACTCATCTCGGGATCTCCCCGACCGCCGTCCGTCTTTTGATCCGCGCGGGGGAAGCCCCCGTCGCGCGGCACGACCTCTCATCGCTTCGAATGCTCGGCTCCACCGGCGAGCCGTGGGATCAGGAAAGTTATCTCTGGTTCTTCGAGAAAATTGGAAAAAGAAAACTTCCGATCATGAACATCTCCGGCGGCACGGAGATCATCGGCTGTTTTCTCGCCCCCCTTCCGATCACCCCGTTGAAGCCGTGCACCCTGCGGGGACCGGGGCTGGGGATGGATGTCGATGTCTTCGACGATCATGGAAAACCGGTTCGCGGGGAGACCGGACACCTGGTTTGTAAAAAGCCGGCCCCGTCGATGACGCGGGGTTTCTGGAAGGATCGCGACCGGTATCTCGCCACCTACTGGTCCCGATGGCCGAATATCTGGTTTCACGGCGACTGGGCCCGGATCGATGACGAGGGGTACTGGTTCCTCCATGGACGGTCGGACGATACAATGAAGATCGCCGG
Source organism: Candidatus Manganitrophus noduliformans (assembly GCF_012184425.1). NCBI lineage: Bacteria > Pseudomonadati > Nitrospirota > Nitrospiria > Candidatus Troglogloeales > Candidatus Manganitrophaceae > Candidatus Manganitrophus > Candidatus Manganitrophus noduliformans. The sequence continues at coordinate 554,505 of NZ_VTOW01000003.1, forward strand.
CCGCCGTGTCGGCCCCGCCGAAATCGAGTCGGTCCTCATCTCACACCCCGCCGTCTCCGAGGCGGCGGCGATCGGCGTTCCCGATCCGATCAAGGGAGAAGCGATCGTGTGTCTCGTCGTGTTGAAGCCGGGGCAATCGGCCGATGAACAGCGCCTTGCAGATCAGGTAACCGAGGCGATGGGAAAAGCGCTCCGCCCCAAAGCGATCCGCATCGTCTCCGATCTTCCGAAAACCCGATCGGCCAAAATCGTCCGCCGTGTCATCCGGGCAAAGCTTCTCGGACAATCTCTGGGAGATCTCACCTCCATCGAAAATCCCGCCGCGATCGACGAAATCGCCGTACTTTCCGAAGAGGAAAAATAACGCGAGGCGTCCCCTCACGCTTTACGCCTCACCTGTTTTCAAGAAGTCCATTGAAAAAGGGAAGGCATCAAGGTACACTATCCGACTAACGTCAGCATGGAGAGCAGAGAAAAGATGTCGGCAGAGTTCGTCAAGGTGGCTCGGCTTCAAGAGATTCCGATGGAGAAGGGGAAGGTCATCCAGGTGGAGGGAAAAGAGATTGCGCTCTTTCGATCGGAAGGATCGGTCTATGCGATCGACAATCTCTGCCTGCATGAGGGGGGGCCACTAGGGCACGGACCGGTGAAGGATGGAATCGTCACCTGTCCCTGGCATCTCTGGCGGTTTGATGTCCGAACCGGCGCGATGGTCGAAGCCCCGTCGATGAAGGTCGATTGCTTCGCCGTCAAAGTCGAAGGGGAAGAGGTTTACCTCGATGTCTCCTCGTTGACCGCTCCGGTCCGAAGAAACCAGACGATCCTGCGGCGATTGGTCGCCGGAGAGACGGCGGAGACATTGGCGAAGGAGTACCACCTTGTTCCGGAAGAGATCGAGCGGATTGCGAGACAGGCCCGGATCGGCGAGCGCTTGGTCTGGTTGGGCGAACTCTTTCAGCGGCAGGGGGCGATCTATAGTCAAGATCTGCTCCGGATTCCGTATCGAGATCTGGAAGGAATCTCCTACGGGGCGCAGGAAAAACTCGACGAGTTGATCGAATTGCTTTAAGCACGAGGGGAATCGATGTCTCATGAAAAGCAACCGCTCCCGCTCAAGGGGTTAAGACACTTGGCGCTGAAGGTCACCGATATCGGAAAATCGCGCCGGTTTTACGAGGGAATTCTTGGGATGCGCATCGTCTGGGAGCCCGATCCTGAGAATCTGTATCTGAGCTTCGGGTCGGACAATCTGGCGCTTCATCAGATTCCGCCGGGAGAGACGCCGGCCGAGGAGAAGGGGCAGCGACTCGACCATTTCGGATTCATTGCGGAGAACGAGTCGGTCGTCGATGCCATGGCTATAAAAATGGAGAGGGCCGGTGTTCCGATCGTCAAACCGGTGAAGCGGCACCGAGACGGGAGCTACTCTTTTTACATGGCGGACCCGGACGGAAATGTGATTCAAGTCCTGTATGAGCCGCATATCAGCCCGCTTCCATAGAGGAGAAGCTTTTTAAAGAATTCTTTTTTTGTATTTTCTTCTCTTGACCTCTCTTGAATTTCAGTATATATTCTCACGATCTTATCTGGTGGGAGGGTGAAGGGGCCCCCCTCCCGACTGAGGAGTTCATTCAGTCCTGAAGAAAGACGCGTGGCCCGCTCCGATGATTGTCACAGCCAAGGCGTGAGGCGCCCGCCTTGGCAAGATTGGATCAATCGTACTTCTACCTATAAGGAGGATGAACGTATGGCCAAAGCCATGACCAAGTCTCAGATCGCCGACACCCTTTCAAAGAAGACCAGTCTCCCGAAGAAAACAGCGGTTCAATTTCTCGATGAATTGGCCGGGCTCGCCTACCGGGAAGCGAAGAACACCTTTACCCTTCCCGGAATCGGAAAGCTTGTTCTGGTCAATCGTAAGGCGAGAATGGGACGGAACCCGCAGACGGGCGAGGCGATCAAAATTCCAGCGAAGCGCGTGGTGAAATTCCGCGTTGCGAAGGCGGCGAAAGACTCGATCTTAGGAAAGAAATAGTTCCACGGTTTGCATTTCTGTAGGGGCACGACATCACGACCTGTCGTGCCCCTACTTTTTTGTCACCCCTCGGCCGTCATTTTTTTGACGGCCTCGGTTAGAAGCGGCAGGATCTCGAAAATATCTCCGACGATGCCGTAGGTGGCGATCTTGAAGATCGGGGCATTCGGGTCTTTGTTGATGGCGACGATATATTTTGAAGAGGACATTCCGGCCTGATGCTGAATCGCCCCGGAGATGCCGCAGGCCACGTAGAGAACGGGCGAGACCGTTTTTCCCGTCAAGCCGACTTGATAAGCGTGCGGTTTCCATCCGGCATCGACGGCGGCGCGGGACGCCCCCACCGCCGCGCCGAGCGCCTCGGCGAGCTCTTCAACCAGCTTGAAGTTTTCGGGCGCCTTCAATCCCCGCCCCCCGGAAACGATGATACGGGCCTCCGTCAACTCGACTTTTGATCCGACCGTCGCGACGACCTCTTTTACCTTATCGCCCAATTTTGCAAGATCGACGGAGGGAGCAACCCTTTCGATGACCGGCTCGCGGGCCGGATCGGGCGGATGGACCGGAAAGACATTCGGCCGGAGCGTGGCCACTTGAAGGGTCGGCTGCCGGCTCGTCAGTTTTGAGAGGAGCTTCCCGGCATAGATCGGGCGGGTCGCCGTCGCAACGCCCCCCTCTCCGACTTCCAAACCGATGCAGTCTCCCATGAAGGGACCTTTGAGTTTGGCCGCCAGCTTGGGGCCGAGATCTTTTCCCATCGCGGTCGCTCCCATGAGAATGAGCGAGGGTTGGATTCTTTTCGCGACGTCGGCGAGGATGGAGGCATACCCTTCCGACGAGTAGAGCCGCAGCTCGGGCGCTTCAGCCAGATAGACTTTATCGGCTCCGCCGGCAGCCAAGCCTTTCGCCTCCGATGCGATCCGATCTCCGATCAACACCGCCCCCACCTCTCCGCCGGCCTTTTGAATGAGCCGACGGGCGGCGCCGAGCGCTTCCAATCCGACCCGTTTGACCTTGCCGTCCCGTTGTTCCACAAAAACCAAAATCCCTGGCATGATGCCTCCTTCAATCGTCACGGTTCCTTGAACTTGTCGAGCGTTACCTCAATTTGATTCCGATTCAAGCAATCCTTGTAGTAAGCGAATTCCTCTCGCAGCGCCTGCATGGTCGAATGGTAACCGTACCGGAGGACCTGAGCGCGGGTGTTATAGCTGACCGCGTGGTGCGCGAACATGAAGGCCTCCGACGGTTTGGGCTGGGTTAAAATAAACTGCTTTGCCGGATGTTCGGAAATATAACGTTTCATCGCCAGGTACATGCGGGTCGATGTGTTGACCCGCATCGCCTGATCGTAGATGTACGTGAGCCCCTTTTCTCTGATCCCGACCGCTTTTCCGTCGGCGGAAAGCGACGGCAGGCGGACCCGGTTTCGGTCGTTCACGATGTATTGGACCGGATTGATGATCCACATCATCTCGGCGCCGTGGTTCATGGCGATATCCATATAGGCGACGCGCCCCACCCCGCCGTCGATGTAATCTTTCCCTCGAATCTGAATCGGCTGAAAAAGAATCGGCATGGCGGAAGAGGCGATGACCGCCTGGGAAATCGGCACGTCATCAAATCCCTCTTCACCGAATACGTCATATCGTCCCACATCGACATCGACCGCAGGAATGTAAAGCGCTTTCCTCAGTTTTCTAAAATCGTTGGTGTATCCCTCTTGGGAGAAGAAATTGGAAAGGTAGAGATCAAAATTCTTCAACGTAAAGATTCCCGAAGGGAGACTCTCCTGCAGGAACTCCAAAAGGTCGAGGATCGAAACCTTTCGACCGCTTTTGATATAGTACCGAAAGATCGGGTAAAGCGATTTTAGGAACTTCTTGATGATATGCGATGTTTCTTGATAGCCGAAGCTGTAGATGTCCCGCCTGGCGAAGTTGAACGGCGTCTTTCGGTCGTTTTTGATATCGTCGTAGATCATCCGCGGCTTGACGCCGTTTGCGATCAGCGCGGCGACGGCGGCCCCGGCGCTGGTTCCGACATAAATATCGAAGTCATTCACCGAGAAGCCGTCGAAGAAATCGTCGAGCGCCGTCAGGCATCCGATTTCATACATCCAGCCGGGAATCCCGCCGCCGGCCAGGACCAGCGCCCTTTTAGCTCGGCCCTGTTTTTCCGCTTCCCCGGTTTGGGAATCCTGGACGTTTTCTTGCGCCATACACTTTTTACCAACCGAGATCAAACCCGATTAGAGGACCTTGATCTCCTCGCGTAACACCCGAACCAGTTCGGCCACCGCTTGGGCCGGCTCCCCTTCGATGATTTTTCCGGCCGAGCGAACGGGAGGAGATTCGATCTTTTCCACGACCAGCTTCGCTCCGTTCGATCCGACCTGGCCCGGATCGAGGCCAAGGTCGGCCAGCGTCAGCACTGTGAGCGGTTTCTGCTTCGCTTTCATGATGCCGGGAAGTGAAGCGTATCGCGGCTCGTTCAGCCCCTTCTGGCAGGTAAAGATGGCCGGAAGGGTCACCTCCACCACTTCGATCGCCCCTTCAATCTGCCGATGGGCGATCGCTTTTTTGGCCTGGGGATCGATTTCCAGTTTGTTGATCCCGGCGACGTGCGGAAGCCCCATCATCTCGGCGACGTGAATTCCCACCGCCCCGGCGTCATCATCGATGGCTTGACGCCCGAAGAAGAGAATATCGTACGGATTTCGCTTCAGCGCAGCCGCCAGCGCCACGGCGGTGGCGTAAGCGTCCCCCCCTTCCAGGGGTGCGTCTTTGATGTGGACCGCTTGATCGGCTCCGACCGCGAGACAGGTCCGGAGCGCCTCCGCGGCCTTTTCAGGACCGAGGGTGAAGACGGTCACCTGGCCGGTCTTGAGCCGCTCTTTGATTCTTAGTGCCTCTTCCACGCCGAATTCATCATAAGGATTGACGACGTAGGTGAGCCCGGTCCGATCGATGTCTTTTCCATCCGCGGACGGCTTCACCTTCGATTCCGAGGCCGGAACCTGCTTGATGCAGACGGCAATATTCATCTTTTCTCCTTCATCTTAATTCGATATCTCCTCAATCTGTCCCTCCCTGTACGGGTCTGAAAATCCTTCCGGGAAGGCGCCGGCGGCCAGGGTCGCCATCTGCGGACGGCGCACCGGCCAGGTATACTCTTCAAAAAGTTTTCCATCAAAAAGAGGCCGCGTGGCGAGGAGTCGCCGCTCGGTTAAATCGAGGGCCATTCCCGTGCAGCCGGTCACGAGGCCGGTTCGAAAATGTTGTGCGACACGGGCCGCCAGTGGGGTTGTTCGCTCGTTCGAGGGAAAGAGGACGATCTCCGGTCGTTTTGTTTCAATCAAGTGGGTCAACCGAGCTTTCTCGCCAAGCAAGCGATCGGCCGGGGAGGCTTCCGAAGGAGAGGGTGTTCGAAAGACGAGGTCTGCGCCGTAGGAGATGATCTCTTTTGCGTTGTCCAGGGGAAACGGCCGGGGATATACCATCAGCCAGACTCCGAGTTGGTCGGCCAATTCCCGCCCCTTGCCAAGGATCTCCTTTGAGGCCTGGGTCAGCCGGCCGGATTCAGTTTCTACGATGACGAAGAGATGCGTCCAGGTTTCATCAACGCTGATGTCATTCATCAGTATAACACCTTCTTGATGAGCGTCAATTTTTCGAAGTGTTTTGGGTCAATTAAGTGCTGTCCGGAGTGAAGGATCGTACGCGTTCCATCCCGGATGCGCCGGAGCCGACTTTGTCCGCCGTTAAGCCGAGATCGGCGGGGGACCATCGAAGGATCTCTTTTTTGGCGGCCTTCATGATTTTAATCGCATTGGCAATCCGGGGGGTATTGCTTCCCGCGATGACTGACGCAAGGAGAGGGGGGGAGACATTGATCATTTCCTCTCCGTTTTGTTTCTTGGACAGGAGCTTCAACGCGCCTTGATCGAATGAAATCCCGCTGATGGAATGAACCGAGGGGAGGTTCATCTCCTCCGCGACCCGGTGACCCATCGCCCCTTCGCCGCATAAAACGAGATCGGCTTTCAGTTTGGCCGCCGCTTGCCCCAGGGCCGACGCGGCGGCGGTTCCATCCCCCGCTAAAAAAGCAGCGTCGGAGAGGATGACCGCGCGATCGGCTTCCAGCGCGAGTGTCTCTTTCAGAATTCCCTCGGATTCAGACGGAGCGAGCATGAGGGTGGTGATCTCCACTTGACCACCGGTCGCCTTCCACTCGGCTGCTTTTTCTTTGATTTGAAGCGCAAACTCCAGCGCGTTTCGGTCGGCCGGGTTCATGACGCGCGGTCCCTTTTCGATGAGAAGCGCTTGGCTTTTGCTGACGCTGGCCTTGGAGAGATCGGGAACCGGCTGGATGAGGACGACGATTTGGATTAAAATCCTCCCTTTTTCAGGACATCTTCGGCGATGACCAGCCGTTGGATTTCATTGGTCCCTTCGAAGATTCGGTTGATCCGGGAGTCCCGGTAGAAGCGCTCCACCGGATGTTCTCCCATGAAGCCGTTTCCGCCGTGGATTTGAACCGCTTTGTCGACGATTCGATCGAGCGCTTCCGTGCAGAACAACTTACAGATCGCCCCTTCCCGCGGGATCTTCTTTCCCTGATCATACATCCAGGCGGTCCGATAGACGACCGATTCCATCAGGTAGACTTCCGTGGTCATCTCCGCGATCATAAATTGGATCGCCTGGAAATGAGCGATCGGCTGTCCGAAAGCGACCCGCTTCTTGGCGAAATCGGCCGACATCGAGATCACTTCTTTCGCCGCCCCGATGCAGCCGGCGGCGAGCGAGAGCCGCGATTCATCCAGCGTCTGCATCGCGATGATGAAGCCTTTGCCGATTTCGCCCAGAATGTTCTCCTTCGGGACACGGACATCCTGAAAAACCAGCTCGGCGGTCGCCGAGCCGCGCAGGCCCATCTTGTCTTGAATCCGGTTGGCGGAGAAACCGGGGGTGTTCGTCTCGACAATAAAGGCGGTGATGCCGCCCCGGGCCTTGAGCGCCGGGTCGGTGACGGCATAGACGACCACGATATCTGCGATATCGCCGTTGGTGATCCAGAGTTTGGTGCCGTTTAAGATGTAGTGGTCGCCGTCCCGCTTGGCGGAGAGCTGTATGTTCGCCGCATCCGATCCGGCTCCCGGCTCGGTGAGCGCATAGGCTCCCATCTTCTGTCCTTGCGCCAAAGGGATGAGATATTTTTGTTTCTGCTCTTCGGTCCCGCCCAGGAGGATTGATGTTCCCGCCAGCCCGATATGCGCGCCGAACGTCACGCAGGTGGAGGCGCATCCGCGAGAGAGCTCTTCGAGAAGGATGCAATATCCAAGCTCGCCGAACCCGGCGCCGCCGTATTGCTCCGGAAAAGGAATCCCGCAGAGTCCCAGCTCGGCCCCTTTCTTGAAGATTCCCTTTACGAGATCGACATTGTGCTCTTTGTCGATCCGCTGGGCGACCGGCTTGACCTCATTGTCGGTAAATTTCCGGACCATATCGCGGAGCATGGTCTGTTCTTCGCTGAAGTTAAATTCCATTGTTCCTCCATTCCATATGGATGCGGGGTAAGGAGCTCACCTGTTCACTGATCTTGAAACTTCGGCTGCCTCTTTTCGATAAAAGCCGAGATCCCCTCTTTCATGTCGCGGGTGTCGCAGATCTGTCCGAAGAGCTTCGCCTCCAGGGTCAGCCCTTGAGACAACGGCTGCGTGGTTCCCTCTTGAATGGCGCTCATCGCGGCGGCAATCGCCTTCATTCCTTTCGAAGCGATCTTCTTCGCCAATCCGACCGCCTGCTTCAGCACCTCCCCTTCCGGAACCACTTTATTCACCAGACCGAGCGCTTTCGCCTCCTGGGCGTTGATCATGTCGCCTGTCAGGATGATCTCCATCGCCTTCGCTTTGCCGACCAGACGCGACAGGCGTTGCGTTCCTCCGAATCCCGGGATGATTCCTAAATTGATCTCCGGCTGTCCCATCCGGGCGCGATCCCCCGCGATCCGCATATGGCAGGCCATCGCCAGCTCCATTCCTCCCCCCAAACAGAAACCGGTGATGGCCGCAATGACCGGCTTCCGCATCTGCTCGATCTTATTGAAGACCGCTTGTCCCATCAGGGCGAGTTCTTCTCCTTGTTTGGGGGAGGTGATCGAACCGATTTCTTTGATATCGGCCCCCGCGACGAAGAGGGTTCCCGATCCGGTTAAAATAATGACTTTCACATCATCCTTTCCGGAAAGCTCATCAAATACTTTATCTAATTCTTTGACCAAAGGGGTTGTCAGGACATTCGCCGGGGGATTGCTGATCGTCACTGTCGCAACGCGATCTTCCAGAGTGTAGTTGATGAATTGGTTCGCCAAACCGGCCTCCTTATGTATAGGTGAAAAATCCTTTTCCCGTTTTCACGCCGAGATAACCCCCCATCACCATTCGTTTCAGCATGGGTGCCGGCCAGAAGCGTGGGCCGAGTTCCTTTGTGAGTGCCTGTAGTTCAGAGAGAACGACATCGACGCCGATCTGATCGGCATAATGGAGCGGTCCTCCTTTATCTTGCGGAAACCCGGTGCCGGCCATCATGGCGATGTCGATATCGCCTGCCGTGGCCACCCCCTCTTGCAGCGAGATGACCGCCTCGTTGATCATCGGCATCATCAGACGGTTGACCGAGAAGCGGGTCCCCTTTTTGCCGGTCTGCTTCTGGAGTTTGGCGATGATCGCATCCAGGCTCTCTTTCTTCTCTTCACCATATTCGTAGAACCCGGAGCCGCTCTTCGTCCCGTAGCGCTTTGCCTCGTAAAGCGCCGTCCAAATCTCCGCCGGCGTGACGCGAGGGCCGTAGGCATCGTAGAGAATGTCGGCGACCTTCACCGCAACGTCGATCCCGATCATATCGGAGAGGGTAAAGGGCCCCATCGGCATCCCGAAGGCGACGATCGCTTCATCGATCTGTTTTGCCGGCGCCGACCCTTCCTGCAGCGCCAGGGCCGCTTCATTGAGATAAGGCATCAGGAGACGGTTCACTAAAAACCCGGCGCACTCTTGCACCCGGATCGGAATTTTCCGGAGGCTTTCGGTGAAGGCGACCACGTCATCCATGGTCTCCTGAGAAGTGCCGAGGCCGGGGATCACCTCCACCAGCTTCATCACGGGGGCCGGGTTGAAGAAGTGCATCCCGATCACCTTCTCCGGCCGCTTCGTTCCCGCTGCAATGGCGGAGATTGGAAGCGAAGAGGTATTGCTGGCGAAGATCGTGCTCTCGGGGCAAACCGTTTCCAATTCCTGGAAGAGTTTTCGTTTCACCTCGAGATCTTCGAAGATCGCCTCAATGACGATATCGACATCGGAGAATCCGGAGTAGTCGGTTGCGCCGGTCACCAGCATCATCTTTTGTTCCAACTCCGAGGCGGTCATCTTTCCCTTGTCGACCCGGCTCTGATAGATCTTCCGGATTGCCTCGATTCCTCTGTCGACCGATTTCTGATCAACATCTTTCAGAACGACGGGCAAACCGGAGTAGGTAATCACCTGCGCGATGCCCGATCCCATCGCTCCTGCACCAATCACTGCCGCTTTATAGATGTACATTGTTCGCTCCCGCTGTTCTGATCCGGTTATTTTCTCTCCAATACCATCGCCGATCCAAGGCCGCCGCCGACGCAGAGGGAGGCGACGCCGAGGGTGAGATTCCGGCGCTTCATCTCTTTCAGTAAGGTGATGATCAGACGCGTTCCGCTCATCCCCACCGGGTGGCCCAATGCGATGGCTCCGCCGTTGACATTGGTGATCTCCCGCTTGTTCCCGAGGACCCGCTCCACCGCAAGATATTGGACGGCGAATGCTTCATTGACCTCGATCAGTTGAATATCGGAGAGGGAGAGGTTTGCTTTTTTGAGCGCCTTGGGGATGGCGAGCGCCGGGCCGATTCCCATCCGCTGCGGCTCGACGCCGACCGAGGCGTAGGATCGAACATAACCGAGCGGTGTTAATCCGAGCGCTTGGGCCTTCTCCTTCGACATCACCAAAAGGGCGGCCGCGCCGTCGCTGATGGGACAGGCATTGCCGGGGGTCACCGTTCCACCCTCCTTGAAGACGGTCGGATAGAGAGAGAGCATCTGTTCGCTCAAGGCAACGTTGGGTCCTTCGTCCTGTGCGAAGAGCTCCGGGGTGACCTCTTTTCCGGCGACCTTTTTGGGGATGGAGACCGGAACGATCTCCTCTTTTAATTTTCCCTCGCGGGTGGCGCGGAAAGCCTTTTTGTGGCTTTCAACCGCGTATTTGTCCTGCTCTTGGCGCGAAATCTTAAACTCCTCGGCGAGATTCTCCGCCGTATAGCCCATGATCTGGCCGCAGAAACCGTCGGTCAACCCCTCCCAGATCGAATCGATCATGACGGAGTGTTTCAGCCGATGGCCGAAGCGCATGTCGCGCGAGACAAACGGCGCCAGGCTCATGTTCTCGACCCCCCCGGCGATCTGAACATCGGCGTCGCCGGCGAGGATGTTCTGGCAGGCGTTTACGACCGCCTGCATCCCCGAGGCGCAGTTTCGCGCCACGGTGTAGGCCGGCGTGGTGATCGGCAGACCTGACATCAGGGTGATCACGCGGGCGAGGTTGGTCGCGTCGCTGTATTGTCCGACGCAGCCGAAGATGACCTCTTCGACCAATGTGGGATCGATTCCTGTCCGCTTCACCACTTCCCGGACGACCAGCTCCCCCATCTTATGGTTCGTGATTTCTTTCAGCGCCCCACCCATATTCCCGATCGGTGTCCGGACGCCGTCGATAATCGCAATTTCTTTCATTTGGACTCCTTCAGTTTCTTCATTTCTTCATCAATCAAGACGCGCCGCAGGACCTTGCCGATAATCGTCTTCGGCAGCTCCTTCCGAAATTCGATCTCCTGCGGAACTTTAAACTTGGAGAGCTCCGTTCTGCAGAAGGTTAAAACCTCCTCGGCGGTCGCGCTCTCCCCTTCTTTTAGAATCAGATAGGCTTTTATTTTTTCCCCGGAAAAGGAATCTGGCAACCCGACGACGACTGCATCTTTTACCTTCGGGTGGCGGAAGAGGACCTCTTCTACCTCGCGGGGGTAGACATTTTCTCCACGTGTTTTAATCATATCCTTTTTCCGGTCGACGATAAAGAAGTAGCCTTCGTCGTCCATCTTCGCCATGTCTCCGGTATGAAGCCAACCGTTGCGGAGGACGGCATTTGTTTCTTCCGATTTCTGCCAGTAGCCTTGCATCACCTGAGGGCCTTGGACGATCAACTCCCCGACTTCTCCGATCGGAAGCGGCTGGGTGCCGGTTTCGATATCGACCACCTTGACCTCGGTGTCTGGAAACGGCAGGCCGATGCTCCCCGGCTTCCGTTTTCCGTGAATCGGGTTTGCATGGGTGACGGGGGCTGCCTCCGAGAGACCGTATCCTTCAACCAGTTTTCCACCGGTGAGCGTTTCAAACTGCCGTTGAACTTCGACGTGCAGCGGCCCTGCCCCGGAGATGCAAACTTTGATGGAGGAGAGGTTGTACTGCTTCACGTTCGGGAAGTTGTTGATGGCGACATACATCGCCTGCACCCCCATGAAGATCGTCGACCGCGTTTTTTGAATGGCGTGGAGCACGTCTTTCGTAACGAATCGCGGAAGAAGGACCAGCGTCGTTCCGAGATAGATCGACAGATTCATGCAGGCCGACATGCCATACACGTGAAAGAACGGGACCACGGCGAGGAAGACTTCGTTTCCTTCCTCAAGGGTCGGCATCCAGTGACGGCACTGGAGTGCATTTGCGACCATATTTTTATGGGTCAGCATCACTCCTTTGGGAATACCGGTTGTTCCGCCGGTGTATTGAAGGAGCGCCAGATCGGTCTCTGTAACTTGGACATCCGGTGGACTCGACGGCGCCTGCCGCATGATTTCCATCATGTCGTAGATAGGCGGTTTCTTTTCAACGTGAATCCACTGCCCCTCTTTTTTCGCCTTGATCGGATAGAGCAGGCTGAGGAGCCAAGGAAGCTTGTCCCGGACGGAGGTGAGGATGATATTTTTGAGCGCGGTTCCCTGCTTCGCCTTCTCGATTCGAGGATAGAAAAAATCGAGCGCGACGATCGTTTCGGCCCCCGAATCGGCGAGCTGAATTTGAAGCTCCCGTTCGACATAAAGCGGATTGGTCATGACGACGATCGCGCCGATCTTCAACGCGCCGTAATAGGCAATGACGCACTGAGGAATATTGGGCAGCATCACCGCCACGCGATCTCCCTTTCGAACCCCGAGTTTCTGGAGCGCCTGCGCGAACCGGTTGGTCTCTTCATCCAGCTCGCGATAGGTCATCCCCTTTCCATAAAAGAGGATTGCGTTTTGATTGGGGTATTTTTTGGTCGATTCGATTAAGAGTTGGTGAAGAGGGACGGGTGGATACTGGAGATTTGCAGGGACGGAAGGCTCATAAAATTTCAGCCAAGGTCGATCCATGGACCATCCTCGTTGATGATCTTGTAGGGGATAAAAATGAAAGTTTCATATCGACAAGTGCTTGCTTTGAAAAGAGAAAGACAAATAAAACTTTACCTGATTGACGGTTAGATGTCAAGGTAACGATCTGAAATGAACTGCAAGGAATCGTCGACAACGATAAAAAGGGATCTGTTCGGAACAAAATGGCAGCGGGTTATTCTAATCGCTTCACGTAAAGTTGGGAAGCGTTTGTATTGTTCTGGCCGCATCCATTGTTTACAAGGCAAGAGCCTTTTTCTACCCAGGCAACGTAGGGGGTTCCCCCAGAAAATCCAATCGCAGAGGTAATCGTCTGGAACCCTCCCCCACCGGTCATGTTTAACGCTCCACCCCCTTCTGTAACCCACTGGGTGCCGTCCCATTTCTTAACGAAGAGGTGCGGCCCCTGATTCGCCGTAGCATTGCTGTTATCGACGAGGGTGATGAAGGGAACCTGTGAACCAGTCGTAGCCGATCCAAATGCGGCGTTTGATGAAGTCGAAACGACGGTGGAAATGGTCCCGACTGAGACGAAGGTATTTCCCTGCTCTTTCCGAGCATAAACACTCGCATTCTCGTGCCATACAACGTGCAGGACTTGGTTTATAAAGCCGAGCGAAACATCATCGGGTCGAGACGGAAGACCGGGATCGCCTGCTTTTAAGGAAATAGGGTTCGCGGGTATCCACGTAGAGTTCGTTGAATCCCAGCCTTTCACATAGAGTTGGCAGTCGTTTAAATTCGGAATGCATTCCGTCCAAGAGACTTTAATCGTTGATCCATTGATTGCGATTGCCGGATTAGATCCGTTTTTTGTTGCATCGACGTTCAGGCTGTCCCCATCTTGGACCCAATTCGATCCGTTGAAATGGCTCACATAAATTTGATTGATGCCCGATCCATCCGGCTCGACCCAAACAACGTAGGGCGTGTTGCTTCCATCAAACGCAATGGCGCTGTCGGCGGCGGATTTGGTTCCATCCACATTGAGTTCCCCGCCAACGAGGTCCCAAGTAGTGCTTCCCACATTCCGCTTGACATAAACTTTGCAATTCGCCCCTCCGCTATTACACTCGGTGTAAGTAATGTAAGCAACGGGAGTGGCAGCGCCGTTGGAGGCGATCTTAGGTTGAAGGGCGTGATTTCCAACAGTATTGATCTTGGTCTCTGTAGACCATGTTTCGGATGTGGTATCAAACGTTTTAACGTAGACGTCTGCCGGCGTATTTCCTTCCCACCAAGCTAAGTAAGGGGTACTTCCAACAATTGCAATAGACGGATCACGCGCATCTTTACTTGAGTTTTTATTTAAGCTGGCTTCTAGAGAAACGAAAGCTCCGAATGTCGTTGCCGATTCCTGGACCGTGTTGCCGTCGAGCAGATTGACTTGGTCTTTCACCCGGACCACGAAATAGTAAGTTGTGTTGCTGCCTAAGCCGCTGACTCCCAATGTGGTCTGTCCTGCTTGTGACTCGGTAATGACCACATTCCCTCCTGTCGGAAAGGGATTGGCGGTGCAATCTGTTGAGACAGTCGATCGGCAAATAATATAGATGAGTTGGCTTTGCGTGGTTGTGTTATCACTCGCGGCGACCCATGAGAGTGAAATCGAATTTGAACTGGTGGCCTGGACGACGAGTTGAGGATCGTTCCCAGGAAAAGAAGGCGGACTATTATCGATTGCCGAGCCTGTCGTGAACGACCATGAATAGGGTGCGGCCATCGGGTTGCCGGCTTCATCCTCGACAGCCGTCGTAATTGTAACGGTATAGGTCGTATCTATTTCCAGGAGAGTGGTTGGTGTGAAGGTTGTTGTTTTTGTCTCGGCAGTGTAGGCAACCGTTCCAGAAACCGCTGTGCCACCAGAGATCCCCACGGAAAGAACAATAAAAGTGTTCGAGGTAAGGGTGTCTGGGTTGATCGGCTCACTGAAGGTGGCTCTGATGCTGGTATTCAGAGGGACCTGCGTCGCGCCATTCACCGGTGTCGGGCTCGGATCTGAAGAAACAGTAGGCGGAGTGGTATCGTCGCTCGGCGCTTCACCAGTGTTTGACCGGCCGCCGTCGCTGCCTCCGCACCCACTTAAAACAAAAGTTAAATAAATAAGGGAGAAAATAATCGATCGATGTCGATAACTAAACTTCCTCACGTCCACTCCGATCAGGGATAGCCTATAATTGTCTTTATAGGTTACCACGAGCGGCCGTATTGTCAATAAAGTCTAAAGAATCTGCATAAAGTTTTAGAAAATTGAGAAAAAAATAGAACCACATTGTCTCTTGTAATATCGAAGTCAAAGATGAAAGCAAAAAAAAGAGGAGAGGTCGTTTGACCTCTCCTCTTTGGCGAAGATAATGCTATATGCTGTTACGGAACAGCATCGAAGACCATCGATTCGCCCACCGGGGCGGCAACGCCGATGCTCCTCTCGGTTTGTGTCCTTCCGCTTGGATATTGAGCGGAAACGGCGTCAGCAGTACCGTTATAAACGAAGCTTCCAGCAATGTTCTGCGTGAACGAGCTGGCCCCCGTTCCGGATTGATCCGGATCGGAGATATTCTGCGTCCAGGTTACAGTCAGACTGTTGGGATTTGTTGCCGGGTTATTCGAGGAAGGGTTCGCTGCGGTTGTCGCCCAGTCGGCGCTGATCTCAACCAGCTGGTCTCCGGTTCCGGGTGCCGCTTGGGTCCCAATATTGGCCGTTTTGACCGCAGTGACCTGACGCATGCTTTGGGATCCGGTAATTTCAGAAGTTGTTCCGGTCAGACGTATAAAGTTGAAATCATTTGTGACATTGAATCCGGTATGGGCGGCGATGACTTGCGCAGGCGTTCCTCCCCCGTCCGAACAGTCTGTCGGCGCGCCGGCGGGCCCGGGGCAAAAATCGGCGACAAATTGACTGTTCATGTCTAGCCCTGCCACAGGTGTCACAAGGGTGTTTGCATCTGTGGTAAGTGTGGTTTGGCCTTGCGTGCTCGGATTAAACCGAAGGTCGCCGCAGTTCAACCCGGCCAAGGAGGCGTTGGTGACCTCTCCGCAGGCAGTCACCGGGATCGGCGTTCCACTGGCATCTTGCCCGGAAATAATCCCGAACATGTTATCGGTCACAGCTCCCGGACCGAGGCTTGGGAAGACTGTCTGAAGATTATCCGGATCCAGCAAGGCGAGGGCGCTCGCGTCCAAGACTAAGGCTCCGCCGCAAACTCCGGCAGCCGAGCGGGTTCCGCCCCGACAGGGGTTAAATCCCGGATTGTTATTGCTACCATCGGAACGAAGATCGGTCAGTTGGGTGTTTATATTGAAGTCAACTGCCTGAGCTTCTGTTCCGGCCACGGTCAGCATTCCTGCCAGCAGGAGGGGCAGCGCCGCTGAAACCTTTTTAATGATATTCATGTTCTTACCTCCTTGTTTCTTAAATTATGGAATGCTCTCAACCGGTGTTCCGCCGCCCCCTGCACGGATCGTGAAGCTCTGACCACTCGGATATTGTGTTGCCGTGAAAGCGCTGCCGTTGTAGGTGAAGCTGCCGGAGAGCGTTTGATCAAAAGTGCCCCCTCCGATCATTTCACTCTGGACGATCTTGCTTTCCCAGTTGACAGTCGGGGCCGTTCCCATCGCACCTGCCGCAGAGTTGGTTGTCGCCCAATCGGTTGCCAGGCTGACGACCACCGTGGTGGTTGTGCCGAGCGCGGTTGTTTCGATCATGGAGGCTTGTCCGCAGACAGCGGGGTTTGCAGCGCTTCCTGCAGCGCAGGTTTTGGCTGCCGGCGCCGCAATGATTGTCGGCATGTTCGCGGTATTGACCGGAAGGTTCACCGTGGAGCCGGTCGGATTCCAAACAAAGGCGTCTTCTACCTGAGAGCGGTGCAGCGCGGCATCATTGGCGCAAGCGCCCATTGTGGACCCTGCCCCGCAAGAGGTCATGTCAATCGGGGTGTTGACAGCCATTGCGCCGGTGAGATTTGTCCCTGACGTTGGAATCGTTTGATCCTGCGTTGAAGGATCGAACTTTCCATCACCGCAGTTTAGCGATCCGACGCCGCCGGCAAGGACTCCTGCTCCCTGTGCTCCGCACACAAGCGGGGTTGCAGGGCGTTCAACAATTCCGAACATGTTGTCTGTGATGGCGCCGGGTCCGGTCTTTTCGAAGAGGCCGGCGGTGTTGGCCACAGAATCTCCGAGGTTGAGTGCATCCAAGAGAGGCTCTGAGCCGCCCGGAGCGCCGGAGCATTCTGTGGTTGTCTGAGTGGTCCCACCGGCGCACGGATTAAAGCCGGGTGCGCCATCGCTTCCACTCGAGCGCTTGTCGAGCGACTGCGTATTGCTGAAGAAGTCAAGCGCCTGGGCGTAAGCGCCCTGGACAGAAAATGCCAGGATGCCGATGCCTAGGACAAACAGGGTAATCTTTTTTATAGGGCGGTTCATTGTTTCCTCCTGATTAAAAAATACCATGTAATCTGCCTCTAAGCTTAGCCGTTTTTTATATCCCTGTAAAGTATAAAAGTAAGAAATGGCATAAAAAAGTTCGGTAAAAAATCAATTGATAAATATTCTATTTTGTATCCTCTATCACGGGCTTGTTGCTCCGTCGATGATTCCAAAAGATGCCTGTGGTCCGAGCGGATAACTGGTCGGAGTGGTGCTGACGGCATCCCCATCCCGGATGAAGTAACCTTCCGAAACGTCCAGGAATCCGTATCCGGAGGCCACCCCCCGGCAGATGTTCGGACCGGCATTCGGATCATACGCGCCGATGATTTTACAGGGAGAGTCCTCGTAGCTGGAATACCAATGGACACAAATCTTCCCTCCTGTCGTTTGGGCGACACCATGGATCGGATTGCCGCAAGTGGCCGCGCCCGAGGCAGTGCCGGCGGGGTCGACATTCTGAGTCGACCACACAAAGGCCCATTCGGCATGGGAGGTGCCGTTCTCTGTTTGGGTTTCCTGAACGAGACTCTGTCTCGCGCAGGTTGTGTCTCCCGTGTCGGAACGGCAAACAACTCCCCTGCTAAATGAGAACTCATTGTGTAACCCATTCGGGATTCCTGTAAACGGACCCGCTGTCCAGTCGCTTCCGGTCGGAAAGACATTTGAGGTAAATGCGTGGGGCGCCGCATTAAAGTCGACTAAATCGCATCCCTCCCCTGTATCGTTTGCGCGAGGAGGATCGGTTGCGAGGACACATGGGGTTCCCGAGCTCGATGTCAGCGTCATCGTTGTCAGACTTACCATCGTCTGGCCAGCTGAAACGGTGTTATTCCCTGAGGGAAGGGATAGTCCTTGGGTGGCCGGGGTGTTTCTCAGATATCCGCAGTTTAGACCAGAACGTACGCCGGGATCGATCGAAGGGTCAAACGTTCCGTCCCCGGCGGTATTGCCGCATTGGGCGGGATCGCGGCTTCCCATGCCGAAGGCAGGTGTTCCGGCCGTGACCTCCGCGGCGGTTCGGGTCGGGTCCGAAACCACATTAAACATATTGTCGGTGACGGCGCCGGGGCCGGTCATCGCGAAAAGCGGGCTTACCTTCACTTCCAGTTTCGAATCATTTGTCGGATTGCTTGGCGTCCCTACGCAGATCGATATGCAAACCTGGGGACCGACCAACCCAACTTGCGTCACGTTGAGAGCGCCATCGACGAGCGTCTGGCGAAGCAGTCCATTGCCGTTACAAGTCGTTCCACCGATCGTAGACCCGTTACACGGATTAAACCCGGGACAATTCGCACAATCATTTGCATCCCCCGAGTTTTTGAAACGGCTGTTGGCGGTTGACGTGGAGCTGAAGAAGTCATTCGATTGAGCATAGGAGATCTGTTCTGTCAGGAGGATTGTACAGAAAATACCGAGTATTAAATATGAGAACTTCATCTGTTTTCCTAGTTCGGGTCGGTCCCGATTAAGAAGTCGGGATCTCCCCGCGTTTGGCTTTCCCCGGTCGGCGCATTGACCGCCGGGAAGGTTTGGTTGCAGGTGGTCCAAACGTCTCGGTTGCACATCTCAAAAGAGCCGGCCATTGTTGCGCTGAATGCCGCAGGCTGATTAGGATCGATCGCTCCGGCCACATCCGGATCGGTGATATGTTGCGCCCAATTGACCGTGATCATCGGCGGGACAGGATCACCCCCGCCACGAAAGGCGGCAGGCGTGTGAGAGTTCGTGAGAGAAAGGGTGTTTCCGGTGGCGGGATTAATGTTCGAGGCGTGGCAGTCATTGTTTCCCCCTATCCCGCTTGAGGAGCCGATACAGTCTGCATTCGTAACGTGGAAATAGGCCCCTATCTCAGTATGTTGATCCGGAAAACCGGTTTCGAGCTGGGTTTCCATAATGATTCCCATGACGCTGCAGGTAAGATCTGTTGTCGTTTGCACCGTGGCCAACCGAGGATCTTTTCCGCAATTAAATGTTCCGGCAGAGGGTGCGCGTCTGAAAGTAAAATCACTTGAAAAGCCGGTCCCAATACCGGCAAAAAACAGCGGGCCCTGGCAGGGAGTCTTGAGATTGGGGTCATTCGGCACGGCTACACCGGACTCCGAGACGGTGGGCGCCGTGTACCCGCAAAAACTGGTCCGATCGGGTGTTGCGAGAATTGGCGATCCGGAAGGACTTCCGAATAGGTCATAGTCCGCAACACCATCGGCATCCAGATCTTTGTCTTCGGAAACCATCTCCAATGAGAAGAATCGTCTTAAGGGGAAATTCACCGAGTGGAAATTATTCGAGCCGATAGGGATCTGCATCTCCTGTCGCACCGGGTTATAGCGGAGGTTCCCGCAATTTTGGCCTGTCACGACCCCGGTGTCGAACGCGGGATCTCCGCAAAGCGTCGGATCATCGTCCGCGTTATCGCAAATATTGTCGGGACCGCAGGTTTTGGAGACCGCGCCGAACATATTGTCGGTCACGGCCCCATAACTGGTTGCATGGAAGAAGCCGCCTTGTCTGTTGTTATCATCGTTCGTGGCACCACCGACGTTTCTGGCCGAGAGGAGTGGAATCGTGCCCGATGCGGGGTTTGTCTCTCCGTCACATCTTGCACCGCTTTGAATGCCGGTCGGGCTTAAACAAGGATCAAAACCTGGATTGTTCCTGGCGAAATTAGTCGGACTGGACGCATTCCCGGCACGCCGCTGGGCTATGCTGCTTGAGTTAATATTAAAGTCGGTTGCACCTGACTGTTGTGCCCCGACCTCCCCTACGATCGAAAACATGAGGAGGAGCGCCATTAAAGTATTAAAGAGAAATTTATTCGTTTTAAGATAACTCATGGACAAGCGCCCTCTGTATTTCCAGTCGACGGATCATAAGACAAGCAGCTTTTGAAATCGCCGATCGTCTGGCTGGTTCCGGTCGGATAAATCGCATCGGGGAGGACGACAGAGAAACAGGGATCCCCCGAGTTGTTGTGGGCGCCGTGGCAATAGGTGAATGCGCCATTCATTTCATCATCATAGCCGGAAAGACCGGAAAAGTTCGGATCTTTGATCGTTTGCTGCCAGGCAATTCTCGGATTTATACCGGTCGCTTGCGCGGCCGCATCTCCGGGTGTGGTGTAAATGTCATCGTTATTTCTAGCAGACCAGCCGAGGACATTGATGTGAACGACTTGATCGCCCGGTCCGGGATTTGCCCGTGTTCCAATCCCAAGATCGGAATCAAGCGCAGTGACCTGCTCAACACTCTGTGAGGCATGGGTACAGTTAGAAGTATGCTGAACCATCCCGGCTCGATTTTGATTACAGGTCGCAAGGGTGTTTTGGTCCATCCATTTGAAGCTGACATCGAACTTGAATCCGGCATGTTCGATGGCCCCCGGAAAGAAGTCGTCATTTCTGGAAAATTGCTCGGAAAAACCGTGGAAGCCGTCGGCGGAGGTCATCCCGGCTGTATTGCTTCCATTCCCGGTAGGGTTCGTGCAATCTTCGGCTGGATTCGGATCTCCGGTTCCTGTCGGAGAGGAGGCATTAAAAATTCCGACACAAGGGGCGTTATCGTCCTGACTCTTCGGATTGTATTTCTCAATACCCAGGTTAAGGTTTCCCACTCCTGCACAAAGTTCGCTGGAAGGATCCGTTGATGAGATCTCTTTACAGATGCTTCCATTCACCCCCTGTATTCGACCATGCATATTGCCTGTTGCTTCCCCCGGTCCCAAGTGTACGAAGAGTTCGAGCGCGCCATCGGCGGGAGCAGGACAATTTGTTTGGGGGTCGGGACAGTTTATCGGTGTGGTCAAGCCGGAGCTGATGTTCCGTGTTGGGTCGTACCCACGACAACTGAAAATATTGATGGTGCAAGCCGGCTGACTTGAGTTAAAGCGTTCGCATTGGGCTTCAGAGGCGGAGCTACAAGCCGGGAAACGTTGATCCTGAGTTTTAGTGAAAATGACGAATTCCTGCGCATTCGCAGGCTGTCCAGAAGCTAAAAATATCCATAGTGTAAATCCGAAAAGGATAAGGACCCGAAAAGTGGCTATGGCGCGGGGAGAGTATCCACTCTTTCGTCGATTCGAGGAAGGAAAAGGAGAAGAAGTGAATTTCTCAAAGGCATTCATTCAATCTCCTCCCAGGGTACTAAAGGTCCCGTTTCGTTGACTGTCGCCGGAAGTATATGATGTCTCGGGTACGTTGCTTGCCTCACACGGTCCGCCAGGGGCATGCGATCCTTGACAGTATGTAAATGATCCGGATGTCAACTCATCGAACCCTTCCAGTGCAACGCCGGAGAAATCAGGATCGGTGATTTGTTGTGTCCATGCAATCGTTGGAGAGGTAAATTTTAAATCACCCTTGGCTTGTACGGACCATGCGGCCACATTGTTGACAACCACTTGGTCCCCTGCGCCGGGAGCGTCGAAAGATCCTGTGCCCAGGTCATTGAACACACCGGTCACTTGTTCCACCGTCTGACTGCTGTTGACGCAGGTCCACCCGGCAGGAGCCGTGCAGGGGACGAGTGTTTTCGGGGAAGTGGCTCCACCGGGAACCGCTTCGAAACTAATAATGCTATCAAAGCCGACATGGATTAGCTGGAAAGGGAAGAAATCTCCCTGCGTCGTGAAATTATTGTAAAGATAGCCGGCCGTGTTATTTGAGGGACAGTCGATCTGGGCGTGTGGAGGAGGATTGCTGAAACTGCTCGGGCTGCTTGACGCCGTGATTTCTACGTCTGGATCGGGACCTGTATCGAAGCAAGGCCCCGTGCTTGGCGGGATATCTTTTTGTGTCGCCGTGTTAAATTTTGCAAGGCCCAGGCTGATATTATTTAGACCCTGGCATTCATGTCCGATCGGACCACCCATCTCGCTACAGATGGTGCTGGTCTTATCAAGCAATTGGCCGAACGGATTTCCTGTGATCTCTCCAGGACCGAGAACAACGAAAAGCTCGAGGGCGCTATCGATTGCAGCGGTCCCCCCTATCTCTCCTGGGAAGCTGTGTGTCAGGAGTTTCGAGGGATCAAAACCAGGTGCGAGGCGATCAGTGGGAGTGGTCCGCATCTGGGTGCAGCGGGTCTGGGTCACACTATCGGGTTTTGTAAGGGAGCCGATCAGATTACAGACACCCTCTGCCTTTTCAGGTAAAAGCAGGAAAACCCCAAGTAACGCTAGAAGGAGGTTCCCAACATAAGAATAATGACCCTTGATTGCAGACGTTTTTGTTAGATCATTTCGCACGCTTTCTCCTAAATTGCAGGAGAATGCTTCCGAAAATTAACTAACGAAGCAACTGGGACGGAATCAGCCGCCTAAGTTGACCATCGTGGTCAGTTTTTTCTCTTCCGGAAGCATGTCCAGCTCATGATACTCTGGCTTTACATAGAGGACCTGGTCGAGGAGTCCTTCTATTTCTTCATCGCTGCAACCGTTTCGAAGAGCATCACGAAAATCGACGGCAATTTCAGAAAAGAGACAGGGCCGAATTTTCCCATCTGCTGTCAATCGAACGCGATTGCAGGTATCGCAGAAGTCATGGCTCACGGCATGGATAAAGCCGACCACGCCCGGAGCGCCGGGAATCCTAAAATTCTCAGCTGGCCCATTGTCATTTTCATTGGAACCGCCAACAGGAACCAATTTTCCGAATTGTGTTTCAACTTCATCAACCACTGCAGAAAACGGCTTGTACGTTTTTACCCAAGTGTCCCAATTTGCGCAAGGCATATATTCGATGAAACGAATGTGGTAAGGTTTTCGCAACGTGAGTCGAACAAAATCCATGACTTCGTGGTCATTCACCCCCTGCTGAAGAACACAGTTGATTTTAATCGGCTCGAACCCGACGCGCTCCGCCTCTTCGATCCCTTCCCAGACTTTCGGGAAGATGTCTCTGCGAACGACCTGAGCAAAGGTTTTTGGGTTAAGCGAATCAAGACTGATGTTAATTCTTCTTAATCCTGCTTTATATAAGTCGGCTGAAAGTTCCTTAAGGAAGACTCCATTCGTGGTTAACGCCAATTCTTTTAACCCCGGAACACGACTTAACTGTTCTACAAATCCAACGACGCCCTTTCTCACAAGCGGCTCACCTCCGGTGATACGCACCTTCCGAAGTCCCCTTTTTGCAGCGACGGTGATAATTCGTGTGAGTTCATCATAAGTCAGTATTTCGTCTGTCGGAGTCCATTCCAGCCCCTCCTCCGGCATACAGTAAACACACCTAAGGTTGCAGCGATCGGTGATGGAAACTCGCATGTAAGAAACCGTCCTCTTATAGCTGTCAACAAGGGGATTCATCAGACCTCCTTAAATATATAAAGTTTGGTGGGAATTATGTACACGCAACTCGGGTCAAGTTTATAGAGAATGGGGATCACGTGTCAACAGAAAAAGTACAACACTTTTGTCTGAAGAAGGCATTTCCCACCATAACATATTCACCTGTTTACTTATAACAAAGACGGTTTATTGACTATTATTTTGCTCTCTGCACTTTGAATATCCGTAACCATTCATAGGCTAACTTTATCATTAGCGATCAAAAAAAACCGGGTTTGAAGATCGATCTTGATTTATTTCCCGATTTCTTACCCTCAACCTGAACTTAATATACCATATAAGAGTAGTATGTCAATGTTTTCGACTAAGAATTTTAGGCCATATTACAGTGTTGTCGGAAGGTTTTAGAAGTAGAATCGAAGCATGCCGGTAACTTGAAAACCGTTTAGCTCCAATTCGAGCGGTCGACCCGCTGGATTCCCTCTACCATGCTGAGAACAGGTATCCGGATCGATGTTCCCGCCTTCAGTGGTTGCCGGAGGATCACAAAAATCGCTGATGTTTTGGGTTTCAATGCGAGCCCAGCGTAACGTTTCTCCGTTTTCGGGGACAGGTGGAACATTCTGCAGGTTGGTTGTTTCGGGTGGCGGGGGAGGAATGTCGAAGAAACTTGAACGGAAATGTTTCTTTACTTTAACTTTCGCGCTGCTTCCAATGACATAATTCGCGTTCACGCCGAAAGAAAGCCACGACGTAATAAAGTATTCCCCCCCGATGCCGATCCTTGAAGTAAATGCAATCCCCTCCGCCTCGGTGGAACTGACCGATGCGAAATTAAGATCGGGGCTATTCACCCGTACGACAGAATCGATCATCAGATTGGCGATCGAGATTCCGATCAATCCGACATTGATGAAAAAGCGCCCATGATCGGGGTCTTGATAGAGGTTATATTTCCAGCCAAGCCAGATCTGAGTGACGGAAAGATTATAGGCGGCTGTTCTAGGCGCCGAAACGGGAGGAAGATCCTGCCGAAGAAAAGTAGTAATGACATCTTCCGCCGTCGATTCACCCTGCCAGAGCGAGAGGGTTGCGACCAATGAAAACTTGTCGGTCGCTTCCCACTGAATCTCTGCGCCGTAGTTGGTTTTTCCGGTTATTTCAGGGGCGACGATGTTTCGAACTTCGGCGGGTAGAAGTCTGTTGCGGGGAAGGAGATAGTTAGGATCTTGAAGAATTGCAAGATGAGGATCGCCGAGGATTTTATTTAAGGATTTAAGAGAAGGTTGATAAACGCCAGTTGTATAGGCGATGCTTAAACGGGATTCTTGGCCGAAGCTGGGATGCGGAGGAAGAGTGAGGCTTGCTGCGATGATGAGAATCCAAAACCATCTGCCTTTCACTCTACACGTCTCCCAAAATAAAGGAGCCGAATCGGTTTTTTTACTTGACGGTCGGTTTTAGCGCGAGCGGCACCTCCTGACCGTCGAAAACAAATTTCGGCTTAAAAATGATGACCAAAGCAGGAAGGATGGTCAGTGCGCCAAGGCTGCTGGTCAACATTGCCAGAGGCACCAAAATTCCTTCCATATGAAGGTAAAACCCGGTAAAAGCAAGAAGCCCATATCCGGCTGATACCGCGATGGCAACAAAAATAATCGCCTTCCCGGATGTTTGCAAAGTGGTCCGGATCGCCTCTTCGATGTTTTTGCTTTTCTTAAACTCCTCCCTGAGGCGAAAAATGAGATAAATTTCATAATCCGCGCCGATACCGACCGCCATGGCGGTAATCGCCGCGGTCCCAATCCCGAGTGTGATCCCACTGAGTCCCATTATACCAAAATTAATTAATACCGAGAGGGCGAGCGGAATAATAACAAAGAAGCCGCCTAAGAGCGATCGTCGTACCAGCGCGGTCATTAAAAAAGTAATCGCGGCTATTTGGATGATATTCAAGGCCTTTCCTCGGATCATCTCTTCGTTGAGGGCGACCACAACGGGAGAGCTTCCTGCCACCCCTAAAGAGACTTGATGAGGGGTAAAATCAGCGTCACCCGCCTGTTCGACGATCTGAATCAACTCTTCCGCCAAACGGGTATCGTCGCTTTTCAGAAAAACCCAGATCACCGCTTCTTCCTGTTGCGGGCGCATCAATCGGGAAAAATCGGCCGGATTTCCCGAGACGGAATAAAGAAATAGGAATTGAGCGATCTGATCTTGTGCATCCGGGACTTTATTAAAGGCCGGATCGCCGCCGTTTAACGTTTGGTTCATCTGTTTCAGGTAGTCGACATACGATTCGGTTTTCCCCACCTCCGGCAAGCTTTCCAGACGGCGCTGGAGTCGGTCCACGGCCTGGGCCACGTTTGGGTTCTTGAGGGCATTTTCTTTTTGCGCTTCTAGAAGAATATAGAAGGTCGAGGTTCCCGCGAATTTTTCGTTAAGGGCTCGCTCATCTTGTCGAAGGAGGGTCGATTCGAAAAATTGAGAACGGTTGCTGTTGCTCACCTGAACCCGGAGCGTTCCGATCACCGAAATGACAAAAAAGAGGGCCGCGCCGGTCAGGATGATCGTCCGTCCGCTTCCGGTCACTTGCGAAGCAAGACTGCTCAAAAACCGATCGAGTAGATCGGGTCCTCTGGCGACCCGCTTTTTATGGGACGGACGGAGCACGGAACGAATGGCCGGGATAAAAGTCAATTCTAAAACGAGGGCGCTCAAAATGCCGAAAGCAGTGAACAACCCAAACGATTGGAATGTCTTTAGCTTGAACGTAATCAACGATGCAAAGCTGGCCGAGGCGATCACGCCGGCGGTCACCATCGCCAATCCAACCTGCGTCGTCGATTCGATCACCGCCTGTTTCGAATCGCCGAGCCGTTCATATTCCTCATAGTAACGCTTTAAGATTTGGACCGAATGGCCCGCCGCAATCGCTAAAATAAGGATCGGGGTCATCGCATTCCACGGGTCGAGGGGGGTGCGGGTCAGGCCCATCATCCCCATTGCCCAGGCAACCGCCAGCAAAGAAGTGACGAGTGGAATAAACAAACCCTGCCAGGTTCGAAAGGCGATATAGTGAAGAATGCCGATGATCAAAATGGCGATCGGAAAGAGAACCGCGAGCATCCTGAAAGAATCGGCCTCGAAATAGGAGAGAACAATCGGCATCCCGCCGAGATAGATCTGGTGGTCGGCATCGCTGTATTTTGCGGTAATGTCCTGAAGTTGGCAATGGATTAATGAGTCGGCCAGCCACTTTCCCGGCTCACTCTTCTGCCATGCGCCGCAGGCTGAATTTGATTCACTCCCCTGCCACTTCTTCCACCCTTCTTCTTTCTCTGCTGTTTGCTGGGGAGCGGCTTGCGATCGCTTCGGCTCTCCTGTCGAGACGGTCCCTTCCCCTTTTTGCCATTGCTGCCAGTTTTCTCCTCCGGACGCTGCCCCTGCGGCGCCTCCCTCCCCTTCCCACTCTCCAGGGACGATGGGGCCAAAGTCGACGATCACCGCAGCGGCCGTCCCATCTTTCGAGACCAGGCTGTTGAGGAAAAGATCGTTTGAGTAAACCCTTTTCTTTAGCTCGGAAAGACCCTCCGGTGTCGTCGGGACCTCTCCATTCATGAGTTGAGTGATCTCAATCTGATCTTCGGTTCCGACCACATATTTGATTTTTCGGTCTGCAACGCTGACGACATTCTCTTCCTTAATCCCGGCGATCTTCTTTACATCGTCCGTGATTCCCTTCACCTTCGAGAGGGTCGCCGTATTAAAGATATCCCCCTTCTTGTTATGGATACCGATCACCACCACCCGGCTGCCGCCGAACGCCTCTTCAATCTTATTATTCAGCTGAACGTAAGGGTGATTCTGAGGAAGGATCGATTTTGGATCGAACATCATCTGAAGGTTTCGAAATTGAGTGAAGAAGAAAAGGGTAATGAGAAGAACGGAGAAAATGACCAGGTAAGGATGGCCGACGATTTTCTCAACATAGCGTTTCATCATTTTCGTATCCTTTGGTTTGATCATGTCAGCCTGCCTAAATCACCTAAACACAAGAGAATCAAGGCAGAGGATATCGGTGCAGAAGATCACATCCTGAAGATAAAAGCCCTGGAGAGAGTGAACCTCCCGGCGTGCGGTGATTTTTTAACCGCGCCGGGAGGCTCTTCATAATGAAGGACAGAGTGAACCTTATTTCCGTATGCCGGTCTTTAGTGTACGTTCGGTAAAATCTTCATCCTCAAGTCCCCCATTGACCTTGAGATCACTGACCTCAAAGATGGTTCGATGGCCGTTCTGAACGTTGGTCACTTCCGTTTTTTTCCAAACACTAAAGTTGTCGAGCGACTGCCATTCGATCGTTTGTCTTTTGAGGAGTTTTGAATTGCGATCGTAGTAGTCTATTTTCAAGACCGTCCAGTTGTCCTTAGAGATCCAGGAGATCTTTTTGCTGTAAATGCTCGTTTTCTCCTTCGGAACGCTCTCGACGACGTAGGTCTGGGTGCCGAGATAACCCTCTTCCCGCAATAGCTTATGCTCGTCTTCGTCGAGCCGGCGCTGTCCCATGTCCCCGAAGGTCAAGTCGGACCCGAGGAAGGCGTCATTCTGATCTTGCGCGGAGATCCGCCGGACCATCCGTAGGGCCGGCAGATAAAGCCAGAGATCGTCGGTCTTGTTCTCCTGGGAGTAATCCCAGATGAGGAAAGAGATTCCGCGCGAGTCGGGAGGAAAATCGGTCACCAGGAGCATCTTGCTGTCCAAACCTTCCTTTGCCCGATAGTTCTTCCAATAGCGGCTGGCCTCAATCTTTTTCTTGGTTCCGTCTTTCTCGATCAGGTGAAGGATCACCTTGTTCTTTTGGTCTCCGATTTGGTAAATCAATTCTCTCGATTTCTTGATGATCTCGGTTCCGTCCAAGGCATTGGAAGAAGCGGGCGCCTCTTCCGCAGAGGCGACGCGAAGGCCCCCCAGGATGATGTAAAGGGACAATACAATATAGATTGTTTTTCGAATCATAACCGTTACTCCTGGCGTGATGGTTTCTCTCCGACTAAAACGGTGAAGGGACTCGGGGAAGGAAGGGGAACCGGTTTGATCTTCCTGAATCCGACCCCCTTCATCCAATCGGCGAGTTCTTTCTCCGAGTAGGCCGCGCCTCCCGGCGTATGGACCAGCTGGTTGACCCCGATCAGCGCCGACAGCATCGGACCTGTCTTATCCCGATTAAGCATCTGATCTTGGATGAGGATCATCCCCTTTGGATCGAGCGCTTCATAGGCTTTTCGGAAGATCTCTTTGATCACTTGAGGGGACTCCTGATTGAACATCGAGGAGAGGAGCAGGGCGTCGTATCCTTTTCCAAAAGAATCCTCAAGATAGTTGCCCGGTTTGAGGGTAACCCGGTCGAGCATCCCGAATGAGCCGACGATTTCGCGCGTGACTTCCAACGTCTGCGGAAGATCGAAGACCGTCGCGGAAAGTTTCGGATTTCGCTCGCAGAACTTCATGCAGAAGGTGCCGGGCCCTCCGGCGATGTCGATCAACTGGCGTCTTCCCGAAAAATCGATCTTGCGCGCCAGCAGCTCCCCTTGGGCGATGGCGCGGTAGTGCATTCCATAGATATAGCTCCGGAGCGCTTCCGGGCCCTGGTCGTGCGGTTTGTCGACCACCGGCTTGCCGGTCCGGACGGCCTGATCAAGATCGCCCCAGGCGCCGTACCAGCTGTCGAACATCGAAACGATCCCCCCCTGGTATCGGGGGCTTCCGCTGACCAGGAAGGTTTTCGCGAAAGGGGTGTTTCGGTACTTCTCCTTTTTCCGGTCGAGCAGGCCCATCGACGTCGCCGCGATGAGGAGGATGTCCAATCCGCGTGGATCGGCCGGTATCTCGGCCGCCAATTCCGACGCCGACGCCGACCGATCCTTCAGCCGGGTGAAGATGTTCAATCGCTGGGCGGTGTGGAGGATCTTCGACTGCCAGTAGGCCGAGCTGATGCTCATCACCTTCATCGGGTCGAAGGTTTCTTTACTCTTTTTGCGAGAAGGCGTTGCCTTACTCTTCTCCGTTTTTTTTCGGGTTATTTTTTTCTTCACGGTTTTCCTCATCGAGTCACTCCGGTCGGAGCGAAAAAAAGACCAAGTTGGGCCAACTGGCCGTATAATCAATCTGTGTTAACGAGCAGGAACCGACCACGAGCCGTTTTTGATTTTCAAGGGCCATCCCGAGCGCGGCGGCGACGATCATCCGGATCGGTCCGACGTGCGTCACCAGGAGGATCGTCTGGCCCGCATGGCGCGCTAATAGGGTCTGAATCGTTTCATCGACCCGCTTGGCAAAACCGACGAGCGACTCCCCTCCCGCCGGCGTGAAATGGAGCGGGTCTTTCTTCCAGGCCGACCACTCCTCCGGGAAGCGTTGTTGAAGGACTTCGCTCGTCAGCCCGTCCCACGATCCGAAGGTCCGCTCTCGGAGTCCCTCCGTGGTTTCAATCTTCAACCCGAGCCGATCGGCGGTCGGCCGGGCCGTCTCTTGCGTCCTGCGCGAGGGGCTGACATAAAGCGCGGCAATCGATTTTCCTTGAAGCCGATCGGGCCAGCCGGCGGCCTGTTTCAGGCCGACCGGATTGAGCGCCGGATCTTCCACCGAATCACAATAATATCGATTCTCCGGAAAATCGGTGGCTCCATGGCGGAGGAATAAAAACGATGTCGCTTGTTCTTTTGTCCTCATTAAAATTCTAAGAGCGATCCTGACTAAAGATGGAAACGGCTGAGATAACTGAAACGAATGTAAACAGGCCGAGCACCGCCATGCTGATGAAAAAGGAGGCGTCAAAAACGCCCCGATACGAGGCGCGGACCGCTTCCACTCCATAAGTGGCCGGATTGATCCGGCTGACCATCTGCATCCAGACCGGCATGAAATCGGTCGGCACCAGCGCGGGGGAGAAGAAAAGGAGGGGGAGCGTCAACATGTTTCCCATCACGACCAACGGCTCTTCTTTTTTCAGGATCATCGCGAGCGCATTCGAGACGGCGGAAAAGCCGATCGCAAGGAGAAGCACGGCAACCCAGATCCAGAAGAGACCCGCTCCGCGGGGAAAGCCGGCCCCAAGCAGGGCGGCCACGCCGACCAAGAGAAAAACCTGGATGACGACCGTCAGCCCCGCATGCAACAGACGGCTCAAAACAATGGCGGTCCGGGAAATCGGGGCGACCAGAAGTTTTTCCATGATTCCAAAAGTCAGGTCTCGAAGCAGGTTCACCCCCGACCAGGAAGAGCCGAACAACACGGTCATGACGATCACCCCCGGTGCGAGGAACTGGATGTAATCGGCTTCTGGGAAGCCGGGAAGGCGCGAGAGGTTCTTGAACAATTGACCGAAGATGATCAACCAGAGAAGCGGCTGGACCAGTCCGAAGAAGGTCCAGATCGGCATCCGCCATGTCATCAGAAGATATTTTTTGAGGAGGGCTGCAGTATCGGCCACCAGCCATTTCACCGGCATTCCTGACGCCGGAACCGGGGTCGATGTTGGGGCGACAACTATTTTTTGTTCCATCCTTGATCCTTCTTCCACTCGCCCTGGGGCCACTCCCCTTGCGGCCACTTTTTCTCGGAGGGTTCTTCAGGTTTCGCCGGGGTATCGGCTGCGGGATCCTTCGGTTCCGGCTGCTTCCATTGGTTGCCCCACTCTTTTTCCGAGCCGGTTTTTTTCTTCTTCCACTCGCTTCCCCACTCTTTGCCCGACTCCCCCGATTCCCCTTCCTTCTGCCATTTCTTCGCCCACTCGTTTTCGCCGGAATTGTTGTCCCATTTTTTCCCCCAGGAGCCCCATCCGGCGGAGTCGTTTTCTTTCTTGTCTTCGTCCGCGAAATTTTTGCCGGTGTATTTTAAAAAGACATCATCGAAAGTGGGACGGGTTAAAACGACGGTTTCAGCCGTCAAGCCGAGTTCGTCCACACACTGGAGCAGACGGGGAAGAAGTCCTTTCCCGTTCTCCAGGTAGAGGCGAAGCTGGTTTTCCTGGCGGATAACTTCTTTGATCCATTCCTTTTGGCGAAAGGAGGCAACGACCGATTCGGAAAGGGGCTGTTTGAAAGTGAGGTGAACGCAGTCCGCGCCGAGACTGTCTTTGAGCTGATCGGGGGTTCCGATCGTTTG
Organism: Candidatus Manganitrophus noduliformans; assembly: GCF_012184425.1. Lineage (NCBI taxonomy): Bacteria > Pseudomonadati > Nitrospirota > Nitrospiria > Candidatus Troglogloeales > Candidatus Manganitrophaceae > Candidatus Manganitrophus > Candidatus Manganitrophus noduliformans. Next base: position 585,937 of record NZ_VTOW01000003.1, read on the forward strand.
GACCCTTCCGTGATTTAAAATCCCAACCCGGTGGGCCAGCTGATCGACTTCGTCAAGGTAATGCGTTGTTAAAAAGAGGGTGACCCCCTGTTCCCGGTTCAGCCGGCGGAGATAATTCCAAAGGTCGGATCGGCTTTGTGGATCGAGTCCCAACGTCGGCTCATCGAGGAAGAGGAGTTTGGGCTCGTGAATCAGCGCGGTGGCGATATCCAACTTCCGCTTCATCCCGCCCGACAAGGCCCCCACCCAGAGATCGATCGTCCCTTTCATATCAAGCAGATCGAGCAAAAAGATCATCCTTTCCTGGAGAGGAGATGCGGGGAGGTGGTAGAGTTTTCCTTGAAGAAGAAGATTTTCGCGGACGGTCATCGCCGGATCGACGCCGCTTTGCTGACCGACATACCCGAAGGACATCCGAACCGCCAGCGGATTTTCGACGACATCATGGCCGGCCACCCGGACCGTTCCGGAGGTGGGTCGGAGAAGGGTCGTCAAGATTTTGATGGTGGTCGTTTTTCCGGCCCCATTGGGGCCGAGGAAGCCGAAGACTTCGCCTGAGTGAACTTGAAAGCTGATATCGTCGACTGCTTTTCGTCCGGAGGCGTATTCTTTTATCAGGTGCTCGATCTGGATCATTTCGGGAAGGGCTCGGGACGGGTATAGGTACCTGACTTGCCGCCGCTTTTGGAGAGAAGGCCGATCTGGCCGAAGCTGATCCCTTTATCGATCGCCTTGCACATGTCATAAATCGTCAGCGCGGTCACCGAGACGGCCGTCACCGCTTCCATCTCCACACCGGTCTGGCCGGAGGTTTTGACGGTGGCGTTGATTTGGACGGCGGCCGGGCCCCCATTTTCGGCTGGATGGATTTTAAAATGGATATCGACATTGGTGAGAAGAAGAGGATGGCACATCGGGATCAGGTCGGGTGTCCGCTTGGCCCCCATGACGCCGGCCACTTGGGCCACGGCGAGGACATCGCCCTTCGCAATTTGTCCCGCTTGAATCCGGGCCAAGGTTTCGGGTTTCATATAAACCATGCCGGTCGCCACCGCGGTGCGATGGGTGTCGGCCTTTCCGGAAACGTCGACCATTCGCGCCCGGCCTTCTTGATTAAAGTGGGTTAACTCGGTTTCCGCCATGTCAGCGCCTCCCGGAATCATTCCTTAAGATATAGATAAAGCAGCAGAAATTTCCGGCTGAGTCTAACATACGATTCGGTGGGTGTCAATAAAGTCGGTACTGGAAAACACGAGGCATTTCTCGCTGAAATCTCTTCCCAATCAAGTGATTATGCGCTAAGGTCCTTTGGTTGACAGAATAGGGACATTTAGATATCATTCCGGACGATTGCCTGAAGGAGGACAAGATGTCATTGAGGGAGCTGATTCACTCCGACATAAAAAAGACGGGTCCGACGACCACCCTGGTCGAGACGGCCCAAATGATGCGACGGTACAAAATCGGCTCCGTTTTTGTAGAAGACGGGGGACAATATATCGGCATCGTTACGGAGAGCGATCTGGTCCGGAAAGGGCTGACCAAGGAGGTTTCCCCCGAGACCCCGACCCGCTCCGTCATGCACGTGCCGCTGCTTGACATCGACGTTGAAAAAACGCCGATCGAAGCGAATCATTTGATGCATCTGAACGGAATCCGGCATCTCGCCGTCTCAGAAAGTGGAAAGATCATCGGGATGATCTCCGTCCGGGACCTGGTCCGGTATTTCTCGAACGACAAGAAAAGCCCCCTGCACGCCATGACCGATATCGTCAAACCGTTGACCGTTTTAGTCCGTCGCGATATTCAAACGATTGACTCCTTTGCGACGGCCCAGGAAGCGGCGCGAAAAATGGATGAGAAGAAAATCGGTTCGTTGATGATCGTCGACGAGAAACGGTACGTCGGAATCATCACCGAGACCGATCTGGTCCGAAAGGTGATCGGTTACGGGCTGAGCGCCTCCAAAATCCCGGTCGGGGTGATCATGAATACGCCGGTTCTCGATATCGACCTCTCCCGGACGATTCAAGAGGCCAACGAGATTATGGCGACGAAGGGGGTCCGGCACCTGGCCGTGACCGAGAGAGGAGAGATCATCGGCATCCTCTCCATTCGAGATCTGATCGGCATGATCTCGATCCGCGACCTTCCCCGTTTTTTTTCGAACCAAAAATAAGTCGGCCCGCCGCGTTGGTCGGACCCTCACTCAATCCGGGGACAAAGCAGGATGGACATCGAACAAGAAAAACGGCATGAGCCGGAATATATGACCCCCATTTACCGGATGGCGGTGACGCAGTTTGACCAGGCGGCCGACCAGCTTAAGCTGGATCCGAACGTCCGGAAGCGTCTTGTGGTGCCGAAGCGGGCGATCATGGTCTCCGTTCCGATTCGAATGGACGACTCACACATCGAAGTGTTTCACGGCTATCGGGTCCATCACGACAATACCCTCGGTCCCTCCAAAGGAGGGATTCGATACCATCCCGATGTGAATCTCGGCGAGGTCTGTGCGCTGGCGATGTGGATGACCTGGAAATGCGCCTTGATGGGCCTTCCCTTCGGCGGCGCCAAGGGAGGAATCAGCTGCGATCCAAACGCCTTTTCGCGAAACGAGCTGCAGCGGCTGACCCGGCGATATACCGCGGAGATCATCCAGTTCATCGGGCCGGATGTGGATGTCCCCGCCCCGGATGTCGGCACCAACGAGCAGGTGATGGCCTGGATGATGGATACCTACAGCCAGTTCAAAGGCTACTCCATCCCGGAAATCGTCACCGGCAAGCCGATCGTCATCGGCGGCTCCCTCGGGCGAATCGAAGCGACCGGCCGCGGCGTGGTCTACTGCATCATGGAGGCGTTTAATCATCTCGGAACGAGACCGGAAGGGAAAAAGATCGTTGTTCAGGGGTTTGGGAATGTCGGATCGAACGTCGCGAAGGTCCTTCATCAAGAAGGGTGTCAGATCATTGCCGTCAGCGATGTCCGCTCCGGTGTTTACAATTCGAAGGGGCTCGATATCCCGGCCCTGCTTCAATATCTCTCGCACAGCCGGTTTATCGAGGGATTTCCCGGCGGAGAGCCGATCACGAACCGCGCGTTGCTGGAGCTCCCCTGCGATGTCCTGGTGCCGGCCGCCCTCTCGGGCCAGATCACGGAGGAGAACGCCGGGCGGATTTCATGCACTATTTTGGCGGAGGCGGCGAACGGGCCGACGACCCCCGCGGCCGATCTCATCCTTCAAGATCGAGGAATCTTTTTAATTCCCGATATCCTGGCCAATGCCGGCGGGGTGACGGTCTCTTACTTCGAATGGGTACAGGATCTTCAGAACTTTTTCTGGAAGGAAAAAGAGATCAACGAAAAGCTGCGGGAGATCATGTCGAGCGCCTTCAACGCGGTCTTAACCCTCGCTCAAGAAGAAAAGGTCAATATGCGAATGGCGGCGCTGATGCTCGCCATCCGTAAAATCGCCAGCGCCAAGCTGGCGCGCGGCGTTTTCCCCTGAGCATTCTGTCGTAGGTTAATTCTGGAGTTTCTCCAAGCGTTTGATGTAAGCATAAAGGGCGGGGTTTTTCTTTTCCATATCGTGAAACTCCAACCCGATGGCATATTGACCCGCCGCTTCAAGTGCAGTGGCCCAAACCACTTGACCGTAGAGCGATTCGTTGATCGCCTTCCCTTCTTCGGTCTTCACTGATATTTTCACGAGCAGCAGATCCCCCTTTTGGTAAGGACCTTTGACGTAAACCCCCATTCCATGGATCGAAACATCACGAATCATCGCATCGACCGTTTTTTGAAGACCGTGCGGGGTGATGCGGGCCAACGTCATGAGCGGAACCCGCTTCTGTTTTCTGCGATTCTCCATGTCTCCTCGTCTTATGTTTTATGATGGATGAAGGGGTTCTCTATTAAGATGAATATGACCGACGGAGTCGGAACGCAGGGCGCCGACGGAGGCGGATTCATCGGAATGGGCGTGACAGCAAAAAAAGCTTTCGATCTCCGCGGGCGGATCGAAGATATAGTCGGTCGGCTCTTTGCGGTGGATCCGTTTTGAGAATTGACGCAATCTCTTCGCCTCGGCCAGGCGTTGACTCCCGATCGGATCATACCGGTAACAGATCGAGTCTTCCGGATGGTTCAAAACATTGACGATCAGGTTGAGACATTTCCGGTTGAGCGACTGGACATATTGCTGAGGAACATCCCAACGCGAGTTCCGCGAGACCAGAGAGACGGCCTGCTGGCGTTTCCCCAAGTCATACAGCTTGACGGCATGGGTAAAGAGCTTTTTCTTCATGTCGAATGAGACCAGGTCTTTTTTGACGATCTCCTGGACGAAACGATCGCTCTGATCGTTGGCCCCCGAGAGGATATCGAGGACCTGCTTCCAATATTTTTGATCGGCGAATTCGTCCGCGCGGAGCTCCCAATAAATATGGCCCAGTCGCGTGGTGGAGGAGGTCAGATAGAGCTGGTTCGGGACGTAAACGTTGTGGGCGATGATGTCGGCGGCCAGGTGCGCGATGTAGCCGCACGCGAACGACTGCAAGCGGGGATCGTCCGCCTGTTGGAGAAGCCGCCGGGCGGTCGACCAGTTGTGGCAATGATCGGCATGGTATTTGGAACCTTTGCCGATAAAGATATCGGCGCTGACGCAGCCGTATAAGAAATCCCGCGGGAAAGCCCGCAAGACCGGAACCAACGATCCTGCCAGCCATTGAAGATTTTGCAGGAGGGTCGATCCGTGCATCATGTGCATCCCGACCCCCCAGGCATAGGCCTCGGCCGAAAAGAGCAAAACACCGAACGCCAGGATCAGCGGCGCGATCCATCTCTTTCCCCGTCCGTTCGAGCGTTTCCCTTCAGCGGTTTTCTTCCGCGTCGATCTCCGCATGACGAAGTTCCTCATCCGCATGCTTCCGTTCGAAACGGACAAGCGCTCCCCCCCCCTTGTCCCTGATTGAACCTCGCGAGAAATTCACGCCATTCTCGAAAGCGCGCGGAGAGGGTTCGATAACTCGCCTCATCGTCGATATCCAGCGCCGCGCTGCCGATATTCGTTTCGACCACTTTAAAGCGGGTTTCCAGGAAGCGGCTCATTTCCCGCTCCACCCTGGAGAGGGCAAGGGGCCGACGGAAGAGAGCGGCCAGTCCGGGCCGGTTGGACTGCGCGAGGAAAACGGCCGTTTGGGCCAACAGGTAAGATTTCAAGACGCTCGGCCATCCCGGCCGTTTTAAAATTTCAAGCATGATCCGGATTCGATTTCCGAGGTATTTCTGGTAGCGATGATCGTAGAGTTGTTGAATGTCCCGTCCCGCTCCGATGCGAAGCGGCCGCGCCAGATGGAGATTATTCAGCCGATACGCCTGGGTGCGTGTGTAGACGTAGGCCATCTTCATCCCGGGCTGGTCTGCTTTCGGATAGAAGGGGGCCAGGGCCTCCTCCGGGGTGACGCCGAGGCAGTAATCCGATTTTTCCATATCCGCTTTGGAGATGAATTCCCGAATTTCAGCGGGTGTGATCAGCGGAATATCGGCCGGGAGGAAGAGGCCGGGCGGATCGCCGTGGTTCAGCCGATGAATGTCCACGCCGTCGTGATAACCCGGCAGGGAATGGCTGTAGGCGGCCAGGATATTCTCGATGAGACTGTTCTTTTGTTCAAGAACTTCGATTTTTTTGGAGAAGAGGGTATATGGCAGGGCCCGTTCGATCTCTTCCATTATCTTTTTCTGGGGACCGATGAGATAGATGCGATCGATTTCGGCCACTTCATCCAAGGCCTTGAGAACGTGAATGAAGAGAGGGTATCCCTCTAATTTCAGGAGGGCCTTATTCGTTCCCAGGATCTGGTGACTTGCCCCGCGGTCGCCCGCTAAAAGAAATGCGTCCATCTTCCATCCTTTGCATCGTTGAAAAGTATCTTAACATAGTCGCATGGGTTTGTCGATTTGGTTCATCACTATGAAATGAAAGCTTAAATTGAGGATGTTGACTATGTTAAAATAAAGCATGCAGAAATTATCGACCTTCCTCAAACCGAGGCGGCCCGCCTGGATTTCCGGGAACAACGTTCGGATTCTCAAAGACGGTTCCGAAATCTTTCCGGAGATGCTCAAAGCAATCAAAGAGGCCGAGGAAACGATCCATCTGGAGACCTACATCTTCCGGAGCGATCGTGTCGGATGGCGATTCGCGGAAGCCCTTTCCGAAAAAGCACGGGAAGGGGTCTACGTCCAACTTATTTATGACTCTCTCGGCTCACTGACCACCGACCCAGCGCTCTTCCGTTTTATGGAAGAGGCGGGAGTGGAACTCTTCGAGTATCACCCGATTGCTCCATGGAAATGGGGGTGGAACCTAAAGTGGAACTTGAAGCGGCGCGATCATCGAAAAATCTTGGTGGTGGACGGCCGCTGCGGTTTCGTCGGGGGGATCAACATTGGAGAAGAATACGCCGATCCTGCGGAAGGGGGCGGGGGGTGGCGCGACACCCATTTGAAGCTGGAAGGGCCGGCGGTTTTAAAACTCCAACAGATCTTTCTCACGACCTGGTTTAAGAACAAAAAAAGGCGCCTGAAACCCGATACAACCTACTATCCGGAAGTCTCTTCCTCGGGAAGGCTGGGGGTGTCGATTGTTGCATCGAACGGTCTTCGAGGACGAAATCAGATCAAGAAGGCCTATCTCAGGGCGATCCTTCGCGCCAGAAAAAGAGTCTGCATCACCAACTCTTACTTCGTCCCCCCGCATTGGTTTTTGACCGCACTGAAGAAAGCCTGTCGAAGGGGGGTCGAGGTGATGATCCTCGTCCCCAAGCGGTCCGATGTCCGGATCATCGATTATGCCACCCGCGCCCTCTATAGCCGGCTTCTGAAATGGGGGGTCCGTATTTTTGAGTGGGAAGGACCGGTTTTGCATGCCAAGACGGCGGTCGTCGACGGGCGATGGAGCACTGTCGGTTCGTCCAACATCGATCAGCTCAGCTTCTTCTACAATCTTGAAGTGAACGTGGTGATCCTCGGCGCTACTTTCGGCGACAAAATGGAGGGGATGTTTTGGGACGATTTGAAGTCCTCGCGTGAGATCCGCGCCACGGAATGGACCCGCCGGAATTGGCTCCAGCGTCTCTTGGAGAATACGTTTTATTATATCGTCGGATGGATTTGATCGGTGCGGATTGGGGAGTGGAAGCCCGGCGATTATCCCTTCTTGATCTCTGATGCCAAGATAATTGCCTCGGCGATTTCCCGCATCGTCTTCCGGGTGTTCATGCTTTGACGTTGAATCAGCCGGAACGATTCCTCCTCCGAGATCTTCCCCTGCTTCATCAAGATCCCCTTCGCTCGTTCCACCGCTTTGCGGGTCTCCAGCGCCTCTTGCATGGCGGACGACTGCTGGACGAGGGTCGTATTCTCGATGGCGACCGCCGCCTGATTGGCCACCGTCTGAAGGATGTTGATCTCCTCCGGGGTAAAGTGGTGCTCTTTGGAAGTGTAGCTGTTGATCACCCCGATCACCCGATCTTTGATCATCATCGGGACCGACAGGAGAGAGAAAAGCCCTTCTTTTTTCGCCAACTCCGGAAATCGGAAGTGGGGATCGCCCGTGACATCGAGAACCGTGATCGGCCGGCGCTCCTTCACCACCCGGCCGGAGACGCTCTCCCCGATCTTCACGTTCGCTTTTTGCCGATACTCTTCGCTCAGGCTTTGCGTCGCAACGATCTTCAACTCCCCTTTCGGCTCGTCGAGGAGCATGATCGAGCAGATCTTCGAATTCATCATTCCCGCGGTCATCGTCACGATCAAATTGAGAATCTCTTCAAGGTATCGATTGGAGGCGATCATCGTGCTCATCCGGGAGAGGGTATCGATCTGCATCGCCTTTCTTTTCATCTCTTCATAGAGACGCGCGTTTTCGATCGCGCTGCCGACCTGATGACCGATCGTGGTCAACAGGGCGATCTCCCCGTCCGAATGATAGTGAGGCTTTTTGTGTTGAATGTTGATCACGCCGATGATCTCCCCTTTGCTGATCACCGGCACCGAGAGGAAGGCGTGGTAGCGATCTTCGGGGAGATTATGGAACAGCGCAAAACGAGGATCCTCCGACGCGTCTTTGGCGATGGCGACCATCTTTTTTTCTTTGGCCACCCAGCCGGTGATCCCCTCCCCCAGCTCCAAGCGGATCCGGCCGATCAGCTTCGGATGGGGATTTTTCGATGCGCGAAGGGTCAGCTCCTTTTGGGTTTCATCGAGGAGATAAAGAAGGCAGGCGTCGGCCTGCGTGATTTCGACGACCATTTCGACGATTTCTTTAAGGACGACCTCGAGTTCCAGGTTCGAGCTGATCTGCTCTGTGATCCGATGAAGCACCCCGAGCTCTCGCGTTTTTTGCTCCAAGGCCCCTTTCGCGGACCCCTTCTTCGTCGAAACGGTTTTCTGCGCGCGTGTCGGCATTGCGAACATCCTTCTCCTTTGAACAGGCGGAGAAATATAGCATAATTTTAGTGGTACGGCAATAAAATTAAAGAGATCGAGGGTTTTACGGGAGGATCGATCCGATGATCCGCCGTGTTAAGCGGGATCGATTTGAACGGTTGTTTCGGCCTTTTTCTCATCATCTCGGGATAGCCCTTTATAGAATTTTCACTTCTTCTCTCCGTTCACGCCGAATACCTTGATCAGCGCGGCGTAGTCTTCTTCTCCGAAATTCCTCCCCTGTGCTTCTTGAAAGAGACCGTCCAGGAGGCGCGAAATCGGCGCCTCGAATTCCTTTCGTTCCGATTCTTCCACCGCCAGGTGAACATCCTTGGCCATGTGCTTCAACGAAAAGAGCGGCTCGAAGTTTTCCTTCAGGACCGCCTCTCCTTTCAGTCGCAATAAGGGAGAAGCAAGAGCGCCGGAGGTCAAGACCTCCAGGATCGCTTCTCCGGAGAGGCCGCCCCGTTTTCCCAGGGTAAATCCTTCGAAAAATGTCGCCATCGCCCCGGCCATCGACAGGTTGTTGACCAGCTTCATCAACGATCCCTGCCCGATCGCTCCCATATGAACGATCTTTTTCGACATCGGCTGCAGGACCGGCCGGGCGCGTTCCAAAACCGACGCGTCCCCGCCGACCATCAGAAGGAGCTCGCCGGCAGCGGCCGCCGGCTTGCTCCCGGTCACCGGCGCGTCGAGGAAGGCGACGCCCCGCTCGGCGCATGCGGCGCCGAGCTTTCTGGACGTTTCCGGGGAGACGGTCGTCATATCGATGTAGAGGCTCCCTTTCTTCAATCCCTCCAGCAGACCCCCTTTGAGGAGCACCTGTTCGACCGAGGCCGGATCGGCCAGCATGGTAATCGCCGCATCGGCCTCGGCCGCCGCTTCTTTCGGTGAGGTCGCCTCTTTGGCGCCCATCTTCTTCAGCCCTTCGGCTTTACCGGGTGTTCGGTTCCAGACGGTCAGTTCGAACCCGGCACGAATCAGACGCTCGGCCATCCGGCTCCCCATGATCCCCAATCCCAGAAATGCAATCTTCATCGGTTCCTCCTTGTCGAACCATGTCGGACCATCTATATCAGATCGAAAATCGGATGACAATCCCAATTTCACGGCGCGCTGAAGCGCCTCGCTCGATCGGATTAATCTCATGAGTGAAATAGACAGCGCTCGGACGAAAGGCTATTCTGTCGATGAAGATCATCGATCCGGGTGAGGGAGAAGCCGGCCCGGTCCAACGAGTCCGTAATGAGAGAAGGAGGTCTTATGAAAGCGGTTGTGTTTCACGGTGTGGGTGATATTCGATACGAAGAGGTTCCCGATCCGCGGATTGAGAAGCCGAACGATGCCGTCGTCCGTATTGTCGCGAGCGCCATCTGCGGGACCGACCTTCACATGATCCGGGGAACCATGCCGGGGATGAAACCGGGGACGGTCTTGGGACATGAAGGGGTCGGGATCATCGAGGAGCTGGGGCCCGATGTCCGCAACTTCAGCGTCGGCGATCGGGTGGTTATTCCCTCCACCATTTCTTGCGGCTACTGTTCCTACTGTCGAGAAGGATATACTTCCCAATGCGACAACGCCAATCCAAACGGACCGGCGGCGGGAACGGCTTTCTATGGGGGGCCGGCGCAGACCGGGCCGATCAATGGGCTCCAGGCGGAGCGGGCCCGCATTCCCTTTGCCAATTCGAGTCTGGTTCTCGCGCCGGAAGGGCTGACCGATGATGAGGCGATTCTGCTTTCGGACATCTTCCCGACCGGCTACTTCGGCGCCCGATTGGCCGAGATCGGTCCGGGAGATACCGTCGCTGTTTTCGGCTGCGGGCCGGTCGGACAGTTCGCCATCGCGGGCGCCAAGCTCCTCGATGCGGGGATGGTTTTCGCCGTCGATACGATTCCCTCCCGTCTGGAGATGGCGCGGGCGCAAGGGGCGATTCCGATCGACTACAATCAGGAAGATCCGGTCCAAGCGATTCATCGGCTCACCGGCGGAATCGGAGTGGACCGCGCCATCGATGCCGTCGGCGTCGACGCCTCCCGGCCGCATCAGGGACCGGCGGCGGAGCAACTCAAACAGAGGGAGCAACAATTCCGGCAGGAACGCCAGGAGATCGCGCAGCAGCCGCAGCCGCAGGGAGACAACTGGCATCCGGGAGACGCGCCTTCGATCGCATCTACGTGGGCGGTCGACGCGCTGGCGAAGGCGGGAACCCTTTCGATCATCGGCGTCTATCCGGAGAGCGATCGGTTTTTCCCGATCGGGAAGGCGATGAATAAGAACCTGACCCTCAACATGGGGAATTGTAATCATCGAAAGTATATCCCGATGTTGATCGAGATGATTCTGACCGGCGTGATCGATCCGACCGAAGTCCTCACACAGCATGAATCGTTCGATGCGGCGCTCGATGCCTACAAAGCCTTCGATAAACGAGAGCCCGGTTGGATCAAGGTGAAACTGGAACCGGCGGAGGTCGCATCATAACAAAGATTGCGGAAATCGTGAATTGGAACGACATTATTCTTTGGGGGCTGTTGGCGACCGGATTGTTGACGACCCTCATGCGGGGCGCGGAAGGCCTCGGTTATACTCGGATGGACATCCCGTTCATGTTGGGGACGATGTTTACGTCGAACCGCGATTTCGCCAAGGTGATCGGATCGGTCGTTCACTTCATCAACGGGTTTCTTTTCTCGCTTCTCTATGCGGTTTTCTTCAGCGGGTTCGGATTCGTCTCCTGGTGGCTGGGGGGGCTGATGGGGATCGCTCACGGGGCGTTCGTTTTGATCGTCGTCCTTCCCCTCCTGCCGGGGGTCCATCCGAGGATGGCTTCGGAATTCTGGGGCCCTACCCCCACCCGGCTTCTGGAGCCTCCCGGATTTCTCGCCCTGAATTACGGCTACCAGACCCCAGCCGTGGCGATGCTGGCCCATCTTGCCTTCGGATGGGTCCTCGGCGCTTTCTACAGTTTGTGATCGGCCAGCCGGAGCGCCGCCGCAATGTGCGAAAGGTGGGAGAGCGCCTGGGGAAAGTTTCCGAGAAAGAGTCCGTCCTCACGGATCTCCTCAGAATAAAGGCCGACCTCGTTCACCCTGCGACTGAGCTTCTCGAAGAGGCTGGCCGCTTCGGCGCGGCGATCGAGCATACAGAGCGCCTCCACCCGCCAGAAAGCGCACGCGAGGAAGGTTCCTTCTTCCCCCTCCAATCCGTCGTCGATCCGATAGCGGTAGACCAGATCTTCCAGGGCGAGCTCTTTCTCCAGCGCGTCGACCGTCCAGTTCAGTCGCGGATCTTTCGGCTCGATAAAACCGACCAGCGGGAAGATAAAGGCGGTTGCGTCGAGCGCCGATCCTCCGAGCGTTTGGGTAAAGCTGCCGAGCGCCGGATGAAATCCTTCTCTCAGGATGATCTCGCGGATTTCCCGTCCGACCCGCTCCCATCGCCTCTGATTACATGAGAGGCCGAGTCTTTGGGCAATGCGCAAGGCGCGGTCGAGCGCCGTCCAACAGAGCACTTTGGAATGGACGTAATGCCGGCGCGGCCCGGGAATTTCCCAAATGCCGTGGTCGGGGTAGCTCCAGTTATCGGCGACGTAATCGGCCATCCGGCAAAAACTCCGCTGCATGTCCCTGTCGAAACGACATCCGTTCTCCGTATAGAGCCACAAGGCGTCCATCACTTCGCCATAGACGTCGAGCTGATATTGCGCCTCCGCGTTGTTGCCGACCCGCACCGGCCGCGAGCCGCGATAACCTTCGAGATATTCGACCTCCCGCTGAGGTTTACCAAGACGGCCGTAGACGTCATACACGACCTTCAATGAGGGCTGCGTCAGGCGCGTTGCGTGTGTGAGCCAATAGACGAACCCGACGGCCTCTTCTCGTAATCCAAGCCGGAAGAAGATTTGCGCCGTAAAGGAGGCGTCGCGCAGCCAGCAGTAGCGGTAATCCCAATTGCGGTTGAAGCCGATCGCTTCCGGCAGAGACGTCGTCGGCGCCGCCACGACGGCATTGGAGGGGGCGTAGGAGAGGAGTTTGAGAACGAGGGCGCTTCGGACCACCGCATCCCGGTAGGGTCCCCGGTAATTGCAGCCGCCGGCCCACGCTCGCCAGTATCGAATGGAACGCTCCTTCACATCATCGACCCGTTCGTCCAGCCGCGGATAAACGGCCGGGGCATCCCGAGAATAGGCGATCCAGAAGACCGATCGCTCCCCGCTTCGAATCGTCCACCTTCCCGACAGCCCTTCGCGCTTCATCTCCAGCGGGCAATCGGAGGCGAGATGAAAGAGTCCCCCGTCGATATCGGCAAAATATCCTTCCCGGCCTCGGCGTTTGAATTGGGGGATCAACTGTCCGTCATTCGGGCGAGGAAAACATTCCACTTCCATCTCGACATTTCCGTCAATCCCCTCCACAATTCGCAAGATGCTGCGGAACGGAATCATCATCTCCTGCTTTTCTTTCTCCGTCAGGGCCGGCATGAAATCGGTCATTCGAACGATGCCGCTTCGGGTGTGGAATTCGGTGATCAAGAGGTTGGTGTCGTGGAGGTAGCGGCGCCGGGTCGAGTAGCCGCCCGCCGGCCGGACGGCGAAATAACCTCCGCGCAGACAATCGAGGAGACGGTTAAAGATAGACGGGCTGTCGAACCGGGGCAGACAGAGCCAATCGATCGACCCGGTGTTGGAGATGAGCGCCGCGCAGCGGGAGTCGCCGATGAGGGCGTAATCGGAGATTTGAGAGATCGTTTGTAGAGCCATGCATCATACGTTATAATGGAACTCAGGTTCGGTCGCGATATCTTCTATCATGGTAATGCAAAGGGGAGAGGAGAGGCAAGGTGATGTGTACAGCCGATCAAAATTCACGATGGCGGAGTAAAATGAAAGAGGTTTCGATTCAACGGCAGATCGGTTTATTTCTTCTTTGCAGCTTGGCAATAACATTCCTTCTTGCCGCGTGCGACGGGGATAGTATCACCGGCGGGGGGGGCGGCGGTGGAGCTTGCACTGTCGCAAACTGCTTCGGGGGAGGAAGCACCGGAGGGGGAGGATCGCAGAACCCCAACCTGTCGATCTCGGCTGTTCCGGGAGATGGTGAGAACACGTTGACCTTTGCGCTCAGCTCCGGAAACGCCGACTCGTTTAACATTTATTGGTCTACCTCTCCCGACACCACGACCCCGACCTGGAATAAGATCGAAGGGGCGACCAGTCCATTCCTCCATGAGAATCTAAGCAACGGAGTTCCCCGCTTCTATGGCGTCACCGCGGTTTCAGGCGGCAGCGAAAGCGATCCTTCCGCGGTCGTCGGCGCGATGCCGGGGAAGTGGACGCAGTTGGACCAGGTGACGGTGATCGACCCTCCGGCACGCGACAGCCACACCGCGGTTTATAACCCCACTACGGACAGAATGATCGTCTTTGGCGGGAAAACTCAGTCGGCCACGTTACAAGACCTGTGGGTCTTATCGAATGCTTCAGGCGCTTCAGCAGGAAATCCGACCTGGACTCCGCCGAATGTGAGCTCTCCCCCCCCAATCCGTGCCAGTCACACGGCGGTC